>JAIRVH010000051.1 GCA_031253985.1 Sphingobacterium sp.
GAAAACTAAAAGATTGCCATAAAGATGGCTCATTAGATTAAAATGAAAAGCATGAAAAATTTATTAAAGGGTGCGGTTGCTTTAGTGGCAGTATTTTTCTCAACTCAATTCGCAAATGCTCAACAAAAGATTGGTCATATCAATTTTGCTGAAATAATTCAGTCTACTTCTGAATTTAAAGCAGCTGAAGGGCAATTGAAAACATTGAGCGATGGTAAGACCAAAGAAATTCAAGATATGGTTACCATTTATCAAACAAAACAAAAAGATGCAAACGATAAATTGCGTAACAGAAGTGAAGCGAATAAAGAAACTGTTGATCCAGAAATCAACAAAATAGGTCAAGAATTACAGGATATCCAATCTCGTATCCAAACTGCTCAACAAGCAGCACAAGATGAATTAGGTAAAAAAGAAGAAGAATTAATTGCGCCTATCCATAAAAAAGTTGGTGAAGCAGTAAATGCTGTTTCCAAAGAAAAAGGTATGGCATATGTATTTGATATTTCAAGCACAAATATTCCTTATTTCCAAGGCGGAGAAGATTTGACTGCTGCTGTTAAAACGAAATTAGGTATTTCAGCTACAGCTGCTCCTGCTGCTCCAGCAAGAAAATAAGCTGAAATTTAACGTTTATAAAAAAGGGATTATCCGTATGGATAATCCCTTTTTTATTGTGCTCCATTTTAGTACTAAGTCAGAATTCCATTCAGGATGCACCATTGATTCTCTCAATTAATTACCCTACCTATAATGAAAAGTATAAGGCAAACTAAAAAGCTTATCGGATGAGTCAAATTATAGCGCAAATAAAAATCTGCGACTTGATTTTCTTGCATTTACCAGCTAATTTTTAGATATTGGTTGGGAAAAACAAACATATCTACCCTAATGAAAACTTCATGGTCCCAAATTTGTTCATTAATTGGCGAATTGAGGTGCTCAGGAAAGCTTCGTCGTTAAAATGATTTTATTCACATGAAAAAGAAAGTAATTGAGGATATTCCTAAAAAAGAAAGAAAGGTAACTTCCGGTCCTATCCGCGACAAGGAACGCACCAAGGCACGAATGATTGCCGCTGTCGGAAAGGTAATTCAGAAAAAGGGATACCAAGCATTGAACGGACCTAATATTGCTTTGGAATGCGGGCTGAACAAAGCACTGATATGGAATTATTTTGGCGGTCTCGACCAACTGGTGGAAGCATACCTCACACAAAAAGATTTTTGGCAAATCGGAGACAAAGGCGTATTAGAGCAAATGGTCACAAACCCGAGTTCGATCAGCATCCCTTTGATAGAAGAATTGCTCAAATCTCAATTCAACACCTTTTTGAAAGATAAAACGAAGCAAAAAGTCATTCACTGGGGCCTGGGCGAAAAGACAAAGGCGCTTAAAAATATCGCTGACAGACGCGAAATGTTAGGCGAAGAATTGTTTAAACACGTCGATTCGAAATTCGAAAACTCCGAAAACGATCTTCGAGCAACTTTAGCCATCTTGGTTAGCTCCATCTACTATTTAAGTCTACAGGCAAAATCTACAGGAACTACCTTTTGTGGCATTGATGTAAATACCGAAGCAGGAAAAGAACGTATCCAAAAAACGATGCGCAAGATCTTAGAGCAGACATTTTCTGATGTTCAGCTCTAATCCCGCTGCATTTTGATAAAGCAAACGTCCAGGAAAGAATAATCTTTTCTTGGACGTTTTCATTCTGGGTAGTAAAGCCCAATAAAATTTCCAATAATTTAACGCCTATGGCTTAGTTTTTGATTTATTTTTACTATGTTAGCATAACAAAATATTATAGTATATTTGTTTATAACCAAGATCCAAGCATATGATAGGTCAACTAATATTTGCGGTTTGTTTCGCTGTAGCATTGTTTCTTTTTAGCAAAAATGCACAACAGATTTATCGTAATATCAAGCTCGGCAGACCGGCAGATCGTTCGGATAGATCCGCAGAACGCTGGAAAATGATGCTCCTTGTCGCTTTTGGGCAAAAGAAAATGTTCAAGCGAATTTTCCCGGCAGTCCTGCATTTATTTGTGTACCTCGGATTTGTCATCATCAACATTGAAATGTTGGAAATTGTCATCGATGGGCTTTTTGGTACACATCGTATCTTTTCATTTTTAGGAAGTTTTTACAATTTTCTGATCGGTGCATTTGAATGGCTCGCTCTTGGCGTACTCGTATCATGTATCATCTTCTTAGTCCGAAGAAATATTGCCAAAGTAGCTCGTTTAAATAGTGTAGAACTGAAACATTGGCCTAAGACGGATGCAAATATTATTTTAATCACAGAGATTCTTCTCATGTCGGCCTTCCTCTTGATGAACGCGTCTGATCTTAAATTACAGCTTTATGGTTTTGCGCATTTTAAGTCAGTCGGTTCCTTTCCGGTAAGCCATTATCTTCTTCCCTATCTTCCGACTTCAACAGAAACCTTGTTTTTAATAGAGCGATTTTGTTGGTGGTTTCATATCCTCGGCGTACTTGCTTTCTTGAATTACCTCCCTTATTCTAAGCATCTTCATATTATTTTGGCTTTTCCGAACACCTATTTTTCCAATTTGAATGCAAAAGGCAAATTGTCCAATATGCCAGCTGTGACCAATGAGGTTAAGGCCATGCTTGATCCAAGCTTCACACCTCCTCCAGCAGACGCAAATGCACGTTTTGGAGCCAAAGATGTTCAGGATTTAACATGGAAAAGCTTATTGGATGCCTATACCTGTACTGAATGTGGGCGATGTACATCGTCCTGCCCCGCAAATATGACAGGAAAGCTGCTATCCCCACGTAAAATAATGATGGATACACGAGATCGGCTGACTGAAGTCGGAACTAATATCAAAACGAATGGCAGCTTTCAGGACGACGGAAAATCGCTAATTGACACTTATATCAGTCGCGAAGAGTTATGGGCCTGTACAAGCTGTAATGCGTGCGTCGAACAATGTCCGGTCAATATTAATCCACTTGATATTATTATCGAACTTCGCCGCTTTGCTGTCATGGAAGAATCACAAGCTCCTGCGAGCATTAACAATATGTTTGGAAATATTGAGAACAATGGTGCCCCATGGAAATATGCTCAAATGGATCGCGCCAACTGGACTCAGCAACAATAGTTTTATGATGGAAAATGAATTAAACGTTCCCACAGTCGCAGAACTGTTGGCTAAAGGAGAAACTCCTGATATACTATTTTGGGTAGGCTGTGCAGGGAGCTTTGACGAACGTGCACAGAAAATTACGCGCGATATATGCAGAATATTGCAACATGTAGGTTTGAAATATGCGATTTTAGGCACAGAAGAAAGTTGTACCGGTGATCCCGCTAAAAGAAGTGGTAATGAATTTTTATTTCAAATGCAGGCGATGATGAACATCGAAGTACTTAATGGTTATGAAATCAAGAAAATAGTCACTGCTTGTCCACATTGTTTCAATACACTAAAAAATGAATATCCATCACTCGGAGGCCACTATGAAGTCATTCATCACACACAGCTGATTCAAAACCTGATTGATGAAGGAAAATTAAAACCAGCTGATAACAATGTGTTTAAAGGGAAAAAAATCACCTATCATGATCCCTGTTATCTTGGTCGGGCAAATGAAGTGTATGAGGCGCCAAGAAAAGTATTGGAGAGCTTAGATGCCCAATTGATTGAACTGAAACGCTGCAAAAGTAACGGTCTATGCTGTGGAGCTGGTGGTGGACAAATGTTCAAAGAACCAGAGCCCGGTGTAAAAGACATCAATATCGAACGCATCGAAGAAGTCATCGATGCCAAGCCTCAAGTTGTTGCTGCAGCTTGTCCTTTCTGCATGACGATGTTAAAAGATGGTGTAAAGATTAAAGAAAAGGAAGCCGAAATTGAAGTGCTCGATATTGCCGAAATAACAGCCCGAGCAAATCAGTTGTAAAATACGTTACTACACGATATAAAAGTCTGCACTATATAAAAGAGGCCCGATCGTACGATCGGGCCTTTTGTGTAAGGAGAAGAATATCTCCTGTACACCATTAAATTAAAGGAACCCCCAAGCCGGTTTAAATATAGGGGATTCCCCGAATCGACGGCCAGCGCGGTATTTATGCTGACCAAACGACTCTAGCAACTAGCCATAACAAAGGTACCTCCCCTAAATCAATTGATTGTTGTCCATATTCGTGAAAATGTTGTTCAAATCTTGACTATTGAAAAAAAATGATATTTATTTTCATCCGCTTCGATGAATATCCAACTTTAAAGCTCCCCTAACGAAATAAATAAAGCTCATTGTACTTGTCTAAAATTGGATTCAGCTGCGTAGCACTTGTTCAAATGATTACTAAAATAAGGGAAGCCCCGGTTTGATGGTCGAGAGCATAAACAGCTTACTTTCTAGGAGATCAACAAAAGTGTTTGAAGCTGCTTTTTCAAATTAGTTTTAAAATATATTAGGGTACTAAATAGAACATGCCCGAATCGTATTGATTCGGGCATGCTATGAAAGATAACAATCTATCTCTTAAATCTCATTTTTCTCAATCCATTTTGGAACCTGTGGCGCTTCATACTGCTGCATCTTACCAATCAGCTCCTCAATCGTATCAGCGACCAATAACATTGCTCGATTTTCTTGTTTCAAAAGCCCCTCTTCGACCATATGATCAATAAATTGGATCAGATGATTATAAAACCCATTAATATTTAACAGGCCTACAGGTTTTTTGTGTAACCCCAACTGCGCCCATGTAATCATTTCAAAAAGTTCTTCTAAAGTGCCAAAACCGCCAGGCAAGGCGATTACCCCCTCGGCAAAGTCACTCATGATTCTTTTACGATCATGCATAGTATCGACGGTAATCAATTTAGTTACGCCAGTATGCTCTCTTTCTCTTGAATTTAAAAAATCGGGAATCACACCAATTACTTCTCCGCCATGCGCAAGAGCTCCATTGGCAACAGCCCCCATTAAGCCAACCCGTCCTCCGCCATAAACCAAACGAATACCAGACGCTGCCAGCACCTGACCAACATGAGCAGCCTGCTCTTCATAAACAGACGAATTGCCTAAACTAGATGCACAAAAAATAACAATGCTTTTAACTTTATTCATATACAAGTATAAAAAAAATAAACCGTTCAACTTCTTTTTTTCAGCGCTGTCCTATACAGGAGGAATAATATCGCTTTGGCAGGTATTGATTTCACAAACCATCATGATCAGTCTGATAGAAATAATGTAAGTCTAATTTCGAGAGACTAATATAAATGTAAAAAAAACACTTAAAATAATTAACACATTTAATATCTTTGGTTTACTAGCATTTTTAAAAAAATACTGGTAAACCAAAGAAGCTAATCAGACCTTGTTAAAAACAATCATAATTTCAGCTCGTATGATCTTAAAAAACAAATTTTTGCACGTTACTCTTGCTAGTTTATTTAGTGTGGCATTATTTGCTCAAACGACTCCTCAATTAACTTATTTCGATTTACGCGAAGTAAGGCTATTACCGGGAATCTTCAAACATGCTGAAGATCTAGATCTTCATTATTTATTGGAAATGGATCCCGACCGATTGCTGGCTCCATTTTTACGTGAAGCAAATTTACCGATCAAAAAAGAATCCTATACCAATTGGGAAAATACGGGATTAGATGGACATATCGGAGGGCACTATCTGTCTGCCCTTGCTCATATGTACGCTTCGACAGGAGACCTTCGTATCAAGGAACGTCTAGATTATATGCTTGTAAACTTGAAGCGCTGCCAGGAAGCGAATAGAAATGGATACATCGGTGGTGTACCGGGCGGTAAACTTACTTGGACAGAAGTTCAACAGGGTAATATCAATGCCGGAAGCTTCAACCTGAATGGAAAATGGGTACCGCTATACAATATACATAAAACCTATGCTGGCCTGCGAGATGCTTATTTGCTGACTGGCAATGAATCTGCCAAAGACATGCTTATCAAAATGACCGATTGGGCACTTGCTTTAGTTAGTCAGCTTTCTGAAGCACAGATACAGGATATGTTACGAAGTGAGCACGGTGGATTAAATGAGACTTTTGCCGATGTCGCCGCAATTACCCAAAATCAAGCTTATCTCGAACTTGCCCGCAAATTCAGCCATCAATCCATACTTGAGCCTTTATTACAGCATAAAGATCAGTTAACAGGACTACATGCGAATACACAGATTCCAAAGGTTCTTGGTTTTAAAAGAATAGCTGATATTTCTCATAACGAAAGATGGGCTGAGGCTGTTCGGTACTTCTGGGATAATGTTGTTGAACAACGCTCTATTTCCATTGGAGGAAATAGCGTGAGTGAGCATTTTAATCCGACAGATGATTTTTCAAAGATGCTACATAGCATCGAGGGCCCCGAAACCTGCAATACCTACAATATGTTGCGCCTCACAAAAATGTTGTATCAGACTGATCCGCAGGGAAAATACCTTGATTTTTATGAACGAGCTCTTTACAACCACATCTTATCAACACAACATCCCGAACGTGGTGGATTAGTCTATTTCACGCAAATCCGTCCAGGACATTATCGCGTTTATTCACAAACGCAAACAAGTATGTGGTGCTGTGTTGGATCGGGTATGGAAAATCACGCCAAATATGGCGAAATGATCTATGCGCATCGTGACAATGACTTATATGTCAATCTCTACATTCCTTCACAGCTAAATTGGAAAGAAAAGGGTATCGAGGTTATTCAAGAAACGGACTTTCCGATGAAAGCCAATACAAGCATTCGAATCAACCCCAAAAAGCCGGCTTCCTTTAGCTTGTTTATTCGTAAGCCCAATTGGTTGACCGCAGCTCCGCAGGTGCTGATTAACGGAAAACGTGACAACAATTTCCTTTTGACGGATGATCATATCCAGATCAAGCGAACCTGGCGAAAAGGTGATATTGTCAGACTGGAATTGCCTATGGTGGTACATACAGAACAGTTACCAGATAAAAGTAACTATTATAGTATTTTATATGGGCCTATTGTTTTGGGAGCTCGTACGGGACAGGAAGATCTCCGGGGACTTCAGGCAGATGACAGCCGAATGGGACACATTGCATCCGGCAAACAAATCCCCTTACGTGATCTCCCAATTCTTGCCGCTGAGCCGAACCGTATTCCTGCACTTGTAAAACCTATAAGCTCCAAGCCTTTACATTTTACACTCTCAGGACTTCAATTGGGAAAACAAAGCTTTCAAATGCAACTGGAGCCTTTTTTTGGAATTCATGATACACGTTATATGATCTATTGGCCCCAGGCAAGTGCAAAAGAGGTACAGGCCCTACAGCAGAAAATAAACCGGGAAGAAGTGGAAAGTTTGGCCTTGACAGCCAAAACGATCGATAAAGTTGTCGTCGGCGAACAACAACCAGAGTCAGATCACTTTTTCAGGGAGCACAATAGCAATGCAGGAACAACCGAAGATACACGCTGGCGCGAGACGAAAGACTGGTTTAGCTATAGCATGAAAACAACTTCAGAGACAAAACTACTATCAATCAAATTTATAGTGGACAATTCCCCAAGAGTAACTGAGCTTATCGCCGATGGCAAGGTCATTGCCACATTAGAAGACAGAGCAGCTGACTCATCCATCAAAACAATACGCATTAAACTTCCTGCAGACCGCACCGATAAAAATAAAATAGAACTGAAAATTAAGGCAGGGGCAGGATCTACAAGCCATAAGATTTTAGAAGCTCGAACCCTACTTTCCGACTAATAGCTTTACAGAGATAACCGCCATTAGTCGGAATTGATTGATCTGGCGTGCTGTTCAACAACAGCATCGCCGGGCCGCAAGGTCAACTTCACTGTTTTGTCACTAGCGGGAAGTAATCACCAGCTCTGTTTGTTACTTCCCTATTAAAACAAAAGCTCCGTCGGGCTGCAAGGTCAACTGAACTGTTTTCGCCTTCGAAAGGCGAATTTGTTTCTGTTGAGATTCTCGTGTTTTTGTATCGTCGATTAACTGCACCAAATCCGTAGACAGCATGGGTAAATTCACGGAAACAGTCTTTTCTTTTCCTTCTGCATTAATACCAGCCACATACCAGGTATCGCCCTTTCTTCTGGCAAGAATGACATATTTACCAGGATACCCGTCAATAAAAGTAGTCTCATCCCAGGTTGTAGGCACCTTTTTCATAAAATCGATCACATGGGCTGGCATATCCTTTAAATTGTTTGGTGTTAGACCAAAATTTTGCACCGGAGTCTGAAATAAAATCGCCGTCGCCAATTGAAATGTTTCCGTCGTTTTACGGATGGTCCCCCCATTATTCTCCCGATTATGTCGTTTGTTCAGCAACACGGGACCAAAATCCATTGCGGCCACAGCATTTCGGATAAATGGATGCAACGCAGCATTAAAAGCCTCAGTATCATTTGCATGCTGCGTAAAAATTAAGTTCTCAGATGCCAATACAGCCTCGCTTCCAACAAAATTCGGATACATACGCTCCCATCCCCTGGGTAAGGTGCATCCATGAAATATAACAGTCAATCCATAGTCATTTGCATCCGAAAGAATATCTTCGTAGAGCTTCAGTGTCTCCTGTTTGTCGCCGCCAAAAAAATCCACTTTAATTCCTTTTATCCCCACCTGCTGCATCCATTGCATTTCTTTTTTACGAGCGATCGAGGTATTCATTTTATTTTTTGGAGTTTGTGGCGCATCGTTCCAAAATCCATTTGAATTGTACCACAGACAGACACCTACGCCCCGTTCATTTCCATAAGCAACCAACTGTTCTATTTTCTCATGCCCGATCTTCGTATCCCACCAATTGTCGATCAATACAAATTCATAGCCCATTGAAGCGGAGAGATCAATGTACTTTTTCTGATCTTCAAAATTAATACTCCCATCCTGCCATTCCAGCCAGCTCCATGTCGCCCGCCCGAAACCGTATTCCTTTGACGCTTTATACTGCGGCTCAACGACATCAAAGGGAATCGTCGTTTCCACGATAGGTTTCAAATTACTTCCCAAAGTCAGTGTACGCCAAGGTGTATAACCCGGTAATGGAATTGTCGGCGCTGCGCTTCCAATACCATTATTCTCTCCTTCTTCTGGAAACGCGATCTTGTAAAGTCCTTCCTTCGTACCTTCGCTTAATTTTGAGGCACAATACGCACCCGATACACCCGTTTCCGACACAAGCACCCAACCGCGATCCCCAACATGAAAGAGCGCAGGAAAAGTATATCCAACACCATACTTCGAAGGTACTCCTAATACCTGATCTGCCTGATACTCCTCCTCATAACTCGGCTTGGTCTTCATCCAGCCGATCATCGGAGAAGCTTGAGGCGTTAAAAACGTCGTTGTTACTAATGGGAATTTAAAACCGCTTTCCTCTTTTAACAATGCAAAGTTAGCCGATTCCCCCACCTGTGGTACATAATATCTGAAGGCAATATTGTTGTTGCTCACGCGAAAGATAATGTCGAACTGTTGCTTGGAAGCATTCTCCAAACGACAACGCAATTCATTTGCAGTATACTGAACATGGCTGCGTTTGATCTTCAATTCATGGTAGCTATTGGAAATTTCCGCTCTTTTTTCTTCGATCAGACGTAAATCAGCCGTCAAATTTATCGACTTGCTTTGAAGCCCAAGCGGTGAAGATTCCAACATCAGCTTTCCTTCTAGCTCAACCTCATAAAATACTTTGCCCTCTTTCAGCGCCAGCTTAACATTTAAATTGCCATCAGGACTAGCCACTGATAGCTGCTGCGCCCAAGTGACGGTGCTCAGTAGGGATACGATACATACCAGAACAAAGCGTTGAACGGATAGAGTTCTTAAATAGTGCGTACAATTGTGATTTAACATAGATTATTTCAAATAGTAGGTTAGTTATTTTGTTAAAGATAAGCTTTTAATTTATAAATGTACAATAAACACTTATTACACATAGCATACCTTTTGCACACGTTTTTCGTTACTTCCGGTCAAAATGCATCGCACACTTAGTAAAAGCTTGGGTTATCGGCCCTTTCTTGTCCTATGGAAAGATATAAAAAACAAAAATGCCCTATAATTGTAAAGAAATAGTGACATTTATTTTTACGACTCTTATTGATATTAAACTATGAATCTAATTATGAACATGATAGCAATTGCAAGTATAGCAACTGCTTCGCTGGCCACATCGTCAGCTAAATCACCCTTATTGCTAGCGCACAACAACGCTCTTCCACTAAAAAAACAGGTTTCAAGGAACGTCCAGGTGGGAACCGACTCGCTGCTGCAATACTTTAACGAAACAACTGCGGAGCTTGAAAAGCAAGTTGCCGGCCTAAGCGAAGCGCAGCTTCAATTTAAACCAGCACCTGACAAATGGTCTATCAGCCAATGCCTGGAGCATATTATACGTTCAGAACGAATGATATTTGATATGGCTAAAAAGGGGCTGGATCAAGATCCACAACCTGAAAGAAGAAAGGAGATCAAGTTGACAGATGACAATCTCAAAAATGCCCTTACAGACCGGAGCCACAAATATCAGGCACCAAAAGAGCTCCAGCCAGAGGGTATTTATAAAGATGTGAAAACAGCACTGGCTGATTTTATCGCTGCACGTCAGCCAGTACTCGATTATATCAAAAAAGCAGATGCAGAAGATCTCAGAAATCATGTCAGCGACTCTCCTACCGGTCCCATTGATGGTTACCAAGCGCTGATGTTTATTGCGGCTCATAGTGCACGTCATACCAAACAGATCGCTGAAATAAAAGCAGATCCCAATTTTCCAAAACAATAAAATGATGAAGAAGTTGACCTACCAAATTAAAATTAATGCTCCTGTAGCTAACGTTTTTAAAGCAATGCTTGGTAAAGAAACGTATAAACAATGGACCAGCGCCTTTGATCCAAGTTCGGATTTTGAAGGCATTTGGGATAAAGGACAAAAAATCTATTTTACAGCCGTCAATGAGAATGGCGAGAAAGGAGGAATGGTTGCAGAGATTGCCGAATACATTCCCAATTCATATGTTTCCATTCGGCATCTTGGTATTTTAGATAAGGACCAGGAAGTACTCTCCGGACCAACGGTTGAAGATTGGGCCGGGGCATTAGAAAACTATTCTTTTACAGAAATTGACGGTCAAACTTTATTGAAAGTAGATGTCGATACAAGTGACGAGTACATCAATTACTTTGATGAAGCTTGGCCAAAAGCCTTAGAAGCTTTAAAAGAGATCAGTGAAACGAAATAGGTTGATTATAGCCTACCAAATGCTCCGGAAGATCTCTTGTCAAAAGTTTATTGAAACATAAAAACGGCATCTTGATCAAGATACCGTTTTTATGTTTTATCGCGACGGAGTCTGAGCGAAAATCGCGAATATGAGCGATTTAAAATAGCGTCAGTATGATCTCGTCTCGGTTTATTTTTGTTTTTTTACCCGAATGTCAAATATATTGTAATACCGCAGCGTGCTATAGTCCTTCAGGCTCATGAAGTCATACGTAAGCGGATAATTAAAGATATTTTCCGTCTGACTCACATAAAGGAGCATATCGCGGAGCGCTGTTCCAATAGCCTTGGCTCCTTTCGGATACTGCATAAAACTGTTCTTGCCGCCGCCACGATAGTAAATCAACAGATTGCTACAATCCAGGACTTTGGTATCGGTATCATCCAGTACTTTGTTTTCCAGTATTTTGTCAATTGCCGTATTTAGGCTTGCCCGTGTTGAATCAGTTTCACCCATCAGAATCATATGGGTACCATAAGTCACCGAAGCAAGCACATAGGGAGAGTAACCTGCTTGGGTTAATGCCGCTACCTCCGATTCCGGATAAGCATCAAAATACTCTGTGTGGTCAATATAAATTGTAAGCTTATTGACTTTACCGATACGAAGCGTACTATTTTGCTTACTGATCGTCGTTGAGTCGGCATGTTTTACAAGGGATAATGCCTTTTTCACATCTTTCGAATTACCGAGAAATCCCTGTATTTCTGCGTAATCTTCAAAAGTACTGGAGGAGAAATTCACACTGCTTGCCTGTTTCGACTTTTCAAACTTATTTGCATAAGCAAGGCCATTTTTATAGCTGGGCTCAAAGAATCCCATATCTACAGAGAAATCGTTGTAAGACAAGAAATGGAATTTTACTTTTTTTGCTTTTGCTTCCAGGCTTTCTAGCCGTGGGCCTTCAAGCGTGTCTTTGAGACTCCAAAGTCCGCCCAGGAAAACCTTTTCATCAATATTATCATCGGCGAAAAGCTCGCTCATCTGAAATTGTATTTTCCGAATTTCGTATTTATCTGGGGGAACCGAAGGCTCATTTTTGGTGGTATCTGTGTGCCCAACCTCTGGCGGATCAACTTTTGGCTCCATCGGATCTTTTGTACAGCTTAGCCATACGAGTGAACTAATAAGAAGCAAAACATTTCTAGTGTGCATATGAAGGTCTTTTTGTTGCTAACATTGAAATTAGCAGTAAAGAATACTGCTTTTTTATCTGATAAATTAAATATAATAATCTAAGATAACGTTTTTTTACAACACTCGCATATATCCTACAGGAATAGAGAAATTTTCGCAATCAAATCAGTTCTTTTGCGTCTCATAAAAGGTACATAACATAACAGGTTAAGCTAGCAATTCTACGAGAATCCCAAACAATAAATAAAAGAATATCATCATTAGAAACGGACAAACGGGAAAAAGGCTAAGTTTTTTCAGGTATAAAAGGCCAACTTTCAAACTTAGAAACGGAAAGAAAATATCCGGTTCAGATAAGAAAAAAGCGGAGTTAAAGCTCCGCTTTTATTTTTGCTTTTGTAACACTGCTACTCCCACACTCTGCCTTGACTGGGGTAACAGTACTATAACCATACTACAACACTACTAGAACCATACTGGAAGTGATAATTTTTGGTACATATATAGCGCCATTATGTTACGTTTTTCCCCGGATTTTCCCATCAAAAAATAGACTGTGCCTGATTGGGAACTAACAATCTGAATCCCATAATATTTTTGAGCATAAAAAAAGGAGACACCTATTAACTAGTGTCTCCTTTAAGTGCCCAGGAGCAGATTCGAACTGCCACGCCCATACGAGCGCCACCCCCTCAAGATGGTGCGTCTACCAATTTCGCCACCTGGGCTCATATTCACCTTTGGTATCACAAAAATAAAGATTTTTCGCTCTTTTACAAGTCGAAAATCGCTTTTTA
>JAIRVH010000129.1 GCA_031253985.1 Sphingobacterium sp.
AAGATACACGACATGGAAAACAAAAGTATACCTGTCGTAGCCGTATTTGATGTTGGAAAAACGAATAAAAAACTTCTTTTATTTGATAAAAACTATAGCGTGCTATGGGAACGATCTGCGCGATTTTTAGAAACTGTCGATGAAGATGGGGATCCCTGTGAAAACCTTGAAAGCCTTCGTTTATCGATTTTTGATGCCTTACATGAGGTACTCCGAAGGGACGAATTTGATATTCGGGCAATTAACTTTGCGGCCTATGGGGCTAGCCTCGTTTATATTGATGCACAGGGCAAGCCTTTGACTCCCTTATACAACTACCTCAAGGATTTTCCTGCGGATATGCAGCAACAGTTATATGATGCGTATGGCGGTGTTGTCGCATTTTCATTGGCAACGGCATCACCGTCATTGGGTAGTCTGAATTCGGGCTTACAGCTCTTGCGTCTAAAGCGTGAAAAACCTGATTTATTCGAGCAGCTTGCCTATGCGGTGCACTTACCTCAATATTTAAGCTTTTTGGTTTCAGGCAAGTTATGTACAGATTTGACCAGCATCGGCTGCCATACCGCACTTTGGGACTTTAAACAGCATCATTATCATCAATGGGTAGAAGACGAAGGCCTGATCGGGGCTTTCCCGCCAATTGTTTCGGGCGATACAGCCTTTAAAAGTACGTTTCTAGGTAAATCATATTGGGTTGGAGCAGGGTTACATGATAGTTCCGCGGCACTTATTCCTTATCTCATGAGTAATAAAGAACCCTTTGTTTTGATTTCTACGGGCACTTGGTGTATTTCATTAAATCCATTTGCGTCGATCGATTTGACAATAGCGGAGCTGCAGCAGGATTGTTTGTTCTATCTTTCCTATCGCGGCACACCCGTAAAAGCGTCACGTTTATTTGCAGGGTATGAACATGAAATTCAATCAAAGCGTATTGCCGATTTCTTTGGAGTGACCACAGCCAAATTCAGAACGCTTGAAATCGACTGGGACATTATTGCGGCTTTGACGGAGCTTGATCTTCCGAAAACAATAGATTTGAAATCTTTTGAAGCCATTGACCTACATCGTTATCCAGATTATCAAACTGCTTACCACAGCTTAGTCTGCTGTCTGGTCAAGGCACAGGTGGCCGCCACCCAACTTGTTCTTCGCTGTACAGAGGCTACACGGATATTTGTCGATGGTGGATTTAGCCGAAATCAGATCTATATGAGTTTGATTGCGCGTGAATTTCCAACTATGGAGGTATTTGCTGCAGCGATGCCACAAGCAACAGCATTGGGGGCAGCACTGTTGATGCACCAGCATTGGAACACAGCGGAGATCCCACAAAACTTGGTGGAATTAAAATTATTTAAGCCACATCCTATTTCGTAAATGATTTTAGAACAGGATAGTACGGTACAGCTGTTCAGTTTGTTTTCTATTACTTCGATATAGAATTATAAACAAATTAAACCAAATTAAATTAAACCTCTAATCAGAATGGAAAGTAAATTAAAACATTACTCATTAATTCTTTGCGTGGCAATGATGATGGGAATGCCGTTTGCGTTAGTTGCTCAGGTGACCAGGACTATACAGGGTCATGTGGTGGGTAGCAAGAGCGGGCGACCTATCGCTGGAGCTTCGATTAAAGAAATCGGTGGTAAAAATGCTAGTTCAACAAATGAAAATGGTGATTTTACCCTTTCTGTCGGGAGCAACAAGGTTGTTCTTTCAATACAATATGTAGGGTACATCGCAAAAAATATGGAAGGGACTGTGGGGATCCCACTTCGTGTTGAACTGCAGGAAGACAACACTGTACTGGATGAAGTTGTTGTCGTTGCTTATGGTGCGACGAAAAAAAAGGATCTGACTGGATCCGTATCCACCATCGACAATAAAGCATTGAATATACAGTCAAATTCGACTGTAAGTAGGGCCTTGGAAGGAGCTGCACCCGGTATCCAGGTGTCGGCTGTGGATGGACAACCCGGTATCGACATGGGAATTCGCGTGCGTGGTATAGGCTCGGCGAGTCAGAATACCTCAAACGCTCTAGTCGTCATTGATGGTGTTCCTGCACAAAATGATAACCCGCTAGCCACTTTAAATCCAAAAGATATCCAGAGTGTTTCTATCTTGAAGGATGCGGCATCGACGGCCCTGTACGGTGCCAGAGGTGCCAACGGTGTAGTCCTTGTGACGACAAAAAAAGGCATTTCCGGGCAACCCCGTATTTCATTTGAAGGAAAGCTCGGCGTCAATCAGGTAGGACCATATCAATTCGATAAAATTTCCAATCCGAAGGATATTTATGAATTTGCCTGGCTCTCTGTTTACAACTCTGTACGCTATGGGGTGGATGGTACCGGTATCTCAAAAAGATATACGACAAATGTGCAGAATCCGAATATGTCGCACGAACAGGCTGCTGAATTTGCCAGTTCGCACCTATTTGACTACATCGGATCGACGACTAAATTTCAACGGAACAGTTTAGGTAACTGGATGTTGTATGATGTGCCGGGAGCGGTTTATACCCCCTCAGGCACAGGAGCTGATGCAAGTTCAACCATGAGTGGCGCATACCTCGTCAATACAGATGGTAAATTGAATCCTGGGGCTCGCCTCTTATATAGCGACAGATATGATGATTATCTACTGGAGAATAGATTGCGACAAGATTATGATCTATCGGCCTCCGGTGGCAACGATAAAGTAAATTACTTCCTTTCAGGTGGGTACCTGGAAGATCCATCTTATATTCGGGGTTCTTCCTTCAAACGCTATAATGGACGTGCCAATTTTGATGCACAATTGAATGCCTGGCTGAAATTGGGCGCTAATATTGGCTACTCCAATCGGACGACACAATCGCCGGCGACACGCTTTGGCCGTAACCCGGGTAGTTCTACCGCCAATGTGTTTCGGTTTATCAATGGACAGAATCCGCTCGTGCAACTTTATGCACGCGATAAAAATGGCGCCCTGATCGATGACAATGGAAAAAATAAAGTCCATGTACTTGCCGGAGATACCTACTCTCCACTGGGATTGACATCGGCAGCGCTATCTTCTACCAATGTTTTGACGGTGCTTGACAATGATTTGGATCAACGTGTATCCGACGATTGGACAACACGGGTCTATGGACAGGCCAAATTCCTGAAAGACTTTACGTTTACAGCAAATGTCTCGATGGATAAGTTTAATGAGATGCGTACACGTTACTGGAACAGCGAATCGGGACAAGCCGCAGGCATTGGAGCCTTTGGTAAGACCGCATCCAATACAACGATTTTGAACCTGCAACAATTACTGAATTATTCTAAAACAGTAGGCTTACACAATATAGAGGCTCTTTTGGGGCATGAATATGATTCATTTAAGAACGAACAGCTCAACTACCGCTCGTCTTATGCATTGATCGATGACTTTGCGTCCTATATCAACTTTGTTGGACGGTATGATGGCGGAACATTCCCTAATCCGGGTGGTGGTGAGGATAAGCGTACCATGGAAAGTTATTTTTCCCGGGTCAATTACAACTACAACGACCGGTACTTTTTTCAGGGATCTGTCCGTCGGGATGGCTCGTCAAAATTCAAGTTGAAAGATAAACGCTGGGGGACATTTTGGTCCGTTGGTGGTGGCTGGCGTATCGACAGTGAGCAATTTATGGAAAATAGCAAAAGCTGGCTCGACCTCCTAAAAATACGTGGCAGTTATGGTGTAATTGGTAATCAGAATGGAATATCCAACTATTCGGGATACCAAACATGGAGTTACGCCGCCACGTATACACAGACGACAAATGGAACGGGTATTCCTGCAAATATCACCTTAAATCAAAATGCATATGTCAATGACCAATTAACCTGGGAAAACATACATACGTTAGATGGTGGTATTGATTTTAGCTTCTTTGGACGAGTACGTGGATCACTCGATTATTATAACCGCGTCACGGTAAATGCCATCTGGAATCAGCCTATTGCCATATCCAAAGGACAGTCTTCCATCGCGACGAACTCCGCAAAAATCGGAAATAAAGGTTTTGAAATCGACCTATCGGTAGATATCATCAAAAAGCCTGATTTCAACTGGACAGTGTCGACAAACGGCACACATTATACGACCAAGCTGAAAGCTGTACCAAATGGTGTCGGTTCAGATGCTTTAGGAGGAAATTGGACCGCAGGTACTGATGCCTGGGCTGCTGCGGGAACAAGCGCTGTAGCAAATATTACCTATTTACGTGGAGTCAACAAAGATTTCTTTAACCTCTATATGTTGAAATATGGCGGTGTGGACCAAAGTACAGGTTTACCCCTGTACTATCATCAGATTAGCAAAGCCGATGTTGACGCAGGTACCTATCCTGGATATAAAGAGGGTGAAAGTATAACGACCACAGATTATTCAAAAGCGAGCCGCTACGAAATGGGAAGTGCACTACCGAAATGGATAGGCGGATTTAGTACTTCTTTACGTTACAAGAATTTTGATCTGTATGTGGCATTGGCTTACCAATTGGGCGGAAAGTTTTTTAGTACGGAGTATGGAAACAATTTATATGTGAGCGAAGATCCTGGAAAAGCGCTTTCTTCTGAACTCATCGGTAATACCTGGACACCGAACAACACGGGAGCAAAATTTCCTATGGTGATGTATGGTAATACCTATGGCAATGGTGCGACGACAGGAAGCTGGCTCTACAGTGATTTGGGCTTATTCAGTGCTTCCTATCTCAATTTTAAAAATGTGACGATCGGTTATACTTTGCCGGAAAGTATCTTATCAAAAATGAAAATCAAGCGACTTCGGATATTCGCGTCTGGTGATAATCTTTTTATGAAAACAGCGCATTCAGGAATAGATCCGCGTCAGTCTCTCGTCGGTGGATTTGAAGTGGCTGCATATTCTTATCCGACCATGAGAACATTCTCCGGTGGTGTAAGTTTGGAATTTTAATGTTTAAAAAATCAGTTATGAAAAAGATATTTTTATGTGCATTGGCGATGACATTATTGTTTTCTTGTAGTAAGGAATTGGACATTGCCCCCCCAAATAGTATCACGGACGAACAGATCCGGAAGCTACTGGAAAGCGGTGATGATAAGAAAATTCAGGCTGTATTGGGTGGTATGGCGAACAATATGCCTAAACTGGTCAACTTTGGCGCATTATCATCCGAGTCACGTTATGGAAGCAACCAAGGATTTGATGTGATGCGTAACCTCGAAGGTAATGATATAGTATTCGGCAATAGATTGCTTAACATATTTGGCTCCGACGAATATAATCTGCTGGATTTTATTTCAAATGCTTCAGACAAGAATACCCCCTATTGGAATTATGCCTGGAATATGGTCAATACAGCAAATAAAATGCTGAACTACCTTAATCCAGAGACTGTCGGTACGAATAAAAAATTACAGGAATACAAAGGCCGCGGACTGATATTGCGTGCCTACGCCTATAATTATCTGATGGAAAACTATCAAAATGCCTACCAGCAGGGAGGAAAAGCAAAATTAGGAATGCCGCTTTATGATACTTATTCCCCGGTGCAGGAAAGCAAGGCACGATCTACTGCAGATGAGACCTATGCTTTTATCAAAAACGATATCAATGAAGCGATCCGACTTTTTAAAGAAGCGGGAATTGGTTTTACAACAGACCCATCCGATTTTGATCTTGGTGTAGCCTACTTTATGCAGGCAAAAGTCTCGTTATGGACCGGCGACTGGAACACGACGATAAGCGCCAGCAACGAAATACTGACCAAGTACCCAACCTTAATGAGTCAGGCAACCTATGGTGCCACGAATAAAGGAACCCAGGCGGCTCCTGAAATGAGACCCGAGCAAAATGGTTTTCTCAATATTACCATTAACCCCGAAGTGTTGTTTGGTTTTGCGCTTGGAGAAGCAGTTACCGTCCACAATTGGTGGATGAATCCTTTCGCCGAAGGAAACGGCGGAATTGGGCAAGGTTTCCAGCGGATTGACAATCGGCTGTACGCCAAAATTGATAACCGTGACTATCGAATGGGTTGCTTTATGGCATCGGATTGGGGAGATTATACGTACCCGACCAATGGTGATAAACGAACTATTCCAATGTATACCAACCTCAAGTTTGCCGCCACCCACGGCTTGGGAAGCGACGATAAGAAGAATGTTGGACGGGTGAGCTGTTATTATATGCGCAGTTCGGAGGTATTGTTGATGAAAGCTGAAGCGCAGGCACAGAATAAAGACGATCAAAGTGCGAAACAAACGTTAAACACCTTGTTAGCTGCACGAACAAAAGCCGGGCAAACCACATTGACCTGCGATAACTATACTTCTATGCAGGGCTTATCGACCTTGGAGATGGTTCAATTTCAAACGCGATTGGAGCTCTGGGGTGAGGGCGGACGTGAGTTCTATAACAATAAACGCTGGAACATTGCTGTCGGCCGTGCTGGATCAGCCACACATGTGGATAAATCAACTTATCCTGTTAGTAAAATGACGCTACAGATACCTTTGGATGAAATGTTATATAATAATAAGATGGTTCAGAATTAAATGAGCCAACAGATTTAATGATTTCATTTCGCTAAGTACCAGTAGGGATAGTAATCATCTTTGCTGGTACTTCCTCAAAAATACAGGATAGTTCAGGATACAACTGTAACTGATCTTGTGTATTTTCAAGTACTGTAGTTTACTTCGATAAAACCTAAAATTTAATGATATGAAGAACCAATTGACTGAAGAACAGATAGCCTTTTACCAAGAAAATGGTTACATCGTTATAGAAGATTTTTTAAATCCCGAAGAGCTGGAAACCTGGCGTACCATTGTATTTGAAGCTGTAGAGCAGCGTGCAGGTCAGAAAATGCCGGGAAAGGAAGCTAAAGTTGGCGAAGATGATGGCATCAATAAGGATGCAGATTACTTTGGAAAAGTGTTTGATCAATTGTTGAACCTTTGGCAGACCAGCGAGCAGGTAAAAGAATTGATGGTGGATCAGCGGATTGGGGAAATGGCGGCAAAGCTGGCCGGTGTTGACGGTATCCGAATCTGGCATGACCAAGCGCTGTTTAAACGTCCATTTGCAAATCCTACCGCTTGGCATCTGGATACGCCTTTTTGGTCATTTGCCGATCGAAACGCACTTTCTATATGGATTGCACTTGATGACTCTACACTGGAAAATGGTTGCATGTATTTTGTTCCAAAATCGTATAAGCAAACCGGATTTGAGAATCTGGGTATCGGGAAAAATATGGGGACAATTTTTGAACACTACCCTGAGCTTGCACGGGTAAATCCGGTGGCCACACCGCTCAAGGCCGGAAGTTGTACCTTCCATAATGGATTGACGATTCATGGAGCCGGACCTAACATGACCAATGGGTTTAGAAGAGCTATGACCTGTGCGTACATGCCTGACGGAAATGTATTCAATGGACAAGCGAATATTTTACCGGAAGATTACCGCGCAACTTTAGTGGTAGGGGATCTCTTGAATAATGACGAACAGAATCCGCTAATCTACCATGCGGGATGGTAAAACTTGACTTTTTTTATCCGCGCTGGGGAAATGAGCATGTTGCATGGGAAGATTTTCTGGATCGTGTAGTGAAGGCTGGT
>JAIRVH010000159.1 GCA_031253985.1 Sphingobacterium sp.
CAAAAATCAAAAACCGAAAAAAATATATTAAATACCAATTTTCATACACACTTTATCAGCAAAAGATTTTATCTTTACTATTATTTAGAATCAATTTAAATAAAAATAACATACTAACAGCCCTACTGCATTTATAGAAAAGGGACAAAGTATCGACTAACACAAAAAAACTAGTAACAATGAAAATAAAGAAACGCAGCACCCTATTAAAATTCATACCGGTATTCGCATTTTTAATTGTGTTGGGGTCTTGTAGCAAAAGCGACCCCACAGTAGTAGAGCCTGAACCAGATCCTGTTGCACCAGAAGCTATGTTCAACCGCTTGATTACGGTTAAGAATTTCGGCGAAGACTTACCTGCTGGAAGTGCACCAACCACGGCACAATCACCAATATATTACAGCCTGGAACAGAACAAAGCTGTGACGTCGGATTATAAACTAACTGCACGATGGGACATCTCTTGCTCAGAAATATACCGCAGCTTTATCAACTGCAACAATACAGCAAATGGATTTGGTAAAGGTGGTCCAGGGAAAGGCGGTATCTTAATTGTCAAGAAAAAATTTGAAGATGTAATCGATATCCCCTCAGATGCCGAGTTCCGCAAAGGTGAAAAGGCGTATGGCACAGATGATTCAGGAGCTTTTGGTGAAGGTCTAGGTTGGTATTTATATGATTTTGATGGCGTAATCAAAGGTGGTGGAGCGGAAAACAAAAAACACGTTTGCTATCCTATCGAAAGCAATACATTGATCGTACGTACAGCCCAGGGGAATTACGCCAAGATCAAGATACAAAGTATCTATAAAGACCTGCTGGACCCAAAGGATTGGTTTAAAGATTCACCAACACCCTACTTTTCTTTCCAATATGTACTTGCCAAAGCTGGTAGTACCAAATTTACAATCGCTAACTAAAAGAATAAGCATAGCTTACTGATTAGACACTAAACTAACATGAAAAGATTATACAGCATTTTAAGCTTCCTTTTTTTAGGATTGCTGCTAACCCGCTGCACCAAAACGGAAGAATTAGCCTTACTTCCAGCAGATAAGATACTTGAATATAAGGTCACCAACCTCCCTAATGATGAGGTTATCTATGGCGCCTTAGACAATGAAAAAAATGTCATTACGGTATATCTCCCTTATTATTATGGGTTGCTCGTTATCGACCCGACTATTAAGGTCGCGAATGGTGCCAGTATAACAGAAGAAATTTTGCCTGTTAAAACAGATGAAAAGAACCAGACGTATACCGTAAAGTCCGCTACAGGTACCACAAGAACCTATAGCTTAAAGATTGAGTTACAAAGTACACCATCTTTTGAAGCAACTTTTGCGTCGACATCTTCTATTTCGCTTACAAAAGGTCCTGGCGCTGGCTTCCCGGCGATTAATGGAACCTTTATGCATACCAACCCTTCATTGGTGAGTATTGCATTAATTAATCAAGAAACGAAAGAACGGTATCAAATGGCAACGCCCAATAGTTTGAAAGTATCGGGGATTGGATACCAATTAAGCTATACGGGTACCGAACGGGAAAATCGCATTCCATCCGATATTAAGGCAGGCACCTATGATGTAGAGGTGACCAACATCAACCATACCATTACATTAACCAATCCGCTCAAAATTACATATCGTCAACCTGATGTAATTGTTAGCTTATTGGGTTTAAATCTCGCAAAAAATAAGGATTGGACTATTAAAGCCAACTTAGATAAAGTGATTTTAGATCCGACAGCTGTTATTATGACACTCAATGGAAAGGATTATCCATTGACCATTAAATCTTATAACCGTACCGAAATGACGGTTTCCTTACCAACAAGTCTTCCAACTGGAACCTTTGATAACTTACAGATCAAATTCCAATTTAAAGACTGGGCCGATGTTGTAAAGACACAGTTGTCTCCAAGTACAATAACGGAATCATAAGCAAGCATCCACAGTATGCCATGGTGGCATCAAAATTAAATAAATTAAAACAAGAGGAGATTTCAACATGAACTCAAACATCAAAACTATCTTAAAATCAGCGATGGCCGTGACTGTGCTATCGGCAGCAGTATGGGCAGCAGCTCCAACAACAGAATCAGCAACAGCTCCTTTAGCGCTGAACCAAGCTAAAGCAAATAGTAACTACACTGTTGTAGGTCAATGGTGGAGCCCAGCAGCTGCAGCAACTTGGCCTGCAGTATATGTCGACCTTGCTACAGGTGCGCAAAGCTTGAGTAGCTCTGGTCAAGTTGCATTCTTTAGCCATGTAAATGGTTCTATCAAAGCTAACGGATCTTATTCGATCAGAACAGTAGCAAAAGACATCGCCTCCGTTACAGCATCAGATTGGGCAACTGCCACTTCAGTATCATCACAGGGTAGTGGCGAATGGTATGAATATGATTTAGATAGCCATGCAAACCAAGCAATCCAACCTTTGACCGTGTTGGTCGGAAATTCTTCCGGAGCTTCGTATGCTGTTAAGTTAATTAATTTTACAAATGTTGGCCAACAAGTAGTGGCAGGTCAATTACAAGTAAAAGCAGATACCAATATCGAAGTTAAGGCATTATAGTCTTTCCTATTTAATGAATGAAAGATTCCGCAACCTGGTGGATGGGTTGCGGATCTTTTTAGCCTAATCAACATCCGCATAACGATTTTTTTAACCAAAAAAATTATGCAACACTCATTTTTGAAAAAACAAATACATATCCTTCGATTTCTAGCTATTTTTATGCTAGCACTAACATGCTGGTCCTGCAAAACTGAATACCCAAGCCTGCCATACAATGACATCGAATCTTTTAGCATTCAGGATGTAGACGGTAAAACCTTGTCAGCCAGCATTGTGAATGACCAGATTATCTTATATTGGCCTCCATTGGTGGAGCAGCCCGAAAATATTACACCTACGATTAAAGTTTCGGAATTAGCGACTATTACGCCTGCATCGGGTACACCGATAAAACTCCAATCCGAAAAACCCATCACATATACTGTTCGAGCACAGGACGGATCCAGCAAAAACTATACATTGACCTTCCAATACAATCAGCCCATAGTACAAGCTACATTTAACAGTTTATCGTCTGGTCAATACTATATCACTGATCCGAATACTTTTACTTTTATCGGAGAAAACATTATACCCAACGAGACACAAACTAAAGGCTATTTAATACATAATGATGGAAAAGAAACATTACTTTCGTTTAGCGAAAATATAGTACCCACTAATTTTGCTGTTACTTTTACTGCTCCAGATGACTTCAAAGCAGGTACTGGCTATAAGGTCAAATTGGTCTCAGGCCGTTATTCCATCGTAAGCGATTCATTTGAGGCTGTCTTACCTAGCATCCTCAGTCTATTAATAAAGAGTAATCTCTTATATAGCGTTAAAAAAGGAGAAAACTTTGTGGCTCCTTTGCAAAGTAAAGTCCTTTACGAGCGTTATTTTAAAAGCGATTTTGACCATTTCATCGCAGTGGACAATCTGAATAAAGAATATACTATAAACAATGCGGTATTTGATGTGAACGCAATGACGGTTACCATTCCTATACCGTCCAACGTAACGGGTACTGGAATCAACAAGCTAAAAATGGTAGACAAATCAGGAAAAGTATTATTGGAGGATACTTATTATATCACCCTAAATTAATACGCCTCACCAACTCATTATAATCGTGTTTGTCATTAATCAAACAAAGCAGTTTATTATGATTGCTTTAGCAACCATAATGGTATACAGCTGCAGCAAAGGTAAGGCTACAACAGAGGAACCGACAATCGTTGTCCCTACCCCAGAAGAAACCTTACGCCAACGATATAGTAAGTCGGCAGAACAATGGCCAGCTGCCGCTTGGTACACCAATATCAAGGTACGTGAACTGGCCGCTTTACCCGAAAACCCGTCGAAAGATAGGGCCGAGCTTGTAGCACTTGGCAAAGCCTTATTTTTCGACCCCCGCACCGGTAATGGCATGAAGACTTGCGCTTCATGTCATAATCCGGACACTTACTGGATCGATCAAAAAACAACGGCAGATGGTATCGCTCTGCATCACCGCAATACACCTTCCATGGAAAATGTCTGGCACCTCGAAGGCAAACTCTTCCACGATGGCCGCGCAAAGACATATCGAGAGCAGATCGCCGAAGCCATTAACTCCCCGATCGAAATGGGCGGAAATACGACTGCTTTACCCGCTAAGCTGCAAGCTATACCTGGATATCTTCGTTTATATGAGGCGGCTTACTCGAGCGAAACGATGACCGTCGAACGCTTACTGGATGCTATAGCAGCGTATTCAAGATCAATCAGCAGTGGTGAAACCGCCTTTGATAGGTTTATCAAAGGGGATTATCAGGCGTTAAATGATGCACAGCTTGAAGGTCTCCATCTGTTTCGAACCAAAGGGAAATGTATCAACTGCCATAATGGTGCCTTCTTTACCGATCTCGATTTTCATAACGTGGGTTATGCTGTTACCAGCAAAGGTGCCTTGGACAATGGTCGCTTTGAGGCAACAGGACTGGAAACAGACAAAGGTAAATTTCGTACGCCGGGCCTGCGCAATGTAGTCCATACTGCACCCTACCTGCACAATGGTAGTATTGCAAGCTTAAGTGAACTGATCAACCTGCTGAGTCAGGGCATGCCCCAAAAATCAGGACAACAGATCAATGGCACCTTATCGCCGCATATTCAAAACGTCCGATTGAGCAGTAAAGAACAGGAAAATATCGTGGCTTTTTTGGAGAGCTTATCGAGCGTACCGACCAAGACCGAGCGGCCAGTATTGCCCTAAAATAAAAAATCCCAAAGGGACTAGCTTTGGGACATTTGAGTACTCCACAGCAGCGGAGGCATCAAAAATTAAATAAATTGGCACAAAATTAGGCTTTTATATTAAATAAAAAAGTAAAAAAGTATTAAATTTCAGATAATTATCCATTTGTAGCGAATCAGCTACAAATATATAGGACAAAATGCGCATCAAATCATGAGTCGAATCTGCCAAATAACTGGTTTATTTTTTATAGTAGCCGCTACCTCGGCCTGCCAGCAAAACAGCAGAACAGCGACTTCACCCGATGAACTTATTAGTCCAAAAACAGGAACAAAAAAAGAACTCACACTCGATTCTATATACCTGTATGCCAAACAGCTCTACCGCTGGCAGGAATCTCTCCCTTCGTATACCACTTTTGATCCGCGGGGAAAATATGCCCAAATAGAACCCGAGCAAACGGCCTACGAGCGTGAACTTTTTGCACTCAGCCAATATGCCTTGCGCAAGTATGATAAGCCTTATGAATGGTCGACCATTCCCAATAAGCCCAAATATTCATATCTGGAACGCCGTCGGACAGAAAAGAAAAGTAGCGGTCACATGGCTAGCACCACCACACCCTATCGGTATGCGACACACCTTTCTTACTGGACCGCAGGCAATAAACGGATTGCTTATGTATACATCCCCTCTTTTCCAGAGCTCCAGACAGTGAAGACCGAACTGGATCAACTTGCGGCCGAACTCGCACAGCAGCAAGTTACTCATCTAATCCTCGATCTACGACATAACGGTGGCGGTTATGTGGAAACAGCCGAATATTTAGCCAACCTCATTAGCCCAGCCAGACTGGATAAAAAAGTGATGTTTAGCGAGCAATTTCATCCGAATGTGCAGCAAGGCAAAGCAAAACTACTCCTTAAACAACCCTATCTGGATGCTAGTGGCAAAGTGGTTCAATACAAAGGACGCCTTGCGACAATGGCTGATGTGGATTATAGTGAAAAAGCCAATACGCATTACTTTATCAAAAAGGGGCATTTCAATTCTTTGCAGCAGTTATCCTGTATTGTCTCTGAACGTACAGCTTCGGCTAGTGAGCTTTTGATTAGCAGTTTCAAACCCTATCTTCCGCTGCGACTCATCGGCCAGCAGACCTTTGGCAAACCCGTCGGATTTTTTTCCATACGTGTAGGGGCCTTCGATATTTACCTGGCTTCATTTCTCATCCGAAATGCCGATGGTTGGTCGGATTACTTTGATGGCATACCCGTAGACCTGCCTTTAGCTACACAGGAAACCTCCCGCCATCCCGGAGATCCAAAGGAAGCCTGGCTTTGGGCGGCATTAAAAGATATTGCCAGAGACCAACGTATCAAAGCAATTTCATCCGCTACTTATTTTCCCTTGCCAGCAGAAGAAAATTTGCTACTCAAAACAAATTTCAAATTAAAGTAAGAAACTTATTGCAGCTGAATTTTGTCATACTCTTGTTTAAATTAAAACCATTTTTAATAGATGATAAAGCAGAAAACAGCATAAATTTGTGGAAATAAATACGAATCTTTGTATAGAATCGTTATAAATAAAAATAGAAACATGTTAAGTCAACATATCAAAGAGCAAACGCACGCAGCTCACCAAAACGTAGAAGGAACGATCGTGCGCCAATTGAAAAATATTCGTTCTGAAGCAGATTATGCTGAAGTATTAAAAGGCTTTTATGCTTATTTCCGCGCTGTAGAAGATAGTATTGCTTCTTTTGTAACCGCAGAAGTATTGCCAGATTTGGCCGAACGACGCAATTCATCTTACATCAAAAGCGATATCGAAGCCCTGGGCGGCAATGTAGATAATCTTCCGGAAGCAACTGCTCCAGCAGTAACAAATGTACTGGAAGCACTTGCATCATTATATGTATTGGAAGGCTCAATCATGGGTGGTCCGTACATCGTACAGATGCTCAACAAATATGGCGTTACCAAAGGAACTTCTTTCTTTGAAGGTTATGGCGAAAATAGCCGTGACATGTGGGCTGGTTTTACGACTGTATTGAACAAATATTCGGAAGATCCGGCTAGCTATGATCGCGCAGTAGAGATTGCTAACCAAACTTTTTATAACTTTGGCGAAGTATTCACTCCTATTGCCAGTGCAAACTAAAACAAGAGCGACAGTGTTTAATTCCTTAAATGGAGCAAAAAGATAACAAATCAAAATGGCTTAAGCGTGCCGGAATTGGAGCATTCCTCTTCTTCCTGGCCAAAGGACTCGTGTGGCTCGTCGTATTCTTTTTCGCAGCTAAGTCCTGCAGCATATCTATTTAACACACATAACGAAGCATTCATCTGACACTCAAAAAGAGTCTCAGATGAATGCTTCTATATACTTATTTTTACAGCTCAATCCACGTTTTAGCGTATACGGCCTTCCCCCTCGCCTTCGCAATCTCTCCGCTTGATTTTTCGGAATCTATTCAGCTCAGTATCGCCACAACTTCGTACCATAGTCGAGCCATATTCAGTCTGACTCCGTGTTCAGTCCGTGTTGCTTCCGTGTTGCTTCCGTGTTACTATTGTTTGCATGATGCTCAAAGTATGTTCGCACGATGCTAGAACCTGCACGAAGGTCCCTTCATGCCCCGAACAAGAGGCGAACATCAACCGAATGTGATTCGAACATCTCGAAAGACCTAATAAAGTACAGCCATCAAATTAGTGTGGCTTAGACCGATTAGACCACATTAAATCGGAACGACTTTTTTACCAAATGATAAATCCTATAAACAACCTTTTCGTTAATTTTCAAAGATGAAAGAACTGATTGACTTCCTACTTCAATATGGTTATTTAAATGCGCAACAAACAGTTGCCCGTAAAGGAAAAATACGACGGAACATCTCGCTCAAGCCTGCAGGGTACAGCGATCGGAATCCCCGGTTATCCTCAAATTTTCCGTAACAGATCAGATCATTTCTACGCCAGGACTCATCAGCAAACTCGCGTGCGCGCTCATCCAATAGATCTTGCAGTTTTGGGGCTGCCGTGAGTACGCGTACATTGACATAGGTACGGATCTGATTAACCAGGGATTGTGGGGTCTGCCCATTGGTTGATGCTGCTTCACGGAGTATTGCCTCCGCTTTCATCTATAGGATATCGGCGTAACGAAATACCGGTACATCGTTGCTCTGATTACGCTGATTCGCTGAGGTAACAGCTACATCCATATAAAACTTAATGGATCTGTATCCCATCGAGCGCCCTTTTTGGTCGTTACCAACGTTCAGCGTGGACGCACCATCTTGACGCAAGGTAATCTCCTTGGTGGTTTCGAGCGGCCAAAAATATAGCTGAAATTTTAATTATAAAACAAGCAGAAATCTCCCTATAATTGCATTCGTGAATATTTCATTATAGAATGAAATTATTCGCTCTTATACAATGCGCTCACCGCAGCAGCACAGTGACATAAGCGTATCAAATCAATAATCATGTGAAAACAGCAATACAATGAAAAGAAATATCCTTTTAATTTTGACCAGCTTTGTCTTAACTGTAAATATCGCCCTTTGTCAACAAAAGGACGTGGACTTTAGCAAAGCATATATCGCACAAAACGACGGCAAGACGACCGTTGAAATTAATGAGGCGCAGGAACTTATGTATATTATCTTTGCGATGACAGATTTTGGAAAGGAAAACCCGAACATGACCAAGCAAAACACTACTTATTTTGAGGAAGTCAACAAGCATTTCGCTCCTTTTTCCAGTCTACCTATCGTCAAGAAATTTGATCAGCAGTTGCGGGAAAATCTAACCAACTATTTTCTTTTGGCAGCCAATATGTATGGCTTTAGGTTCAAAAACGAGGAATTAGTACCTACTAACATCTATATTTTTCCGGCAAAAGGAGTAGGAAATTACCAGATTAAATCAAACCCTATTCCCGGTTACAAAAAAGAACTGGAAGAATTTGCCAGACAAACCGGATACCGGGCATTCTACAAACAGCATCAGGCTTACTATGATAGCCTTCGCACAGCCTACGCGGAGTATGCTTCCATTGCTGAACAAAAAGAATGGTTAGAAAAAAGATTCGATTATAAAATCAACAGCTATCGCATATTGACTTCCCCCTTGATTGCAGGGATGAATGCGACCCACACGTTCAAGTACAGAGGATTCAAAGAAATATTACTTTTTCTGCCCACCCTTCGCGACGATGAATCCTGGAGTCCAAAGTTTAAAAAAGCAATCAATACCCGTATTATTTTCACGGAAATCGACCATAATTATGTAGGTCCACTCAGTGAAAAGAATAAAAAACAAATTGATACGATATTCAATAATCGGGAAATCTGGGTAGATGCGGAAAACAAAAGTACCATCCATTATCCGAGTCCGGTCAACGTGTTCGATGAATATTTAACCTGGGGGCTTTTCATTCTGTACTGTTATGACAAGTTTGGAGATGATCATGATCTTTTTGGGCAGATTGTCGAAAACGTAAACGATATGATGGTCAACAAAAAGGGGTTTCCCAAAGCGGATGAATTTAATACCGAATTATTCCGTCTCTATAAAGACAATACCAGTAAAGATATTCAGAGCTTATACAAGCCACTTTTGGATTGGTGCGAAAAAGAAAATTAGTGCTATTCCGATAATATTTGGTATATTAAAAGCTGAGAAGGAAACAAGCCACCAGAAATGTGAATGTATACGACTAGAAGGAATCAGCATAGCATAAGGGGATGATCGTCGAAATACATTTAAACACATTAGGTGCAAAGAAATAATGATAAACATAAGAATTACCGGTTCTGGCAGTTATATTCCAAACAATAAGATCGCCAATACATTTTTTAGAGAACATTCTTTTTTGGATGAGAGCGGATCTCCATTTGGCCAGTCGGCTTCTGTCATTAAGAAATTCAAAGCGATCACTGGCATAGAGGAACGCCGCTATGCCGATCGTGATCAAGTCGCATCAGACCTAGCTTTCTTGGCTGGAGCACGCGCCATTGAAGATGCAGGTATTGACCCAGAGACATTGAATTATATTATTGTTGCCCATAATTATGGTGACGTTCAATATGGCAAAATCCAGTCGGACACCGTACCTAGCCTAGCGACAAGGGTAAAGAAAAAATTAGCGATTCGCAATCCAAAATGTGTAGCTTATGACCTCCTGTTTGGCTGTCCGGTTGGAATGAGGGAATATTGCAGGCCAATGCTTTTATTAAATCGGGCATGGCAACCCGATGTTTGGTCATCGGCGCAGAAACGCTGTCACGTGTGGTAGATCCCTACGATAGAGATTCGATGATCTACGCAGACGGTGCTGGCGCTGTAATTGTCGAAGCCACGACAGAAAACCGTGGATTACTCTCTTTTGAAAGCGCAACATACGCGTTGGATGAAGCCGATTATCTTAATTTCGGCAGCTCTTATCATCAAAAACAAGATCCTGCTACCCGATATATCAAAATGAAAGGACGCAAAATCTACGAATTTGCCCTTAATACGGTCCCTTTGGCTATGCAGTCCTGTCTTGAAAAGGCCAATATTGATATCTCTGCAATCAAAAAGATCCTGATCCACCAAGCCAATGAGAAAATGGACGAAGCCATTTTAATGAGATTCTATGCACTTTATGGCAAGACTCCTCCTGCTGACGTCATGCCCATGACTATACATACGCTAGGAAATAGTAGTGTAGCAACTATTCCAACCCTTTATGACCTTATGGTCCATGGCAAAATCGACAACCAATCATTAAGCGAGGGTGACATTATCTTATTCGCATCTGTAGGTGCCGGCATGAACATCAATGCTTTCACTTATCGTATTTAAGGTTAATTTTATTGCATATTTCATAGCTGTAAAACGCGTTTTAACCCTGCTTAGTAGGTTATTGCATATTTATTATAAATAAAAAAGCCAAAACACTTTATAAATCAATAATTTATAATTACATTTGATTAATAATCGGCTCCGCCTTTGCTTATCTGAATTTGTCAAGTCATTCTTTTCGACTCAGTTTTCGCATTTTCAGAAGCTACTTTTGTTATCAAATAATAGGTGCTGTACCCTTTTTGAACTTGAATAAACCCAAGCCCATTAAATTACAAACATCATTTCTTGTCAACAAATCGATTGAATATTATAATGAATGCTATTTCATTATAATTATTTACTATTGAATACTTTAATATAATATAGAATACAATGCAAGAAGGAACAGTAAAATTCTTTAACCAAACCAAGGGCTTTGGTTTTATTACACCAGCTGGTGGCGGTGATGACATTTTCGTACACGTATCAGGTTTGATCAATGAAGTACGTGAGAATGACAGTGTAACATTTGATGTAGAAAACGGAAAAAAAGGCATTAACGCAGTTAATGTACGTATCGCATAATTAAGTAAACACACAAGAAGATGCAGCTGCATCTTCTTGCAGAGTGTAACGGGTAACCGTTACACTTTTTTTTATCCATTCCATACCGAATCCTTCCAAAATCGCACTATTTATCAATAGAGATATTGAAAACTTTTACAGTCCAGCCAACATTACTTCTTCCTGCCGCAGAAAATATGGAGTGTTATCTTTAAATCTCCCACGTTTCCTGGAATACTTTCTGATGATATCAGCAACAACATCATCGGTTAGCTCATGCCCCTCTAAGGTGGGGAAACCCTCCCAGCGCACAATGCCATCAGGATCCAATAAAATACAATGTGGAATCCCCTGCACTTCAAGCTGTTTTTTTAAACGGGCTTTCGTATCGATTGCCGAGAAGTAGTCAATTTTGATTTCCTTAGCTTTTTTGACAATTTCTGCCTTTTCATCCGAAACACCGATGATCACAAGTTTATCATTATACTTTTTATGCCATTCGTTCATTTCAGGAATCACTTTTCGGCACGGCCCACACCAGGTCGCCCAAAAATCAATCAAAACAAATTTGCCTTTTGTGTCGGGTACAGCAGACAGCCATTGCTCCACCTCCAGTTTGGGCGCCTTTTGGTTCAGGATGGATTTTGCCCACAATTTTTTGTTATTGTTGCTTTCCTGCCCATGCCCGATAAAGCTAATCAGACAAAACGTTAACAGTGCGAAAGCCTTTATGATTAATTTTACGTCCATAAAAGAAATTGTTAGTTCTCCTAATTTATGGATTTTTTTTAACAATCTTTTGATCTTTAATGCCGGATATCAATTATATAAAAGCACGGCACCATTACACATCACACAAAATACAACATCTACTTTTAATTAACATAAAAAACACAAGACACTGTATATAAAACAATTAGTAAATTTATCAAAAACAACAGGATTATCTTTTATTTGCTATACGGCTCATAGTTTCTATACAGGAACAATCTATATTTAGCTAAAAAAGAACATCAGCCAACACCGTATTTGGTTCCAACCTCCGACAGCTAGACAAAAGCCTTTATAACCTCACCGCCACAAACAGCATCTCCTTTTTCTCCAATCTCAGTACCCTTCACTGCTCATGTTCATCTCTCAATAAGATCTGCCAAACTGACACGAAACAAGTATATTAAGAAATATAATTCAATATAAATTAGCAGTTTATCAATAAACAAATAAACTCATAATTAAACAAAGAACCGCTCAAAAATCCGAATGAACTTCGCATCTTATTCGGCAAGACTGCCCCGAGCCCATCTTTAAGTTTTGGCATCCAAATAAAGACTCCAGCCAGAAAATAGCTGACTGGAGCCGGCCTCAAATAGCCTTTACTCGGACTGAGCCCGCGAGCTTTCCGAAGCAAGGATCTCAATTTTACCCATCGGATACCACCCATCCGCAGTTCGTCCTGCAATCGCAAGCTGAACTTTTGCTTCGCCGGTGTTACGGTCGACTATCCCAAATTCAAGGTCATAAGTCCCCGTATTTAAATCATAGGGTATAAAAATTCCATCATCATACAGATTGTCTCCTGGCAGCCAAGTGGTCAAGTCTGCATCGGTAAGCCGCCGAATCTCCCCTGCTTTGTTCTTCAGGCGTATTGCCAATGCAAATTGCTTTTTGTAGAGTGGCGCCACGCCCTTATTTTCCCACCAGGAGGTAAAGTTCAATTTTTGCCCCCGGGCTACCTCTTTTGGATAAGTCATCTTTTTGAGCACATAGCGATAACCCATCTTATTGAGCCATCGATTCACGTGTGGCCACCAAGCGCTGGGAATAGCCGACGATTTGGCGTTAAAACTGGAGATATGCCATTTCAGCGACTGATCAATGATATAGTCAATATCCCAGCCCTCATCTTTCCATTTCTGCATAACCCAACAGACCTCCAGACTAATCGGGGCCTTTATCCAAGCGTCTTGCATGCCAAAACCAACAATTCCCTGTGGATAATAATCATACATATGAGACCAGTTATCATCGAATCCGCCCAAGTCACCCAAACAGTCAATACGCCAGCCTACGGGCCGTTTTGAAAGCGTATATTGCTGCGTTTTTCGATCTGTCAATAAGGTAATTAGCGGTGTTTGCTTAAAGTTATCGGTATATGCATCCACCAGGCTTTCCCGGGTGGCCTTAGCTAGCTCCACGGTACCACGTCCCTCACCCCAAAAGCCCACAATCGATAGATCGACAGCCTCCAGATCTGGATGCCCATCATAGCGCTGAGCGAGCTTCGTTATCATATTTCCAAAGTATTTCGCATAGCGCGCATCTTCCGGATCAACCCGCCAGCCTGCAGAATCCACAAACCACTCATTTTTCTTACCGACCATGGTCCGGTACCAATCCGGCACATCGTTTCCTTTATCCGCTCCCTCACCATAGGGTGCAATGCGCAAAAGTAAAGTCTGACCACGCTGATGTGCGGTCTTCAAGGCCTCATCGATCAATGTCCAGTTAAACTTTCCCTGCCGGGGTTCCAAAAAACGCCAATATAGACGAAAATACGCGATCGTCGTATTGGGATAATCTTTGTTTTTCAAGCTCTGAACCTCACCCTGATAGGCAATAGGCTCCCCCTCTGTCCACCTCAACCCATTATTTAGGCTATCACCATTGAATCGCTGAAAGGTCATAAAACCTATCCCTGGATTGTCTAGTACACTGTCGATTTCTTTCGGCAAGATCCTGACAATCCCTTCTTTCTTATAGTCAACAATTTGTGCTTGTGTGTCTTTCGTCTGCAAAAAGAAGAAAATAACGATTAAAAAAAATCTATAAATGAAGAGTAGTTTTTGCATAGTAACTTATTTTATGAAAAAAGCGCCAAGCTCACTAGCTGAACTTTGGCGCTTTCGATTGAAAGACCCTGATGGCCTGTTTTATTAGTTATAACCCGGATTTTGTTTAATCACACCGTTGGTTTCATTGATTGCTTTACGCGGAATCGGCCAACGCACAAATTCGGGTTTCGCAAATGTAGAACCATCTGCTTTAGCCCGTTCAATATACGTCCCCCAGCGGATCAGATCCTCCCGTCGAACACCGCCTTCACACCAGAATTCATAAAGACGTTCATCCATCATTTTTTTCCGGAACTGATCTTTCGTCAGATCCTGATTCCAGCCGGCCAAGCCTGCACGCTCACGCACGGTCTTTACCAGATCATAAGCCTCCTGGGTCGGACCTGATAACTCATTGATCGCTTCAGCCATAGAAAGCAACACATCCGAATACCGCCATACCACGATATTAACCCCATGCTTCTCACCTGTCGCGCTCGGATCAACGCCATATTTCATTGGTATTGCACCAATTACACCGTTAGCACGCGCATCGTAGGTTTTACCATCCGTTGTCGTCCATTTGGTCAATAAGCGTTGCTTACGTTTGTCGTTGCTTTCAAACTTATCGTAAGTCTTCCACGGCATTTTATAACCACCCCATTGCGTCAAAGCAACGCCGCTCGGATCGGCGTAATTTCCGGGGAGTGCATGCGCCAGCCACAAGTTGGCACTTTTGGCATCAATACGGGTCGGTACCGCAAAAAGAACCTCTTTATTATCCCCGTTATTTTCGATCGTGAAGATATCGGCATAATTAGTTTTGAGCGAATGTCCCAATTTTTGTATCTCGCGACCATATTTGATCACGTCATCCCATCGTTTTTCCTGCATGTATAGTTTTATCAGTCCCATCATGCAGGCATCTTTTGTAAAACGTCCATACTCTGAAGCAGACAATTCACTTGCCAAAGGCAACACCTCAAGAGCTTCCTTGTAGTCTTTTTCAATTTGGGCAACCATTTCAGCTTGGCTGGGCCGGGCAATCGGTGGAGAATTGGGATCCGCAGCAGCAGCAGCATCCAATCTTAAAGGCACTGGCCCATAGTAGCTATAAAGAATCCATGAATAATGTGCCCTTAAGGCTTTTACCTCACCGATATAGGTTTGCTTTACTTTGTCATCGATCGTCATGCCCGAAAGCCTATCCATGACAATCGTCGCATTGGTCACTGCGGGCATTAAGTTGTTATAGAAAACGAAGAGTGCATCACCCGGAAAAGTCTCCGACAGATTCAGATTATTGAACATCGGCCAGCCTGGCCAACCCCACGAACAGATGAGCTCATCTGTCGTCGCGCTCGACTGCGGCACAATCCCCCCTAAACCACAACCCCAGATACTGTACCCATCGTCGGGGTTTAAAGTAGAATACACCGCCGTAACGGCCAATTTGGCGTCTTCTTTTGTTTTGTAAAATGATGTTTCACTGAATTTATCGTAAGTGACTTCCTCCAGCGATTTTTCGCAAGATGATAGTGCCCCGACTACCATGAGCGCAGCTACCAATTTGATATATTTTCTTCTCGTAATCATGATTTTTGTCTTTTAGAATCCAACACTAGCCCCCACTGTAAATGATCTGGTCATTGGATACGCATATAGATTTTGTAATTCCGGATCTACTCCCCTGTAATTTGTGATGATAAACGGATTTTGAACATTTAGATATACCCGCATGTTTTTGACAGTTTTTTGCTTTTGAATAAGTGATATCGGAAGACGATAGCCTAATGTGATATCCCGCACACGGAGAAAGTTTCCATTTTCTACCCAAAAATCAGAACTGCTGGCATAACTGCTGTAATTGCCGTTGAGACCTGTCGGCATGGTACCATCTGTATGGTCATAAGCCCAACGATCTTTTGCCACTGAAAGCACGTTCCAGCCATATGCCCCTAGTTTCGCATAGACATCAGAATTGTTGGAATAATCACGATTGATTTTTTTCTGAATCAGACCATAAACATAGACCGAAAGATCAAAGTTTTTATAACTAAATTGATTGTTCATCCCGAAACTATAGTTCGGTACCGGACGGCCATTCCCTGTTGGATCATTATTTGTATGCAACTGCACCATATCAGCGGTAGACAATTTACCATCGGGTTTTCCGGTTAAATTCCCGTTGTCATCGTAGCCATTCACATCCTTTATGATAATTTCACCTGGTAAAATTCCCGGCATCCAGCTCGGCGCTGACATTGTTGCTGGATTGTATATTCCGTCCGATAGATAGCCATAACCAGCGTTGAAGTTTCCTTTTTCGGCTTCATAGCGCGGTAGGGATTTCAGTGCCTCAGGCGCCCGGCTTACCCAGTAATTTTTGTAGTGCGAAAAATTTACGGTTGTATTCCAGTTAAAACCATCTTGCTGCACAAAGTTTTTCGTCTGCAGGTTTACTTCCCATCCCTGACTGCGTGTTTTTCCTGCATTTATGCTCGCTTCACGAACCACAAAGTCAGAGTTCAAATTGACGGTACTGAGGAGATCGGTAAATTGGCGATTGAAATAATCAAAGCTGCCACTAATGCGCCCCTTGACAAAACCAAAGTCCAAACCAAAGTTAACCTCTGTTTGCGTTTCCCAGGTTAGATTAGGATTGGCCACCTGAATTGGACCAACTCCCGGCAGGTTCACACCGCCAATTACATACGGAAATTTGTTCCCATAATAAGCAAACGCACTGCCACCAATGGCTGAATTTCCGACCGAACCATAGCCTGCCCGCAATTTTAGGAAGCTGATGGCAGGAATAGCCTTGATAAATTCCTCCTCGGAAGCTACCCAAGCCGCAGATACCCCTGGAAATGTTGCCCATTTTTTATTGGCGGCAAAACGAGATGCCCCATCTTTACGTACTGTTGCTGAAAAAATATATTTTCCATCAAAATCATAAACCGCACGGGCAAAATACGACTTCCAGATATCGTTCGCAGCCTTAGAACTTCCAACATATGGACGTTGTGCGGTTCCTAATCCCATATTGTAATACAGAAACATATCCGTAGGAAAATGATCATTTCCAACCTCAAGTCCATCGTGTTCAGAGATCTGATAGGAATGACCAAGCAAAGCCGTCAAATGTCCCTTCCCGATATCTTTTGCGTAATTCAATGTATACTCACGTAATTGTGAAGAGGCATTGGTTTCAAATACGCCAGCCATTCCTTCTGCACGTGCGCCGTACAGAAATGTCCGTGGATAATATAAACTACGCTTGGCCGTACTCTGATCATAACTAAAACTGCCTTTAGCAGTAAGCCCTTCGAAGATCTTCCATTCCGCGTAAGCCGAAGTTAGCCAACGGTTTGATTTCGTGATATCCGTAATCGTCAAAAATGACATTGGATTGGGTGTGTTCTGATAATCGGGATTGATTGGATAGTTTCCCTGTTCATCTTGGAAAGGCATCGTCGGCGGATAATAAAATGCCGCTCCGATCATACCGGAATTCTCGTAAACACCGTCTCCCATGCTGCCATTGTTGGCTTTGGAACCTGTCGCAATCACATTCACACCGACCTTAATGTTTTCACCGATTCCCTGATCCAGATTAAATTTACCCGAATACCGAGAATAATCTGAATTGCGCAGCACACCTTCCTGATTCATATAGTTTCCAGATACATAATAATTAGTCTTATTGCTGGAACCAGACATCGACAGGTTGTGCTGTTGGGTGTTTCCCGTGCGCATGATCGCATCAATTGCACTTGGATAAACCGTCTGTTTGTCGATCTGGTCCTGTGTATACTTAGGCACAAAAGCACCGACCGAATTTGGATCAACAGTGCCATAGGGGCCCAACTTATTGTCCAGCATCCATTTTTCGCGCAAAATACGGTTACGCTCCAGCATATAGTCTTTAGTCCCAAGGATATCGTAGTATTTCAATGACTTTTGAATCGCATGACTAAAGTCATATTGAATCGTTGGCAGTCCCTGTTTCCCTTTTTTGGTTGTGATCAGCACGACACCACCGGCAGCACGGGCACCGTAGATGGCAGTCGCACTCGCATCTTTCAGGATGTCAATATTTTCGATATCATTGGGATTAATAAAATTCAATGGTGAACGGTTTACACCGCCCGAGCCATATCGTGTATTTGTGGTTGGCTCACCCGCATCGTCATTGATGATAACACCATCCACGATATACAATGGCCCCATGGAAGCAAAAGACGCATTACTCCGGATCTGCACCGATACGCCCGCGCCCGGCTGTCCCGATGTTTGCACCACATTGACACCGGCAGCCCTACCAGCAAGCCCTTGAGCAAAGTTGGTATTTGTCGCATTGTTCACATCACTCATTTTGACCGATGCCACTGATCCTGTCAGACTCTTCCGTTTTTGTGTCCCATAACCGACAACAACGACTTCATTTAGCGCATTGTCCTCTTTTTTTAGATGGATATTCAAAGGAGATTGGGTCGTTACCACAACTTCCAATGTGGTGAATCCAATGGAGCTGACAAGCAATACAGATCCATCCTTCGCTTCAATATTAAAGTTACCCGCACTGTCAGTTTGCGTCACTTTGGATGAGCCCTTCACTTTGACTGTCACGCCACTTAGTGGTATACCCCCTGCATCAAGTACTTTCCCTTTGATCGTTTCACGCTGCTGCTGTTGTTCAGCTTTTATCTCAGGCTGTTTTTTACGGTACAATACAATGGTATTGCCTTTAATTTCATAACCTACAGGTTGATCTTTCGTCAATGCCTCCAAGCTCTCCCGCAACCCTTTATTCTGAAGGTTTAATGACACAGGATGCGTGTCACTAAGATGTGTCTGTACGAGCACCAACTCATAGCCGCTCTGTTTCTTGATCGATTCCACAGCTTCCCTGAATGTCCCTTTATTTAAACTTAATGATATGCGTTGCGCATTGGCAGTCACATGTAGCTGACTGCTAAAGAGCAGCAAAAAGGCTGGAACTACTTTTTTGACACTAGAAGGCATAGTCCAGCGGCACAGGTTTTGTGCTTGTTGATTAAAATTCATAAATTTAAGCATGTTTATGGTTCCTATAATCATTGATTATCAGAACCTATTTTCAATAATTCTAAGCGTGGAGGTGGTTGCAACACCTTCACGCTATTTTCCCTATCTTCGTCAATTTTCAGGAAGTATTGCCAAGGGCCCGATGCTGTATCATAATTTGCATTTTTTAGGGTTGTGTTATTTATTATTTTGTCTGAGTCACTGTAATTGTATTTCCGTTTTTGGCGAATTTGGCCAAACCAGTCATTTCGAGCAGGTCAAGTACCTCGTCAACACGTTTTTTACGCGAGATGGTCGCATCAACTTTGTCTTTTGGAACAGCACCGGCATAACGGACTTCAACATCGTACCAACGCGCAAGCTCATCCATGATTTCGGGAATCTGTTTACCTTCAAAATTAAAAAACCCGTTTTTCCAGGCAATCACGTCCTCCACATTGACTTTCCTCTTGCTGAGCCCGCTATTAGAAGACACCAGCTGCTCCCCAGGCACCAATTTCACCGCATTGTTGACCATGACGGATCCTTCCAACAATGTTGTGGCACTGCTGCTGGCATTTTGATCACTCTTAACATTAAAATGAGTCCCCAATACTTTAATTTCCTGTTTTTCGGTAACAACGACAAAGGGCACTGCTGCATTTTTAGCTACCTCAAAATAGGCCTCTCCCTCGAGCATAACCCTTCTTTGTTTCTGTCCCGTAAAATTGACAGGGAAACGAAGGGAGGATGCAGCATTCAGCCATACTTTGGTACCGTCTGCCAAGGTAAGCTGATATTGATGTCCCCTTGCAGTCATCAAGGTGTTGAAAACTGGACTTTTAGAAGCGGCACTTACAGCATTGCTATAGACTAAAGAGCTATCGTTACTTTTAGAAATTTTCGAGTTTGTTTCCTCACCGATCAAACCCTGCCCTTGCTTTTCAAGTTCAATCTGATCTCCATTATCCATGATGAGGACAGCCCCCTCCTGAACAGACGGAATTTTTACCTTTGCTATTATGCGATCATTGGTACTTATCGTGCTATTCCATTGGTAAAACCACAAACCGGCAGCGACAATACAGAGCAGTGCCGCCGCTATTGCGATCGCTGTGCGAATATTGATAACAGAGTTTTTCTTCTCAAAAGCTCTTCCGACAATCGTTTCCAGAAGACGGTCTTTCTGAATAGTATCCAAAACATCCTGCGGATTACTTTGACGACACTCTTGCTGTGCATCACACCAGTGACTATATCGACGCAAGTCTTCCTCAGATGCGACCCCCGCATCGATACGTTTCAAAATATCAAGTAATTCCTTGTTGACCTCTTTCATGAATTCGAGTTTCCCCTTGTTTATATAACCAAGGGACATGAAGGTGGCCTATGTACTAGTGTTAATGAAAAAAAAATAAAAAAAATGTCCAATAAAAATTCCTGGAAAGGTAAACTCTTAATTTTTTGAGCGATACAGACAGGTGATTCCGTACAGTATTTTCAGATATACCCAGCTGTTGGGCAATATCCTGATGAGGAAGGTAGTTTTCGCGGCTCATGACAAATACTTCTCTTGCCTTTGGCGGCAGCGTACGTATAAAGTCATGAATTACGGCCTGCAACTCTTTGAGGGCGAGGCCGTCGTCTTCGACAGCATCTATTGTCGACGGTCGCTGATGGAGAATTTCCTCCCTTCGTCGACTTGCAAGGATCTTTCGGGTCAGTTTGTACTTAACAGCCGCAAAAAGGTAACTTTTAAGATTCGTAATGGTCAGTTCTTCGCGGTTTTCCCACAGCCATACAAACACATCCTGTATAACATCGGTACAGTCTTCCTCATCTTTGATGATATTAATACCAAACAAAAATAGCTTATCCACATATTTTCCATAGATGGTCCTAAATGCTGAAGTATCTCCAGATTTCAGTCTTTCAACTAAGTCAAGATCTGCTTGATCATTTTGGTTCATAGCCTATCATATTTAGGGAGGGCAATCAAATCGTATCACGATGTTAAGTAGAATTATCAGTAAATACAATAGGTTCACAAACGCAATCGTTTGCTCAAAATCACGCCTATTTTGGGAATAGAGGACAAAGTCCTTTTTAAAATCTCACAAACATAATTTTAGAACTCCGCTTGTGCGATTTATCAAGAATATCAAAAATCACCTCCCTTCCAGCCAATGGGCGTATTCCATAAGTGCAAATAAGAGATCCGGCAATTGAATAGCACAGAATTTTATATTTGCATGTTTTTGGACCAGTCCAACTGAAACTATCAGATCGTTAACGATGCAGATATACTAGAAAAAACTCCCAGCAACATACTTAGACAACGGAAAAACTAAATACAAAAGGCCAAGAAATCTCTTGGCCTAATGCAACATATTATTTGGGGTGTTTTCGTAGCTCTCTACTTAGCAAAAATACTGCCGAAAATAAATACGCACCCCGGAATTTTATTTTTTTCCTAAACGCCGGTATTATAAAACAAAAATACACCATAGCAACATCATTTATTTGCACAGCGCCTGGGTTAGTAAAATTCCTATAGCCGCAAACCAAAATGCTCGCTGAGCGCTGTCCGTGCAGCATGGTAACCGCACATGCCGTGCACGCCGCCACCTGGAGGCGTAGATGACGAACAGAGATAAATATGGTCTATCGAAGTACGGTATGGATTTAAGGCCAGCACAGGGCGGCTGTACAACTGCGTAATATCCATGATTCCGCCATTGATATCCCCGCCAATGTAATTGGGATTATAGGCTTCCAGCTTCGCTGGCGAAAAGCTGTGTTTTGCTAAAATAGTATCTTTAAATCCGGGAGCAAATCGCTCAACCTGATTTTCAATAGACTCGGTATAATCGATATCACTTCCATTAGGCACATGGCAGTATGCCCAGCCTGTGTGTTTGCCTTCGGGTGCGCGTCGAGGATCGAATGCACTTTGCTGTGCAAACAAAACAAATGGCTTGTCGACCTGTTTTCCCAGATGACTCAAACGCTCGCTTTCTGCAATTTCCGCATAGGTATTTCCGAGATGTACGGTTGCTGCCTGCTGACAGCGAAAGTCCTTAAACGGCGTTATCTCGGACAAGGCCCAGTCGACTTTAAACACCCCCATTCCCTGTCTGTATCCCTCAAGCCTTTTGCGGTAACGCTCCCCAAGCGCAATTCCTTTCAGCTGCAACAGCTGCCTTGGGGTCATATCACAGAAAAGCACCTTATGATAAGGCAGATCGCGTACATCCTCGACCCAACAGCCCGTTTGCACCTCCCCGCCCAACGATTGATAATAATGTAGCAACGCATTGGCAATGGATTGCGAGCCGCCCACAGGAATCTGCCAGCCGTACTTATTGCCCACGGCAGACAACACGATCGCAATCGCTGAAGTCGTCCAGTTTGTCAGGGGCTGAATACCATGTGCTGCCATGCCCGCCCACAGTGCTTTCGCCTGCTCGGTAGTGAAGCGTCCTGCCATCCAGCTCGCAGGCTGCAGGGCCTCAAGCCCAAAAGAAGCCAAGGTTAAGGGGTGTTTCGGAAAGGATAATGGCCCCATTATATCTAGGGCAAGCTCATCCCAATGGGCAATGACCTTTTCGACCAGCTTACGGTAACGCCCTCCATCAGCTCCCAGCCCCCGCTCTGTTTCAGCAAGACTGTGATAGAGTATGGCGGACTCCTTATCCTCCAGCGGATGCGCCGCTGCATAGCGGGGTTTAACAAAAGATAGTCCAAAGGCCTCCAAAGGCAGACTTCTGAAAAATGGCGAAGCCATGGCCATCGGATGGATCGCCGAACACACATCGTGCTGAAAACCCGGAAGTGTAAGCTCTTTTGTGCGCATGCCACCGCCAATCGTATCGGCACCTTCCAGCAGCAGCGTACTTAGCCCCTGCTGCTGGAAGGTAATCGCCGCTGCCAGACCATTTGGTCCTGAGCCAATAATAATTGCATCAAATTTTCGCATATACTGGATTTTTATCGCTCTTAGTCACAACCTGTATTGGGCTGCTCCTTTTTTGAACCCTTCGATGAAGTAGAGTCCGCTTGTTCCTTGCCAGCTTCTTTTTTCTTGCCCGCCGATCCGCAAGCGACGGTAAATGTCGTTAAAACAAATGCCAAAAGCCCAAGTTTGATTATTTTTTTCATAGTTTATCTATTTAGTTTCGCTTTATACTCTTTCATATAATTTTATACGCCTACACAGTATCCGTTCCTGTGGTGCACTCATCTCTTAACTGCGCTTTATCCAGATTTTAGAGATCGGATGCAAAAGACTTATATCGCCCGTTCATCGGTAAAATATTCGCGGTAGCGCTGTTTAAGCTCCTGACGCTGCGTGCTATCCAATTTTATTTTGGGGTCTATCTGCGACACCACGGTGGAAACAACCTTGTGGACTCCTTTTCCTTTTTCGATAAACAGTACTGTCGGTGAAGATATCCGTTTGATGGAATCAATGCCAACGGCTGTATAGGGATTCAATATATTGTGAAATTTGGCTAGAATGGCCTCGTAACCTGGACTCCCAGCTTTAGTCGTGATGACTTTACCTGCTTTATCCTTCTCCTTCAAATCCCGGATATCGTGAATATTGAGGTAATAAATGGTCGCTTTTTCCTCCTGCGCAAATTCCAGCAAAGGTGTTATGGCATTGCGGAACCAGGGACAGCTCGGCCAGCCAAAAAGGACAATTCCATTTTCAATCTCCAGCACATCCTGTTCCGTCGCATAAACAATACGCGCATTATCCGGAATCTGCACAGGTACTTTATTGGTCTTATTCAGGCTTTCTAGTTCCTGTTTAAAACGAACAGCTTCTTCTTTCTTGATCAAAACCTGACTGTTTTTTAAGGCCTCTTTGGTATCCTGTCTGGATTGGCAGTTTGTGATATTGAACAGCACGCAGATCGCCAAAAGCATACTTGCTATTAATTTTAAGTCTTTCATCTTACATTGGGCTTTAATTCTGATATATTCTTGTTAATTTACGGCTGACTTATACGATTTGATATGCTCGCCAACATCCCATACGCGGGCTTCCGGAACCGATTCATGAATCAGGCTGCTGGCTATGGCCGAACGATAGCCCGAAGCGCAATGAACGACAATGGTCTTATCTAGGGGTAGCTCCGAAATATGCTGCTTTAATTCCGCCAGAGGAATGTTATGCGCTCCGCTGAACACAGGTCCCTCCTTGGCTTCCTCTGCTGTACGTACATCGACAATAAAATACTCCCTGGGCGAACGGTCAAAAGCAGCCTGATCAAAGTCTTCCGATTGCTGCGCAGCAAAGTCACCAAAGACCACAACAGCTTTAACAAACTGCTCATAGCCTATTTTAGCAATCTTTTCAAGTTGCAGCCTTCCCTGTTCTTTGGTATCGACCAACAGATAGAAACTGCCTTGGGGCTCGATAAGCGTACCTATCCAGGTTTCGGATTTACTTCGTTCGGGGATATTGATAGCCCCTGAAAAATGGGACCGCCTGAATGCTGTTGCCGAACGTGTATCGACTAGCGCTGCGGATGAAACAGATACCTCAGCAGCACCAATCAGTGGAATGGCCGCCAGTGAAGTCAATAACGGTGCCGCACCTTTGCGATTCAATTCCACATTGTATGGAAAATAAGCTGGTATGACTGGCTGGTCATTCAGAATCTGTCGTACAAAAGCTTCTTCCGACTGCTGCTGAAAAGCAAAATTTTGTGTTCTTTCGGCTCCTATAGTACTTTGCTTAGCCCCTTTGAGAGCATTCCCGCAGAGAGAGCCCGCACCATGTGCGGGATACAATACCACCTGATCTCCCAGTCTAACGTAAACATCCTGAACGGTATGGTAGAGTTGATGAGCCAATTTTTTACGCTGCGTAGCTTGCTCGCCCGAATATTCCCGCAGATCGGGTCTACCAACACCGCCGATCAATACCGCATCCCCCGAAAAGATAGCGGCATCACGGCCATCCGCTTTCAGCAGCAAAGAAATACTATCGGGAGAATGTCCTGGCGTATTGATCGCATGCAATACCACCCGATCCGAAATCTTAAGGGTATTGCCATTGTCAAAAGTCTGATGTGGATAGGTCGCCCGCACCAGCTTGCTCACATAAATGGTGGCATTATGATCCCGATGGATTTCAAGATGGGAACTCACAAAATCGGCATGGGGGTGGGTCTCCACCACGGCTACAATTTTGGCGCCTTGCTCCTTTGCATAATTGTAATAAGGCCGCGGATCGCGTGCAGGATCTACAAGGACAATTTTCCGGTCAACCAATATGGCGTACGAAAAGTGAGCCAAGCCTTCATCTTCAAACTGTTTAATGCTGTAACCCGCCACATTTTTTGAGGTATTTCCAAAGCTGAATACGCTTTTTCCGGCCGAAGCAAGCGTTAATAGGATAGCAGAGCGATGGATAAATAATCTTCTATTCATGATAACATGTATTTTTGAGACAATTAATAGGTAAAGAGTGTATTTTTCATATACCATTCCTTACCGGTGAGATAAGACTCCTTGACACGGTCAAGGGTAATTTCAAGGTTGTTACCACTGGCATCTAGCCCTTTTAGCTTGATCTGTTCGGCAGTTGGCCGTTCGTACGCCCATTTCAGGATATGCAAACTATCACCCTTCGCTTTCCCGTAAAGGGCTTTCAGGCCAACATCCATTTTTTCATCCAATTGCTTCCGCTGTTCCTTGCTGAATTTTTGATTTTTATCGATGAGATACAGCGTATGGTCTACCGAGTCTATTTCGTAGTACAGGTAGCTCTTTCCCCCGGCCCGGCCCGTAAATTCATAGGTTTTGAGTACATCATTTAAAGCTGGAGTTCCATTCCCGAGATCAATAGCATTGGCTTTATTAACCTTATAAACCAAAGTCGAATAACGCTCGAAAAATGCCTCGTGCCAACGTACCGAATCCGCAGGTGAGTAGGACTGGGACTTTCCATTCAATAGAAAACTTGAAACCTCATAATGCCCGGCAGCATGTGCCAGGCCCGGCAGCACAGGCTCCTTAAGACGACCTTCATCATAAAATCGTTCATATCGATAATAGCCATATACAAATATGAAGAGCACAACGATCGTTGCTTTGGCCCCAAAGTACAGGGGCTTGTTCCACTTTTTCAAAAATCCCGGCACATAATAATAGGTATTGACAGGTTCACGCAGGATAAAGAGTTTCCAGATTGCAGGCAGATATTGCAACAGTAGAAATAAGGAAAGTAGCACAAAGTATGAACTATATACATGGACTGCACCATCGTAGGCAATGTTGGCATGGGCAATATTAAAAAGAACTCCTGCGTTGATAATGGCGCCTACAACCACCGTCGGCCGAAAAAAGAGCAAGCTTCCGGCAGCAATCTCCAGAAAACCCAAAAATATCTCGTATTTATAAGATACCCCCACAATCTGCCAGTACAATTTAAAAGGTGCATATTCACCGAGATCGGTATTTAAATTGGCCAGTGATGGAAATGGCATTTGCATAGGAAAGAATTTGATAAATCCAAATGCGATTAAACCCAGCGCAATACGGTAGCGTACTAGTACCCGTAACCAATAATATAACGCGTCATATTGTTTCACCTTGCTGTTTCGTGCCAATATGGTCCAAATGGAAGCGCCCAGTACCGCGATCAGACCATTCAGCCACCAGGAGGTATAGGATGCAAATCCCCATTTACCGCTCTCGGTATCAATTTCTATCCAACCGGTACGTGACCCGCCCGCGATAGAAGCCATAAAATCATATAATGAATCGGGTTTAAAAACTTTTTCGTACCATTCCCAGTCCAGGGGTACGATCATGAGGATAAAGAAAATAAAGGTAAATCTAAATCCCACTTTCTCCCAGTACTTCCAAGCCTGGTCTTCTTTTGATGTGCGCACCTCCTTGCTGTACGCACGCTCCAGCTGTTGTATCGTTGCCATAAGTTTTCGCTAAATTTTGAATGGTTAATAAATACGGATCGGTTTTCTGCGCCCCTCATGTAGCAGATATTTCTTGTTTACTTTTTCGAGCCGCACATGGATGGAGTCGCCCAGCTGGTTGACTCCATCAAGCAGCAAGGTCTTTTTATCCGGCCGTCGAAGAACAAATGAAAATGTATGGTCCCGACTGACCTTCCCGCTGAGTTTAATTACCGTCTGTTCCTTTTCAGCACCTTTTTTTTGGCTGTACCCGAAAAATTCACGACCGCCGTTGCCTAGGTATTCATAGTTGCGCTCCCTGTTGAAGGCAATACGTGGTCTGAGGCTGTCGACCTTGACAGGACGATTTCCACGGATACTGATGGTGTTCCATTTTTCAAAAACCACATCCTTCCAGCGTAGGCTGTCTGTAATCGAATAAGCTAGGGTATCTCCTTTCCATACAAAATCTTTCACGTTGTATACTCCAGCGGCGTCTTCGAGCCCTTTCTCTTCTGGAAATGGATAATTGGAATTCTTCCAGCTCAAATAAGCTTGCACACTAAATACCGCGATCAACAACAAGAACAGCACTTGCAGATAGGGACGCACAGCAGCGATCCTGGGACCATATACCGGCCAGAATCCGTCAGGGATCGTTGCTGTTTTTCTGATCAACAGCCTGTAAAAACGGGGCCAGTCGTAGGAAAAAATGATAATTGCCAACAACAATAGAAAAGAGCTATACACTTGCTCGCCGATCTCGTATACATAGTTGACGATGACCACATTGAGCAGCACCGCAATCAGAAGACCCGAACCAATTACTGCAGTACGACGGTTCAGCAAAAATAGACCGCCCAGGATCTCAAGCGCACCAATAACCGGCAGATAACCAGCTGTAGCAATACCATTGGTGAGGTAATAAAGCTTCCAGAGCAGCAGGTCACCGTATTCCGTATGCAGTTCGCTGATGGTTGGTTCGGGCAATTGTATCGGAATAATTTTGACCAGACCGGTAAAGATAATCGCCAGTGCGAGGCGATAGCGCAGTAGCACACGGAGCCAGTAAAAGACAGTTTCATCATCGGCGCGGAAAGTCTGCCTAATTTTGCGCCCAAAAATCAGAAAAAGCAGCAGGGCCAGTCCAAGCGCAATAGCCCAATTGTAGTAACCGCGCACATCTGTACCCACGAATGGACTTTCAGGAATAAAAGAGCTGCGATAGGTTGCCAGTGCAAACCAGTTTTCCAACGACAGTAAATTTGCAAACGAAGTATCTTTGAAAAGATTGGGGTCATAAGGGATACTAAGCACCAGAAAAAAGATCAGACCGATATACAGTATATTCGAGCGGTGACGCTGAAAAAAATGAGATTCTGTTAGTGTTGTCATTTCAATACATTTTAATAGAAAAAAAACATGGAATTGATCCTATTAATCCAAACCCGGATTTTGCTGCAGGTCCGGATCGATGGAAACCTGCGAATAAGGGATCGGAAGCAATAATCTGTTGACAGAAGAAATACTGAGCACCTGCTGCGCACGGCCTGTTCGCAAAAGATCATACCAGCGATGGTTTTCCAGGGCAAATTCTACCCGATTCTCCTGCTCGATTGCCTGCAGCAGATCGGTTGCTCCAAGCCCTTGTGCAGGTTTAACTCCAGCACGGACACGTATGGCATTTAAATCGGCTAAGCTCGCGATCAGATCTCCGGAACCATTCCGCTGTGCAAGCGCTTCGGCACGGATTAGATACAGCTCAGCTGTCCGGATCAGAAAGACAGGGTCGGTTCGGTCGGTCCGATAATAGAGGTTTCCGATCAAGATATTAGGATCTGTTGATGAGGATGTTTTAGATACCAGTGCTGACCGGTCCCCACCGACAGCCGGATCTATCAGCAGATCATAAATATCCTGCGAAGGCCTGATCCAGGCTGTCCCTCCATTGCTACCCGACAGCCACTGACTAGCCTGACCGCTGGTATTATTGATATCGTAAACCAGTTCGAACACCGATTCTTTTGTGTTAGAGGTATTGTTGGCATAAAACGAACGGTACGGAGTCACGAGACTGTAATTGCTGTTATCGTCGAGAATATACGATGCGTATTTGATGGCTTCCGACCAGTTCTTTTGATAGAGATAAAACCTAGCCAGCAAAGCCCGGGCTGTTTTCTTGGTCGCCCGGATACGGTTTGTCTCATTGGGTAGCAGCTGCTCTGCTTTTTGCAGATCCTGCAGCACCTGTGCATAAGTATCGGCCAATGAGCTCCTTTTTACCTGCGGCAGGCTGCTGGCTGAAACCGTCGGCTGCAGAACGATCTGTACACCGCCCCAGGTCCTGGCAAGATCAAAATAAGCAAGCGCACGGACAAAATAGGCCTCCCCGACCAGCTGGTTCCGGTAAGCTTCTGTAAATGTGGTCGTCAGCGCCAGATTGGGCACTTTTGTAATGACATGATTGGTGCGGTTAATGGTGGCATAGATCTGATTCCAGGCAGTAGCCAGCACGGCCAGATCGGATTTGACCGTATGATTGGTCAAGGTCTGATGAACAGTCTGACTACCCCGGTACACAATATTGTCTGCCGAAAAGAATCCCAGCAACTGAAAGCTATAGCCGTAGTAATCGTTGGATCGAAGAGCAGAATAGATGCCACGGACAGCAGTTGCTGCCGAACTCGCATCGACGATGGTCACCTCATCAGAGACTGAATTTTTAGGCTCCACCTCCAAAAAAGAGCTGCAGCTACTCAGCTGAAAGACAAGAAGAGGACAAAGGAAATATAACAATTTTTTCATGAGCTTTAGATATGAGGATTAAGTTTATAGGGTGACGTTTAAACCAAGCTGAAAGGTACGGGGCTGTGGCGGCGTTCCAAAAGAGCCTATCCCCTGTGCATTTGGATTGCTGGTTACATTCGATTCAGGATCGCCTGTGTATTTGCTCCAGACAAAGAGGTTTGATCCTACAAAATAAACACGTGCTGCAGTCAGCCTGGCCCGCTCTACGAGTTCTTTTGGCAATTTATAGCCAAAAGACAGTTGTCTCAATTTTAAGAAAGAGGCATCTTCGAGATAACGGCTATTGGCATCAATCGTATAGTTGAGCCCTTCCGAGGTCAAGCGCGGTACGTCTGTATTATCTCCAGGCTGCTGCCATCTGTTCAGTACATTTTGGAAGACACCCCCACTACTTGGGTTACGTTCCCTGAAATAGCGATTGAGGTTAACCGCATAGTTGCCATATTGAAAACTGAAGTCGACGCCGAGGTCAAAGTTTTTATAAGTAAAAGTATTGCCTATGCCACCGTAAAATTTGGGATAAGCATTACGAAAAACCTTGCGTGCCGAGGTTGGCAGCGAACCGTCGTTGAGCTGCCCATCAAACACCGCTTTTCCAGTCTGTGGATCGACATACAGCTGCTCATAAAGCCAAAAGGAATTGAGGGAATAACCTTCTTTCAGAATCACCCAATCACGCGTATACTGGGTAATTTGGGTCGGTAATTTCTCGATTTTATTTTTATTGCCCGATATATTGAAGCTCGTGTTCCAGGCAAAATCTTTTGTTTTCACATTGAGCGAATTGATCAACAGCTCATAGCCCTTGTTGCTGATCTCGCCCACGTTTGCCCAGTATTTGGAAAACCCCGAACTCCCAACGATAGGCCGTTCGAGCAACAGATCGGATGTATATTTATGATAAAGATCTACGGTCACAGACAGCCGATTTTTGAACAGCGCCAAATCTAATCCAAGATCTGCCTGGGCTGTCTTTTCCCAGCGCAGATCCGCATTCCCCAGCTGAAAAGGCCCCGTACTTGGCAGAACTTTGCCATAGCTGTCTGCATACTTTTCATTACCCGACCATAATCCTCTGGCAGCAAAGTTGCTGATGCCCGCCTGATTACCGGTCAATCCATAAGAAGCCCTTATTTTGAGGTCGCTCAACCAGCTCTGATCTGCCAGGAATGCTTCCTGACTAATCCGCCAACCTGCCGAGAACGCAGGGAAATAACCCCATCGGTTGTTGGCTCCAAACTTGGACGATCCATCCGCACGTAATGTCGCCTCCGCAAAATAACGTTCTGCATAACTATAACCTACCCGCCCAAAGAAGGAAGCGATGGTATATTTGGTCCAGTTGTCGGATGCAAGGATATTGGCAGCAGAAGAAATCTGCTTGAAGGAATCGTTGGCAAAGCCATTCCCTTCCAGGTATTTGTAATCGAGCACATTACTCTGGAAGGTATTGCCCAAAATTGCGTTGAGGCCATGCTTTCCAAACGTATTTTGATACGACAGGGTCTGCTCATTGATCCAGGTTCCGTTTCTTGATATGCCCGAGGTCGCCTGATTGTTATTGGCAATACCAATACTGGTTTTGCTGTTCCAATATTGCGATTCGTCGTATACATTGTAGTCGGCACTGAAACTCGATTTAAATTTCAGTCCTTTCACAATATCGACTTCCGCAAAAGCGCTTCCTACATAGCGCAGGCTGGTGGTATTTACATCATAGTTGTCTATAAGCGTATAGGTATTGTCCGTGCCATTGAGCGATCCGTCGGTATTGAAAATTGGCACATTGGTCGCCGAGGAAACCGCAGAGTTGAAAAGACTGACCTGTGGACCGTCACCGGTACGGGCCTGATTGCGGTAGGTTCTCGAAAAATTGTTTGTCAGGCCAATTTTAACGCGGCTATTAATCTGATGGTCAAAATTAAACTTGACATTGGTCCGAGAAAAATCGATCACCTTGATAAAGGCCTCCTGCCCTGTATAACCAGCACCGATATAAAACCTGGATTTTTCGCCGCCACCCTGGATACCGATATTGTAATCCTGCAGCTTACCGTGGCGCAGCAGAAATCCCAAACGGTCATAGGTAGGCTGATCTTCGGGGTTTCCCTTGCCACCTTCCGAAACCGGACGGTAAGGCCGATTGGCAAAAGTCTGTTTTAGGGCCGGGTTGTCCAGCCCCGAGTTTATCCACCACTCATTGGCCAGAGTTGCCGTTTCGGGACCTGTTGCCAGTTTGGGCAACAAGGATTTATTTGCTTCGGCCCATCCCGCCTGCAGGTTGAGGTCAATTTTGGTACGGCTGCCATAGCTACCTTTTTTCGTTGTGATAATGATCACACCATTGGCACCACGGGAACCATAGATCGCCGTAGCCGATGCGTCTTTTAGCACTTCGATCGATTCGATATCAGCCGGGTTGATATCCGTGAGCGGTGAACTCGTCCTTCCGCCGAGGCCTATATTTTGAAGTGAAGTATTGTTTAAGAATACACCATCAACGATATACAGCGGATCACTGCTGGAGTTGATGGAGGTCGTCCCACGCACACGCAAAAAGATACTCTCGCCGGGGACCCCGGAGTTTGTGGAAACCTGCACCCCAGCAAGTTTACCCTGTAGCTGCGCATCGAAACTTGCTACCGGGATCTTATTAACTTCAGAGGCTTCGATCTTGCCGACCGCGCCGGTTAAGTTTCTCTTTTTCTGTGTTCCGTAGCCGACGACTACCACCTCATCCAGATCGGAGACGCTGGGCTGCAGCAGAATCTGAATCTGGGCCTGCCGTGCCGTAATCTTCCGGCCCTTATAACCCAAAAATGAAGTTGAAAAAGTCAGGGGAAGCCGCTGCCCCGTAACGAATTGAAATCTTCCCGACGCATCAGTTTTTACATGGTGGGTAACACCTTCGAGCTGTATTGTAACGCCTTCAATAGGCTGATTGGTGATAGAATCCAATACAATACCTTTTAAGGTCGCGTTGATAATCGGCTCAGATTGCTGCGAAAATACAGGCAATAGCAAACCATGTGACAAAAAAATTGTCACGGCGTACTTCCATACGCTATTTTTCATAGGTAAAATTTTAACAGTGAATAATTACAAGTGCCAACGCCAATTGATTACTTGTCAGAAAAGCTACATGTTAAGGAAAAATATTTCTCCTTATCCGCAGCTACACATTCGCATGTTTAAATCAGAGAAATAGGATTTGTAGGCGAGCTGACTTGCTCTGGGATTAGAAAAAATAAGATAAAGTTTGCAGTTCATAAATAACAAATTAAGTTAAACATTATGATGATTACTCATGGAAGAGGCAGCTATTTCAAGCTTGTCTTCTAGGTTGATAAACAAATATAGTAAATCATTAAATAAAATCTACAAGATTAGTAGATTTTATTTTCAATAATGTATTTCTGTGCTTTTGAACAGCTGGGCAGAATGGGGGCAAAAGATGCAGTTTCAATGCGTTGAAACTACATCTTTTCTTGCAGGTCGTACGCCGCTCCTGCAGTAAAATGCAGCGTGTTAGGGCGAGAGACAATCTACAGACCTAATAATTGACGATTTTCTCATTTGTTTGGAAGTTATCCAACGAGAACATTGTCTTTTTATAATAGCTCACAAAAGAAATGCTTCCTTTTGGCAGGATATCGGCCGGAAATTCTACGGCGAAATCCAAAGGCCCAAGAAATACAGAATCGCGTGCATTGCCCGACCTATTGAAATAAATCCGCGTCCCTTGCAGGGGTGTGAAACCGCTTCCAACAGTTTCGACAAAAAATATAGCCTGTTTTCGGCCCGCGGGTGATGTTGTAAAATTACTGAATACTCTATTGAGACTCAGCACTGTTGTCCCATAACGTTGTCCTTCCACCGATGTCGTTGCCGTAATCGCTTTGGAACTGTCTCCCTCGGCACTAAATCCTCGGGCGCTGACAGTATAGCGTGTTTCTTTCAATTTGTCCAACATCACGTTCTTGTCATGACCGATTTCCGATGCAGCAATTGTGTAAAACAAGGTATCTCGTAGGGCATTCAGGTCGTTGGTCACCACCAACCGTAGTTTTTTTATCTTCGGATCAGTACTCAGGCGCATATGCACCTGAGCTCTCCCATTACCTGGATATAATGCTAATGAATCTAATGCGCCTGGATAGTAACGTTCGGCATTATCCAAGTAGGCCTTATAATAACGATCTTCCTTTTTACAGGCCATCAATCCAACTATAAGCGCACATATATATATTATTTTTCTTTTCATAATTTTTCACTCATTACGATTAAACAGTCTCTCGCTATTGTTGTCCCCAAAGGGTGACTTCGGACATAATAATGGCGGAAGGATTTTTGTCTGAGGCTTCAATACCATTCCAGGTGCTCAAGACCTTAATACGGATATAACGATTTTTATAACGGGCATCTGTCGGATTAACATCCGGAAAATCCCACTCCTCTCCCTGCTTCACATAATTTTTATCTTCCGTCGTCGCTGCTTGCCCAAATGGTAGTCCGGAAGGCCTGATACTTTCGAACGTCCCCAATAAAAACCATTTATCAAAGCTCGGATCATTCATATCTGGATTATTTGATCCCCAGATCTGAAATTTCTTCACATGCGTAGTCGAATAAGATCCATTTAAATCCGACATCCGCGGCCAGGTCTTGATGCGGCTTAAGATAGCAGGTACCCCGAGATCAATGGAAAATGAAAAAGGAATTGGCGGCGAATTAAACCAGGCTTCATCGCCATGCACTGCCATCTTATTATCCCAAAGCGTCTTATATTTCAAACTACGCCCTCCATAAGTCGGGTTGAAACTATCCCAATCACCACCTATGGCACCCAATGCAATCTGGGTCAACTGCCAGGTACTTTTTGGTATCAGTATTTCCTCCAGGGGAGCTAGTTCCTTGACAATTGTATCCGAATTATTGCGCCATTTATCCTGAATAAATACCCCAAAGGTACTCATCCCTTCGGTGATGCCGCGCAAGCGGAGTGTTTGCGTTTCCAAACTTGTATAAGCGGTATCTATATTTTTCCATTTGTTTTCCGCATCTTTTTTCATAACAACGACAACCAGCGGTTGTTTTTCTTTGTTGTCAATGTAGATATTAATACCGCCGTAGGTAGAATTAAATTTCGCGTCACTTTTGAGACTCTCCGAAACCAAGCGGTTGTAAGGTGTGGCTACATCCACTGTCACAACGACCGGCTTTGATTCAACCTCACCGACACTCACGGAATAAAGTTCCACATCATATCGGCCTGCAACAGAATAACCTTCCACCCGAAGCGAATCCTTATACTGTGTCGATTTGGTTTCCACACGGCTACCATTATTCAAGATATAGACCGCTTTCACATAACGGAAATCCTTGTCTCCGGGAAGGTCATATTTGATGACTGCACCACCCGCCAATGCATAAGTCCGAATATTGGTCACCTGTCCAGATGCAGCCCCCTCTTTGATCGGCTGTATTCCAATGTCTTCCTTACATCCCTGAAAAAGAGCTATCAATACGCTGACAATGATCAGGATTCTAAAAAAAACTTTATTGTTGTCTATTAAGTTCATATCTATCACGTTTAAAACTACCAACCATAATTTTGAACCATTTTGGGATTTCTGCGCAACTCTGCACGGCTAATTGGCCAAAAGTAATCGCGTTCGGTAAAACTAGGTGAATAAAATACCATCTGTCTGTAATAGAGATTTGGATTCTGCTGATTAACGTCACAGCCTACAATCTCTTTACTCAATTCTTCGGTTCCATCTTTCCAGCGGCGAAGATCCCAAAAGCGTTTGCCTTCAAAAGCCAACTCTATCGTTCGCTCATCTTTGATGATTTTCCGTAAACCTTCTTTTGTAGAGGGGCGGCCCGGATAAATAGAATAAGCCTGCCAGGAGCTTTCTACTCCTTTGAGTCCGGCTCTGGCGCGCACCTTATCGATATAAGATATGGCTTCCAAAGTTGGTCCATTTGCTTCATTGAGTGCTTCAGCATACAGGAGATAAAGATCTGCCAAACGGATCACCGGTGCTATGAAAGAGACAATACTCATCGAATTGGATGCGCCGAAGGTATTCTCATAATTCACGTACTTTTTGACACCATATCCTGTGACGTTATAGTAGGTACCGTTGTTGATCCCCACATTTCCACCCAAACGATAAAAAGTACTGAAAGCTGCGGCTTCCGTAGCATTGCTTCGCATAAAATAGCGTCCACCATCGAAAGAGATATTTCCATAGAAACGCGGTTCCCGATCCAGATGCAGGCGAATGGTCTGGTTGTTGATGGCCACATCATACTGGTATTTGCTATCGGTTACATTGACAACCTCAAAACGCTGGTTGTAAGGGTATGATTTGTCCTCATCAATGGGGACCCCATTAGCACTGTAGTATTTGTTGACCATATTCTGGCTTGCTGAAAGGAAAGTGCGGATGCTGGCATTCGACTGTGTATTGGCATCCCATCCACGGGGCATATATGACAGTTGAACCTCACTGCCGATCAGGTTGTTTGAGTAATACCAAAGCCCCTCAGTGTTATCTTTATTTTGGCTAAAGGCCAATCTAGAACTCAGCTGTGCGATAGCTTCAGGGCGTGTGATGTTGACTCCGGGAGGGGCTTGCCAGACAAATAGCGATTTACCACCTTGCTCAGCCGCTTCAATAGCTTCCTTACAGGCACTTGCAGCTTTGACCCATTTCTCAGCCGAATAAGTGGTATTAAAAAGCTGTTGCCCATGCTGATTCTTGATCGTCGCCGCCAGTGATTGATTGCCGTTAAACAGCGGGCTCGCTGCATAGACGAGTACTTCAGCTTTAATTGCCTTTGCCGCAATCCGATTGACACGTCCCATTTCCGCATTCAGGTCAACCACATTAGGATCCAGAAACTCCATCGCCCCCTCTATCGTCTTGATGATATAGGCAAACACATCATCGACAGGTTGCCTCTCGACCGCATAAGCCTCAAGGTCCGAACCCACCGGTATAAACTTGTCCACAATTGGAATGGGCCCATAGCGTTTTAGTAGCTCATAATGATAGAAGGCTTTCAGAAAGGTTGCTTCAGCCCGCCATTTATCGCGTTCTTCAACAGGCATATCCGGAACCTGACCTATACTATCTATAAAGATATTGCAATCCGATATACCCCGCCAAAGGCTAGATGTTCCGTCCCATTCATTGAGTAAGGGACTATCAGCATTCTGCGCACCACGAAGTATATTTTTGCCTGCCGAGGCGATCTGCTCGTTCGTCCAGATCTCTCCCGCGCCCATAATTGCTGGATTAATATTATATGCACTAAAATTAGGCATTGCATTGTAGCAAGTTGCCAGGTAACGTTCGGCCATTACTCTGCTTGCAAAAGCATGTTCAAGTATAGGCACATTATCGGGAACCACATCTACGTATTTCCGGCAGGATACACCGATAAAGACCAATAAAACACCAATTAAATATTTTGTAATTCCTCTTTTCATAATTAAAAGCTTGCATTAATACCAAGGTTAAACACACGTTGTAGTGGATATCCCAATCCATTGCCACCCAATTCTGGATCCCACATTTTGAAACTACTGAATTTCAGCAAATTAGTTGCACTAACGTAAATTCTAAACCGTTGAAACTTATAACGCTTTGCAACCTGTGGATTGAGTTCAAAGCCCAGTTCTACCTGTTTTAGGCGGAATACATTTCCATTACGCATCCAGAATGTACTTGTCTGCGTATTATTTGCCATCGGCGTACTGCTCAAACGTGGCCATAGCGCGTAAGGATTCTGATTGCCTTCCGACCAGTGGCTGTCTGCCCAGACCTGCAACACGGCATTTGGTGCAGTTACACTGCCAAACGGAGCAGAGCCGGCATAAGTGGGATCGATAAATAGTGAAGTCTGCGCTATTCCTGAGAAGAAGAATGAGAAGTCAATTCTTTTATACCCTGTACTCAGACCAAAACCATAGTTGATTTCCGGTGTCGTCGGCAAGCCGATCGGTACCATATCGTTGGAATTAATGACACCGTCTTTGTTGATATCCAAGTATTTGATGTCCCCACCGAGTACCTGTTCAGAAAAAGTCTGCGCCGGGCTATTACGCACTTCATCATCATCGATAAACAAGCGCTCAGCAACATACCCCCTTTGCTGCGAGGCACTTAATCCAATTCTACTCAAATAAGGATACTCATATTGGGGTTCTTCGTAATTGAGGTATTTGCCTGTTGCATAGGTAAATGTGCCCCGTGCCTGAAACCATAGATCGGAGTTTATGGATTTTGAATAATTCATTTCAACATCAACACCCCTCGAGCTATACTTACCGACGTTGGCCAGGATATTTGCCGAATAGCCTGCCGTGGATGGAATGGAGGACCTGGTCTGTACGATGTTGGAGCGTTTTTGGTTGAAATAGTCAACAGTCAGTTTAAAGGAATTTCTAAGCAGTCCTAGTTCAAGTCCGAGGTTGGACTGTCTGGAAATCTCCCAGGTAATGTCGCTGTTTTGATATTGTCTAATATTGATACCATTGACCGTCCTACGTGTTTCACCGGGCATGCCCCAGGTATACGATTGATTTGTCGAATTGAGATCTACATCCGAAAGGTAAAAAAAACGTGAACTTGTCGCAGAGATTACGTCATTCCCGACTAAGCCGTGCGTAAACCTCAATTTAAGCAGAGAAACAACATCCTTATAGGGCTCCATAAAACTTTCATTCTGTACATTCCAAGCCAGACCCGCAGACGGGAAAAATCCCCAGCGATGTTTGTCTGCAAAACGTTCAGAGCCGTTGTAGCCAAAGTTAAACTCTGCCGAATAACGTTTATCAAATGAATAGGTAAATCTGCCTGAATACGACACGTTTCGATACGGTAAGGTATTCAACAAGGATGGTGTCCGTGTATCGGGCTCCACACGATCTTGAATGGCGGTTAAAAACATACCGCTCAATGCATGTTTGCCAAATGACCGGTCGTAAAGGAGCTGATTTTCGAGGCGAAAGACGGCTGCATTTGCCCGCTCTGCCGGGCTATAATCCAGATATTCAGTTCCCTGTTCGGGGTTTAGCGGATTGTAATAAGGGGAATGGTTCGCATCGTAACCCATAAACTCATAATAGAACGGTTTATACTGCCTGTTTTCGGCAAAAAAGGAGTTACGCGTCACATTGAGCATTCCGCGATAACGAAGTCCCTCCGTCAGGAAATCCAATTTTTGGTTCAATTCAACAGAAAGTACGATGTTGCTACGCTTATAATTCTGATATCCCTTGACCACCTCGGCATAAGAATTTAAGTAACGGCCATCCTCCGCATTTCCGAACATTGGATGCCGGATATAGGATTGTTCAACCCCGGGACGGTAAACAGGCTGAAAAAGAACTGGATTGGAACGCAGGGCATATCTGAATGCATCCGCACCACCGACAATCGGACCGCTATAATCCTGCAGGTTAGCCAAAGCTCTGACAGCCAGAGTTGTAGATTTAGTCACATTGATATTAATGTTGCTCCGAAGATTGTACACTTTGAAATCAACATTGTTATTGAAACTATTTAATGGGTCCACCTTGATAAGACCAAAGTCACGGGTCAGATTCCCACTGATATTGTACTGCGCGATCTGGCTTCCTCCGGTAATCGTGAGGTTATAGTTTTGCGTATTGGTTTTTTCCTTGATCAACATCCCTAGCCAGTCAACAGCAGGGTATGCATAGGGATCATCACCTATTTCCGTCCGGGCGATTTTCTCTGGAGAATAGAGATTGCGGCGTTCTGTAAGCGGATCCCGCGTCATGTACGCTTCATTCTGCATTTTCATCCAGGTGACGGGATCTGCTATTTTAACTTTTTCGGTAGGTGCCGAAAGTCGCTGATCTACCCTAAAATTGAGGCGTGCAGGCCCTTCTTTCCCCATTTTTGTGGTGATGAGCAATACACCATTCGCGCCTCTGGAACCATATACGGCCGCCGCCGCCGCATCCTTCAATACCGAAAAACTTTCGATATCATCAACAGGAATACGGGCAAGATCGGTAGAGGTCACTTCCATATTGTCTACCAAAATCAACGGTGAGTTATTGACGCCAAAACTTCCGACTCCCCGGATAAAGAAATCTGCATTGTCAAGCCCTGGTTCACCACTACGCTGAAAAGATATCATACCCGCAACCCGGCCTTGCAATGCTGTGGTCAGGTTGCTACTACCAGTACGCAATTCCCGTGGTGACACCGTGGTGACAGCCCCGACTACACTCTCGCGCAAAGCCTTCTGCCCAAAAGCGGTAACAACAACTTCGTCCACATAAGCCGAAGATTGCTTCAAAACCATGTCAATCTTCGTTCGTCCGGCGATAGAAACCTCCTCTGTACCGTAGCCCACCATTTTGAACACCAGTACGTCACTGGAAGGTACTTTAAGAATATAATTCCCATTGAGGTCCGTAGTCGTTCCTACACTCGGTTTACTTTTAAGATAGATGGACACACCGGGCAATATGGTTCCCAGTGAATCTTTTATGGTACCTGTTACCTGCACCTCCCGTTGAATAGGCCGACTTACAGTGCTTTGTTGCTGGCTTTTATCCACCGGCTTCGGGACAATGACAACCGTCCCTTCATACATTTGATACGCTAAAGGCTGGTTTTGCAATAATTGTTTTAAAGCAAGTTCCAGTGGTACTTTTGTCAAGTTAATATGGACAGTGGAAGCCTTCTTTAGGGTCGCCTCCTTATAAATAAAGCGGTAACCTGTCTGTGCTTTGATTGCTCCCAAGGCATTTTCCATCGTTGAATTGTTCAGTTTAAGGCTAACTTTCTGTGCTAGACCTTTTGAAGCAGCACTCAACGTCCCCATTATAACGAGAAATACAGTGAGTTTCATGGTTAGTAGTGTTTTGAACAGCATATGGCTACGCCATCTGACAAATAGATTTTGCCATATATACTTAAATTCCATACATTTGATTAGATAAGGTTTTACTTGTAATTGTGTTAGTACTATAGTTCGTTTAGGACCTTATGTATCGACTGGGGGTATTCCCGTACCTCCAGTTTTTTAAGGTTCTTATTGCGTAATGGTTATCCTATCATTGACCTCCTTTTTATTTTATCGTTAACGTTCTATTTTTTATTTGAATATCCAGTCCTGTAAGCCCTTTCAATACAGCACATACGGCCTGTATCGATTCGGTCCGCTTGATCCCGCCCTGATATTTTTCATCACTGAGCGGACGTTGATAGTCGACCTCTATATCGTACCATCGGGCAATCTCACTCATGATGCTCCGGAGGTCCTTGCCGCCGAAATAAAAATACCCCTCTTTCCAGGCAACTGCTTCCTCAGGATCCGCTTTTGCGACAGTTATCTGCCTACTTTCGACCAATGTCGCATTCCCTTTGTCTATGAGTACCGACTTATCAGCCACGCTCACTTTTATCCTTCCCTCAGTCAATATTGTTTTGATCTGCCCTTCCTTCAGATGTGTATTGATATTAAAAGCCGTTCCCACAGCCTCCACAGTAGATTCACCCACCTGTACCCGAAAAGGCTTGTCGGGATCTTTTGCGACCTCAAAAAAGGCCTCTCCTTTGATCCGTACACGCCGTTCATCACCTGTAAAGACCGAAGGATATTCCACTTCGGAATCCGCATTTAACCATACGATCGTACCGTCATTTAATTGAATACGGTAAGTTCCCCCGATGGGTACACTAAGCTTGTGGAGATGCACCTCATCTTTGCTCGTCGTAGCGTAGTCCAGCTGATTATCTGCAATTTTCATCAGGTTACCCCCTTCCCGAATTGTCGTACTGTCATTGCCCGCCAGCAGTATAACCTCGCCATTGGACAAAGTCAGTATAGCCTGTTGTTTACCGGGAACTACAGTTTTATTTTTTAGCGCGACGGTGGTTAATTTTCCGTCACCTGAAAAATGGAACGCTGTCCAGGTTCCCAGACAGAGTACAGCGACTAAAGAGGCTGCTACCAACAGTCTTCTCGTTCTTTGTTTTTTACGATGCAGCCGTGCTTTGGTGCGGGTCGAATCCCATTTGAGCTGAATATCCTCCTGCATATAAGCATGCAGCAAGGCATGAATTTCATCCCGTCTGAACTCCTTATTTTCCAGCCAGACCCCGATCTGCGGATAGGATATCTCAAACTGCTGCAGCTCCTGCTGCTCCTCAGCAGTAATTGTGTCGCTGAGGAATCTTTCTATCAACTGAGCTATCCTTAAATAATTTGATTCCATAATTTAAATTTCTAGCGTACGCTTAGCCTTAGCAGAGCAAAAACGCCTTCTATTAACAAGACGCGCGAGCAGAAAGAAAGGATGACAGGGAAATAAAAAAAATTAAAATAGCAGAACCTTGATAGAACGCAAGACTGGAAATAGGATTTTTTTAATGGTCGACATAGCCCGTCTTTTTTGGGTTTTGACGGTGTTGATCGAGATTCCATAGAATTCCGCAACCTCTAGGTTTGACTTTTCATCGAGGTAAGCCATATTAAAAATATTTTGGCTCGCCTGAGGCAAATTGCGAATGGAGGCGTAAAGCTGGTTGATGGATTCCGCATAAATGATATTTTCAAGGATATCTTCATCAGATAATTCGGTCAAGGGATTCATCGCGCCATAATTGTGTATCACTTTAAGTTTTCGGAGGTGACTTAAAGAAGCATTCTTGACCATCGCGTAGAGATAGGACTTGGCGCGCTGTCCATCCTCCGGAATAAAGGTGTTACTGTCCAACAATTTGACAAATACATCCTGTACAAGATCTTCGCCCGTCTCCATGGAGCCAACCAAACGACACGAAAGTTCGACGAGCCCATAGTAGTTCTGCTCAAACAATGCTTTTATGTTATTCTCCTTTAGGTTAGACGGCATGTAAATGAATTGGTTAAAATCGATTAATCCCGCAATTAATATAGTAATTTAAAACTATATTCATACTATTTTCCTATTTTTTATACAAAGATGCTTCCGCCCCAGCCACACAGCGGATACGCTACTCCACCTTGCATATCATGTAAGGACTTCAATTTTCATAACATACGCACCTGCCGTAACGTACTGTAACCATCTAACCAAAACAACAGCATTTGGAAAGCATACAACGCCTGTAAATCTACATCATAATCGTTCACTTTACGTCCCGCCGAATAATGAGTTTTCAGAGTAAGCAGATAATTCTGTAGATTTGAGAGAGGTCAATTCATGGATTAGTACATGCAGATATTCGCACCCGAGGTTTTGTCACCCTATATTAAACACTATCTTTTTTTGGAAAGTGGTGGCGATCCGCATAAAAAACTGCGGTTATTTTCCGATGGTAACACTGGAATGGTATTTCTCCTCAATGAAGGCCACCTGTCCATCAACGACAGTCAGCAGCTCCCCTCGTCATTTTTGTATGGTCAGATCAGCCATTTCCAAGATCTCGCATTGCTGACACAGACTTCATTTGTTATTATTGTCTTCCAACCCGATGGTCTCTATAAGCTACTCGGTATTACTGCCCATGCATTAAAAGATCAGATTATCGCTGCTCAGGATATCTTTGGTCAATCGAGTACCGACCTTTATCAAGCGCTCTTACCTGTTCAACAGACAGCCGAAAGATTACATGCACTGAATGCTTTTTTTTATAAATTGGCTGCTCGGCGTAAACTCTCGGAACCAGCGCTGCTTCCTATGGTATTACAGCACATTACCCGACATCAGGGACTTGTCACTGTTGGACAACTGGTACATTATAGCGGCTATACTGAACGGCACATCGAAAGAGTCTTTGCAGAGCAAGTCGGCATGAGTCCCAAAAAGTTTGGCAGCATTGTCCAATTCCATCGCTTTCTGAAGTTGCTCCGCAATAAACCAGCCGATATCAGCTTAACGACCATATGCCATGAAAGCGGCTATTTTGATCAATCCCACCTTATTCGGGCCTTTAAAAAATACACGGGCATTACACCTTCCGAATACCTAAACCGTACAAATAAATTGGCTATAAATTTTATGGAATTTAAGGATATACCCACTGGCATGTCGGGTTTGTACAATTCCATTTCCTAGCCTGGTCGTAGTTTTGTCTATAGATCAATCAAAGAAATATGGACAGACTAAAAATTGCTACGGCACAATTTGAGCATAAAAATGCAGACAAAGCTTATAACCTGGCTGTTATCGAGCAACTCGCCCGTGAGGCTGCTGCACAGGGAGCAGAAGTGATCGCCTTCCACGAATGCTCCATTACGGGCTATACCTTTGCGCGAAATCTCGATAAGCAGCAGATGCTTGCGATCGCCGAACTTGTTCCTGACGGTGAAAGCACACAGCAGCTTATCAACATAGCCGCCAGATACAACATTATTATCCTTGCAGGTCTGTTTGAGAAAGATGAAAACGACAATTTATATAAGCCTTATATCTGCGTGGACAAAAATGGCTTGATCGCCAAGCACCGGAAGTTACACCCCTTTATAAATCCGCATTTGACAGCAGGGGAAGCTTATACAATCTTTGACATTAAAGGCTGGAAATGTGGCATCCTAATCTGCTATGACAATAATGTTATCGAAAATGTACGGGCAACAAAATTATTGGGCGCAGATGTTATTTTCATGCCGCATGTGACCATGTGCACGCCTTCCTCCCGACCGGGAGCAGGCTTTGTGGATCCACAGCTCTGGCAAAACCGCGAAAACGACCCGACCTCCCTGCGCCTTGAATTTGATGGCATGAAAGGCCGAAGCTGGCTGATGAAATGGTTGCCCGCCCGTGCGTATGACAATGCAATCTATGTGGTTTTTTCAAACCCTATTGGCATGGATGATGACCAGTTAAAAAATGGCTGTTCCATGATTCTGGATCCTTTTGGAGATATCCTGACCGAATGCCGCAGCTTTGAAGACAGTTTTACAATGGCCACAATTAGCCCCGAAAAACTAAAACAAGCTGGTGGCTATCGTTACATCAAAGCGCGACGACCTGAGCTCTATGCTGCAATCCTTGGTCAGCCACATCAAGCAGAGCAAAACGTTGTATGGTTACATACTGAAGGTCGTTGATTCCCTCCGTTCAACAAGAGTTTCTGTGAACCACACATACAGTACAGCCACATCCAAGCTAGGAATGCAGCTTCAAGATAACAAAATCAAATAAAAAAACCTCCTGAGGCAAATCCCAGGAGGTTTCTCCATTGACGACTTGTTTTTGAGGACATAACACTAACGATCTAAATCGCTCACCAACTCTTTCTCAGCTTATGCAGAGTTAACCAATTCAATATATATCAACCCGACATCTTCGCATAGACTATTTTTTCGGAGGGGATTTATACGGTTTTTCAAATTAGAGAGCCCACACTCCCATTAAATGTCAGAATTAAAAATTAAATTGAGACACTTAATTAATATGGGAATTTAGAATATATGAAAAAAAATGCTTCCGGCATCAACAATCCAAAGCAACGTATTGAAAACAAGAACAATGATCTAGATCTTTATCTAAAAGCATTGAATTCTGCCTATTCGGGCATTATTATTACAGACAATTTGCAATATGATAATCCCATTATTTATTGCAATAAAGCTTTCGAAACCATCAGCGGTTATGCGCACAATGAAATTATAGGTCACAACTGCCGTTTTTTGCAGGCTCAAGACCGTTCGCAAGCCGAACGTAAGATGATCAAAGAATCTATTGAACGCGGCGAAGAATGTAAAATCGAGATTCGAAATTATCGTAAGGATGGAACGCTTTTTTGGAACGAACTTTTTATTTCACCTGTGAAGAATGAAGAAGGTCAGGTGACGCATTTTATTGGCGTTCAAAATGATATTAGTGACCGAAAAAAAGCAGAGCACGATCTTCGGGAAGAGAAATCCTATGTGGAACTCAAAATACAGCAAAGAACCAAAGAACTACAAGATAAAGAAAGCTTTCTGTCCAGTATAATTGAAACAGTCAGAGAAAGTCTCTTGGTGCTGGATGCCAATTACGTTGTGCTGAGTGCCAATAGACATTTTTTAAACTCGTTTAAAGTCACAACTGAAGAAACGGTAGGAAATTTATTATTTGACCTTGGTAATCAGCAGTGGGATATTTCTTCTTTAAAAGAACTACTTACGCAGATACTGCCCACCAATAACCCAGTTATCGATTATGAAGTAGACCATGTCTTCCCTCATATTGGTAGAAAAGTCATGCTGGTGAATGCTTATCGCGTAGAATTTGAGGGCCAGTACAAAGACCGGATCCTAATCGCCATCGAAGATATTACAGAAAAGAAGGAGCAGGATCTTCGTAAAGATGATTTCCTGTCCATTGCGAGCCACGAACTTAAAACGCCGCTCACAACAATTAAGGGTCTTTTCCAAATTTTGCAGCGGCTGAGTGCCGAAAACACCGATCCGAAATATATTTCTACCTTAGATAAGATCACCGCTTATATTGATCGCTTAAACCTCTTGATTGCAAAACTCTTAGATACGTCTAAAATTCAATCTGGAAATCTGGAGCTGCATATAGAACCTTTTGCGATTGATAAGGCCATCAAGGATGCGGTTGAAAGTATGCGGCTCGGAGTCCCTGGTGCTGATATAAGCTTTTCTGGTGATACTGGAAGTATGGTGGCGGGTGACGAGTTACAGATTATCCAAGTGCTGAATAATCTGCTGTCAAATGCGATAAAATATTCGCCAGAGTCGAAAAAAGTTGAGGTAAGTGTGCACAGAGTGGCCAACTTTGTTAAGGTTTCTGTACGTGATTACGGTATGGGAATAAATTACCAGGACAGGTTAAAAATTTTCGAACGATTTTTCCGTGTTAGTCATATACAAAAAAAGTTCCCCGGTCTAGGTATTGGGCTCTATGTTTCGCATGAGATTATCGTGAACCACAAAGGAACACTCTGGGTGGAGAGCGAGCCTGGAGAAGGATCTACATTTAATTTTACATTACCGATAGTAAACAACAATTAAGAAATATGCAGCCTAAAAAGATAATGATCTGTGATGATGACCGAGGAATACTTGAAATGCTTGAGCTTTTTTTAGATCTGGAAGGTTTTAATGTTATATGCGAAATAAATAGTACTAACCTCACAAAACAGTTAATTTTGCATAAGCCAGACCTGTTGTTGCTGGATCTCTGGATGCCCATAATTTCTGGTGACCAGCTGATTAAAATTATCCGCAGCACATCGGAAATTGAAGAAACTCCTATCATTGTGCTCTCAGCAAGTGTCGATGGCTCCGAAATAGCAGCAGGTTTAGGAGCAAATGGTTTTATCGCGAAACCTTTTGATTTAACTGATATTACGGACAAGATTAACACTATACTGAAAAATTAGCCATCAAATACATATTTGATTTTTTTTCATAAAACAAAAGTTATATAAAAGCACTTTTCATTGAAAAAGTGCTTTTATGTAGGATACTAAACCATATTCATCGACAAGATCGTCTTCCAAGAAATACTTACGTGCGATCCATTTTATCCACTAGAAGAAATAGGTCGTCCAACTCAAATGGTTTAGCCAAAAAGGCGTCAGCCCCACACGCAGAAGCGAGCTGCTTGCCACGCGAACTTGCAGACATCATGATCACCGGAATATTTCGATGTTTTTCTGAAGCTCGGAGCTCACGAAGGATATCGTCACCAGAAAGCCATGGCATGTCAATATCCAAAATTAAAATATCAGGGTCGATTTCTTCAATAGATGCTATAAGTTCTCTGCTTTTTAAAACTAAATAAACTTCTCTAAATTCATTCTTTAAAGCCAGCTCCAATACATTAAGGATGATGGCATCATCATCACAAATAACAATTTTCTTTTTCATTTTTTGATTGTTTAAAAAACACCGCAATGATTGAAAAATATGGTCCTGTGGGGGGAATTAAAAATATAGACCTAAGCTGGGCAGATAGTTGGTTACCAAACCGTTTATTTAATCTTTCTTTGAGATCTTACAAGATAGACAATTTATTGGATAAAAGCCTTATTAATTAAATAATTAGGGGCTGAGTATGCCTTTAATCGAAAGTTAAGAAACCGCAGTGACCTCCCGTTCATTATAAGAGCAAGATAACACAGCTATACGTACCTTGCCTATCTTTATCCAGCACGACGATCTGACCATTATGCCGCAAATGATATCAGCATTCTTACTGCCTTGATAGGTTATGGGCATGTCTGTGTCACTGTCTGTCAGCTTATTTTTTTTGAAGTCCAATCTTTTGGCGATTGGAACACATCTTGTCGGCTACAGGTAAAAAAGTACCTCTATCCTAAAATTATTTATATAGCGCTATGGAAATCCATAACTAGCTTTATCTTACCAATAACGAAGCAAAGAATCCCGATGTTTAAATTGATTAAAACCAATCCGGCCCTTTACATCGTATATTAAACAACAAGAATGGAGAAACGTTATGAAACAGGTATTTTTATTATTATTATTAGGATTAGGCTTATTTATGCTTAGCAAATTTGGTTTTTCACAAAAAACTCATCATTCAAAATCATTTAAAAAACAAGCTGTGGAGCCTATAGGCAAAAAAGATCAGGTCATTTATTTTGCAGGGGGATGTTTTTGGGGTACTGAGCATTTTTTCAAACAGATACGCGGGGTGACCGCTACCGAAGTTGGATATGCCAATGGCAATCTAAAGAACCCAAGCTATGAGCAGGTTTCTACAGGAAAAACAGGCTTTGCGGAGACCGTCAAAGTAACTTACGATCCACAAGCCGTCGACTTAAAGCTGCTCGTAGATCTATTTCTAAAAACTATAGACCCCACATCGCTCAATAAACAAGGAAATGATATCGGAACACAATATCGTACGGGTATTTACTATACAAATGATTCAGACATTCCAGTTATTAAGGAGAGCCTTGCCGAACTTGCCAAAAAATATCCGGCAAAAATAGTTGTTGAACTGGAACACTTACAAAATTATTACGACGCTGAGGCATACCATCAAAAATATCTCGACAAAAATCCAGGTGGCTACTGCCACATCGATCCCGAATTATTTGAGATGGCACGCAAAGCCAATCCTTCTCCTGCCAATGATACAGTTGTGTCACCAACCTACAAAAGAAAGGATCAGAGCACACTCAAAAAAGAACTTACACCCCTGCAATATGATGTAACGCAACATCAGGCAACCGAGCGCGCCTTTGATAACGCCTATAATGATGAGTTCAGAGATGGCATTTATGTGGATATTACTACAGGAGAGCCACTATTTGTCTCGACCGACAAGTTTGAATCAGGCTGTGGATGGCCCAGCTTTTCCAAACCGATTAATCCCGGCTTAGTCGAAGAATTAGCTGATAGTTCTCACGGCATGCGCCGCACGGAAGTACGTAGTAAAACTGGCGATGCTCACCTGGGACATGTCTTTGATGACGGTCCTGCCGACAAAGGTGGTCTACGCTATTGCATTAATAGTGCATCTCTCCAATTTGTGCCTAAAGAAGAAATGAAAGCCAAGGGTTATGAAAAATATCTACCCTTACTTGCGAAGAAGTAAAATTTATAGCCCAAATGGTTCTTAGCAAAAACTGATGCAAGTCTGCATCAGTTTTTTTGTGCGCTATCAGCCCGAACAGTGCCATTCTAAGCTTTCCGTTTCCATGTGAAATGATCTTTTTTCAACATTTAAAACCTCACGCTATAGAAAAATAAAAAAAAATAGAATTATGAAATCCAAGCTATCCAAATTGTCGTAAATGGTTATAAGTACAGAAAATTATAAACTATAAGACTTTTGTTATGGAAAAGACAACAAAGCCCCACAGTGATTCGCCATTGAGCTCCAATGGCGAAATTGACAAAAGAGATCTCCGCAGACGGGATTTCCTGAAATTCGCAGGTGCAAGCGCTGCATCATTAGCCATACTCGGTATGTCCAGTTGTAAAAAAGATCGTGATGACGATATGGATAACGGTGGTAAAGGTCTATATTTTGGAAGTGGCGATATTGCTATACTCAACTACGCATATGCGCTCGAACAGCTTGAAGCTGCCTTTTATATTCAATTGGTCAATAATCCCTACTCTGGTATGACTGATATGGAAAAAGCATTTTTTACGGATATCCGTGATCATGAGATTGCCCATCGTGAATTTTTTAAAGTCGCTTTAGGAGCCAAAGCGATTTCCAGTCTCGATTTAAATCTTTCGGGGATCAACTTCAGCAGCCGTGAAAACGTGCTGGCGACCGCCAAAACATTTGAAGACCT
>JAIRVH010000002.1 GCA_031253985.1 Sphingobacterium sp.
CCCCATAGTGTTAAATTAGACTTCAAATACTGGTTACGGTTTAATCAAATATAACGCTAACTATTTGAATTATCAACAACAAAGTTAGTATTTTGTTTAAAAGTTTTTCAGCAAATAGAACCTTTCCAAGTTTCTTTTAACAAATTTTAACAGCTATTGCGCATGTCAAATGAAATGCTAAAATTTGGCGCAGAAAATGTACCAACTTAAAGTACAGGCAAAAAGTATATTTTTGCAGTATATTTTGAAATAAAATAATTGATAAATGGCAGACAATAGTCATCACAACAGCATCAATAAGGTGAGTTTCGCCGGATTATTGATCAGTTTAGGAATCGTTTTTGGAGATATAGGAACATCTCCATTGTATGTTTTCAAAGCAATCATGGGACAAGGAGCCATTCAAAAAGACTTAGTCTTGGGCGGACTATCCTGCGTTTTCTGGACACTCACACTCCAAACGACTGTAAAATATGTTTGGATTACCCTGCGAGCGGATAATAAAGGTGAGGGAGGTATCCTGTCTCTTTATTCATTAGTGCGCAAACGTGCTCCTTGGCTAATTTTCCCAGCGATGATAGGTGCAGCGACCTTATTAGCAGATGGAATGATCACCCCGGCAATCACTATATCCTCAGCTATCGAAGGTCTGGATATCAAATTCCCCGGATTACCGACAGTTCCTATTGTTGTTACAATAATATCTTTGTTATTTATTATTCAACGATTTGGAACATCTGTTGTAGGAAAGGTTTTTGGTCCGTTGATGACCATCTGGTTTACGATCATTGGTGTTATCGGTTTGTCCCATCTTCACCTTGCCCCGGAAGTGATGAAAGCGATCAACCCCTACTATGCCTTCCATATTTTAATTACCTACCCGCACTCACTATTATTAATCGGAGCCGTATTTTTATGTACGACAGGTGCCGAAGCATTGTATTCAGATATGGGGCACTGTGGTAAAAACAATATCCGTATCAGCTGGATCTACGTAAAAATCACACTTGTACTGAATTATTTTGGACAAGGCGCTTGGTTATTAACGCAGGAAGGACGTGTCTTAGGTGGCGCAAATCCATTCTATTCGATTATGCCAGATTGGTTTATTGGGTATGGTATCGCCATCGCGACTATTGCCGCTGTCATTGCCAGTCAAGCCATGATCTCCGGCTCTTATACCCTGATTTCGGAAGCAGTACGCTTAAACATCTGGCCTAAGGTAGCCATCCGCTACCCAAGCGAACATAAAGGACAATTGTATGTACCCTCCATCAATTTAATTTTATGGGTCGGCTGTATGATTGTCATCTGGGTTTTTGAAGAATCAAGCCGAATGGATGCAGCCTATGGTCTTGCGATCAATTTAACGGTATTGATGACAACCATTCTAATGGGATACTTCCTCGCCATGAAAAAAGTCAATCGTGTGCTTATTGCGGTATTTTTGGTCGCTTATTTCGTTATCGAATTAACTTTCTTAATAGGAAATGGTGTCAAAATAGCTCACGGTGGTTGGTTAACCCTTATGCTTGCTACCGCACTATTTGGAACAATGTATTGCTGGTATACCGCACGAAAAATTAAAAATCGTTTCGTCAATTTTATCAATATCAACAAATACTATCCCATTATTTCCGAGCTAAGCGAGGATAAATCCGTTCCGCCTTACGCATCACATTTAGTGTATTTGACAAGTGCCAATTTCAAATCCGAAATTGAAGCTAAAATTATTTATTCTATTATTAATAAAAAGCCAAAACGTGCTGATGTGTATTGGCTTGTCCACGTTGACGTGATGGATCATCCACATACAAAAGAGTACTCTATCGATCAGTTAATCCCCGGCAAATTAATACGGATTGATTTTAAACTTGGTTTTAGAGAAGAACAACGCATCAGTCTTCTATTCAGAAAAGTAGTGGAAGAAATGGTTAAAAAAGGTGAGATTGACATTACCAGCCAATACGACACCTTACGTAAACATAATATCCCCGGAGACTTTAAATTTGTTGTTTTGGAAAAAGTACTCTCCAAAACCAATCAGATGACATGGATAGAAAAGGTTATTATGGACATCTACGGCTATCTCAAGAAAATGAGTTTATCCGAAGAAAAAGGGTTCGGCTTGGACTCTAGCTTTGTTACAATTGAGCGTGTGCCACTCAATTTCCCCCAGACTTCAGAGGTTCATCTCATCCGTAAAGATTAATACCCTGCAAAAGATTTATATTCCTCAAGGTGATGCTAAGGCATCACCTTTTTTATTCAATAGAATTGCATTACTTTTGTTGCAAATAATACATCATGGCAGACGCTAATCCAAAAAAGAAATTACACCCTAGAAATAGACATCTCGATAACTACAATTTTGAAGAACTGAGTAAAGTCGAACCTTCACTCAAGGATTTTGTTATAGAAAATGCGTATAAAGTAAAATCCATCGACTTTAATAATCCAGATGCTGTAAAAACATTAAACAAAGCGCTTCTAAAAAAATATTACCACATTCAACACTGGGATATCCCAAAAGAGAATCTTTGTCCTCCTATTCCGGGCCGTGCAGATTATATTCATTATATCGCCGATGTCCTTGCTCGTGACAATAATGGCGAAATTCCAAAAGGTGGTAATATACACGTCCTAGATATCGGTGTTGGTGCAAATTGTATTTACCCCATCATCGGACATCAGGAATATGGATGGAGCTTTGTAGGGTCTGAAATTATCAAGAGCGCATACAAAAATGCGATCGAGATCACACGGACAAATATGAGCTTAAAAAAGAGCATACAAATCCGTCTACAAAATAACCCGAAAGCCATATTCAAAGATATTATCCTTCCTGGTGAGAAATATGACGTGGTGATCTGTAACCCACCATTCTTTAGCTCTCAAACCGAAGCTTTACAGCAGTCCATCCGTAAAACTACAGGTATTAAAGACGCTAAAATAGACAAAAAACCAGTGACACAAGCCTTTTCCGGACAGGGGAGCGAATTGTGGTGCGATGGTGGCGAAAAAGCTTTCCTCTCACGCATGATTTTTGAAAGCCAATTTCACAAAGATCAGGTAAAATGGTTCACTACATTAGTTGCCCACCGTGAAGACATTCGCTTTCTGCAACACAAACTAAAGAAAATAAATGTAAAAGAAACGGAAGTAGTCCGCATGGAACAAGGCAATAAGGTAAGCCGCATCCTTTTGTGGAGATTTTAGCTAGGTTCATAGAGATTCAAAAAATGAGCTATCTTTCGTTAGATAGCTCATTTTTTTGATCTATTATGATACGACATGGTAGACCTTATACTGACACCGATTTATTTAACTTTGAATGTTTATAACCATACATAAAATACACGGCCAAACCAATCACCAGCCAGATCACAAAAATGATCCAGTTGCTCGCGCCCAATTCTGTCATTAAATATAGATTGATCAGGATCCCAATAACAGGTAATAAGGAAAAGTTCATTTTAAAACTATAGATACTCAATCCAAGCCAAGTTAACCAAAATATAATCACCAGCATTTTATGTTCTATAATTTCAAGGATGGACAGCGATTTCCACTCTTGTATCGTCTCTTGTGCATAGCTAAAAATGATTCCTATAGCGATCAGTAGTCCTGCACCGACTAAATACTTCCCGTTGATGTAAGGAACCTTAAATTTGGATTTTGCAGATAAACCCGAATAATCCATATACAATACACCTGCACAAACGAGGATGAAAGCAAAAAAAGTACCGACACTCGTTAGATCGACGAAGAAGTCCATTTTAAAAAATAAGGAAGGGATGGCTACTACCAAACCCGTCACGATAGTCGCAAAAGAAGGTGTTTTATATTTGGGGTGGATCGTCGCAAATTTCTTCCACAACAAGCCATCTCTACTCATCGTCATCCAGATTCTTGGTTGCGCTAATTGATAGACCAACAAGGCGCTGGTAATCGCAATCACTGAGGTCACGGATATAATTCCGGCCATATGGTCAAAGCCGACATATTTAAACACGAAAGCAAGCGGATCCTTTACATTTAATTCGGTGTAGTTGACCATACCTGTCAGTACTAAAGTAATGGCAACATACAGTACGGTACAAATCAATAGACAATAGATCATCGCCTTAGGGAGGTCGCGTTGCGGGTTTTTACACTCTTCCGCGGTTGTGGAGATCGAATCAAATCCGATAAAAGCAAAAAAAACGGCAGCTACACTTCCGAGTACACCTTTGAGACCATTCGGTGCAAACGGTGTCCAATTTTCGGGTTTAATAAAAAATATACCCCCAAAAATTACCGCTAGGATAATCGCTACCTTGATCATCACCATGATCATGCTCGCTTTCTGGGACTCTTTGATTCCGATATAAACCAACCAAGTGACCAAAAATGTAATGACACCTGCCGGTAAATCGAAAATAATAGGCAACCCACCAATTCGCGGCGCACTGTTAAACGCATCCAGACCGTGTTGGTCAATTGCAGTCAGGGCAGCCGCACCATGTTGGTTCATTTTGTCTACGGCATCGTAAGCATAGCCCGGTGCCATGGATAGCCAAGCTGGTATATGAAGACCAAAGCCTTCCAACATGGAGACAAAATACTGCGACCAGGAAATGGCGATAACAGTATTGGAAACAGCATACTCTAAGACCAATGCCCAACCTATTATCCATGCAAACAGCTCACCAAAAGCCACATAAGCATACGTATACGCCGATCCCGAAACAGGAACTGTACTGGCAAATTGGGCGTAGGCCAATGCCGTAAAAACACAGGCAAAAGCCGTAAACACGAAAAGGAGTGACACTGCTGGCCCACCTTCATAACTCGCCAATCCAATTGTGCTAAAGATTCCAGCCCCTACAATAGCGGCGATACCCAACGAAACCAGATCTGTTACCCCCAATACCTGTGCAAGGCCTGTCCCCCCCTCTTTTTGAGTGTCATGCAGAATCTGATCAACACTTTTCTTCCGAAAAAGTCTATGTGACATGTAAATTTAGTTTTTGATACTTAAAATTATGCGAAAATAAATATTTTCAAGGTCT
>JAIRVH010000010.1 GCA_031253985.1 Sphingobacterium sp.
CCAGTACCAGTCAATCGTGAAGGTATTGGACCAACAGCCCTCAGTGCAGAACCTGAAATTGTCCAATTTTTTGTCAGCAGACCGGACGGCGTTTCAAACACTGAAGAATTTGAACGCAAACTTTTTGTACTACGTCGCCTGATCATTCAAAAAGTTAAACAACAACAAGAATACCCTCTCCCACTTTACTTTGCATCGCTTTCTTGCAAAACAATTATTTACAAAGGTCAATTAACAACATACCAAGTCGGAACTTATTATCTTGATTTACGCGATCCTCGTGTGGTATCTGCTTTTGGCTTAGTCCACTCACGCTTTTCCACAAATACCTTCCCTTCATGGTCCCTCGCTCAGCCATTCCGTATGCTGGCACACAATGGCGAGATCAATACGTTGACAGGTAACCTGAACTGGTTTTATGCAGGCATGCGTGCTTTATCATCGCCTTATTTCACGGAAGAAGAAATGGAAATCTTACTTCCAATTGTTGACCGTGGCCAGTCCGATTCGGCATGCCTCGATAATGTTGCCGAACTTCTTTTACATAGCGGACGCAGCTTGACGCACGTCATGTTGATGCTGGTTCCCGAAGCTTGGGATGGCAATACGCAAATGGATCCCTTAAAACGTGCTTTCTATGAATATCATGCAACCTTAATGGAACCTTGGGATGGTCCTGCAGCTCTCTGCTTCACCGACGGCAAACATATTGGTGCTACGCTAGACCGCAACGGCCTACGTCCACTACGTTATGCCGTAACCTCAGATGACCGCGTGGTTGTTGCTTCAGAAGCTGGTGCACTGCCGATCGAGGAGTCTACAATCATCAAAAAAGGCCGTCAACAAGCAGGCAAGATTTTTCTTGTCGACATGGAACAAGGCCGTATCCTCACCGATAACGAAGTAAAAGATCAACTGATCAACCAGCAGCCTTACAGCGATTGGTTGGACAATTACAAAATTAAACTGGAAGAACTGGAAGAACCTCGTGTAACCTATACCTATCTTTCCAAAGAATCCGTTTTCAAATATCAAAAAACATTTGGTTTCTCCCGCGAGGATCTGGAAACCATCCTGACGCCAATGGCACTAACAGGATATGAGCCAACAGGCTCAATGGGTTCCGATGTTCCGCTAGCCATTCTTTCCGATCAACCACAACATATCTCCAGCTACTTTAAGCAATTCTTTGCCCAGGTAACCAACCCACCAATCGATCCGATTCGCGAACGTCTGGTCATGAGTTTAGCGACTTTCATTGGTAATGCTGGTAATATCTTGATCGAAGACAAGAAATTCTGTCACTGCGTAACCTTACCGCATCCGATCCTAACCTCCAAAGAATTGGAGAAATTACGTTCGATCGATACCGGTTTATTTCAGGCGAAAACCATTCAGTCCTATTTTCGTTCAGATGGCAAACCTGGATCATTGGAAGCAGGCTTAGAGCGTTTATGCCGCTATGCTGATGACGCCGTACGCGATGGTTTTGAAGTATTGATCCTATCGGATCGTGCTATCGATTCCAAACATGCCGCAATCCCATCTTTACTAGCTGTATCTGCGGTTCACCACCATCTCATAAAAACAGGAAATCGTGGTGCGGTAGGTCTAGTTGTCGAAGCTGGCGATGCATGGGAAGTACACCATTTCGCTTGCCTATTAGCATTCGGTGCGACAGCGATCAACCCTTATATGGCATTAGCGAGCATCCGTACCATGAAGGAACAAAATACCTTAGATACAGAGCTTACTTGGCCTGAACTCTCCAAAAACTACGTCAAAGCCGTTAATAATGGTTTGTTGAAGATTTTCTCGAAAATGGGAATCTCCACATTGCAATCCTACCACGGAGCACAGATCTTTGAGGTGCTTGGCATTGACAAATCTGTTGTCGATAAATTCTTCTGCGGCGCAGTGTCACGCATCGGCGGCATGACCTTAGATGATCTTGCCAAAGAAGCTCTTTCAAAACACTGGCGGGGATTTGAAAAAAGCCGCACACCGCAAAATCTATTGCCTGAAGGCGGTATTTACCAATGGAAACGTCGCGGTGAGGGCCACCTTTGGAATCCGGACACGATACACCTCTTGCAACAGGCCTGCCGTACCGGAGACTACGCAACCTATAAAAAATACGCGCAGAAAATTAATGAGCAGAAGGAACATATGTTTACGCTCCGCGGCTTGCTGGATTTTGCAAAACACCGCAACTCTATCCCCTTGGAGCAAGTAGAGCCTGCAAGTGAAATTTTAAAACGCTTTGCCACCGGTGCGATGTCCTTTGGATCAATTTCGCACGAAGCTCATAGTACACTGGCTATAGCAATGAACCGCATCGGAGCAAAATCCAATACCGGCGAAGGTGGAGAAGATGAACTTCGTTATCAACCGCTTCCAAATGGAGATTCCATGCGTTCGGCAATTAAACAGGTGGCTTCGGCTCGTTTCGGGGTAACTTCAAACTATCTGACACAAGCGGATGAACTGCAGATCAAAATGGCTCAAGGCGCAAAACCTGGCGAAGGTGGACAATTACCGGGTCCTAAAGTAGATGCCTGGATTGCCAAAACCAGACATTCTACACCGGGCGTCGGATTGATATCGCCGCCACCGCACCATGACATTTACTCCATCGAAGATTTAGCACAGTTGATCTTTGATTTAAAAAATGCCAACCGCCAAGCGAGAATTAACGTAAAATTGGTCTCCAAAGCAGGTGTCGGTACAATCGCTGCCGGAGTTGCCAAAGCCCATGCAGATGTTATCCTTATCGCAGGTTTTGACGGCGGAACAGGTGCATCTCCAATCAGTTCAATCAAACATGCAGGACTTCCTTGGGAACTAGGCCTTGCAGAAGCCCATCAGACACTTGTGAAAAACAAATTGCGCAGCCGTGTCGTGCTTCAGGCTGACGGTCAGGTAAAAACAGGCCGTGACATCATCATTGCAACACTATTAGGAGCCGAAGAGTGGGGTGTATCCACTGCTGCTTTAGTTGCCGGTGGTTGTATCATGATGCGCAAATGCCACTTGAACACATGTCCTGTGGGGGTAGCAACCCAAGATCCGGAATTACGTAAACTGTTCTCCGGAAAACCAGAAGATATTGTCAACTTGTTCACTTTCTTAGCGGAAGAAGTCCGTGAAACAATGGCTTATCTAGGCTTCCGTACCATCAACGAAATGGTGGGAAGAGCTCAATTCTTGAAAAAACGCGAGAATATAGACCATTGGAAAGCAAAGAAAATCGACTTTACCGACATCTTGCACGTGGAACGCAACGAACCCGGACAATCGTTATACAATACCGAAGAGCAGGATCACGGTATGGCCATGATTTTGGATTGGGGCTTATTAAAACAGTCTAAATTGGCGCTAGAAAGCAAGACCCCAGTATTTGGCACATTTAAGGTAAAAAATACCGACCGCACCATTGGAACGATGTTATCGAACGAAATTTCCAAACTTTATGGCTCAGAAGGTCTGCCAGACAATACCATCAACTTCAAATTTGAAGGTTCTGCCGGACAGAGCTTTGGTGCATTTTCGACCAAAGGTCTTTCATTTGAATTACAAGGTGAAGCCAATGATTATGTTGGAAAAGGACTATCAGGCGCTCAGTTAGCAATCTATCCAGTTGCGGAAAGTGCCCTTGTACCGGAAGACAATATCATTATTGGCAACGTAGCACTATTTGGTGCAACATCCGGCCATCTATTCGTCAACGGACAAGCAGGTGAACGCTTCGCCGTACGTAACTCAGGAGCAACAGCTGTTGTTGAGGGCGTTGGTGACCATGGCTGTGAGTACATGACAGGGGGCCGTGCGCTGATCTTGGGGGCAACCGGACGTAACTTTGCTGCCGGAATGAGCGGTGGTATCGCATGGATCTACGACATTAACGAAGATTTTCGCGAGAACTGCAATCAGGAAATGGTCGACTTAGATCCATTGGAAAGTGAAGACGAAACCGCAATTATCGCTTTGCTGAAACGTCATATCTTACTGACCAATAGCCGCAGAGCAGACTTCATCCTACAGAACTGGTCAAGAGAAAAAAATAAATTCATTAAGGTATTCCCTAGAGAATACAAAAATGTCATTCGTCAAAAATTAGTGGAAGCATAATATAGGAAGCACAGATCATGGGAAAAATTACAGGTTTTAAAGAATTTGAGCGCGTGCTTCCAACAAAAGAAGCTGTGGAAGGCCGCGTACAGCACTTTAAAGAATTCAATAAAGGATATTCTGAAAACGAGCTCAATAAACAGGCCGCACGTTGTATGGATTGCGGTATTCCATTTTGCCATTCAGGTTGCCCGCTAGGCAATGTTATCCCTGAATTTAATGATGCGGTATACGACGGAAAATGGGAAGAGGCTTATCAGATCCTGTCCTCAACCAATAACTTTCCTGAATTTACAGGGAGAATATGTCCTGCACCTTGCGAATCGGCATGCGTGCTCGGCATACATAGCAGTCCGATTACAATTGAAGAGATTGAGAAACATATTATTGAGATCGCTTTCAAAAAAGGCTATGTCAAAGCACACAAAAGTTATTTAAAAACAGGCAAACGCGTTGCTGTGGTTGGCTCTGGTCCTGCAGGACTTGCCGCTGCCGCACAGCTCAACAAAGCAGGACACGATGTTGTCGTCTTCGAACGTGATGATCAGGTCGGAGGTTTACTCCGTTACGGTATTCCAGATTTTAAATTAGAAAAATCGGTGATCGATCGCCGTGTCAATCTAATGAAAGAATCGGGTATAGAATTCAAGGTGAATACAGAAGTTGGCCGAGATATCAGCTTTTATGAATTAAAAGCTTATGATGCTGTTGTATTGGCAACTGGTTCAACTGTTCCCTGGCATATGCAATTACCGGGACATGAAGCAAAAGGTATACATTTTGCCATGGAGTTTTTAACCCAGCAGAATAAAGAAGTAAGTGGCATTACCATCGAACAAGACCGCATCCTGGCGACTGACAAACATGTTGTGGTCATCGGGGACGGAGATACAGGTTCAGATTGTATCGGTACTTCCAATCGCCATCGCGCCAAAAGTATTACACAGATTGCACGCAAACCAATACCATCCAAAGAACGTTTAAAGAACAACCCTTGGCCCTTAGATAAGGTAACATTCGGAACCTCATCATCTCAGGAAGAAGGTTGTGAAAGACTATGGGCTACAGAAACCCAAGAATTTGTCCAAGACGAAAATGGTCATATTAAGGGAGTAAAAATCAAGGAAGTTCAATACGAAGTGGACGAATTTGGAAGAAGAACCCGCTTAGGTGAATCCGAAATTCGTGAAATCCCCGCTGACCTGGTCTTATTAGCCATTGGTTATCAACATACAGAACATACCCTTTTGGAACAGCTGGGCGTTCGTGTAGATGAAAAAGGAAACATACTGGCAAATGACAAAGACTACCAAACGACAATTGACAATATCTTCACTGCGGGAGACTGCCGTAAAGGCCAATCGCTTGTTGTTTGGGCAATCTCCGAAGGACGCGAATGTGCGCGCAAAGTCGATGAGTACTTAATGGGGTATTCCGAGCTTGAAAGTAAAGACTTTCTGGCAACGATAAATGCATAAAAGTAGGCCGCTCTCAATAGAGAGGTCATACCGGTGATACTCCCAAGCCACCGTTTAATCTTTCGCAACAGTGACAAAAGCTTAAACAGTATACTGATCATAAAAAGGTCCGTTGAATTATCAACGGACCTTTTTATGATCAGTAATTAATCCTTATTTCAATGGCGTCTTAAGTTTAACAAAATAAATACTGTTTTTGTCCACTGTCTTCACATAAGGCAATATTTTCGACTCATAAAAACCGGCTCCAGTTACCCCAAAATCATCATCATTACACACCGCGATCATGGATGGATTAATGATCGCCAGACCTTCTGCTTTATCATGTGGATATAGTTCCTTGATATCAGTCATTAAATCTGCAACCAGTGTTTTGCTTACTGGTTTAATATTATATTTCGCTAAAGTCGCCGCATCTTTCAGCTCTTCAACAGTTTTACCATCAAATAATTTTCCATTTGCGGTATTATTTGCATCTGAGATATCTGTTGCGTCTGAGAGATCAATTTTATAAATTTTCTTAAATACAGTCGACCGCGTAGCTTCTGTCGCATATTCACCATCACGTTCCAAAACAATAAATGTTGAATTGGTCACGGCTGCGATTTCACTGACAGCTTGCAAATCGGTGCGCTCCATCATATAGACATATTGTTTCGTAGCACCACTCGCAATATCCAACGTGACAATCCGGATTGCCAATGAATTTTTAATAGCATCTTTGGATGGATTATAAAGCGGAAATTGCATAATACCAACCAAAGTCTTCCCATCCGGCGTAATTGTCAGACCTTCCATGCCTCGATTGGGACGACGTTTAGCAAATACCAAAGGCAACTTCTTACCCGTAGACCAAGGATTAATGCGCTCGATTTCTTTTCCCGAAGCGTCAAAATGAACAATATGCGGTCCATATTCATCACTTACCCACCAAGAACCATCGGCTGCTCTCGCTAGTCCCTCTGAATCGATTCCATCTTCACTTTTCCCTAAATCTTTACCATCAACTCCCAATGCCTTTTCACCAGAACCGCCCTTTCCTTCGGGATTTGGCAGACCATTTAATTTCACACCAGCTTTATTTTTCAATTCAATAACAGATTCCAATGTTAGTGTGTTATTTTTCATCCTAAATTTACCGATCTGTGGCGCAAATGCTGGAGTAGCAAATACTTTAATATTATCGCCTTTACCATCAATATTTGGTCCCCTATCAGTTAAAAGATAAAAGACAGACTTATCATTAGGATCTTGAGCCATCGATGAACCATAGCCTCCATTATACACCTTTACACCGTTAACATCGCTCAATACTTTTGGATCTGTCGCAACAGCTTTTTCCGGATAAACCAATTCAACAATCGGGTCGATAATCTTCGACACATCATCTTTACTGCATGAAGCACACAACAGGGCCATGCCTAATACACTGTATATTTTTTTCATCTGTACAAATTTTTCAAATAATGCTTACTGCTATTCAGGTTCCGTTCAAATAGCTCAATTTTATTCCTGTCACCTTCCATATGTGATAAAAACAGTACGGTTAGTCTAAACACGCTATGCTCGGTTGGCTGGCCGAATACTGATGCAAACATAATTGCCAGATATTAGCCAATCATTAACATAAGTTTAAATAAACTGCATCTACAGTAAAAAACTACCTATAAAAATTAAATACCCTCAGTTATGGAATTTTGTGTTTTCCTGCATCACTAGAAAAATAAACGCTAATTGTGCTGTGAACCATCGATGTATCCACAGCCCACACCTACTAAATATAGAAAGATGAAAAAGATCATAGTTGCACTTTTCATAGTTTTGGTATTTTCCAATGTAGACACAAAATCTCAGATCAGAACTACACGCGAAATACCCAGTCTAAAAATTAAAAACGACGATGGCCAGCAAAAAAAAGTGATGCTGGCAGACCTAAAAGTAGATGTTGCCATTTTCGGAAATATGGCCAAAACGAAAATGACAATGGTTTTCGAAAATAAGACCAATCGCGACCTCGAGGGCGAACTGACATTCCCTATGCCGGAGGGCGTCTCGGTGAGCGGCTATGCCTTAGATATAAATGGCAAATTACGCCAAGCAGTTGCAGTCGATAAAAACAAAGGCACCGAAGTATTTGAAAGTATAGAAACACGCCGTGTCGATCCAGGTCTATTGGAGAAAGTTGAAGGGAATAACTTCCGTACCCGCATTTATCCTTTGCCAGCAAATGGTAAACGGACTATTCAGATCAGTTATTCAGAAAATCTCAGCATGGAATCCGATCAGGCACATTATTACTATTTGCCGCTAAATTATACGAATGCCATTGAAAACTTCGCCTTAGATATTCATGTTTTTCAGGACAGCCATAAACCAGATTTCACAGAAAAACCAGATGGTTCTCTGGCTTTCTCCCACCAAAACAACAATTACATGGCTTCTTTACGTAAACAAAAATTTCAATCCCAACGAAATCTAGTTATTCAGCTTCCAATAGACAGCAAAGGATCATCAGGCTTAATTCAGGCAAATGATGACAAAACCTTTTATTTTCTTGCCAATGCAAGCGTCAGTTCTGTAAAACCTGATCAGAAAAAATGGGGCGAAAATATCGGAATTATCTGGGATCGTTCACTGAGTGGTAAAAATAGGGATATCGAAAAGGAACTGGCTTTATTAGGTCTCTTTTTTAAAGAGAACCCTAACATGCGTGTTGAAATGGGTTTATTGGACATCCAATTTGTAAAAGGGCCAACGTTTCAAGTTAGACAAGGTAACTGGGATGAGCTTAAAAGTTATATCAAACGAATGGATTACGATGGCGGTACAGATTATAGTCAACTAAAGACCGGTGTAATACATGCCAGCGATTACCTGCTATTTAGCGATGGCCTTTCAACATTTGGTCAAAGTGAAATTAGCCTTGAAAATCCAGTCTATTGCATCACTTCGTCCAATGGATCGGACTATGGTGTCTTAAAACAAATTGCGCAGAAACATATTGGAAAGATGATCAATTTAACCAATACTTCAGTAAATCAAGCGTACAATAATCTAAATACGCTGGATCTCCTTTTCCTGGGCATAAAAGAGCAGCATGATGTTGAGGAGGTTTATCCTCAAAAAGGTTCCGCAATACAAGCTAATTTTTCTATCGCTGGCTTAGGGAAACGTCCGGAATTGAAGCAGCTCACACTACTTGTAGGGGATGGACAGCATACTCCAAAAGAAATTAGCATAGCACTGCAGCCAGATCATGGCGAAATTGACCTACAACAGATCTGGGCACAACAGAAAATCGAAGCATTGGATCTTCAATACGACAACAATCGTGAGGAAATAGAAACCCTGGGTAAACAGTTCGGCATCGTTACCAGAAATACCAGCCTAATTGTACTGGAAACCGTAGAAGATTATATACGCTATGCAATCACTCCCCCAGCAGAATTACTCCCGCAATTTAATGCGCTCCAAAAAGAACATGCAATCGAACGTGAAGAGCGTGTAGCGAATCTCTTAGATAAGGCCGAAAATAGCGCAGAACAACTTCGCTCCTGGTGGCAGACAAACTTTCCGAAAAAAAAGAAATATCCACAGCGTAATAGATTGATTTCAATTCCCGAAGTTGCCGTTGCCCAAGAAATCGCCAACGGAGCTGATCCTGTTACACCTATTCCGTCGCGTCCTTCAGCCAGCCCTGTTGCGACAGCACGAGCCGAAGAATTCAGATCATCAGATGCCGCCAGTGAAAAAAGAGTGTTGGTTGGTGGCAATTCAAATACCGCCAACGCAGCGACCAGCGAACTGGCAATGGCAGCCGCATCTGATGACGCTCTTCAAGAATCAGTTGTTGTTCAATCCTTAGAAGAACGTGTAGCTGGCGTACAAACGGGCAACAGCATACGTGGAAAGATCAGCATCCCCGAAATTAAAGAAGATCAGGCCTATCTACAGGAGCTCAATCAGTCCAAAGACCCGTACAAAAGCTATCTCCAGCTTCGGAATCAATACATGGGAACACCAACTTTCTATTTGGACGTCGCAAACTTCTTTTTCAAAAGAGGAAATAAGCAAAAAGCCTTATTAATCTTAAGTGCACTGGCTGACTTACAGATCGAAAACGCAGATCTCTATAAAACCATTTCATACAAACTACGCGAATGGGGAGATTATGATAATGCACTGTTTATTACATCGAAAGTACTAAAATGGCGGCCAATGGATCCACAAAGTCACCGGGATTACGCCCTTGTCCTACAGGATAAAGGGATGTTCAAAGAAGCATTGGAACAATTGTATGGTATTTTAACGCAGAGCTACTCGCCTGAGGCGGCCGATCGCGATGAAGGGATTGAAGAGACATTGCTTATGGAGATCAATAATATTATTAAATCGAGTAAAGCAGCAAGTGCCAACATCGCAGTGAACAAAAAATTGATTGCTGACCTGCCTGTGGATATGCGCGTCGTTATCAACTGGAATTCACAGAACACAGATATCGACCTTTGGGTTACAGATCCAAATCAAGAAAAGTGCTTTTATAGTAATCCAGCGACAGCGATTGGAGGCCGACTCAGCAATGACTTTACTGGAGGTTATGGCCCAGAACAATTTTTATTAAAAAAAGCATTGAAAGGAAAATATAAAATCGAAGTTGACTTCTTTAATGATAGCTCCCTCACCTTAGCTGGCCCTGCCGCAGTTATGGCCGAAATCTACACCTATTACAGCAGTGGAAAGCAGGAACGAAAAATCGTTACGATCTATCTTGACCGCGATAAAGAGCGCAATGTAGGGATTGGTGAATTTTCATTCCAATAGATCAACACAGACAGAAGGTGACCAAAAAAGCCAAATAAACCCGTTGAAAATTGATCTCTGAAACGATGCTGTAGAGAGGATGTATAAAGTAACATCAATCAAGTGCTGTCCAACAAGATTGGAAAGCACTTGATTCAATTAATGCAATTTACGGATAACCAAATCCTTTTGCCTATTCTCCAATTTGGTTTTTACATAAGGGTAAGTGAAGACCGCTCCCAACACAATACAGGCGCCGAGATAAAATCCACCACTCATGGTTTCTTTCTGCCCAAAAATCAGCATCGCCAACAGAATACCATAAACCGGCTCCAAATTCGTCGTCAATGCAACTGTAAAAGCCGATAGTTCCTTCATAACAGCAACGCCCATAACATAAGCCACAGCAGTACAAACCACGCCCAACAACAAAAGAAAAATTAAATCCTGTCGCCCCAAACGCATTTCAGCATTAAAATCGCCCGTGAATAACATGAATATGCTGATCCAGAAGCATGCACCCATCATCTCGTAAAATGTAATCAATGTCGGACTTGATTTTTTAACCATCCGCGCATTGGCAATTGAAAATATACTCGCACAAAAAGCACAGCCAAGTCCAGCCAGCAGACCAACCAGATAATGCGTCTCAAAAGAAAAGATCGTATATATACCGGCAATAATGACAAGACCAACAACAATATCTAACAACGCTATGCGCTTCTTATTGACAATAGGTTCCAATATTGCTGTAAACAGGGTAACAGATGATAGGGTCACCAAGGTCACCGACACCGTAGATACCTTGATCGAATAAAAAAATAATACCCAATGCAGTCCAACAACCGCTCCTACCATAAAAAACTGGAGAAACTGTTTCCTTGAAACAACAATCGACTGTTTTGTTATCAGAAAATAGATCAGCAATGCAATCGAAGCGATTGCGACACGGTACCAAACCAAATGAATGGCGGACACGGAAATTAAACTTCCCAAAATCCCGGTAAATCCCCAAATAAGTATTGTTAAATGCAGAATTAGAATATTCCGATTTAATTGAAAATTAGCCATTTTTAAATAGATTATTTTGGCGCTTTTATCGCCAGATAAATTGCCACCACGAAGAAGGTAACATTTGGAATTAATACGGCTATCAATGGTGGCAGCCCCCCTTTCAGAGAGAACATATTGGCAAATTGAATAAATACGATATAGGTAAAACTCAGTGCGATACCGATACCAAGACTTAAACCTATCCCCCCGCGCACTTTCTTGGAAGAAAGTGCCACACCCATCAATGTTAATACAAAGGCTGAAAATGGATACACATAACGTTTATATTTCTCAAGCAATAGATCATTCATGACTCCCGTCCCTCTAATTTCCTCCTTATGGATACGAATATTTAATTCACGTGTATCCATAGCCGTAAACATATTATCACGTACCTCAAAATCCGACGGTTTCATATCTAGGGTCGTATCTTTAACAGCACCTTTGTCCATCCGTTCATGCAGCCCATTGATAATACGATTGGTATACCCTTCGATCTTCCACTTTGTCGCCACCGAGTCCCAGGTAATACGATCAGCCATCATTTTCTCCTTGAGCGTATCTCCCTTGAAAATTTCAAGAACAAATCCGTAGCCTGTTTTGGTTGTATTATCAAAGTTGTCTATATAAACATAGCTGTTTTTGTCCAATTGCATGTGGGTGGAAACCCTCGAATTGTCCTTAGGTGGCTTCACATAGATATTTTCAAAATCAACCTTCATCTTATTCGTATTCGGAATGATAAAGATGTTGAATACCAAAGATACAGCAAAAATCAAAGTCGCTGCAATCATGTATGGACGAAGCAAGCGGTTAAAACTGTACCCTGCACTTAGGATAGGTACGATTTCTGTTTGATCCGCCATCTTCGATGTGAAGAAAATAACGGCAATGAAATTAATCAGCGGGCAAAGAAAATTTAGATAAAACGGAATGAACCCAGCATAGTACTCAAAAATGATCTTATCGAGCGGAGCATGATATTTTAAAAAATCATCCAATCGTTCGGACACGTCAAAAACCACCATGACAACAGTAAATATGGCCATTGTGAATAAAAAAGTAGTCAAATACTTTTTGATGATGTAACGATCGATTAACGACAGCATTTTTTTAAAGTTGAACTAATGTTACAAACGTTGATCCAATATTTTCACCATTTTATTTTTCCAGTCGTAGAAGGTTCCATCAATGATTTTCTCTCTCGCCTGATTAACCAACCAAAGGTAAAAATGTAAATTATGCAAAGAAGCAATTTGTGCTCCCAAAATCTCTTGTGATTTAATTAAGTGCCGTAGATACGCTTTGGTATAAAATTGATCAGCGTGCAAGTCGCTTTCCGCTTCTATCGGCGAAAAGTCATCTTTCCACTTTTCATTTTTAATATTAATAATACCGTTTTGCGTAAAAAGCATACCATTTCTAGCATTACGTGTTGGCATCACACAATCAAACATATCCACACCGAGCGCTATATTTTCAAGAATATTAACCGGTGTTCCTACGCCCATTAGATAACGTGGTTTATCCTGTGGCAGGATGTCACAGACAACTTCAGTCATCGCATACATTTCTTCCGCAGGTTCACCCACCGACAGCCCGCCAATTGCATTTCCTTCACGGTTAAACGAAGCAATTGTCTCCGCAGATTTAATTCTTAAATCTTTATAAACCGATCCTTGGACAATGGGGAATAAAGTCTGGTCATAGCCATAAAGTGGATCTGTACTATCAAAACGATCCACACAACGCTTCAACCAACGATGCGTCATATCCAAAGAACGACGTGCATAGCCATAATCACAAGGATAAGGCGTACACTCATCAAATGCCATAATAATATCTGCACCGATAATCCGTTGTGTATCCATGACATTTTCAGGAGTAAATAGATGTTTTGAACCATCGATATGCGAACGAAAAGTAACTCCCTCCTCCTTAATCTTACGCACTTCTGTCAACGAATACACTTGGTAACCTCCGGAATCCGTTAAAATCGGACGATCCCAACCATTAAATTTATGTAATCCGCCGGCTTTATTTAACACATTCAATCCCGGACGCAGATAGAGATGATACGTATTCCCCAGGATAATCTGTGCTTCAATATCGTTCTTCAACTCATGCTGATGAATTGCTTTCACTGTACCCGCCGTACCAACAGGCATAAATATAGGTGTTTGAATGGGACCGTGTGCAGTTTCGACAACACCTGCACGTGCTTTTGACAACTTATCTTGTGCTTGTAGCGTAAATTTCATTAATATTTTTCCTCTGAGACTATTTCTATTTTAAAGGATGATCGACCATGAACATGGCCCTATCGACTGTTGGACTAAAAATCATAAATCCTTATTTCCAACAACTTGCAGCTTAGAAAAGCTTCGTAACTTTCTGATTTGCTGCCTAAGCTCGGATTCATCCCTAGAATACGTTGCAAAAATACTATAAAAAGATTTGCAAACAGGATCTTTCAAAAATAAATTATCATTTTTCCCCTATAAAAAAGTTGTGGAAAGCGCTTATCTTTGTGAGCTATGCTTGACCTTCACGTATTTTTGGCCAATCTCCCTTATATTGCTTTTGGAGTATTGAGTCTTTTCCTATTGATACAACTATACTATATCTTATTTGTTTATAGCAAATTGAGCAGTTATCAAATTGAACCTGTACAAGAAGGAGCTGAGTTCCCGCCGTTGTCTGTGATTATCTGCGCACACAATGAACAGGACAATATCCCCGAATTTCTGCCAAGCATACTAACGCAAGACTATCCCAATTTTGAAGTGATTGTGGTCAATGACTTCTCGACAGACAATACGCCTTGGATATTACACGAGTTTGAAGCAACCTATCCCCATTTAAAGGTTGTTGATATCAAAGAACATATACGCTTAAAACATGGCAAAAAGTTTGCCGTTAGTATGGGTATTAAAGCCTCCAAACACCAGACATTGGTATTTACAGATGCAGATTGTTCACCACAGTCCGATCAATGGTTAAAAGAAATTGCGGCAGCTTTCAGACCGGAAACAGAAATTGTCTTAGGCTATTCCCCTTATTTCAAGAAAAAAAGCCTATTAAATCTGTTGATTCGATTTGAAACCAGCCATACCGCCATGAGTTACTTCGCCTATGCACTAAAGGGTGATGCATATATGGGTGTAGGACGTAATATGGCTTACAAAAAGGACCTTTTCTTTCGCAACAAAGGATTTGCAGCACATATGCACATTAAATCTGGCGATGATGATCTTTTTGTCAACCAAAATGCAACTCCCACAAATGTCAACATTGCTCTAGCAACCGAATCTATTGTTTATTCGGCGCCCAAAACGACATGGAGAAGCTATTACAAACAAAAAGCAAGACATTCAGGTGCATCTACTATTTATAAAAAGCGGCATCAACGCATGCTAGGTACCCAGCTGGTATCAGCATTCCTTTTTTACATAGCGGTCATTGCGACAGCAGTTGCTTTCCCGATGTATTGGTACGTTCCTTTGAGTGCCTACCTCCTTCGACTTATTGCACAATGGATCGTATTCACAAACATCTATAAAAAACTCGAAGTAAGGGAACTGATTTGGTGGCTGCCTTTGGTAGACTTCATCTACTATTTCTATATTTGCATCAATGGTATATTCAGCCGAAAAAAGAAAAAAATAAGCTGGAAATAATTCACTTTTAAAACATGAAGCTTTGAATCCTACAGTCGATATCATCTATAACTATTTTCCCAAATTAACGGATATTCAAAAAGAGCAATTTGCAAAACTTGCTGATTTATATACCTTGTGGAACAGTCAAATTAATGTAATCTCACGTAAAGACATTGATAGCCTATACCTTCATCATGTATTGCACTCACTAGGTATTGCCAAATTTGTTCAAGAGCTTACGCCGGGAACACAGATTTTGGACGTGGGGACCGGAGGCGGTTTTCCGGGTATCCCGATGGCTATTATGTTCCCCGAAGTCAAATTTCACTTGGTCGATTCTATTGGTAAAAAAATTAAAGTCGTGCGCGAAGTCGCTGCTGGACTTGGCCTCCAGAATGTTGAAGCAGATCATATCCGTGCCGAACAACTGGACGACAAATATGATTTCGTGATATCGCGTGCTGTAACAAGGCTTGGAGAATTTACACCTTGGATCCGGAATAAATTTGCAAAAAAAGATAAAAACGGAATTCCCAATGGTATTCTTTATCTAAAAGGGGGAGATCTCACCGAAGAAATTAAGGAATCTAAGCTCAAAGCAGAATTACACCCGCTTTCAGGTTACTTTAAAGAAGACTTCTTCGATACAAAATATTTGGTATACGTACCGATGTAATTATAGTTTGGCATTACCCATAGGAAACTGAAGTCGCCTATGGATAATGTCTACAGAATCAAGGTAATTTGTTAAACACTTATGGATATAAGCAATCTTCTCGTATCGGTCATTCTCACGCAGCCACTTTAGGGAAGGCTCATAATATATCCTAAATTTGCGCAGAGAATCTCCCGATAGCTTGCTGTATTCCTGCGTCAACGGATACCACTCCTCTCGGATCAAGTCCTGCCGGTATTCTTTTTCAAACTGGCGTTGAAGCTTCCTCGAATTTCGTCCCTTTCGACTGAATTTATTGTACAGCTTGTTCAGATTGACAGCAATCCCCCCCTGATGGGGCAACGTCACCATATTTTTCGTATCACCCCAGAAAAAGATCGATTTATAATCCTCTTTTTTTTCATCCCATTTATCCGCTGCTGACTTACGTTTGATCGAAACAGTATCCAAACGTAAAGTATCTTTTTGACTTCCTCTTTTCCCAATGGTATCCTGATGATAAAAATCCGCTGGATTGGCGAAAAGTCCCTGCCGATAAAATGAAAAGTAGACACAGAAAAACAATAAAGATAGAAATCCGATACGTACCATATTTATAATTGATAAACTAAAATAATCAACTATAAATAAAATTAAAAAGGATTTAACTATCTTTAACTTAAAAAACTAGAGACCTAATTCTTTTTTAATTTCTAGGCCAATTAGATTGATTTCTTCATCCATACCGAACATAGGAAGCTCCGTTTCTGGATTTAGTTTCAACCAGTTTGTATCATTGTCTTTAATAATTTTCACGTATTCTACACCATCCTTAAAAATAACATACGTATCTTCTTCCTCCGGGAAAACAGAATAAACTACATCCCCTAATTCGATATCAAAAGGTTCTTTCATTTCCATAGTTAAAATATCATTTATCGATCAAAGTTACCAATTCCGCTGCTTTCTTTCCAAAATAGACAAGATTTCTTTGCTGCATAGCGCATCCCGTCTACGAAAATCCCATCCATTGCTCCAAATTTTCCTTGGATCAATATAAGACCGATCACTTCCGCAGCAATTCCAGCTGATGCCCATTACCCCCGAAGTAATTCTAACAAAAAGCTTAACAGCTAGTTATATTTTTCTTATATTTAAAAAACCCAATTATGAAACTAATTTACCCCATAGCTTTGACAAAAATCAAGGGCATTGGCCCTAGAACTGCTCGTAGCATCATCGAACAGGGGCACAACTTAGCGGACTTGTTCGCTTACCCCAAAAAAGATTTGATGCAGGTTCTTGGGATACGTGAGTCAATTGCCGAAGCAATATCCAACAAAAGCTATATGCCCGCCTGCGAAAAAGAACTTGCTTTTATCGAAAAACACCAGATACAAGCCTTGTGGCTGGAAGACGAAAATTACCCCGATAGGTTGCGGCAATGTGAAGATGCTCCGCTTGTTGTCTACTATAAGGGGAACCAGCCGCTCAACAGTACAAAAGTTATCAGTATAGTCGGAACCAGGCATGCAACCTATTATGGCCAGAAAATATGCGAAGATCTGCTGGATGCCATGAATGGAACCAAAGACACTTTAATCGTTAGTGGTCTTGCCTATGGTATTGACGCATTGGCACACCGCCATGCACTAAAAAACAATATGCCCACCGTTGCTGTATTGGGGCATGGTCTCGATCGCATTTATCCGGCATCCCATCGTGAACTTGCTACAAAAATGCTAGATCAAGGCGGCCTGCTGACAGAATTTACATCCGGCACATTACCCGAACGCAATAACTTTCCTATGCGCAATCGCATTATAGCCGGTATGGCAGATGTCACCATTGTCGTAGAAGCGGCAATTAAAGGAGGCGCATTAATTACTGCCGAAATGGCCAACAGCTACAATCGGGATGTCTGCGCATTCCCGGGATCCATCTATGAAAAAAGCGCTGAAGGAACCAACTATCTCATCAAGACTAACCGTGCACACTTGATTAGAGGGCTTCAGGACCTCGAATACCTGATGAACTGGGAGCTCAGCACAAGAACTACTGAAAAGCAACTGAGCCTCCCTTTATTAACATTAACGAAAGATCAAGAACTCCTATTTCAGCTTATTCAGCAACAGGGACAGCTAGCAATTGATCATATGATTGAATTGACAAAATGGCCCCAAAGCAAGCTGGCCTTAATCTTACTGGAACTTGAAATGCAGTCACTCATTCACGCCCTACCCGGTAAACAATATAAAATAGTCGGACAGGTCGAAATTGAAAAAAATTAACTCATTTCCTATCATGCAACAGATCAGCCCCGCCCACCGAAAGGAAGCTTCGAACGCAATAAAAATTTACAATTATACCCAACCAAAAACCAAAAATTAATGAACGAAAACAATACAAAAAGTATCTGGAAAGTCATCGGAGCCTCTTCTATGGGGACACTTATCGAATGGTATGACTTTTTTATTTTCGGTAGCTTATCCATTGTAATTTCTACCAAATTTTTCCCAGCAGAAAATCCGACCGCTGCTTTTCTTTCCACCTTAGCTACATTTGCTGCAGGCTTTGTTGTAAGACCCTTTGGCGCACTATTTTTTGGCCGATTAGGAGACATCATCGGTCGTAAATATACCTTCATGGTCACTTTAATGCTGATGGGAGGAGCCACATTCCTCATTGGCTGTATTCCAAGTTATGACAGTATTGGTTTCTGGGCACCGCTGCTAGTGCTGATTCTTCGGCTTTTGCAAGGCCTGGCACTTGGAGGCGAATACGGCGGAGCAGCGACCTATGTGGCAGAGCATGCTCCTTTAGGCCAGCGGGGCTATTGGACATCCTGGATTCAGACAACAGCTACATTTGGCCTTTTTATATCATTGGTCGTCATCCTCCTTACCAAAGGCTTCCTCAGCGAGTCACAATTTGATACCTGGGGCTGGCGCGTTCCTTTCCTCCTCTCCTTAGTCATGGTATATGTTTCCTATCTTATCCGTAAGAAGATGAAGGAATCGCCCGAATTTAGTAAGGCCAAAGCGGAGGGGAAGACGAGTGCAAATCCATTAAAGGAAAGTTTTGGAAACCGTTATAATCTCAAGTTTGTCCTGCTCGCGCTATTTGGTGCTGCTATGGGACAAGGAGTTGTTTGGTATACCGGTCAGTTTTACTCCATGAGTTTTATGAAAACCGTCATGCATCTCCAATCTGACCAGGCCGATACCATTCTTGGCATCGCATTACTTTTGGGAACTCCATTTTTTGTTGTATTTGGATGGCTTAGTGACAAAATCGGCCGAAAATGGATTATGCTCGGGGGAATGTTACTCGCCGTATTGACTTATCGTCCTATATACGAATGCATGTACCAACTTTCCAATGCGGCAAAGAAAGTCAGAGTGAACGAAACATCGGAGATCCCCAATGGAGCGCAAACAACGGAGATCCTTTCGATCACCAAGACGCAATATGAGGACCAGACGGAAATTACAAAGGCTAGCATGATACACCAGTCAGGAAAACTCAAAGGACAGCCAATGATCAAAACCACGGTCCATCTTGCAGGCAAGAACTATATGCTGCTCATCCTGCTGATCTTTGTACAGGTGATTTATATCACAATGGTGTACGGACCCATCGCGGCATTTCTTGTTGAACTCTTCCCTGTAAAGATCCGCTACACATCCATGTCCCTCCCCTATCATGTTGGCAACGGGATTTTTGGCGGTCTACTACCAGCAGTATCAACATACTTAACGACAAATGCCGAAGCTTCCAATACCCCGCAATTCTATCTTGCAGGTTTATGGTACCCTATCATCATTGCTATTGTGTGTTTTATCATTGGCAGTATTTACATCAACAACAAATCAACTCCCTCAGCACATGAATAACCTCAAAAAATTCCTCGGTATACTCTGGATCGTTTTAGCCTTGGTTACTGCATATTTCTCCATTTTTGAACTGGCTCTGCCAAAGATCTCAACAGGACATCAGGAAGATCTGGTATTTGGAATCATTATCCTGTGCATCTTGACCCCTATCATCTCGATTGGGCTCGGCTTATTTGGCTATTATTCCCTATTAGGCGAATACGATCAGGAAAAAATGTAGTCTCAAAAACGAGATCGGCTTTGAATAGGCGCAATTCAACTATTAAACCTATCCAAAGTCGATCCAATATCGGCCAGATTAGCTGCATCCCGACGTTTTGACGAGAATAATTACAGCCAATCGACTTGGTGAGGTGCTTATTTTAATCCATTTTTAGCCATTTTAAACAGATACCATCTCTTTTTCGCCATTAAATAGCCTCTAAAAGAGATCACCAAATACAATTTATTGCAATGATAATCAGCAGCATAAGATAAAATAGCATTTTTTCTTTCCTAAAACTGTTTTTTTTTCTACTTTTGTGGCGGGTAAGTCTTCTACGACCAGCTCCCATTGACTCCCCCAGGTTGGGAACAAAGCAAGGGTATTTGGTTGAGCGGTGCGATAGGAGTAGCTTACCCTTTTTTTATGCCCATTTTTTT
>JAIRVH010000061.1 GCA_031253985.1 Sphingobacterium sp.
GAGTGAGTGAGTGAGTGAGTGAGTGAGTGAGTGAGTGAGTGAGTGAGTGAGTGAGTGAGTGAGTGAGTGAGTGAGTGAGTGAGTGAGTGAGTGAGTGAGTGAGTGAGTGAGTGAGTGAATGAATGAGTATTGAATAAGATTTGCTTTTGAATCTTTTGATGGGGCTGCCTCCGCTGCGAGCGTATGAAATGCTAATCGAATAGCGCGATTAGTTTGCCTTTATTTTCTTTGTATCGGTGGGGACAGTAGGGATACTTTTCTTGCCAAATGGGAATAATCTTTTTAAGAATTCCGAGAAGGTGTTAAATTCCTGTCTATAGAGTAATCCAAAAGCGCTGATATATTCGCCATCGTTGGGGCTAAGAAGAAAGTTACGGGTGTTGAGTCGATTGGAAGCCCGTAAGACTAAGCGACCATCCTTTCGTAAATAAAACATGGCCTCGGCATCCGTTGAAACCCGATCTGAAAATACATTTAAATCCGTTAGCGCCTGACTTCTTCGGTCCGAAATACCTCCAGTCAAAACAAGTCTGTCGTTAAACAAGCGAAGCGAGGCAGATGCGTCGTTTAAAGATTTGATATTAATATCGAAGAAATTGATGTTGAGTGACTGGGCGATGATGTTATTAATCTGGTTGAAAGCTATCTCGGTTCCTGCAGATAACAAGGTATTATTTACTTCTTTACCGAAGTCTGTCTGTGTACCAGGGGTAAAACTTCGTCTTACGATCAGACTAAGCGCTTGTTGATTCACATTGTTGGCATCCGAAAAGTATCCTTGCAATTCATCTTTAACTCCGGGGTTCTGTGGAAAATTGATATCGAAAGTAATCTCAGGTTGACCCAATTGCCCTTTTAGAATCATGTCGGCCTGCGCCAATACACGCTCCGGATTCTCTTCCCGTCCAGCTGCATTATACAAAGGGGCCAAGCTTGTTCGTTGTTGGTAGATGGCGTTGATATTGATATTTGCTTCAGTTGGATTTCCAGCCCAGCGTACTGTTCCACCTTCTTTGAGATCAAAAATTTTGTTGATATAATCCTGTGCTGTGAAATTGAATTTTCCACTGTTGATGATAAAATCCCCAAACATTTCAAAATCACCTAAAGAAGATATGCGCATGTTGAGATTACTATTTCCCCTTCCCGATAACTCGCCCATACTGGAAAATAGATTTATTTCTGCATTTGGGTTGATCAGGAGGTCCATATTCATCGTCAGGCCATTGAAATCCCGTTTTTTCGTGTTTTTCTTTATTTTGGTGGAGTCTTTCTCGATAAAATAGATGAAGTCAGTGTCTGAAATTGTACTGGCGCTATTGAAAGGGATATTGATAACCGTATTTTCTTCAGATTTAGCACGGATATTAATGTTCATAGCGGAAGTTAATCCTTTGAACTGGAAGGTTCCAGAAGCGTAGGCAGTTCCATAATATACATTATTATCTTTTATCGTGGTATTCAATACCATGAAATTCTTGGTTTCCGCAGTCACATCGATATCGGGGTCGCTTAATTTGTTGAGGTCAACAACACCATCAATGGTGGCAACATTGTTTTTGGGGTCGTATACTTTCAGTCCTGTTAGAAAGATTCGATTATTGGTAACAGCAATCTCGTCAGAAAGCCGGTATGGCGTCTTTAGATAATTGATGACCATTGAGGCGTTATCCAATTTACCAGAGCCTGTAATTTTAGGATTTAGGATATCGCCTTCAATATTGAGATCTGCATTGACCTTCCCTTGGATATTCGACACTAAACTTCGTAGAAATGGCTGGAAGACGAATACATCCGTATTTGCGAGTTTAGCCTTGAGATTAAGCTTATTGGTTTCACTCAGATGGTTATAGGAGCCCTGCAACTGAATCAATTTATTGCCTTCCTCTATCTTGCTGTCCAGTTTGACCAATTGATTTTCGGGATCATAATTGGCATTCAGGGCTAGTGATCCGATTGGAATATTGTTGTACAGGATAGGTGAAGTTTTTATGTTGGCTACAATAAAAGGGGCTTTAAAGACAGAGTTAACTTCGATGTTTCCGTTTAAATTTCCGGAAAGATTGATGCCATGAGGTTTGGTAATACCGTTTAAGGAGGTCAGATTAAAGTCTTGGAATTTGAGATTGATCTGATCACTGACTTCATTGGACAGGATGCCGTTGATATGGACTTTTTGTTCGTCGTGACTCAGGGTTAGTTTTTCAAAATACCATTTTCCTTTCGATATTTTCAACTGTGCATCGTTATTGACGAGCCACCGTTCTTTATTGATTAAGATATTCGACGGATAAAAATTGATATATGCAGGTTGGGCATGAGCAAAGCGTATGACGCCATTAAGATCCAGGCTGTTACTTGCTTCCAGTTCCGACATTTTGATGTTGAATTGTAAACTGTCGTTTGCTAAGGTGTTTGAAATATTGACATTTTTAATATAGGTACTGTCGGTGAAATTAATCCGGTCTATGGAGGTTTGCAGTTCCATATTCTTCAAATTGGCATTTTGATCGACAATAAGGTGAGTCAGTCTGATGCCATTATATTTGAATTCTGGTGCGTAAAAATTAAAGCTAGCTGTTTGCTTTTCACTTTCAAATTTTGCATTTAAAGTTGCGCCACTGTCTAAAGCAATGTCCTTTCTAAAGAATGTGGCGATAGGCTTGAAGGAAGTTATATTAACATTCAAATCAAAGTCCTGACGGTTAAACCGGTTGTTTTCGAACCCTATCGCTGGAGCGTAGCGCATGGCGAGCGCTTTAAAATAAGGAACTATCGTATTGAGATCTATCCTACCTTTTAGATCAATATGTCCGATAGCGGATTGTAAGCTTAGGGAACGTGCATTTTCATCTCCTTCGGCCAGGAAATTAATATTTCGGATGACAAATTGTCCCTTAGAGGAAGTGAAATTAAGGCTGTCTGATTTAAATTCGCCGGTAATATTATTGATATTGTCTCCAATTAAACTGGTGTGAAATTTTGTGTCAATAATATTGATCGAATCACCCTGGAAGAAGTTGAGTTTTTTTAGATTGGCTTGCTGGATATCCGCATCCAGATGATAGTTAGGCTTGGCCGACCAATCTATATCTGTCGTAAACTGTAATTTTAAATTTGGATCATATATTTTTCCCGAGCCAAGAAATAGCTGTTTGTCTGTATTTCCTTCGATCTGTATCTGCTGATAGCTGTAATTTTTAAAGGTGAAATTTGTAAGGCTCCCATTTACTTTTAAAGTCAGTTTTTTGGGATCGGTACCTTGCCCGTCGACCTGTAGATTAAAACCTGTAGGACCTAGATCTTTTATTTTGGTAAGAGTACCTACATCAAACCGTTTTGACTTAAAATTGCCCGCATATTTAATTTCCTTCTGGATATCCAATAAGGCATCAGCTTCGACGTTGCCGATAGCAGTTGTAAAAAATCCCTTTGTTATAAACTTGTTGTATAGGCCATTTAGGCTACCCTTGAATGAAAATTTGTCAAAGACCTGAATAACTTCAGGGAGTTTAAAATTCTTTAGATTTCCAAGATCGCTAATAACCGCATTTAAGTCTTTGTGCTCGGATGAAATTTCTACCTTGGAAACAATAAATTTAGTTTTATCAATATCCGGTAGACCGATAATCTGCAGATCCCCCGCTAAACTCGTTTTCTTTCCAATCGTTAAATCGACGTGCGATGCCTTTATCGAAGATACTGTGCCCTCTAAATTTGCTCTCTTTATACTGACATCAAATTTGACCTGATGCATAGGTGAGGAGAAGAAAGCAATGTCTTCGGAGTGAATGCGTGAATCTCGTGCACGGAGTTTAACATGGACTTTATTGATGAAGTCCGAAAAGTCATCAAAGCTTTTGTAACTTAGTTTGACGTAATTTTTGAATGTAGAACGATTGGTGGCCAGCATAAGCTCACTAAGTTCGATACCCGTATCGCTTATCGTCGTGCGGGCAAGTAGACCTTTGATCACCAAACCCTTTTTTTCCTGCAGGTTGAACGTCTTGATTTCTGCTGAAATTTGATTAGAATCAATTTTTATTTTATCAAAATGAGCATTGAGTTTTGATATCCCCAAATCCCCAAAATCGACCACTTTATTGTAATGTTTGCGTTTATGGTTAACGTAATTGAACGCATTATTTTTGATGACAAGTTCCTTTATATCAAAAATGATTTTTTTTGAACTTTTCTTTTTTTCTTTCTTAGGTGGGTTAAAATAACGGATCAAGAATGAAATGTTTGAGCTGTCCTGAAATTGTTCAAAGGAGGCTTCGGTATCTTCGATTGTTAATTTGTTGATTACAATTTTGTTCAGCTCAATGAACTGAGAGAGGTTGACATTGGCTTCTAATTTTCCTGATTTTAATATTTCTTTTCCCTGTGGGCTGTAAAGCTGAAAATCTTCTACGACAATTGACCTAAAGGGTTTGAAATAGATACTCTTGAGGCTTATTTTCGTGTTTAGTTCGTTGGACAGATAGTCGACAGCTTTTTGAGCAACATAGTTTTGTACCGGTTTCAACTGTAGAGATAACGTCAATGCAAGCAGTATAACGAATATACTACCCAGGACTATTGACACTATTTTAATTATTTTTTTGATACTTTTGTATTAAAATTTATTACCTCCAGCTATGGCTATTATTTTAGGAATTGAATCCTCTTGTGATGAAACCTCCGCTTCTATCTGTATTAACGGTGAAATTCGTTCAAATGTTATTGCAACTCAGGCAATCCACGCAAAATATGGTGGTGTGATTCCCGAACTCGCTTCACGTGCTCATCAACAAAATATTATTCCAACGGTGGAAGAAGCCATTCGCCAAGCAAAAGTAAGCAAAAATCAAATAGATGCAGTGAGTTTTACGCGCGGACCAGGATTATTAGGTGCACTTTTGGTAGGAACGTCCTTCGCGAAATCATTTGCACTTGCGCAGAATATCCCTTTAATTGATATAAACCATATGCAGGCGCATATTTTGGCGCATTTTATTGACGATCCGAAGCCAAGTTTTCCATTTTTATGTCTTACGGTTTCTGGTGGGCACACACAGATTGTATTGGTTAAAGATTATTTTGAAATGGAACTTTTAGGCGAGACATTGGATGACGCCGCGGGAGAGGCTTTTGACAAAACAGCTAAAATTTTAAATCTTCCTTATCCTGGTGGACCACTTATCGATAAATTTTCAAAAGAAGGTAACGCGGCTGCTTATAAGCTACCTGAACCTCAAATCCCAGGCCTTAACTTTAGTTTTTCAGGATTGAAAACGGCGATATTGTATTTAGTCCAAGATCAATTGAAGCAGAATCCGGATTTTTTGACTGAAAATATGGCCGATCTATGTGCAAGTGTACAATCCCGTATTGTTTCGATCTTGCTGAATAAACTAAAAAAAGCGGCGAAGGAAACAGGTGTAAAAGATATTGCAATAGCGGGTGGAGTTTCGGCCAATTCAGGGCTGAGACAAAGCTTAATCGAGATGGGGGAGAAATACAACTGGCGGGTTTTCATTCCCAAATTTGAATACTGCACCGATAATGCAGCTATGATCGCTATCGCCGGCTATCATAAATTTTTAAAAAAAGATTTTGTAGGGCAGAATGTTGCTCCTATGGCTAGAATGCATATCTAGTGAAGTAGGCATTTTAAGTTTCCCTTGGCAATTTCAGTGTGCAGGGGAAACTTAAAATAGCTATGCTTTATAAGGGGGAACTATATCCATAGGCTTGTGCTGCCGAGGTAAATACGCTTTTCTTTGGCTGGTAGAAATTGAGCTCATAACCTTCTGCTCCCCAAAAGATGCTGATAAAACTAATCCCTTGCGCAGAACGCAATACAGTTAATATTTGAAAAGCTTCATTTTCAAATTGACCACCATCATCAACACGCCAGGTACTGATGTCATCATACAAAGCCGGAAAATCCAAATTGATCAATTGCTCATCCTTCGCGTAGGAAAATACAGCTAAGGCAGAATCTTGCTGGTTTTCAAACACGGTAAGATTGAACTCGGATTGATCATCAAGGACTGCCACAGTGGTACTTTTGTTGATCTTCCTATTGTATTTTTTTTCAAGTTGCTCTTTAATTTCGGGCGAAGTTTCTTTTTGAACTTTTGTAAACCTCTCTACTTTATATTGATCTATAAAGCTTTTATTGACAAGCATTCCAAACTCACCTGATTTGATTACATCTCTAATTTTAAATAGGGAGCCTTCACTATTTGCAAAGTTTTGCGCGGTCTGCCTACCGTTATTCGCTTCATTATCTGCTTTATTTTGTACAAACTCAAGTGGACTGATTTGATTGTCCACAATGACATAATTGTATTTCTCAGGACTTTCCATCGCTTGATCCATAGGAAGTGCGATGAGTGAATCCCTTTGTTGGTTTAGAAAACCAAAATACGGCGAAATTGTCTTTTCCTTATTTTCATTCTTAATTGCAGTCTTGGATTGAGTTTGATTGTTTCCGCAAGCGTATAATGTAAGTAGAAAAATAGCTGAAAAAAGTGATTTCATAAGCATCTTTAAATTTTTTGTGAAATATAAGGCTTTCGCGCATCATAATGAAAAGATTTAAACTTTAATGTTATGATGAACTCTAAATTGAATATCTACCGCAAAGAATGGCTGGATGTTATTTTTGCTGGTCGCAACAAAATGTATGGCGCCTATGAATTGCGCAATCTGTCTAATAAAGCAACTAATATAGGTTTAGGAATTGTTGTTTTCTTTGCAGTTTTACTAATCGCAGGTTCCTATGGGTATAATAAATATTTTAAGCAAACTGTTCCCGCAGTAATTTATACAGTTCAAGATATTGGACCCGACATGCTGGAAGAGATTCAAAAGAAGGTGGAAGAGAAAGAGGAAGTTCCTGAGGAGCCAGTAAGAATGCAAGAGAAAGCTCCCCAACAGGTTGCACAAGATGTGTCCAAATTTGATCTGGTTAGAATGCCCGACATAAAAGTGGCCAAAGCAAATAGAGTTACAGAAGAGCTTGTGAGTCAGGATGAATTGAAAAATCCCAATACAATGACCTCAAGGATCACATTGAAAGCAAGTCCATCGGGAACATATATTGCGAGCGGTGAATTTGGTTCTTCAAAAAGAGATGGTGATATTACCGGTAAAGGGGTGGGATCTATATCCGGAGGTGGAACTGATGATAATTCAAACAATCCATTTACATCGGTAGAAATTATGCCGACACCCGTAGGCGGACTTCCTGCCTTTATGCAATGGATTGCTGAGAATTACAACTTTCCACAACAGGCATTGGACCAAGGGGTATCCGGTGTTATTGAAGTTTCTTTTGTCGTTGAAAAAGATGGATCACTCACCGATATTGCTGTAAAACGTGATATGAAATTTGGGACGGGAGATGCTGCTATAAACTTATTGAAGAAAGCGAAAAAATGGAAACCTGGTGTACAAAATGGGCTGAAAGTACGCGTCGCTTATACTTTGCCTATCCGTTTAAGTGCTGTCTCTCAATAAATGCTTCTTAACTTTATTTAACAGATCATCAATTAAACTTTCGATAGCCGAGACGACTCTTACTGATAAATAAGTTGAAAAAGAGTACTTATAAAAAGAATGATTGTTGGTTTTATAAAAAAATAAAGAAATGAAAAAGTTGATGTTAAGTTTGGCGCTATCTGGATTGATGTTCGCCGGTTTCGCTCAAGAAAAAAAAGATGTTAAACCCGAAATGAAAGAAGTGCAAGCTTCTATGCATAAACATAAAACAGGAAGAATGCACGAGGGTTTTAAAAATAAAACTCCAGAGGAAGTTGCCAAAATGAAAACAGATCGCATGGATCAAAAGCTGAAATTTACTGATAAACAGCGTAAAGATATCTATGCCTTTAATTTGAAGCAAGCAAAAGACCATCAAAAAATGGCTGCTGAACACAAAGAATATCGTGCAAAAATAAAAAAACAACGTGTGGCAGAACATGAAAAAATGATGGGAATGTTAACTCCAGAGCAACAAAAAACGCTAAAAGATTCCTATGCAGAAAACCGTAAAATGCATAAAGAGCATTGGAAAAAAGACAGACAGCTAAAAAGAAGAGACTTTAAAAAAGGAGAAGTGAGTAAAACAAATGATGCTGAAGTAAAGGCATCATAAAAATTAAACAAGGATAGTTTTCATATTAAATATTGGTGAGTGTTAGTAGAGGAGGGAACCGTTGGTTCCCTCTTTCTTATTTTGTGAGCGTATCGATTATCTGAGGTGTTTTTCTACCGTAAGGGGGATGTCATCATAGAAAGCTCCGCTGTTATGACCGGAGATGCATTTATACCAAAGATGCAATTATTTTATAAATCTTCTTGTTATCGAATTGCTATCCATTAGTTTAGTGATCAAATAACTAAGAATAAAACCGAGTATCGCTATGGAGAGGATTTTCAATGTTGCTGGAAGATGAGGGATGTTTAAGAAGGTATCCGTCAGCGCCTGAACAATTATAAAATGCGATAAATAGATGCCGAAGGTGGCAGAAGAGATCCGTTTTATCCATTTAGATTCAGGTATCTTTAGTTTTTGTACAACAAGGAAAATAGCTATGGTCATCAGCGCGACGTTGATATTACAGAAATACCAGATCACTTCCAGGTTGGCATAATTTCCTGGATAGTATTTTTGGGTAGCCAGAAATCCAAAAAATGTGGCCAAAAATCCAACAATAAATAAAGGCAAGGCAATGGCTATTGTTTTGGATATAGACCACTGGAATGGGTATTTAACAAGGTAGTACGCGAGAACAATATAACCTAGAAAACCTGAAAAATAATAGAATGTACCAAACTCATTCCAATTACAGACACCCCATATTCCCATCTGATCATAATTGCCCGCATAGCCCAAAGTTGGAGCAATCATTTTTATATATGGAATGAGAAGTGTAATTATCCAGAAAGCAAGAAAATATTGGATGTCTTTTTTTGTGGCCTGATTCAGCCAGCTACCAATGATGGGTATAATGAGATACAGACCTATCAACATATACATATACCATAGTGGCGTGGTATCGTAGTTAAAATTGAATATTGCTGTATAAATTTTTGTCATTGTCGCCTGAATCGTAAAATTATTCATATCGATCAGCGCACTTGAGCTACTTTTGATAAAGTTCAGGTATAGGAAAAAAGCTAGTGGTAATGCAACGGACCAAAAGATCAGTGGAATAATTATTCTACCTATTCTCTTTTTATAAAAAGTGGCCAGATCAGTCTTCACGGGAAACAGCAAAATGCCGGACATCATGGCAAATAAGGGTACACAGGCGCGAACAATACTTCCCCAGAATACACCTTGACGAAAGGTGCTGCTGTTGTCAAATGTTCCGACAAAGGCGTCGCAGCTATGGGATATGAGTACCATGAAGCAGGCGAGAATGCGCAAGAAATCAATCCATGGAAGATAAGTTTTTGTGTTTTCGGAAGTCATTTGTCATGAGGTTTGGGAGCGAAGCTAACAAAAAAAGTGGCATTAGTTTGATCGTCTAATGCCACTATTTTGTTATTCTTTATTTTTCTGCTGTTCTTTCCATTGTTTAGAGAAAGATTTGTCAGCCAATTTGGGTAGTTCCCGTCGATCTCCCCAGGTTTTCTGAAAGAGTTTTTTGAGGAAGAAATTTTTGAATTTCCCACCAAAGAAATCGATCAGTTTTCTGCGCATGATACCATAGGTAAACCATTGCCAGACTTTTTGTTCTGTTTTTACTGCTAAGCCTTGATCAACAGAATCCTTTCTATTAACAAGGAGCATGCGTTGAATGTCAATGCCGACAGGGCAGACCTCGGTACATTTTCCGCAGAGCGTAGATGCATAGCTCAAATGTTTGAATTCCTTCATTCCATTTAAATGTGGCGATATCAATGATCCAATTGGTCCTTGATAAGTCGTTTCATAGGTATGTCCGCCAATATTCTGATAGATTGGGCATACATTCAGACAGGCGCCACAACGGATGCAATATAGGCCCTGGCGTTGTTCCTTTTGAGCTAAAAGTTTGCTGCGGCCATTGTCAAGCAGTATAACATACATTTCTTCGGGGCCATCTGATTCATAAGGCTGTTTTGGCCCAGTGAGTAACGTATTGTATACCGTTAAATTTTGACCTGTGCCGTGTGTTGAGAGCAGCGGCCAAAATACTTCTAAGTCCTGTAGGTTGGGGATTATTTTTTCTATTCCAACGACAGCAATATGTGTCTTGGGAAAGGTAGATGTCAATCGCGCATTACCCTCATTTTCGGTAATTGCGATGCTTCCAGTTTCAGCGATTAGGAAATTGGCTCCGGTAATACCAACTTCTACCGTAAGGTAGCGATCCCGAAGCAGTTCACGGGCTTTTAGTGTAAGTTGTTCCGCCGATGCATCTAGCGGTGTGTCAAATTTCTCGTGAAAAAGCTTAGCAATATCCTCTAGGCTCAAGTGCATGGCCGGGGTAACAAAATGATAGGGCTTTTGATCCAGAAGCTGTATGATATACTCACCAAGATCCGTTTCTATGGCTTCAATATTTTTGGAAGCCAGAAAATGATTAAGTTCAATCTCTTCTGTGGCCATCGATTTGGACTTGACGACAGATGTTGCTTTTTTACGATCAATGATCGCATGGATTTCTTCCAGCGCTTCTGCAGCGTCATTTGCCCAGATCACTTTTCCGCCTCGGGCAGTGAAGTTGGCTTCAAACTGCAAGAGGTAGCGGTCTAGATTTTCCATAACCTTCCACTTGATCAAATTGGCTTTTATCTTGCTATTTTCAAGATCTGCAAATTTGCTCTTGCCTTTTTCGAAAGCCGTGCTGTATTTATCGATATTATAATTGATAATATCGCGGTGTTTGGTGTCAAATGCTTTTTGCGCACTTTCCTTTATAAACGTATTAGCGGTACTTTCTGCCATCTAATCTGCTAATTTTTTACAAAAAAAGTTGGTAAAAATTACCAACTTTTAAATATACTGTTAATAAATTGTTTCTCGAAAATCGAGCTAAAAATTTATGCTTTTATCGCAATATTTAAACTTAGTTCGTCTAACTGCTCCTGGTGAATGGTTGACGGTGCGTCGATCATGACATCTCTTCCTGAATTGTTTTTTGGGAAGGCAATAACGTCGCGTATGCTGTCCAAACCAGCCAATAAAGAGACCAGACGGTCAAAACCAAAAGCTAGTCCACCATGTGGAGGGGCTCCATAAGTGAAAGCCTCCATCAGGAATCCAAATTGTTTTTTTGCTTCTTCAGGACTAAATCCTAAATGTTTGAACATCAGTGATTGCAGATCCCTGTCATGGATACGGATCGATCCGCCACCTACTTCTACACCGTTCAAAACAAAGTCATAAGCATTTGCTCTCACTTCTCCGGGATTGGTATCTAAAAGCGGGATATCTTCTGGTTTCGGTGAAGTAAATGGGTGGTGCATGGCGTGGTAACGGCCACTCTCTTCGTCCCACTCCAATAGGGGGAAATCTACCACCCAAAGTGGTGCGAAGGTTTCTTTGTCTCGGAAACCAAGTTGTGCTGCTACTTCAAGACGTAGTTCATTAAGTTGTTTACGAACTTTCTCTGTTCCGCCAGCCATAATTAATAATAAATCGCCAGGTTTCGCGTGGAACGCTGCGGCAATTGCTGTCAGTTGTTCCGGTGTGAAGAATTTATCTACGGAGGATTTTACAGAACCATCTTCATTGACACGCGCGTACACCAATCCTGTTGCACCAATTTGCGGACGTTTAATGAAATCAGTCAATGCATCCAGTTGTTTTCGGGTGTAATGCGCGCAATTTTCTGCATTGATGCCGACGACTAATTCAGCTGCATCAAAGACAGGAAACCCTTTTCCTTTGGCCACTTCGTTCAGTTCTACGAATTGCATTCCAAAGCGAATATCTGGTTTGTCTGACCCGTAAAGGCGCATAGCATCTGCGTAGGTCATACGTGGTACAGTACCCAGATCAATGCCTTTGATGGTTTTGAAAATATGTTTTGCAAGACCTTCAAAGATATTTAACACATCTTCTTGTTCAACAAAAGACATTTCACAGTCTATCTGCGTAAACTCTGGCTGACGATCGGCACGTAAGTCCTCGTCACGGAAACATTTTACAATTTGAAAATAGCGATCAAAACCTGAAACCATCAATAATTGTTTGAAGGTTTGCGGAGATTGTGGTAATGCATAAAATTCTCCGGGATTCATACGGGAAGGAACGACAAAGTCGCGCGCTCCCTCTGGCGTTGATTTAATCAGATAAGGTGTTTCTACCTCCAAAAAATTTTGTGAATCAAGATAACGACGTACTTCTTGTGAGGTCTTATGACGCAAAATAAGATTTTCACGAACAGGGTTACGACGTAAATCCAGGTATCTGAACTTCATTCTGATATCATCACCACCATCTGTTTCATCTTCTATGGTAAAAGGAGGTAATTTAGCGGCATTTAATATTTCAAGATTTGAAACCTTTATTTCAATATCTCCCGTAGAGATTTTAGTATTTTTATTGGAACGTTCGATAACTTCTCCGGTTACCTTGATGACATATTCTCTTCCGAGTTCGCGGGCACTAGCACGCAATGACGCGTCATCATCTGCATTGAACGTTAATTGTGTGATACCATATCGGTCTCTAACATCGATGAAAGTCATACCGCCCAAATCGCGGGATTTTTGAACCCATCCACTTAGGGTAACCGTTTTCCCTAAGTCAGCTAGTGTTAATTCTCCACAAGTGTGTGTTCTGTGCATATTGTTGTTAAAATTATATTTTACGCAAAATTATTGGTTTTACTCGACAATAACGAATTCTCTTCAGCTTATTTGAGCAGCCTTCTCCCACTTTCTTCCACATATTTTGCTTCTGTTTTCGAGGTCTCCCACTTTGCTCCCTTTTTAAGGGGAAAGTGGGTAAAATTAAATTTCTAAAGAGGAAATTTTTACAATTCATTTCCGTTTTTGGGAAAAAACCATGAAAAATTGACGCTTATTCTGGATCTTATTTTTGGCGGAAAATAGCTGTTTAACTGCTTGTAAATAAGGTTTTATTCGTGTTTTCTTTGATGTGAAGTTTGGTTTATTGTAGCTGTTTTTCGATGTGGAAAACTTTTTTATGTGATAAAGTGGGGGAAAGTGGGAGAAAGTGTATACTTTTACATTTAAATTAGAATAGGATAATTGACGACATGACTCAGTTGATCGGAGAATTCGAATGCAAGTTAGACGCCAAAGGAAGAATGGTGTTGCCAGCTGCGCTCAAGAGGCAAATGCCTCATGTAGAGCGGGATGGTCTTGTAGTGAATCGCGGTTTTGAGAAACATCTGGTATTTTATCC
>JAIRVH010000130.1 GCA_031253985.1 Sphingobacterium sp.
TTATGTCTAGTGTCGCAGGCACAAACCAACAGAAACTCCAAACCAGAATCAGATCCTGATAACCTAGCGAAAGAATACTTTTCACAAATCATGGGAGTTGCAGTCTCAGCAACAACAAATACCAAACTTTATCAATTTGTTTATGAATGGCTAGGTACTCCATACCGTTTAGGGGGAGATTCAAAAAGAGGCATTGATTGTTCTAAATTTTCTTATGAATTATACGATAAAGTGTTTAACACTTCATTAGGGTATAATAGCAGAAATCAGTATTCTCAAGTCAAAACTGTTGAAAAGAATGAACTTAAAGCAGGTGATTTGGTATTCTTCAAAATTAGAAGTAAAAGTATCACACACGTGGGGGTCTATATCGGGGACAATAAATTTGCACATGCATCTTCGAGCAAAGGTGTCATGATCAGCAATTTGGATGAGCCTTACTGGCGACGTTATTATTACAATGGAGGTCGTTTACCAGAAGATAATAGATCGCTTACCGCGGAAATATTAAAAGCAGAAAAAGATAATAAATTGAATTAATAAAAATTGATTTAATGTCAGACAAGTCCAAAACGTTTAACTCGTTTTGGACTTTTTTTATACAATATAATATCCTATTTTTACCCTATAATCATCGGAATACTATTATGTCTTCAAAGAAAACGCTCATCTTAAATAAAGAACAAATAAAACAAAAATCTATTCGGATTGCCTATCAAATTTTGGAAGACAATTTTGAGGATGAAACGCTTGTATTGGTAGGAATTGCTGACCGGGGTTATGTATTTGCGCAACGTCTACAGGCGATCTTGCAGGACATTTCAGACAAGGAAATCTTGTTGATTAAGGTCACTATGAAAAAAACCAGCCGATCGTTAAGTGCAAGCACAGACTTGTCTGTTGATATCGCAAAAGATAAGACGATTATTCTCGTTGACGATGTGCTCAATAGCGGCAGAGCATTAGCTTATGGATTAGGTGTATTCCTGAATGTTCCACTTAAGAAAATGAGAACGGCTGTATTAATTGACAGAAGCCACCATAAGTTTCCCATATTTAGTGACTACTATGGAACGAAGCTTTCCACGATATTGAGAGAACACGTTACTGTTACTCTCGAAGAATTCGATAATGAAGAAGATGCAGCATGGTTAGTCTAAACCATGCTGTTATTTTTTTGATACTTTCAATTTCATTCCTGGCTTTATCCGATTTCCACTTAAATCGTTTTCACTTTTAAGCCGACCGACCGAGGTTCCATTTTTATCGGCAATCTCAGATAATGTATCGCCTTTCTTCACAACATAATACGCTGTACGCGTAGCATTAGAGGCACGCTGTTGGCTCTTCTTTGAAGATCTTTCCGTATTACGCGCTAATTTGGCACTTACAAAATCATCCTCCTTTTTTATCAGTAGATTTTGCCCAGGGACAATCTGATTGCCACGCAGGTTATTCCAGGATTTTATATCCTGTACGGTTACTTCAAACTTATCAGCGATGGAAGCAAATGTCTCCCCAACTTTAACTTTATACCTGCCATTTTGAATGGATTCTCCTAAATTTTCAGCCTGACTGCTATTTACCGAAGGTACTGGCGTATTAAGAGCGGCATACAATCCCTCTGTGGCTATCTTTTTATCAACCACAGGTAAAACTAGTCGCAATGGAGAGTCTTCCGTACCGTTTAATACATTCTTTTTAAAACTGGGGTTCAATGCACGTAATGTCTCTTTTGACACATGCAGAGCATCCGCTATTTGATTCAGTGAAATCCGTTTATTGATATCCAATGACTGTGTCCGCAGTGAAAGTTCGGTATCCGCCGCATTAATGTCATTTTCATCCGCATATTTCATCGCATATGTCATGGCGATAAATTTAGGGATATAGTTTTGGGTCTGCTGTGTCAGATATGGAGCGATATCCCAAAAGGTAGCTTTATCCTTTCCCGAGCGTTGAATCGCACGGCTGACAGCGCCTTTACCACCATTATAAGATGCTATCGCTAATAACCAATCACCATACTCATCATAAGCTTCTTTCAGGATCTTTGCAATCGCATAACTTGAAGCAATGGGATCCATACGTTGGTCAGTATAACTGTCTACAGTAAGATGATAGGTTTTGGCCTCATAGTACATCAATTGCCATAAGCCTGTTGCTCCGGCACTAGAGATATCACGTGGATTTAAAGATGATTCGACGACACTCAAATATTTGAGTTCACGTGGTACGCCGACCTCATCCATGATTTTATCAAACAATGGGAAATAATATTGCCCTAATCCCATCATCCGGCACATGTATGGATTGTAGTTATCAGATGTATATTTAGCGATCAAATCTTTTACCCTCGGCGAATAATCCAATGGCACCTCACGCTCTATTGCTTTCAATTTTCGAACCAGCTGTATATCTTCATCTGTAATTTCTGAATCATGCCGGTTATTTCCCGAAGATTTTATACTGTCCAGGTATTGATAAATCTCCTGCTTTTCCTTTTCGATGCTTTTTTGAAAGAAGGTCTGGGTGGCTTCTTTCATGCCTTCTACAGCGCTTTCTTGGGCCATGAGTGGCAGCACATAGCATACCCCTCCTAGTATTGAAATTAACGTCTGTTTTCCGATCATAAATTTACTGTTAAATCCGAGTTTGATTCTTCTGCTGAAAAATCAACAATAATCTAAACGCTTAGAAATGGATTTTAGTATAAAAATGGTTTTCGTCCTATTTTGCTGCAGGCCGAGTATAAAACAAAATACGATCTTGTTCCTCACAAAATCGTATCTATGCTATATGGGATCAAAATCTCCCTTATTTGTTATCTTCTACTTCAGATTTTTTTTCAGGTGAAGACTCATCTTTCTGACCTTCTTTAAACTCCTTCACTCCTTTACCCAATCCGCGCATCAATTCAGGAATCTTCTTGCCACCAAATAATAGTAACAATATTACTACAATGACAATTAACTCTTGCCCCCCGATTCCCATGATTAATAATGATGTTGACATAACTATAATTTCTTGTTTTTCAATTCTTTTAAACTAAAACTTTTCTCTTTCATTACAAATGTAATGATAATTATTAAATATAGTAATTATTTCTTATCTCGCCAACCACGACATCGGATTCATTGGTGTTGTTCCTTGTAATACAGAAAATTCTACCATCGGAACACCTGTATCCGAGTCTACATCTGCCGTTCCTATAGTTTGTCCAGTGCTTACTTTCTGTCCTTTTGAAACACTTACTCCAGCCAAATTCATATACACCGTAAAGTATTCACCATGTTTAATCATGACAATACGCTGCCCCATCATCGATACTATACTCAAAACTTCTCCATTAAATACCGCCTTCACGGCCGCACCGCTTGATGTTTGTATTTTAACGGTTTCGTGATCCCAATTGACATTTCTTCCGACACTTTCAGAACCAAACTCTTGCATAATCTTCGCATTAGAAACAGGCCAAGGTAAACTACCGCGGTTCGATCTAAAGTCATTTGAAAGTTTGACTGCTTCAGGGGTACTACGTAAGACTTCAGAATCTGATTTTCGCGTGGTATTACTGCTTTTCGAACTTGTATTATTCTTACCTTTTGTATTCGATGCAGATTCATTCGCTTTGCGGTTACGCTCAGCAGCAGCTTCTGCTGCACGACGTGCCGCCTCAGCCCGCCGACGTTCAGCTTCAATCTCTCTTCTAATGATTTCCTTAATGGCCGCATTAATGCGACGTTCCTCTTTTTGCTTTTGTGTAATATCTTTCTTCACCCCACGTTCTGTAACAATCAGATCACTTAATTGTCCTGAAAAAACCGATCGCTGTTGTGATATGGTTCTCTTCTCATTTTCTTGCTCTTTCATCAAAGCAACCTGTTTATTTCGGTCCGCCTGCAATTGAGCGATTTTCTGTTCAATCTGTTTTTTGGTATTTTCAATATCGGCAGCTTTCAGCTTTCTCGAATCGTTGAACTGTTGCAGGTACTTTACCCGTCGGAATCCTTGATTAAAATCCTTCGACGCAAAAATAAACATCAATTTATTGTATGCATTTCGATTTCTAAACGCAAACATCACCATTTTCTCATAGTCACGTTTCATCTTTTCCAACTCAGCCTTCAACTTATTTACGGCAGCTGTATTTGCATTGATATGCTTATTGATGACAGCGACTTCCGAAGTAATGGTATTTATCTTCTGCTCGCGTAAATTAATCTGCTTACTTAATGCTGTCACTTGTTGTTGGGTCAGTGATTTTTCTTTTGCAATCTCTTTGACCGTATTTTGTAGTTCAGCAATTTCGCGATTGAGCTTCTCGCGCTGTTTTTCAAGTTCAGCCCGAGTCTGTGCCGATGAAATCCCAATCATGAAAAGGAAAGCAGCTATACTAAGTATCGTCTTTTTAAAGTTCATTTACAGTACTATTTTTTTGTGTTTGCCATCTTTCTAACCCATCAGTTTACGTCTAACTTTAGCAAACTAATTGCGAAAGTAATAAATCTAATGGAAATAGACAGCTTCTCATCGGATTACTTTATAACGTGACGATACTGAAAAAGGCATTTCGACCGGTTCATTAAAAGTCACTTTATTGAAATTTATCTCTGTTTTTATCTCTTGGCGGCCATCAGAGATAATCATTTTTAAAAGCATCGGAAATTCATGTCCAGAGGCCATGGCATATTGCCCATAATTAGCTTCCAGTAGCTGTTTTTTGGAAAGTTGTGCCAATCTGAATTGATAAGGTCTATTGTTATTATTTAATTTATACAAAAAATCCAGCTCATTCAGTTTACCATCCAGCTGAACAGAGGTCGAATCCTGTTTGAAGTTTACCTGATCGATATCGGACAATAGATTCACAGACAGGTTAGCCAGCAATAGATCCTGTAAGTTTCCAAAAGTCAGATCCGGACTGGCAAAACGATAGAGATAATCGAATGGTTTAACCATATATTCACTCTGAAATTTATTTAAGATCTGTACACTATCGGGCGTTATCAGTACCCGTGCCACCTCGATACCTAATGTAGCGGAAATGGAAATCCAGATTCTCTTGTCTTTCTCTATTCGAATATTCGAAGTGACATCATAATTGTCCTTGCCAAGATCAAGACGCATTTTAGCTTTTCCGGAAAAAGTTGAATAATTCAAATTGGTCAAAAAAAGATTTCGCAAGCTGTTTTTCTTTGCTTCTCTAGTATTATCTTTTATGACCAATTCATTTTCTGCTTTTAGGTCAGCCCCTTTTAGCAGCTTCTTCTTGGAACTACAAGAAGAAAGCAGGAAGACCACAGCGCTCACCCAAACAATTTTATTCCACATAACTTTTAGTCTCAATCTTCTTTTTCAATTTCAGCTTATTTTCCTCCGTATCAACTCCCTTTTCTAAAGCCAGGTTCCATTGTTTAACAGCGTCGGTTGTTTTCCCCAACTTCATTAGAATATCGCCGTAATGTTCCAGCAAAACCGAAGTTTGGGGATTGGTGTTCTTCAACGCTTTTTGAATCCATACCAGCGCATCCTCGTATTTTCCATTCGCGAACAGCACCCAAGCATAGGTATCTTCAAAAGTTCCATTATTGGGTTGCAGCTTCGTAGCCATTGCGGCATACTTTGTTGCATCATCAAGCCGCTCTTTTCTTAACGACAAATAGTATGCTAAATTGTTCATGGCCGTCACATTTGTGCTATCCAACCGGATAGCTTCCATATAAGCCGCATCAGAAGCTTTGTACATTTTAAGGGAGTTATAAATATCACCTAATCCCCCATAAATATTAGCTTGCAGGAAAGGAGATTCATCCTGGGCGTTATTAAGCGCGGCTTCCATAAACTTGCGGCTATTATCCATATCCTTCTTCATCAGATAAGCCATACTTGTAAAATAAAGTATAGTTGCATTGTTGGGCACATAATGCAAAGCCTCCCCACCATGAGCAATTGCCTGATCAAATTCTCCCTTGTCCATATCCAAGCTCATCAACATTCGCCAGGCATCAATCTGATAAGGATTCATACTAACAGCTACCGCTAGGGAACTCTGTGCTGCGGACTTATCGTCTTTCAACCAGAGTACCTGTCCCTTTGCCATATGGCTTTCCGCAATTCGTGGATGAACTTCGACCAAGATATTGGCTAATTCTAAAAGCTGTTCTTTCGTATAGGGACCTTTTGGATTCAATAAGGTCATTATAATTCGATTTTTGTCCGCAAAATCCACCTTTTTGGATTGAAATCCTTGTTTCAGGGCATCGAAAGATAATTTTATTTTTTTATCAAATCGATAAAGATCCGCTAAATCAAAATAAAGAAAATCCTCCTTTGTCGTCTGAATCCCTTTATTAATATAGTCTAAAGCAAGCTTCGAATTTTTCGAAAGGTTATAAGCCTGAGCCAGCTGGCCATATACCTGAGCAAGAGTAGTGCCCTTATCGGCCCAAGGTTTTAGCAGATCAATTACAGCTTTATAATTCCCGGCATCATTTAATAACACACTGCCAACCATATCCAATGTATCTGAAGCCGTTGCGATTTCTTTTGTTTTATAAAAATACTCCAACGCTACATCCTTGTAGCCACCGTTGAAAAGGAGCATAATACGTTCACGTTTGAGCGAAGCGGTATTATTATCATCCTGATCAATCAGCTTATCGAGATAGATTAATGCACTATCGGCATCGTTTTTACTTTTAAAAGCATCGACGGCAAAGCTGAGGTATTCGGGTTTAGACTGGATTTCCAAAGCTTCTTTAATAGCTTCGATCGCACCGTCTTGATTTCTCATCTGCGCAAGCAGAATTGCCTTTGTAAAATAAATATCATCTGCTTGCGGATAATCTGCGATTATGGCGTCCAGAGAGTCCATCCCTGGACCAATTTTCCCCTGCTTCAATATCTCCTGTACGTTTTTGAATCGTGCATCGTATGGTTTAGGCTTTTTATCCGGAGACTGTGCGCGCAAGGAGCTTAGTGCAACAAGGAATAAACCAATAAAACTTAAAAAAAATTGTTTATCTAAAAAATTCAATCTCATCTACTTCCGCTATAATAATTTAAAAATTCTTCCTGCAATATACTAACTAATGTAACAATAATCATTCGAGGAAGTTGTAAAAATATTGAGATTAGTGGGGTTCGTTTGAAATTCGACTCGTTTTCAACAAAATAAGTAAAATAGATTTTAAAATATAGAATAATAGATGTACCTTTGCAGACCCTTGAGATAAGGGAAGGAAAAATATTTTAATAAATTATTTAAACAAAAGCAAGTGAATACGTTAAGTTACAAA
>JAIRVH010000170.1 GCA_031253985.1 Sphingobacterium sp.
AAAGTCCTTCGAAGCAGTAGGGCTTCGCTCAAGACATACTATTCCCATTAAGGGACTGCAAAGTTACAAACATTTTTATAACTGTCAAATAATTAGTGAATTATTTTTTTTATTTTCTAGATCTTCTCTTCATCCACCCAAAATTTCCGAATAATACCTATCCAGCTCTCCGCTCCGATTAAATCGTCTTCAAAAAATAAAATGATATCCGCTTCTTTCTGCTGCCATGCAGCTGTCACAGGCTGTCGTAATTTTGAACTGTCATACAACGCGAGATGCGATGTAAATCTTTAAAAACTTATCATACAATGATTATGAAAACAGACATCATTTCCAAAAACGAACTACTTGCACATTGGTTGGGCCACCGAACTTTGACGAGACAAACCATTGAAAAATTTCCCGAAGAAGAATTGTTCAATTATAAGGTTGAAGGCATGCGAACTTTCGCAGACATGATCAAGGAACTATTAGGAATCGCTGTTCCGGGACTCCAGGAAATTGTGAACGACAAAAGTGGTGAGCTCAACGAGAATCTCAGTTATTCGACCAAAGCTCAATTACTTCAGGCATGGGATGAAGCAACCCCACAGATTACAGAACTATTCAATAAGATTTCGGAAGAACGATTTGCAGAAGAATTCAACTTATTTGGACAATATAAATCGCCAGTCATTCACAGCATTTTATATTTTATCGACAATGAGATCCATCATCGCGGACAGGCATTTGTCTACTTACGCTTACTGGGTACCCAACCGCCATTTTTCTGGGAAAGGAGCTAATACCTATAACGGAAGTTTTCTCCTAACGTGGATCAAAACTTTTTTAATACAATTACAGTCTAGCTTGTTCGGCATCCTCCCTTTCAGCCGAACAAGTTTTTCATTTGCCATAGCAAGGCCCCCGAACTCCTTCGTTTACGACTAAACTTGCTCCAAAGCAGCCGAAAGCAAACGCTTCACGGTTTCTTTTAGTGATTCAGGCTCAATAATCCTCCCTTTATCGGCAAACATCAGATACCAGCGCGCAAAACCATTCTCCATATTTATACTTTCAAAATGCATCTCCACGTAGTTTTCCGCAACGATTTCTTTTTGGAAGCCAAAATAGTGACGGTCCCATTCCATATAGCGGGCCATATCCTTGTCCACCTGCACAATGACTTTTGTTGTAGGCACTTCATGGCGTTTATTCAGAAAATAGGAGAGTTCGGGGTGCTCTTTTGCAAAATCATCTTCGAGTATTCTGATGTTATTTATTCTGTCTAGACGGAATTGCCTATAATCATTCCTTAACTTACAAAAAGCAAGAATATACCAGAACTTACTCTCCACGAAGATACCAACAGCTTCGATCTCACGCCTTTCTGGACTTTTATCGGAGGGTTTGGAATAATAGATTTCAACACATTTTTTGGCAGCGATGCTTTCAATCAGAATATTGGTACCATGGGTCAACTTTTCATTGAACTGATGACGTCCGCCCCGAACGAGAAAATTGTCTCCAACCAGTGCTACTTGCTCCTTTTCATTCCCCCTTAATATGGCTTTCATTTTCAGCAGCGCCGTTGCAAAATGATGGGCTAGGTTCCGATCCGTATACTTTTCCACCAGTTTCTCCGCCGCCACAAAACTCAGTGCCTCCTCTCGGGTAAATTGCAGAGGCGGCATCTTATATCCCTCCACTAAAGAGTATCCACTTCCAGCTTCACCATAAATTGGTATTCCGGCCTGCATTAAAGAACGGATATCACGGTAAATTGTACGTTGGCTCACTTCATAGCGTTCTGCCAATGCCGCCGCTGTCACGACAGGTTTAGCCTGCAAGTGCATATAAATAGCGAGTATACGATCAAATCTTTTCTGGATATCCGTCATCGGGATAAAGGTACAAAAAGCCTAAATCAATTACGAATCCAGCATCTACAACTATATAACCCCACAATAAATGGAATTCGAAAAGTCGCCTTCAAGTGTATCCCATATGTTGACATAAACATGGAGATCACCCGTTTTTCTGCTTATCTCCTCAAATTGTAATGAACAGGAACCCTGATTTACATTAGCAATGGAGGTTCTCAAATGCGACTCAGTATCGAAGCCTATGAGTCCAAGATTGATTTTATATATACTGCTTTTATATTGATCATCTACAGTCCAACTAAGATCAATCCGATCGCCATCCAAGCTTACTTGACAGTTGGCTAATGGGGTAAGCGGACCTGAAAACAGCAATAGATTTTCAGGGTTAATGAAGGGCTTATTCTCGGCATCCAGTTCAAGAGTCTCTTTAAAAATGTGACGCTGTGCCAATTGGAAAGCTCCTACACGACTTCCTTTTTTCGCTAGCGATTGATAACCAAACTCAAGAATTTTTTTATTCCATGCGGCAAACTTACCTGCAACTTTCTGTTTTTCTCTATTTAGAAGTTCGGCCTCACTGGGTGGAGACGTTCGTTTTCTTTTGCCACCGCGTATGATATTTTGGCCATTCAATAGATAAGCACTTACAGAACCAAATTTCCCAACAATAGGGCCGTTCGGACCATTTTGTAAAATTGCCATAAAGTTTCTCTCCTTTCGTTTATAAATGATGGTATATAACTTATTACCAAGTTAATATCAAATTCCCTATTAAAAAAGAAGTAACACTACTTTTACAAAGTATTAACAGGGGGTTAACAGGGATAATACCCCTGTTAACCCCCTGCTAACCCCTAGTTATTCCCCTGTAATTACCATGTTAATATAGGAATTGGTATTAAATAGGTGTTTATTTGTCTACTAGACGAGGAAGGGTATTTTTTAACAGTGAACAATCAAATACAACACAACCAATCTCGTTTTAGGCGAAGGAGATGTGGGTACGGGATAAGTCTGATAAACAAAAAAAGTGAAGCACACTGTACTTCACTTTTTCCACAGGATGTTAACAATTTTGTTGAAAACTTCAGAATCCTCTCATTATAGTTTGATTACCTTTTCTCCACGGAGCAATCGGTCATACCGTACCAAGGCCTCTACATAATAGTAATCGGCATAGGTTAAAGGCACGTCAACCTCTGTTTTATGTGGGATCGAACCAACACTATGTTTTAAGATATATCCCCCTGCTTCTTTGAAATCTGCTTTATAAGGTTTAGAAGACAGTGACCGCAACATCTGCTCAGCCTTTGAGATATAAAGCTGGCTTTCACTACCCGCTGTGTATTGCGCCAGTTCCAGCAAAGCCGAAGCTGTCACCGAAGCCGTTGATACATCACGAAGATCTTTCTGGCTGTAATATTTACTATCCGGAGTAAGCTTGTTCTGGTCCATATCCCAATAAGGTATCAGGTCTTTTGGAAGATTGGGATGATTCAGATAAAACTGTGCAATATGTCGAGCTTGTTCCAAATATTTCTTATCGCCGGTCTCGCGGTACATCATCGTATAACCATACAATCCCCAAGACTGTCCCCTAGCCCATGCAGATTCGTCAAAAGCACCTTGCGCCGTCTTTCTTGAAATAATGCTTCCATCTTGCGGATTGTAATCCACGACATGGTAGGAACTATAATCTTTTCGATAGTGATTGACCATCGTTGTATTGGCATGCTGCACCGCAATATCACGATAACGCTTATCACCTGTCATTTTGGAAACTTCCGTCAGAAACTCCAGGTTCATCATATTATCGATGATCACCGGATAAGTCCAAGGCTGGCCATCCCAGTTTTTTCCACCGTCCCATGAACGAATCGTTTTCGGTGCTTCATGAAAACGTGTTGCCAAAGATGCTGCTCCAGTACTTAAAATTTCTTTATAGGACGTCGAATCACCTGTCAAGCGCAAGGCATTCCCAAAGCTGCAGTACAACATAAAGCCCAAATCATGGGTCCCCTTGTTGTTCTTCTCCTTCTCGAGTTCTTTTAATTTGCTTTTTGCTTCCGTCAAAAGTTTTTCATCCTTAGTATACTCATATAGATAAAGTACTGTACCGGGATAAAACCCAGAGCACCACCAGCTTGAACCCCAATTCACATATTTGCCATCTTTATAGGTTGTGGGCATATCCGATTCACCGATCGATGCTGCGAGATAGGCGATTTGTTTGTGTGCATCTTCTAAATTGGTACGGACAAATTCTTTGTCAAGCCCCAATTTCACTGTCCCCAAGTTTCGCTGACTGGAACAGGAAATTCCCTGCATTCCTAGCCCGATCATGAAAGCCCCCGTTATATAGTGTTGTATCTTCATTTTATCCAGTCCTTAATCTTTTGCTTTTTTATCTTTTTTCGTTTAATAACTTACATAATAGTCTTTGGGAAATTGCTCTGCATTCCAGCATTTTTGGGAAGTCCATGGTTGTGGAGCACAGGTCCAGAACTCATCGTCTGCCGGCAACCCCAATGGCAAAAATGACAGGGAGGCCACATACATGGAACCTGCGTTTGTATAATAATCTGCAAGATTGGATTGTTTGTCACCTACCACTCCCATACGCAGCCATCCTGACGGTGCAAAGGTTTTGTCAATATAAATATGTCGAAGTATTGTGGTCAATGCAGCCCTGACCTGTCCTTTCGAGATATCTTCGGGCAGCTTATTTTCCAGAGCAACTGTTGCTAAAGGCTGGAATGCAGCATTCTTATAAGTTGAGGAACGACCAACAACGACATAATGACCTTCCGGAGAGATCATGCGTTCCAAGTGGTGCGCATAACGCTGCATTCGTTTATATGCCCGCTCATACATTTCCTTGTATTTTCCTCCTGCTGGGATATTATGACGCAGTGACTCAACCTGCATACAATGGATCACATAACCATTGTAGTGGTCAAAACTAAAATGGGCACCATCACTATACCAGCCATCCCCCACATACCATTCCTGATCAAATTTATTGACCGCATAATCGATCTTTTCCCGTGCACATTCTTCTCCTATGCTGTAAAGAAATGTTTCTGTCATTGCCGCAAACAGCAGCCAATTACTTTCATTTGGCTTGATCTTCCGCAGCAGTTTAAACTCTTCGACGACTCTTTTCTTTGTCGTTGGGTCTAATGGCTCCCATAAAGCTTTTGGGGCTCTCAGAAAAGCCAGTGCAAGATGCGCTGCATCCACAAGGGTCTGAGATGAAGGTCCTCGCCAAGTAAAATAATCCGGAGACTTGGGGTCTACCCCATACTTTATCCCCATTAGCGCCTGGTCCCGTAATTGCTTACGTAGTTTACCTTCCTCAGTTGCATCATCCGGTAATGCCAGCCAAGGTGCCATTCCAGCCAATAAACGCCCAAAGGCTTCAAGATACCCAACGCCGGGATCCCTACTGTCAAAAGTCGGGCTCACCTCCATCGGCATATTTTTACGCCATTGCTGTTTGCTGATATTGCTTAATATAGGAGCTGCTATCTTATGTAAGATAGATACCCAATAAGCCCGGTCATTTTCGGTAAAATTTCTTTTATCGTCTAAACTGTTTGCCTTTGCTTCCACTGGTAAAGACGCAGTTAACGCGCCAACTCCAGCTCCGCCTAACAATTTTAATAGGAATCTTCTCTTCATCGATAATGGTTTATAAATTAATGTAGGCTTGATAGCACCACACAAAATATTAAAAATCTTTATTTTACGTTAAAAATGCAAGCAAAAAGAAATCAATCGCTCTAGCAAACGATTGCATGAGCGATTGATAACAACTTCTTTACAAAAGGTAGAAAATCCCCCCTATTTCCTAATCATCCCAGCCGCTATTTTGTGTCAGACCAGTATTTTGTTCTCTCTCAACTTGAGGAATAGGCCAAGTATATAATTGATCTCCTCGCCAATCATAACCTGAAATAACTCCTCCCCACACCTCTTTAATTCCATTTCCTGCATAAAAAGATGTTTCCTTCAACGTTTTCCAACGTAACTCGTCAAAATAAATAACACCTTCGCACATCAATTCGCGTCTGCGTTCTTCACGAATTTCTTTCCTTAGATCCTGTTCACTTATCCCTATAGCTAACTCACCAACTCCTGCGCGCTTTCTCACCTCATTTACCTTTAGTACAGCCTCGCTAGGTTTCTTTGATTCATTCAGTGCTTCCGCCCATAACAAGAGAATGTCTGCATAACGTATAACAATGTAATCATAAGCACCCGCTTCTCTGTTTGGAATCCCCGGATTGGCTCCTTCGTAGACAAACTTACGAGGGTAGTAGTAAAAATTAGGCACAATGTCAGTACGTAAATCAAATACACCTCCAAACTCCTGCCTATAAGGCCACCTAGAAGTGAAAGTTTGATCTGTCGCACCATTTGCCCCAATAAATGTTGAATATGGTAGAATTACGTTGCTAGCTAACCTCGGATCGCGATCAGTATATGCTTTCAAAATGCGTTGCTCGTTGCCTGTTGGCAAATACAACGACATATCGAGTCCTTTTTTCTCCATGTTTGAAATTTCCGTTGCAGTCAAATTATTCCGCAAGAAAAATACCTCTCTTTTTTTAGGAGCCATTGAATTATACCCAGGGATGTAGTCATCCCAGTTAAATTTAACACCATCTTTTCTTTGATATCTATCTACCGCATCAGGATGCACCAGATAAGTATTCCAATTTGACCCAAAAGCCGACCTAGAGCCAAATCTGAATTGATAGTCAGAACCATATCCCGCAAGTGCAATATTCTGAATACTAAATATAACTTCTGGACTTTGTTCATTACTTCCTTTAAAAAGATCCGAATAGCTATTGAATAAATTATGACCTAAGTTTTTAACCTGTTCAAAATCAGCAATAGCTTTAGCCCACTCTTGAGTATACATATAGACTTTACCCCGCAAAGCATAAGCTGCAGACTTAGATATCCGACCAAAATTGGAATTCCCTTTTTCATAGCGCCCTGGCAACTGGGGTTCATTGATACAATCTGTCAGGTCTTTGATAACAAGGTTCCAAACTTCTTGTTCTGAGCTCCGTGGCTTATCAACTTTATTCCACTCAATAGGCTCTGTATATATAGGAACTCCTTTATAAAGCTGATTTAAACGATAATAATAAAACGCACGTAAGAATTTCACCTCAGCAAGCAACCTTGCTTTTTTCTCTGCACCTACTGGCGAGACATTAGTGATCCCATAGATCGCATTATTACTCCGGTGAACACCCTCGTAAAGGCTTTGCCAAGTGGAAGAGAAAATACCTGACGAACTGGTTGCAGTGGCGTTCATCAAAGTTGAATTATCCCGACCTTGAAGTGTAACATAAGAATCATAAACATATAGCATCTGACCAAGACGCAAGGCTTGGTACACACCATTAACCCCTTGATCGGTGAGGTTCTCGGTTAACCACATATTATTGGTCAATACTTGTGTTTTAGGTACTGTATCCAATAAATCCTTCTGGCAAGCAGAAAACAATGTTGCTGAACCGAGGGTCACACCAAGCAATATTTTTTTACTCCACAAATTATATTTTTTTATATTATTTTTCATGATCTTTCTCTTTTTAGAATCCAATATTCAAACCAAATGCAAATTGCTTCATTGTTGGATACTTTGCACCTGCACCCACTTCTGGATCCAAACCTGGGAAATCTGTAAACATCAATAGATTTTCACCAGTGAAAAATATCCTTAAGCTGCGTACTTTGAATTTTTCTGTCAAACTCTTATTAAATGTATAACCCACTTGAAGATTTCTGAGCTTCAGAAAATTTGCATTATACAACCAATAATCGCTTGCCTGATTATTTATATTTTCGGCATTTGTTCCGTATTTCAACCTAGGGAAATAACCATTTTGATTGGTACGAGGATCATCTGGTACAGCAGGATTATAGAAATAGTGATTATCATATATCCTTGTGGTGACTTGATTGCCTAATATTAACACATTGTTGTTATAACCAATATCTGACCAGTAATATTGTCCCCCTGCTTCTCCTGCCCAGATCATAGACATATCAAAACCCTTATAGGAGAAACCCAAATTAAAACCGTAGATATATTTTGGACTTGTAGAAGTCCCGGTAAAATATTGGTCTGCAGTATTACCATAAACACCGTCGCCATTTAAATCTGCATAAATTAGGTCCCCGTAATACATCTTTGTTGTGCCATAACTATCGCCTATTTGCTGAGATGAATTCAAGAATGAATATCCTGCAGTTTTCATTGCTTTTACCCACTCATAATCCTTTTCCGTACGAATCATTCCTGTAGTAGGTCCACCATTGATGTTCACTGATCCATCGGCATTGAAATAGCTACCATCTCCTTTATAAACTTGGCGTAGGTAGAATTCGTCAAGGCGATAACCTTCTAACCTCCGATTGACTCCCCCTGTGGATACATCGCCCAAGTTAGTCTGCCACACCATTTTACCAGATCCATCATCGACCATCCCTTGTATCAGTTTACCTTCAAATTTGGTGACCTCATTTTTATTGTACGCAAAATTTCCACCTATATTATAATGAAAATCACCAATTTTGTCCTTCCAATTTAGATTAAACTCAATACCTCTATTACGCATTGAAGCCTGATTAAAAAATGGTGGACTTGCCGTCCCCGCAGTAAGAGGCATCTTCGCCGTACGAATAATATTAGAGGTTTTGCGATCGTATACATTCATCTCGATGAAAGCACGGCGATTTAATGTCGCAAATTCTAGTCCCAGCTCTTTATTCTCAGAATCTTCCCACTGTAATAAATCATTGCCAAAGCGTGATAGTCTTAATCCGTTAGCTTGAGCTCCATTAAATGAATAACCGACAGAACCATAGACACCTTGCCAACCATACACATTCAGATCATCTCCACCGTCATTTCCAAGTTTACCCCACGACCCGCGAACTTTAATATCTTGTACATAGGGGTTCACGGCCTCCATAAATGGTTCCTTGGACAATACGTATCCCAAGGAAACAGAAGGGAAAGTACCATACTTTTTACCAAGACCAAATTTTGAGGCTCCGTCGCGACGTAAACTGAACTCTGCTAAATATTTTGCATCGTAATCATAACTTAGACGACCAAAAAAAGAACGCATTGAATTGTCTGATTCAAATCCACCAATACTATTCATTTCAGTTCCAGTACCGATATTAGTAATCGTAGCATCTATCAAACCCTTTGTCGACGCATTAAATCCAGAATCGTTATAGTAAAACTCATTATGACCAACTAATGCGCTAATCGAATGTTTATCAATTACAGTATTATAACGTAAAACATTATCGAACGATTTTCTATAAATTTTCCTATAAGATTGTCCCGTGGTCATTTGAGCGAGATTAATAGGCGAGGTTACAAGGGTCATTGTAGAAAAATCCCAGCGATCAGAAGGAGTTGACCAACTTTTTACCTCATCAAAACGACTCTGATAATTAAACTTAGTCTCGAAGGTTAACCCTTTCAACAGTTTAATATTAGCGAATAAAGTTGAGTTCAATTGAGTGCGTTCATTACTCCCTTTATTATCGTAGAGGTACAACATCAAGTTGTTCAATTGCGAAGACTCCCCAGAGCTGAGCACTGCACCTCCAAATTTCCCATCATACATGGGGTATATCCCTGGTGTGGTTTGTCTCAAAAAATTATAAAGATTCTCATCGGAAGCCATTGAGCGTTCCTCTTTAACGACAAATGTCTGGGTTCCGACTGTCAAAAAATTAGTAATATCAGTCTCTAGATTCACCCGCCCTTCGTAGCGTTTCATACCAGTATTATGCATAATACCAGGATTATCCTGTATTCTTCCGGACAGATTATATCGAATTTTTTCGCTTCCTCCTAAGACACCAATATTATGATTTTTAAGCCAACCACTATCGTAGATCCAATCTCCCCAATTGGTATTTGGAAAGGCTACATAGTTTGGAATCCCCGCTGCTGTCATTCCATTTGGATCTGCATTAGCAGCAGTCCATGCATCGATTGCACTCTGTGTATAGGGGCTTTTATCACCAATATTTTCCGCAGCTTCTTGAAATAACCTCATGTGCTTCAAATAATCACTTTGAAAAACCGGCTTCACACTCGGAGTAGTTCTAGAGAATAAACCAGAATAAGTTATCTGAGGAGCCTGTCCAGATCTCCCTTTTTTTGTTGTTATTAAAATAACTCCATTTGCCGCACGAGCCCCATATATTGCCGCCGATGAAGCATCCTTCAATACTGATATATTCTCAATATCCTCCGGATTTACAGCATCCATAGTCCCTTGGATTCCATCTATAATAACGAGTGCATCATTATTATTCATCGTACCTGGTCCCCGGACACGTATTGTTGCGCCATCACTACCTGGCTTGCCGTTACCAACTTTAACTTGAACGCCTGCCGCTAGACCTGAAAGAGCGGAAGAAACATTGGTAACTGCTCTACTTTCTAGTTGTTTTGAATCAATTGTAGCAACCGAACCCAGCAATTTAGCCTTCTTCTGTTGGCCATATCCTACGACTACAACTTCATCAATCGCCGCACTCGTTCCATCCATAGCAACATTAATGACATTGCGCCCATTAACAGCTACTTCCTGGTTTTGATAACCGATATAGGAAACGACAATTGTTGCATTGGAGCTCACTGACAATGAATAGGTACCAGTAGCGTTTGTAGAAGTAGAAATACTTCCACCCTTTTCTCGAATCGTTACACCCGCTAAAGGTGCTCCTTGACTGTCTGTAATCCGCCCCGTAATCGAAATTTTCTGCTGTGCCATACTCGCACCCACAGTAAACATCATCATAGCAGACAGTCCAACTTTGTAAAACTTTGCCATACTTTAGGAAATTAGTTTTATAATAAAAATTGGTTGTTTAATAAGCCAAAGATGGGTTTATGAGCAAATTAAGGGGGGTAAAATTCATAAATATTTGGGGGTAAAATCTTAAATTTGATCCAAATACCCCATAACCATGAACATACTGCCTATTTTATTGCGACATTTCCTACTGTTGATAGCCATCATTTCGCTCTGTCATGCCCAGGATCTAAAGTTTGAGACACTGAGCCAGGATAATGTACTGGATAAACAAGCCGTATTGACCATCGCGCAAGATAGACAAGGTAAGCTTTGGTTCGGCGGCGGCGCCAACCTATTTGTATACGACTCTCAGAATATCACCAATATTTTAGTGCAGGATACTGTCTTTAAAAAGGTAGATTACATCAATAAGATCGCGGTCAATGGAAAAAATCATCTCTTCATCGCTACGGCAACTCAATTATTCATTTTCGACATCGACAAACGTAAGGCTGTATTTAAACAGGGAAAACCTTTTCAGGAAAAAATTGTTGTCACCGATATACAGTTTTTTTCAGACCAGCTATTTCTATGCACTGATAAAGGGCTCTATCAGGCAATCCCGACCGCTGGCACCTATAACCTCAAGAAAATCCTCGATCGTACCGGGGTACAATGCATCACTCAAACTAGTCCTAACAACTATATAATAGCAAGTTACAATGGCATAGAGTCTTTTTCATTGCAAAATAGTCAGATCTTTCATATCCAGAATCTAATGTTGCCTCCGCTTCCCTTAAAAGAGCGCATCTTCAGCTCCCTATATCTCCATAAAGATATACTCTGGGTTGGGACAAAATTGCACGGAATATTCCAATATAACCTCATGGACAAAAGATGGAATAATTTAAACGAAACCAATAGTAATCTACTGAGCAATAACATCCGGAAAATTGTCCCGGCTAAAAACGGTAAGCTCCTGATCGGCACATTAAAGGGACTCTCCATCTTTAATGGATCGGCACAATTCCTAAATTATAAACACAATACTTCCGTCAAAAACTCATTGAGCCAAAATTCGATCTATGATATTTTTATTGATCGGCAACAAATTACTTGGATAGGAACCTATTTTGGGGGGATAAACGCTATTTATCCCGATCTCATTCCCATACAGCATTATTCAACCCGTTCGCTTCCTCATCTTCGCCTGAACAGCGATATTACCGGCAGCTTCGCTGAATCAGAAAATGCGTATTGGATAGGAACAGAGGAAGAGGGAATCAACAGAATTGATAAGGCAACAGGAGCAACTTCTCCATTATCCAAATTAACCCGGTCAAACCTGATCAAGGACCTATATGTTAGCGACAACAAAGTCTACGCGGCACAATATGGCGGTGGTTATTCTATTATTGATGCAAAATCTGGGAATGCGCAACACTTTTATCTCGAAAAGGATCTCCTAAATCTCAAAAACAACATCTACAGCATCTACGTCGATCCGGCACATCGTATTTATCTTGGAACCAACAAAGGGCTCTATATCGTGGAGCCAGGAAAACCGGCTCAATACAATGCCGCGTTGAAAACTGCTACAATTGACGATATACAAGCCGATAATAAGCAGCAGATCTATTTTCTGAGAGGGGGGGCACTTTATCGTAAAAAAAACAATGAAACGAACATACAGCTAGTAAAGCAGCTTGATACATTTGTATTGGGTGGATTTTATGTCCATCCGAATGGTGACGTCTGGCTGACGTCAAAAGAAGACCTATATCATTTTGATCAGCACGATAAATTAACAAAGGTATCGCATTTTCCAAACAATTCGTTAGGTTGGCCCATCTTGGTGAACAATCAGGTATGGTGTACCAGTAAAAATGGGCTCATATGTTATGATCCTAAAACAAAACATAGCTACCTCCTGAATCAATATGACGGTTTACCGGTCAAAAATCTGTTGGGAGCTAAAGTATTCGCAAGCCAAACAGGAACACTATTCGTCACTACACTTAATGGTGTCGTTTCTGTAGATACCAGGAAAATAACCTTCAATCAGAACATCCCCAACGTAATTTTCCGAAATATCTTTCTCGAAGAGGCGCCAATAAACTATGGACGTATCCAGAAAACTGTAGATCCAAACAGCTATCAGCTCAACCTCCGGCACGATGAGAACTTTGTCACGATTAATTTCTCAGGTTCCAATTTCATCAAACCACAAAAGAACAGATACCGCTATAAGCTCGAAGGCTTTGACAAGGACTGGATTGAAACAAGCACCCCTTCCATACGATACACCAATATTCCCACAGGTATGCATACCTTGACCATATTTGCCAGTAACAACGATGGCATATGGAGCAGCACTCCTCTACGGATTCTTATTGATATAAAACCTCCTTTTTGGAGAACGTGGTGGGCCTACCTATTCTATGTAGTATTGTTTACCCTGGGTGTACACTTGGTCATTAAATTTGTTGTCGAACGTGAGATGCTGATCAATTCAGAACGGGAACAGGAAAGGAAAATCAGATTTTTCACACAGATATCGCACGAAATTCGCACACCGCTAACCTTGATAACCGCACCATTGGATGAAATTATCTCCGAAACAGCCAATCTGACGTCTACCCAGAACAAAGTAAAACGAATAAAAAAGAATGCTAGCAAACTACTCGGTGTCATAAACGAATTGCTCGACTTTAAAAAGTTCGACGACAAACACTTTGTCCTGAAAAAAACGGACATCTCTTTCCGGGAATATATAGAAGATACGTTCTACCTACTAAATGACCTTGCCAAAGCAAAACACCTCAACTACTATATTCGGCAGCTGGATGCCGTGGGACTTCAATCCATAGATACGGTACAATTTGATAAAGTTATGTTTAACCTCTTGTCAAATGCCATCAAGTATACACCCGAACATGGAACCGTTTATTTGGATCTTATTGAAAATGAACACACAATAACCGTTAACATCGTCGATAATGGTATCGGCATCGCTACCGACAACCAATTTAAAATATTTGAAGAATACTATCGCGAAGAACAAGCCAATGATGTGATCGGAACAGGTATTGGTTTGGCACTTACTAAACAAATTGTGCAGCAGCACGAAGGAGATATCCGTTGCTCCACAATGAAGGATAAAAAAGGGGAATGGACTGTATTCACGGTTAGCCTCCCGAAACAAACAAACCAAACAACCGGCGCTATACCGCTAGAAATATTAGCAAAAGAAACAGAGGCAGCAAGCATAACGAACTTAGGCACATTGGATATTTCCTTAAAGCAAACGATCCTGATTGCGGAAGACAACAGCGAATTATTAGCAGCCGTTGCCAGTCTATTTGAGGAGAGCTTCAATATCATTACAGCTGTCAATGGTGAAGAAGCGCTTGCTAAAGCATTGGAATATATCCCTGATCTGATTATTTCGGATCTGATGATGCCTTACATGGACGGTGCTCAACTATGCCAGGCCATTAAAACAAATATGACCACCAGCCATATACCGTTTATCTTGCTGACTGCCGTAACTGATAGCAACTCCCAAACTTTAGCTTTGGAGCATGGTGCAAACATCTACTTGACAAAACCTTTCGACAATAAACAATTGTTCCTCTCGGCACACAACCTCATGGCAGTTAGTCAGAAAAGAAGTAAAGAATTTCAGGTTAAAACAGCTTCATTTGACAATGAACTTGATGCCCAATTCATTTCATCCCTGAATCAGCTGATCGAAGAAAATCTTCAATCGGACGGCTTTGACGTTAATTTTATCTCCCAAACAATGGGGATGAGTGCGCCAGTCCTCTATCGTAAGCTGAAGGCCATCTCCAATTTATCGCTCAATAACTATGTCAAGACTTACCGGCTGAACAAAGCGAAAGAGTTGCTCACATCTGCCATGAACATCAGTGAAGTCGCCTATGCCGTGGGATTTTCCGACAGGAAATACTTTAGTAAGGAATTTAAAAAACAGTTTGGACACAATCCTTCAGAACAAACGGCGAATTCCAGTCAAACCACTGAAACTTAGCTGTATTTTTCAAGGTAGTCTATATCCTCTCCCACAAAAAAAGAGATGCGTAGAGCATCTCTTTTTTACCTATTCCTGTGTCATTAAAACGAGTTCATTTCCCAAGAATTTGCCTTATTTTTTGATCGCTTTATTTAGCAATCTCTTTGATCATGGGTTCGCCCGCCAGTAAGCGCTGATACCGGACCAAAGCTTCAACATAGTAGTAATCTGCATAAGTCAAGGGCACATCGATTTCGGAATTCAACGGCAGTGCGCCAACACTATGTTGTAAGATATAGCCTCCATTTTGACCATAAGGAGCAAGGTAAGGTGCCTTCGACAGATTTTTAAGAAGAGTTTCTGCTTTATCAAAGTACTTCACAGACTCACTTCCCTTTGTATATTGAGAGAGCTCCAATAAAGCCGAGGCATATAATGCCGCTGCAGATACATCCCGCAGATCCTTATTCGGGTACATTTTATCTGACTTCGCAATTTTATCTTTATCAAAATCCCAGTAAGGAACCAGATCGGCAGGCAGATTTGGGTTGCTTAGGATATACTTTGCGATTTGTTGAGCCTGCTTCAAGAATTCCTTCTTCTTGGTTTCCCGATACATCATCGTATAGCCATATAGTGCCCATCCCTGTCCTCTTGACCATGCCGACTCATCAAATGCGCCCTGATGTGTCTTTTTTCCAATGGCCTTACCTGTATTCTTATCATAATCGATCACGTGGTAGGAACTATAATCTTTTCTGAAGTGGTTTTTTAGGGTTGTTTCAGCATGAGATACCGCAATATCATAGAACTTTTTATCACCAGTCATTTTAGACACCTGTGTCAAAAACTCCAGGTTCATCATATTATCGATTATAACCGGATACTGCCATGATCCGTGATCCCAGGAACGGATCGTTTTGGTCACGGGACTATAGCGAGAGGCTAGGGAATTGGCACCTGTACTGAGTACTGGCTCGTACTTTTGCGTATCGTCTGTGAGACGAAGTGCGTTGCCAAAACTACAGAATAACATAAAGCCCAAATCATGCGTACCCTTGTTGTTCTTTTCTTTCTCCAAATAGGTCAATTTCTCGGTTGCTTTCTTTAATAATCCTTCATCTTTGGTGCCTTCATATAAATACAACAATGTCCCCGGATAGAATCCCGAACACCACCAGCTCGACGAAGAAAATACTTCTTTGCCATTTTCGAAAGTTTTTGGAAACTTTTCGGTCGGAGTTTCATCCGCCAGTACTTTTATTTGCTTCGCGGCTGCATCTAGCTGCTGCTGAATAAACTCTTTGGATAGACTCGGTTTTGCTGTTTGGGCCTGAACGACAGTCGAAGTACCCAAAACGGCCAATAATAACACAGAAAGTTGTTTTAATTTCATTGTTTTTTATTCTTTTATTTTTATTTGTTCAGCGCATTAGCGCTTCAATTTTATCACTAATATTCAGCTCTTTGATTAATGCATATGGAGCTTTTGTTCACAGAATATGCTTATTTAGCTTATCCTGTCTTACTTTCTTTCATCTCGCGTTCAACGTGCAACGATCAAAGCGATTGTTCCCTTATCAAGATTCAGATCAATCATTCCGTCCTGCGCTATATCAAATGTGCCTTTTCCTTGCATCTTTATCTCTGGTGCGCTGATATCAGCTTTTAAACGTATGCGACCGCCATATTGACTTTTGATCTGGATGCCGGTCGTTTTTCCATTTTTTCGCTGTGCCGACACAAGATTCCCTCCATCTGCCAAAAAATTGGCAAAGGACACATCCTCCCATTTATGCGGAATAGCTGGAAACACACGTAATACGCCATTCCAATACTGCATACACAATTCCTGAATACTTGCCATCGCTGCGAGCGGGGTTTCTATCACAGGACCGCTCTCAGCATAGAGTGTATTGGCTTTAATATATTTCTGTAATAAAACATCCAGCGAAGCCAAAGCCGAATCTCCTCTCCCCATCATGGCATACATAGAGGCAGCTCCCGTAAAAGAATACCCCTGCAACCATTGCTTTTTGCTTTGCCAATGCGCAATAGAACGTTCTATAAGCGCTTGATTTCCTTCTTGATCCCAGTTTATATCGTAAAAAGGATAAATCATCATTAAATGTGAATAATGACGATGAGATTCTCCATAAGGTAGGTCTTTAGCGATCATAAAACCATCCGTATCCTGCGGATAATCGGTCAAGTTGGCCAATACGTTTTTCCAGACAGCATGAAGTTTATCCTTAGCTCCTCTTTCCTGATCCAGCACAATAAGTGTCTTGAGCCCCCATCTGAAAATGGAAAGGTCATAATTTGTATCATAAGCATAGCCCTTGGGATATTCAGGTGAATAGGTTTTCACGCCAATATGGTATTTCCCTGCTTGATCCTTTTCCAATAGATGCAAATGATAATTTATCGCTTCCTTTAGCAGCGGGAACAAACGATCATATACATCTTGCGACATCGTCGCTCGATAATACTGATAATAACTATGCAAGAGCCAGACTAGATTTCCCAATTCTTTTTCACCATCGGAGGCCCCTTCAGGTGATACATCTTTTGCTAGAAGAACAGGACTCCACAGCGTTGGCCCTGAGGAGCGGCCAACGGCCAAACTATTGTAACGATAAGGCTCCGGAACATTTTGTCTCAGCTGATCTTTATTCCCGTCAATCATCTGGATTAGAGAATTTGCAATACCGAGCTGATTCGCTTTGAAAACCGGAGAATAAGCAAGCTGCATATTAAGGTTAAGCCAATACGCTGGCCAGGGAGTTGGGCTGGTCCAAGGTCCCTGTAAATCCATGGCGGGTTTATCTGACCTCGTTGCACTGGCAAGCTTATACAACTGCATATCATAAAACTGCTGGTAAACAGTATCTGGCAATTCCAGGGTCGATGCCTTAAAATAGTTGGTCCACCACTTACGATGGGATGCCAATCCTTTCGTTAACTTTTGCTTACTAAAGTTCTGAACATAATTGATCGCCGTTTTGATATAAGCGGTTCCACGCTGGCTATAATCTACAGTAATTAAATAGATATCCACTTCTTTGCCGGGTTTGCCATAATAAGCCGTCACATATCCTCCCCCGGCTAAAAGAGGTTGGTCAAAATATTTTATTTCGCCCTGTTCACCAAAATGCCCTTTTGGGTTTGTTGGATAATTTTTCGGCTTTTGTGTATAACTAAATCCCATCCTTGGGCTGATGGCCTCGTCGGGTTTCCATGTCAGATGGTAATTACCGTTAAAATCTTTTTTAAAGACCTCCAGCAGAATAACGTTGTCATTCGATAAGGTAGTCGTCCGGATTCTCATTATCCCTTTGTCAGTGCTGACGTTCGCCTCGGCAAAAGCCTCTTTGAGATAGATGTCTCCTTTTGCCTGAACAATCGGGCTTTCAAATTCTATTTCAAAATGACCTAACGACATACGCGCTTGATCAAACAATTTATCTTCCGAATTCGCTCGATGATCATAAACATCAGTTCTTCCAATATCAACGCGCATTGAATTCTTACCAGCTAAATAAGTCATAGTCCCCAGTAGACCATTCCCGGTAAATACACCTTCATAAATGGAATGACCCAGTGCGGGAATTCTGAATTGTGCTGATCCCCAAAATGGTTGGAATGTCGCGCAAATGAAAAAAAACAGTATTCTTAGATTCATCATTAGGATTTAATGCTATCAGAGCGACCATAAAGATGCTGGATTATTCTGCTGAAATCAAGCAACTTTTACGAAAACGATTGAGAAGAATCAAACCACAGTCCATCCCTTATCTATCCAATAGCCTAGGCATCAAACCAAAATGTAACAATTTAGCTGATAAAATAGAGATCCTTAGGCCACAAACTAGTCACTATATATGAAAGAAATAAATTCCGCAGCGTTCTTTTATTATTTTTTAACAAAACACAAATAAACAATACGTAAAATTTTAGTTATCAGTTTACATTTATCAGTTTTTTATCTATTTTTAAGATTAAATATCCAATGCCGTTATTTTTAACAGCCTAATAGTGGATCAATTATAAA
>JAIRVH010000183.1 GCA_031253985.1 Sphingobacterium sp.
TTTTGGTCTGTGCCCATAAACTGGTTGACAGCATCACCCCTGAACAGAATAAGAGAAATTTTTTATTCATGGTTTTTAGTTAGTTGTTAATAATTTTCCATAACGGGCGGTTCCAACCCAAGGTTTATATCAATTACTACACAATACTATGAAATGCTTCCAATTAATGCAAGTTTATGCGCAATTATTTGAAAAGGAAATAACAATAAACACATTAACGCATAATCTGACAGCAAAATAACCGTAAATACTAATAAAAATAGATACAAAAATGCACAGCACAGCAAAATCCAAACAAAAACACCCCATAAAAGCATTTAGCTAGACAATTTCACCACATTCTACAAGAAATTACAACACAATCGCAACAGAAACACCAATAACACGCAGAACCCAACAAACAACAGCGCTTTTAGGCAATAAAATATTCAAACATGCAGGCTCATGCCTTTCCCTGATCAGCCACCTGTCAACATTTAGCCAGTACCAATACACGATCTATTCATGAGCCGAAGCTGGTACGAATCTGACCCCAAGCAAACATCAATCCGGATACTTTGAAGGTTGCAAGACATACAGCCTGGGCAAGGAGCTAATGCAAAAGCAGCGCTAGGAGGACAGATTGATCTTTACATCAAAATGCTGCGTGATATAAGCTTGCTGTTCTGCGGAATCTGTCTCCAGATCATGAATGGCACGATCTCTTTCTTTGTCAACTTCCATCTTCACCACACAGCGGTAGAAACGGAACACATCTTTTTCGGTCTCCAAAATCAGGCGGGGCACACGGGTAGGCCTGCCTGTTTCATCTTTGGCCACCATCGTAAAGTAAGAGGAGTTGCAGTGCTTGGTTTCGCCCGTCTGAATATTCATCGCTTCTACCCGAATACCGACCTCCATCGAAGAGTTGCCTACATAGTTCACAGAAGCAATCAATGTAACTAACTCCCCCACCTCAACAGGTTTCAAAAAATCCACTTTACCTACTGAAGCAGTCACACAATAATGTGCAGAGAATTTGGATGCTACAGCAAATGCAATCTGATCCATCAAAGATAAAATATAACCTCCGTGTATTTTACCGCCAAAATTAGCATTGGAGGGCAACATCAGCTGTGACATCCGAATCACCGATTCGCTTACCGTTTTATAGATTTCTTCCATACCTATAAATTTACCTTGGATAGATTACAATTCAAAACAAATCCTTCATGAAATAGCCAAACTGCAATCGTTATAAAGGTCGCCTAAAAATTCTTTGCAACCATTAACGACAGATACTTTCATAAAAAAAGGGATATCCAATATACGGATATCCCTTTCTCTTGCGGTGCCTATGTAATCGCTACCTATTTTATCTTTTCAGCAGCATAAGGCCCCTCATTACTCAAACGGTCAACAGCCTTAACTGCGACATACTCCAATTTTTTGTTGTTCAATGTCGTTGGAATATCCTTACTTGTGACTCCAGGCTCCAAAATCTCATATTGCCATACACCACCGTAGTTGAGATACAACACCCATTTTGCGACCTGATCAATTTGCTGATGTTGCCATTTCACAAAGACACGACCGCCTTGTGGAGTGACCAGCAAAGTCGGCTTCAATAAAGGATTAGCATTCAACCATGGGCTAGCAGGCACCAATGCTTTAACCTGATAAGGGCCACTAACCAAAGCTTGTGTCATCGCAGGATTTTTAGTCAACCCTGCCAGGCTCCAGTGGATAACACCTTCCCGGTTATCCGGTAATAGTGTCCTGGCTGCCTCAACTTGATTGACAATTTCCTGAACATACTCCGGACCGCGTCTACCAACGGTGTTGATACCGGGCCAAAGGTGGCGTCCCAAGGTGTTTTCACTTTCCCACCATTTTAACAGCGCCGTATAACTCTGTTTAGCTGGCTGTATAGGCCAATATAATTGGGGAGCAAAATAGTCAATCCAGCCTTTGTTCAACCATAATTTAGCATCTGCATAAAGCATATCATACTGGCTAGACCCCTGAATTCCTGACGGATAACCCGGTTTCCAGATACCAAAGGGACTGATACCGAATTTCACAAAATTCTTCTCTTTCTTAATATCCTTATAAATACGTTCGATAAAGGTATTGACACTATTTCTACGGAAGTCACCGCGCGATAGATCCCCTCCATTACGTTTGTATTCATTATAACTATCCGAGTCTGGGAAATCCTGGCCACCATTATATTCCGCGTAAGGATAGAAATAATCGTCAAAATGCACACCATCGATATCGTAACGTTTAACAATATCCATAACCACGCGTGCTGCGTGATCCTGTGTCGATTTTTTGGATGGATCAAACCAATAATAGCCCTGTTTCAATTTGACAACCGATTCGGGCATTTTGCGCGCCATAGAAGCCGAAGTAACAGCACCGCCAGCGGTATGATGGGCACGATAAGGATTCAACCAAACATGCAGCTCGATTCCTCTTTTATGCGCTTGTTCCACCCAGAAATCGAGTGGATCGTAATAAGGAGAAGGAGCTTGTCCCTCTGTACCGGTCAAAAAGTAAGACCAGGGTTCAAAATCACTTTTATAAAATGCATCCGCCGACGGACGCACCTGGAAAATCACCGCATTAAAATTATTGTTTTTCAAAAAATCCAAGATGCCGATCGCTTCCTGTTGCTGTTCAGCTGTACTTAGATTGTTCTTGCTGGGCCAATTGATATTGGCAACAGAAGCAACCCAGGCCGCCCGAAATTCACGTGGTAACTTGGGAAGATCGACGACAATTTCCTTCTTTTTTTCAGCAACAGGCTGCTCTTTCGTTTCAACTGTATTCTTTACCCGTTCTCGCTTGGGTATCGAGGGCGGATCTTTTTTTACAATTTCGACATTTGTAGTTGTGGTATTGACAGGCTCCTGCTTTTTATTTTTCTTGGATGAACAAGAAGACAAAACAAAAAGAGCCGTCGCTAAAAATAATAGGGAACGTTTCATCAATCTATAGAATAGTGTTTTTTCAAAATAACTAACGAAGATACATATAATATTAGTCAATCTGCGTCAAACGACCGATCTTGTCGGAAATAGGATCATAACTTCAACTCACCTTTGAAGATGACCTGCTGCAGCTCAAAGTCATCGTTAAAGACGATCACATTGGCCATGCTTCCCTTATTGAGGTTTCCGATATCCGCTCTTTCCAATAGATCTGCCGGATACAGCGTAGCCATTCGGATTGCTTCATCGAGTGGTATACCAACTTTTTGCACAGCGTTTTTCACCCCCTCAAGCAGCGAGATCGCGGCACCTGATATCGTACCGTCAGGCAGCGCATAATAACCGTCGTTCAAAACATGATGATAAATATCTTTATCACAAGCGGCTACAGCATCGGTAATCATAAACAGGCGGTCTCCCATCTGACGTTTTGCAATTTTCACGGCTTCAAAGCTTACATGATGCCCATCGACAATAATACTCGCCCGGGCTGTCGGATGATTAAAAATTGCGCCAACAAGTCCCACCTCGCGATGGTGTAAAGGCGACATTGCATTAAACAGGTGCGTACTCGTGGGGATTCCCAGATCGTAACCACGGGTGCCCTCTTCGAAAGTTGCATCACTATGCCCAGCACTGAGCAACAAATTGTAGCCCTGTAAGTGCTGTAACACATCGTCTGCTATACGTTCAGGTGCTATGGTCATCATCTTAACAACCTGATTTCCGACCAAAAGATCGTCAATATTTTCCTTTGTAGGCTCGATAATTAATTCCGCGGGATGCGCACCTCGTTTTTTAGGATTCAAAAAGGGTCCTTCCAGGTGCAATCCTAAAAATGCATCGTGCTGAAAATCTGCCGCCACGCGAATAGCATCCTTAAAGACAGGGATCGTATTGGTCGCTAAAGTCATCATAAAGGAGGTGGTCCCTTTACGGACCAAACCCTCAGTGATACGCTCCAAAGAGGCTATACTACGCTCAGCGGAATACAAGTCCGATCCGTCACCATACAATTGAAGGTCAATCAGCCCAGCGCAGATATTGGCTCCATTCACTGGATAACTCACATAATCTGAAGGTATTTCATGATCATGGACGATCCCATCAATCTTACCTTCGCTGATCAGTAATGCCATTTGCTCAAAAATCGCATCACCTGCATATATTTTACCCCCAATTAATGCTACCTTATTCATAAAATTTAAATTTCGTTCACCAATTTACCAAAATTCAAAAAATTCCAGCCACTTGTACAAGATTTTGTTTCAAAGCTTCACAGAAAACCTCCCAAAGTTTTTAATCTTTTCATTTTAACTTTCTAATTTACTGTTGTAACTTAGTTCCATGTACTTTTTTAGAAAGCGTAACGCAGATCGCCCAAAAAATGGAAACATAAAAGCAATGCATATCATTAATGCAACGGCCATTATTGTCTTTTTATTGGGACTGATCTACAAAATATTTTTTACATCCTAAACACTGTAATCCATGACAAGAAAAGAAATCTTAAATACCGACAAAGCTCCTGCAGCAATTGGCCCCTATAACCAGGCAATCAAAGCCGGTAATACATTATATGTCTCTGGACAAATTCCACTAATCCCAGAAACAATGGAGTTAATTTCATCAGGTGTAAAAGACGAAACACACCAGGTGCTAAAAAATATAGAAGCTATCTTGACAAATGCTGGCTATACTTTTGAGGATGTTGTCAAGGCGTCCATTTTTCTGAGCGATATGGGTAATTTCGCCTTAGTCAATGAAGTCTATGCGGAATATTTTAAAGCAGCGCAACCAGCACGCGAGTGTGTTGCTGTAAAAACCCTTCCCAAGAATGTAAATGTCGAGATTTCGGTCATTGCCTGGAAAGATTAGTCCGTGGAACACAGCAACGAAACAGCAAGCCGCGGAAAATATCTTTTCGCGGCTTTTTTGGCCCCTTTCATCTGGGGATTTATGTCTATCCCCGTACGGTGGATAAGGGATTATCCCGCCGAAGATATTCTGTATTTTAGAATAATCACTGCGCTCCTGGTACTCTGGATATACCTTTTGCTTTTCCGTAGAAAAACCATGACTGCTGATATCCGGAAGTTCCAGCTTTTACCTCGCACAGGCAAGCTCCGTCAGATCTGCCTTACCCTGCTGGCCTCGGGTTTAATCTTTGGAAATTGGTTTACTTATATCTATGCCGTCAACCATATCAGCATCCAGTCTGCCGCATTGGCTTACCTGACCTGCCCGCTCATCACCGCAGCTGGCGCCTATCTCCTACTCAGGGAACAATTGACCCTTTGGCAGAAAATAGCGCTTTTTATTGCTTTCGGCAGCGTCTGCCTGCTGGCTAATGGCTCGCTAAAGGACGTCCTTTGGGCCGTTACCATTGCCACCTGTTACGCTTTCTATCTGATCGTGCAACGGGTATCCACGGGGTTTGACAAGCTCCACCAATTAGTCGTCCAGCTCAGTATATGTGCGTTGTTTGTAATTCCTAAACTGATCTATAATCATCATGCAATCCCTGCTGAACCTCTATTTTGGGGCACCATATTTCTTATCGCGTCTTTATTCACGATTATCCCCCTTTTCCTGAGCATGTATGCACTCATTGGTATTTCATCGATAACAACCGGGGTGCTACTCTACATCAACCCACTGATTGCATTTACTTTAGCGGTAACTTATTTTCAAGAACCTGTTTCGCCAATTAAGTATGTTGCATATGGAATTATACTCCTCGCGATTATCTTATTTAATATCGAAAACATCAAAGAGACTTTTTCCGCATCAAGGGCACATGCTAAACGATAGGTCATACATATCCGGCAATAACTTTTTAGTCAAGTACATGGTCCAAAATCACATAGAGCACATCTTTCTTATCGTGAAAGACAAAATCACTATCGCTACTCAAAAAAATGACAAAACACATAAATAAATCATTATCAATATTTTAAACCTAAAAAACTTATAATATGTATCATTTTTGTTTCATAAAATTTTTGATTTTTGCTCAACTATAGTAAATTAGATTTTTATTAAGGGAAATCACACCGCTCTTTCTTCCTATAACTAGGTATTGAATAGCTTATATTATTATAAATAATCACTTATTTCGCCCCCCGATTATTCAATATCTCTCTCTTCTAACCAAAAATGCTAAATGGAATTAGCCCATTTCATTAGAAATTTCACCGTTATGAAAATATGTATATAAAAAACTGAATATAACACATATACTATATGAATAACAAATTATACTCTACATTAAGGGTGTTAGGTATTGTTCCAACAATGCTTTTTTCAGCATCTTTATTGCACGCGCAAACCAACCAGATAAAGGGAACGGTTGTAGACGCTAAAACCAAAGCTCCTATTCCAGGTGCCACAATCAAAGTATTGGGTACTTCCAACGCAAGTTCTACGGATGTGAAAGGTGCATTCCAGATCAATGTCGACGACAAAAACCGCATATTGAATATCAGTACGGTCGGTTATGAAAACAAAACAGTCACATTAGGACCTGGAGAAACGACAGTAACAGTAAGTCTTGATGAACAGACACAGCAACTGGAAAGTGTGGTTGTTACTGCTTTGGGGATCAGCCGTGCACAGAAATCATTAACATACTCTACACAACAGGTGAGTGGTGACGAATTAAACAAAGTTAAAAGCACCAACTTGGCGAATAATTTAAATGGTAAAGTCGCGGGTGTTAACATCGCCTCTAGCTCTTCTGGACCAGGTGGTTCAGCAAAAGTTATTTTGCGTGGTAACAAATCGGCCTCCGGCAACAACCAGGTACTTTACGTTGTTGATGGGGTTCCGATCAACAACCAGACATTGGCTAGCCAGCCAGACAACGTCTTCGGTGGACAGCGTGACGGTGGCGACCCTATTTCATTGATCAATCCAGAAGATATCGAAAACATCTCTGTATTAAAAGGAGCATCCGCAGCGGCATTATATGGTAGCCAAGCTGCCAACGGCGTTATCTTGGTGACAACAAAATCAGGTAAACAAGGCCGCACAACGATCAACTTCTCGTCAAGTGCACAGATCGAACAAGCTGTATCAACACCGAAATTCCAAAACCAGTACGGTCAAGGTTCAGGTGGTAAAAACAGTAACACGAGTGTATTTAGCTGGGGAGACAAAACCAATGGTGCTAACTATGACAATGTAGGCGAATTTTTCCGCACAGGTAGCAACTTCACCAATTCATTGACATTATCCGGAGGTAACGAAAAAAATCAAACGTACTTCTCCTATGCTAATACCCTTGCTAAAGGTATACTTCCAGAAAATGACCTGATGCGTCACAATTTCAACCTTAAGGAGAGTGCATCATTTTTTGATAATAAGTTAACCGTTGAAGGTAGTGCCAATTACATTACCCAAAAATTGGACAATGCGCCTAGCTCGGGCTTTTATTACAATCCATTGGTTGGAACCTACCTATTACCTCGAAGCTTAAACATTGCGGATTATAAAAATTTCGAAACTTTTAATACAAGTCGCAACCTGAATGAACAAAACTGGTTCAGTCTAAGCGATAGCCCTACAACACAACAAAATCCATGGTGGATCGTCAATAGAAACCCTACACGGTCAACCCGTAACCGTTTGCTTTTAAATGGTAGTGCCAAATATAAGGTTGCTCCATGGATCAGCATCCAAGCCAGAGGAAGTGTCGACCGTACTTCGGAGGTCTGGGACCGCAAAGTTTATGCGAGCACACCAAATCCTTTAGGAAAAACAAATGGTAACTATAATTACACCAATACCACCATTACACAGCAATACGGTGATGTCGTTGCCAACATGAATTTCAATGTCAGCGATAAATTTCAGATCACAGGATTGGTCGGAACAAGTATCACCGACTGGAAAACCGAAGGTGTAGATTTTAACACTGGTATTGAGGGATTAAAAATTCCAAATCAGTTCTTTATCCAAAACACAACAACTCCAGTTACTTCGACGTTATCCGCTAATCGGAGACAATTACAATCGGTATTTGCATCAGCCAACTTAGCCTATGACAACTGGATCTACTTAGATTTGACTGCGAGAAATGACTGGTCGAGTACATTAGCTTTCACCGGAACAAAATCTTTCTTCTACCCATCTGCGGGATTGGGCATCGTATTAAATGACAAGTTAAACTTACCTGAATTTGTCAATATGGCCAAAGTTCGCGGTTCCTATGCGGTAGTGGGCAATGACTTACCTCCTTATACCAGCTTATTGACAAATACAGTAAATCCGTACGCTGTATTGACGGTAAATGACATCGCTTTCTTAAAAACATTAAAGCCTGAAAAAACGAAATCTTTTGAGATCGGTACAGAATGGCGCATGTGGAACAACCGTCTGAATGTGGATGTGACTTATTACAAAACAAACACGACGAACCAGTTCTTCAAAGTTGCTGCTAGCCAAGCTTCTTTAAACAAGCAATATGCCATAAATGCCGGTGATATCCAAAACCAAGGAGTTGAGGCATTGGTGTCATTGGATGCGATCAGAAATGACGATTTCAAATGGACTACAAGCGTCAATTTCACCTACAATAAAAACAAAATAAAGAAACTGGCTGATGCTGTCCCAGAATTTAATCTAACTGGTGAAAATCAAAACAACTTTGCTTCCAAACTTGAAGTAGGAGGATCTTTTGGTGATATTTACGGGCAAGATTTTGTTCGCGATGGCCAAGGAAGGATTATTATTTCAGAAGATGGTATTCCTCAAAAAACCAATGCCTATACGAAATTAGGAAATTCGAATCCAATTTGGCAAATGGGCTGGAACAACAGTTTCAATTACAAAAATTTCAATTTAAGTTTCTTGATTGACGGCAAGTTCAATTACGAAGTAATGTCAATTACACAATCTGTAATGGATGGTTATGGCGTATCTGCAGTAACTGGAGCCGCTCGTGCAAATGGCGGAGTTGCCGTGAATGGTGTTACACCAAATGGAACTCCTGTTTCTGTAGTCGATGCAGAGAAATGGTATACATCAACAGGGGGTATAGGTCCTGTCAGCAGCCAATATATTTATGATGGAACGGTTGTAAGATTGCGTGAACTAACTTTCGGTTATGACTTCAATATAAAAGATAGCTTTTTCAAAAAACTACGTGTAAATGCTGTAGGGAGAAACTTATTCTACATCTCGAAAAAAGCGCCTTTTGACCCAGAGGTAACCATGTCAACTGGCAATTCGTTGAGCGGCGTCGATATCTTTATGATGCCTGCAACGCGTAATTACGGTCTTACATTAAATGCAACTTTCTAAACGATCAACAATGAAATTTAATAGCAAACATATAGTTAAATTCTCGCTTGCCATGTTACTTCTTGGAGGAACAATGACCAGCTGTACAAAGAATTTCGAAGAATACAATAAAAATAATATTGGGCTTACCGACGAAGATTTAAAAGGAGATGGACAGGATCTTGTGCTTTTTCTTAGAAATGCACAGATGTCTATCTATAATTTCTCCGGTGCCGGAGACCCTAACTCCTATCAGGTACAACAAAATCTGAATGCGGACGTCTTTTCAGGCTTTTTCATGTCCCCTACACCATTCAATAGCGGCCAGAACAACCTGAATTATGCGATGGTTAATGGATGGAATGGCGAACCGTTTCAGGTCTTATATCTTAACGTTATCAAATCCATTGAAAAACTAAAAAGCAATGGGCTTGCAGAAACCTATCCAGCACTATGGGGCTCGGCGTTGGTCATCAAAGTGGAAGCGGCCAGCCGTGTTACGGACATTTATGGTCCTATCCCATATAGTAAAGTAGGTACCTCTAATACCGTTCCATACGACAAGCAATCCGATGTATATGCTGCTTTCTTCAGAGAGCTCGATGAGGCTGTAACAGCATTAAAATCATACAAAGCGGATAGCCCAATGGCTGCTAAAATCGACCAGATTGATCTTGTATTTCCGAATACAGATAATCAGGTCAGATTTAAAAATTGGTTGAAAATTGCCAATTCATTGCGCCTTCGTTTAGCAATGCGTTTGGTTAAAATCGATGCAGCTTTAGCGAAAACACAAGCTGAAAAAGCATTAGACCCTGCCAATGGCGGCGTATTAGAAAGCAACAGCGAAAACTTCAAAATCACTATCCCAGCAGATGGAACCTATAGCAATCCGCTTTGGTTTATTTCCAAAAACTGGGCCGATACACGTATCAATGCGACACTTACATCTTATATGACGGGATTGAATGACCCACGTATCTCTAAATACATGGCACCTGTCATTAAAGATGCTACCACAACAGCTTTCGCCGGTAAATACATCGGAATTCGTACAGGTGCAGAGGGTATCGAAAAGGATAAATACCAAAAACTATCGGCTTTGAATACCGAAGGTACAACGCCAACTTTCGTTGCGACAACAGCACCGGTATTAATGACTGCTGCTGAGGTGTACTTCCTACGTGCGGAAGCAGCATTGAGAGGTTGGAACAATGCTGGCGGAACAGCGCAATCACTCTATGAAAAAGGGGTGGAGACTTCCTTCACGCAATGGGGTGTAACATCGGGTCTAAGCACTTACCTAAATGACAACACAAGTAAAGCAGCAGCTTACGAGGACCCGTTCAACGCGAAGAATAACGCAGCTTCACCAAGTGCGCTGACCATCAAATGGAATGAAGGTGCTACCAACGAAGAAAAATTGGAACGTATCATTACGCAAAAATGGCTGGCGATCTTTCCTGAAGGACAAGAGGCCTGGAGTGAATTCCGCCGCACAGGGTACCCACGTCTATTCCCAGTTGTTGTCAACAATAGCGGTGGACTGATCGATACTAAAATACAGATCCGTCGTTTACCGTTCCCACAAAATGAATACAATACCAATGCAGCCGAAGTACAATCTGCAATCTCCTTGTTGGGTGGACCTGACAACGGCGGTACCAGACTTTGGTGGGATGTAAATAAGGGTAATTTCTAATCGAGAAATGATCCGAAATAAATCTTAAACGGGGCTGTCCAAAACGATTGGACAGCCCCGTTTTTATATATTTTAGACCCTATTCAACGCAAGCTTTCAATGTAGGAAAGCAGGTCGATATGGCCCTGCTCGACTAAAAAATTACCAGTACGGGGTTCAAATACATCCAGTTCTGCATGGATGTTGTTTTAAAACTACATTTATACCAATATATTGTTGTTTCAAACCTACAAAATAACAGAAATCATCTGCAATGGATCTCAAGATCAAATTTCTCTTGACAAAAACTTAATGGAAATCCTTTGTAGCAAAGACCTAGAATTACCCGTTCGATTAATAAACCAAGAAGAATATTATGAAAAATCTTTCCATTTTAGGCATAACCACTCTCATGGCATGCTGCATGCTTTTTGTAGTTTGTAAATCGGAGTCACATTTAGAAAATCCCTACAAGAACAAAACAGAAAAGGAGCTCGAATCCCTCTCCAATGAAAAATACAGTAAAATCATTGCCTTTGCCAGCCCTAAAGCATGTGGTGATGCGACGGAATGGGAAATAATAGAATTGCAGACAGTCTGTGGAAAAAGTTACATTCCCTACCACAAATCCGTTGACAAAACAACCTTGCAAAATATGATCAATGACAACAACAAACTGATGGAAATATACCAGCCAATGATGGCGCCCAGAATAAATTGTATTCCTTATCGCAAACCATTGGGCCTGATCTGTAAAGAAGGAAAAGCAGACATTAAATATGAGTAGACAGATTATAACCATAAAAATAACAACACCTAGATTTGCCAAACATGAAAAAAATCACCTTATTACTTCCGATAATTGGATTTATACTTTTCCTTGCTTGTTCGAAAGACAACTCTAAATCATACGAATATTGGAATGAACAAGTCAATGCAAAAGCCAAGGAACTCACCACATTACTTCAATCTGTTCCCTGCACAAATATTGAAGAGTTTGAAATTATACAACACCCTTATTATACCTATTACCTAGTACATTCTTCACTGAAAAATCAATTCGAAAAACTGAAAGAAGAGTTAGATTATCTCGAAAGCGAGCGAAATAAAGCTGCCGAACATGAAGGCAAAATTTTCAATGATGCACAACGCTTATCAATGCCGATCCCTAATCCTCCTGTGGGAAAAGTTTGTTATAATGGTAAGGCCGCACTTCGCTTTGCTTACGAATTATCGCTGGAGGAAACCAATGCCGAACTGACCAAAAGATACAAGGAGCTGAAAGAGTTCTATAAAGACGTGCCCTGCTCGAATCCAAACGATTGGACCAGTCATTTTCTACGCTCAGGCTGCTGTATGGAAGGAATTGCAGTCCACAAAACCATTCGGTCATACGAGATAATAGAAAAAATAGAGCTCTACAACCGTCTCATGGAAAACAAGCTTCGTTTGGAGAAAACAAAATGTGAAGGTGGCTGTCCAAATATGGCAAAACCTGTTCAATGCCGGGATGGAAAACCATTTGTAGAAGTATATAAATCTTAAAAATTAAATTTTTCGTAATTTAGCCATTCAAGAAGAATGGCTGAATTAAGTTTAATTACCCCCATAGAATACCTCAAAGGTGTAGGCCCACAAAAGGCAGATGTACTCAAAAAAGAGCTACAGGTATTTACCATTGGTGATCTATTAACACAGTACCCTTTCCGTTATATCGACCGTACGGAGTTCCATAAAATCCGGAAACTCCATCCCGATATGATGGCTGCACAGGTCCTGGGCCGTCTGGTTTCTTTACAGCTCGTGGGCGAGAAAAGAACGAAACGGCTTGTCGGTTCTTTCAAAGATGAAACCGGCTCCATGGAACTGGTCTGGTTTCAGTCCATCCCATGGCTTCAAAAATCATTGAAAGTCGGGTCTGCTTATATTATTTATGGCAAGCCGAGCGAATTCAATGGGCAATTATCCATTACCCATCCCGAAATGGATCTGTATAACCCGCAGGTAAAACAGATCGGCAACATGAGTTTGCAGCCGGTTTATTCGTCTACAGAAAAACTCAAAAAGTTCAATCTGGATACCAAAGGAATCCAACGCTTACAGCAGACTGCATTGGAAACCGTATTTCGTAGTATTGCCGAATCGCTTCCGCAGGATGTACTCGCGAAACACCGTCTCATTTCCAGGCAACAGGCTTTCGCATCCATCCACTTTCCAAGCGATCAAAAGGAACTGAACCAAGCGATCAAGCGCATCAAATTTGAAGAGCTATTCTTTATTCAGCTCAAGTTGCTCAACAACAAACAGCTCAACACCCAGAAATTTAGAGGCCAGCGGTTCAATAAAGTCGGCGAAAAATTCAACACGTTCTTTAATGAGCGTCTTCCATTTCCTTTGACAGGAGCCCAGAAGCGCGTTGTGAAGGAAATCCGCTTAGATACCAATACTGGCGCGCAGATGAACCGTCTTGTACAGGGCGATGTTGGATCCGGCAAAACAGTTGTTGCCCTGATGAGCATGCTGCTTGCCGTCGACAATGGATTCCAGGCCTGCATGATGGCGCCAACAGAAATCCTGGCAACACAGCATTACCATGGACTGAAGGAGCTCGTAGGCGATGATATCGTCACTATCAAGCTACTTACAGGCTCTACAAGCACGAAAGAACGCCGTTTGATTCATCAGGCACTGGAAGATGGCAGCCTGGATATTCTGATTGGTACACATGCCCTGATCGAGGATAAGGTACAATTCAAAAACCTGGGTTTCGTCGTTATTGATGAACAGCACCGTTTTGGTGTGGAACAGCGGGCCAAGCTCTGGCGCAAAAATGTCATTCCGCCACACATGCTGGTCATGACAGCAACGCCAATTCCCCGGACACTGGCCATGACCATGTACGGTGACCTAGACATCTCTGTCATAGACGAATTACCGGCAGGGCGTAAACCCATCAAGACCGTTCACTTTTTTGAAAGTTCACGCCTACGGATGTTCGGCTTCATGCGTGAAGAGATCGCCAAAGGCAGACAGGTCTATCTGGTATACCCCCTCATCAAGGAGAGCGAAAAACTGGATCTGATTTACCTGGAAGCAGGTTTGGAGAACTTACAGCGTGAATTTCCCCTTCCACAATACAAGATCAGTATTGTTCATGGCAAGATGCCTGTAAAGGACAAGGACTTTGAGATGCAGCGCTTTGTCAAACACGAAACGCAGATCATGGTTGCCACCACCGTTATCGAGGTCGGAGTTAATGTTCCCAATGCCTCGGTCATGGTCATTGAAAATTCAGAACGTTTTGGGCTATCCCAGCTGCACCAATTGCGTGGCCGCGTAGGCCGCGGTGCCGAACAGTCTTTCTGTATCCTGATGTCGGGCAATAAGCTGAGCAAAGAAGGACGATTGAGACTGGACACCATGGTACGTACCAATGACGGCTTTGAAATTGCAGAAGTGGATCTGCAGCTCCGTGGGCCAGGCGATATATCGGGCACACAGCAGTCAGGTGTTCTCGACCTTAAAATGGCAAACCTAGCCACAGATCAAGCGCTGCTCACCGAGTGCCGCAACACCGTTATCGAAATCTTCAAAGAAGACCCCACGCTCCAAAGCGAAAAGAATTATTTGCTCCGAAGCTTCCTTGCAAGAAAATCAGATGGTATCGCCTGGGACAAGATTTCTTAACCGCATGTCATTTTCGAAATAAAAAATGAGGCCAACAAATAAACCGATAACGTGTTTAAGTGAATAAACAGAGCGCAGTGGAATCTAAAGGCCGCTCGTCAACATAAATAGGATACGAATTATTTTTTATTAGCTCCTGAAGACAATTTATCTTTTTTGTATATAAAACCAAATTTATTTACTTTTGCATCATTATGAACATGATATAGAAACATATCCCTTCTTTTACTAGGCAAAAGATGGCGACCGAACGCTTACATATTTTGAGTTGCCCTGGTAAGCAAATCACAGGAAATTTATTGGTTAATGAAGAATTATGTCATAATCGGCATCAGTCTTGTGTGGTGTACAAAAGCATAAATTCTTAAATTTACCTTCTCAAACAAAAACCGGGCTTGCGAGCTCATTGAAAATAATTAAAAGGTGAACGTATACAAGCGATAGGCGAGAGCTCACATTTCATAGCGTAATGACCTACCGACTTCACTTGAAAGACTTAATAGTACAAAATGGCCAGAATTAAAATACACGATACAGCAATAAAACCCGAAACAGCCGTCTTGGTGAGTGTTATCACCCCAAGCGTGACGGAGACAAAAGCAAAGGAATATCTGGAGGAACTTGAATTTTTGGTGCAGACCGCCGGTGGCGAGACCAAAGGCATGTTTACACAGAAACTGGGTTTCCCGGACCGTGCTACCTTTGTTGGTAGCGGAAAGCTGGAAGAAATAAAAGCCTACGTTGAAGCGGAGGAAATTGACATCGTTGTTTTCGACGATGAACTTTCACCTTCGCAGTTGCGTAATATTGAAAAAGAACTGAAACGCAAGATATTGGACCGCTCCAATCTTATCCTGGATATCTTTGCCCGACATGCCAAAACTGCACAGGCAAAAACACAGGTTGAATTGGCACAGCTGCAATATCTTTTACCACGTCTGACCCGTATGTGGACCCACTTAGAGCGCCAGCGCGGGGGTATTGGTATGCGCGGTCCGGGTGAGTCACAGATCGAGACCGATAGACGGATCATTCTGGACAAGATCTCCTTGTTCAAAGAACGCCTAAAAGCAATCGACAAGCAAAACGAGACACAGCGTAAAAATCGCGGCGAGATGATCCGTGTGGCCCTGGTTGGCTATACGAACGTCGGAAAATCCACGATCATGAATATGATCTCCAAGTCTGACGTTTTGATCGAGAATAAACTTTTCGCAACACTGGATACAACAGTTCGCAAAGTTGTCATTGACAACCTCCCATTCCTGCTTTCAGATACGGTTGGTTTTATCCGCAAACTGCCTCACCATCTGGTAGAATGTTTTAAATCCACACTGGATGAAGTGAGAGAAGCAGACGTACTGATCCACGTGGTCGACATCTCACACCCCAACTTTGAGGACCATATCCAGGCAGTAAACGAAACATTGAAGGATATCAAAGCACTGGACAAACCAGTAATTACAGTATTCAATAAAATTGACCTTTATAAACCCGCGATTGAAGAAGGACACGATGGCGAGGAAATCGAGGTAACATTGGAGGATTTCCGTAATTCCTGGATGGCAAAAAATTCAGACCCAGCGATCTTCCTGTCAGCAACAAATAAAACGAATATCGAAGAGTTCAAACAAAAACTTTACGATATCATTGTGAAGATGCACAATGAACGTTACCCATACAATAATTTATTGTATTAATTTTGACAAACAATGATCTGAATGGACGTTAAGCCCATTCAGATCTTAAAAAAATAAGAGATGAACAAAGAGGTGCAGTTTCAAGATTGGGGACTTGTCGATTACCAAGAAGCCTGGGACAGACAGGAATCCATCTTTAAGGGAGTATTGGACATTAAGCACGACAATAGGGTCAACGCAACAGCAACCAGTACCCCCAATTACTTGATCTTTACAGCACATCCCCACGTTTACACCTTAGGTAAAAGCGGTCACGAGGAATACTTGCTGTTAGATGAAAAAGGACTTGAAGAGAAAGAGGCCAAATTTTATAAGATCAACCGGGGCGGGGACATTACCTACCATGGTCCGGGGCAGATTGTCGGTTATCCGATCCTCGATCTCGACAACTTCTTTACGGATATACATCTTTATCTGCGCACATTGGAAGAAGCAATCATATTGACCTGTGCAGAATACGGCATCGAAGCTGGAAGATATCCCGGATTTACCGGTGTATGGATAGAGCCCGATAAACCGACAGCGCGCAAGATCTGTGCAATGGGGGTACGCGCTTCACGCTGGGTGACCATGCATGGCTTTGCATTCAATGTCAATACAGATCTTGATTATTTTGGCAACATCATTCCTTGCGGTATCGACGATAAGGATGTAACGTCTTTAAAGCGGGAACTCGGCAAAGAAGTCGATATGGAGGACGTAAAAGAAAAATTGAAAGGCCATATTGCAAAGCTCTTTGAGATGCAGGTCGTCTAATGGAATATCTCCATAAAACTTAAGGGCCTTTGGAAGCGGAGTTTAACGCTCATTCCAACGGCCCTTATTTTTTGAAAATGCTTATTTCTACTGGTTAGTAAAGTCGATGCTAACATCATAAACGGCGAACATTTTCAAACGCGTTGACGTCTTTACTTAGCCCCGACTACTTAACCCTGACACAATTTATAAATATTAACAATAATACATGCACTCGTAGCTGGCCAGTTTCCCATCGACAAATCTGAAAATAAATAATCCCGCATCGCCATTTTGAATATAGTAAGTATGTGGCGTTGCGATCCAGTCTGCCGAAAGCAGTTCACCAAAGTGGTTTACAAAGTCTTTTTCCGCGTAATTGGCATCCATCCGCTCGTTGCCCATGACAATGCTTTCGCCTTCACTAAAAAACAGCTTATACAGCGTACCGACCACTTTTCCCTTATAATTTTCTTCGAATGCAACGATCATATTTGGCGATTTATAGTAATACTGCGGTTCCCAGCCACATTCGGGCATATCCGGAATTTCCGAAACCCGTTGTAAAGCCAGTTGCTTCATCTGCGCATCCGTGATCTTACCGTCAAAAAGAGACACCCCTTTCCAATTGAAATGGAAATTTAGCGCTTTCAGTTTCTTTGCGTAAACTTCCGGATTAAGCTCGTTTTGGAATTTATCGGCCAATACCAATTCAAAATCGATATCGACCTTGGGATCTGCTATTCCTGCTTTGGCATAGGATTCCTTCCAATAGGTAAGCGCCTGTTTTAATTTAGGATACTTGGTCCAGCCTATTTCACGCAGGCGGCCGACCTGCGCCAGCTCTTTCTCCTGATCCTTTCCTTTTACAGCCAGATATTCCTTAAGGATCTTGTCATAGGTTAATTCAGATCCCAAAAATTTCATCTGAATGTACTCTGGATTTTCGTGAAAGTGGTCCCCAATGTAGACCCATCCATCTGTATAGAGCGGCACATAGTCTATACATACCATTTCATTGAGCCCTGCCCTGCGCACAGCGGTACTTGTTGTATTGGGCGCCTTACGCACGCGCAATTGCGCCACCTGTACATAGAAATGTGGGCATTGAGCACCTTGCGTCCCCCGATAGAAATATTGTTGTGGCTCTCCGGCAGACCTTTTCCCATACATAGCACTTTTCAGAGGCTGACGGTCTATAAAACCGATATCCCCATTACTCACCTGCACTTTGTATTGCGTATCGGTAGAGTCTAACAGATATACAGGTGCCTCAGTCGGAAAAACTCCCAAGAGATCCCTATTATTCCCCGCTTCTCGGTAAAGATGGCCCCATGTTGAGGTATACGAAGGACGCTGACCCGCTGGTTGCGCAATCGCCTGATGCACAAAACAAGCTAAAAGCAAACAACATATCACAAATACTTTTTTCGACATAAAATTTAATTCTTTTAATATATGAAGCTGCGATTTAATTTAGCTCAAACAGCAGGGTATACCCTTTCTACAAATGCAATTGAAGCCTTCCCAGATATCGGTTAAACAAACAGCTTTTCCATAACGAAATTAAAACAAAAAAGAGGCCAATGAAATCACCGGAATCAGGTATTTTTATTATAATCCGCCTGTGCGGCATGCTATTCATTTGTAAACTAACAAAATAGTTTTCGTATCTTTGTAAGTAGACTATAAAGTTTGACCGCTAGAATTAAAAAGGCAAGATTATGACAACAACAGTATTTTCATTTGAATATTCTTCCAGTTCTTCGGAACGAAAAAAAATAATTGCTGTTCTGAAGGCTCTTGGCGTGAAAAATGTCTCTATTCAGGAAAAAGAGCTCCCATCAGATCTATCACAACTGATCGAGGAAGGGAGAAATGATTTAAAGGAGGGGAAGACAAAAACTGTAACAGCCAAGAATATATGGGACAGTATCAAATAGAACTCTCGGTAAAAGCACAGAAAGATCTTCTTCAAATAAAGAAGTGAGGAAGCAAAATCGATATGAGTAAGGTCGTAAAACTCCTCGAAGAATTAGAGAACCACCCGAGGAAAGGAACCGGCCTTCCTAAACCACTCCGAAATAAAGGCGATGCAGAAATATGGAGTAGACGACTGAACCAAAAAGATCGAATCATTTATGAAATAATTGATTCTAAAATCTTAGTATTAGTGTTCAGCTTTATCGGTCATTATGATGATAAGTAAACTTAATTATCCACGTCGATCTTTAAAAAAATATTTTACCTTAAACCTATTTTACCGACCTATGCCGTATCTGCGGTGATATGCCCCTCGTATCAATTCAGAAAAATCTGGTGTAGTCGATTAACTAAAAAGACCGAGTCCTTTACGAAAGACCATTTACATAATACGCTTCCGTGGAATTGAGGCTACTTTTTGTTTAATAAACTCACCTGACCTTCCAATGAGAGGATTGTCTTTTCTTGTGCCTTGACCGTTTGCTCTAAGGCATTGACCAGCTGTTTATAAATTCCGAGACCTTCGGTAGTGACAGGAGCTGTTTCGGCAGGTAGAGCACTGAGCGCCCCCTTCTCATCCTTTCGCATCATAGTCCCTTCCCCCATGAGCAACCAGGCTGGACTAATGTCAGGATGTTTGGACAAAATAGCCACCATAGCATCCGAACTGAGTGCAGTATTCTTCTGTCCTCCCTTAAAGTTTGCATAGGAAAGTTCCACATCTCTGAAAAATTCGGTTTTACTGATGCCTTTGGTTTCAGCGATCAGTAGCACACGTTCCTTTACATTCACTTTTGTCCGTTTTTAAAAATGTTTGTGCTTTATTTATTTCTTAACGAATCAAGCTCACGCTCTAATGAAGACAATAATCTCTCCAAAGACATAATTGTCTTCTCTTGAGATTTTATAGTTACATTCTGAGAGGCAACAACTTGTTTTAGTGTATAAATAACAGAATTGGTAATCCCTTCTAATTCTGGCGTTAGATAAGTCTCCTCTTCTTCCTTTGCTATAATCGCCGGTTTTAACATCTCACCTTCACCCTTTAATAGCCACTCAGATGAATATTGAGGATATTTTTCAACAAGGCTGATTAACCATTTAGATTGAATATCCGTACCATTGGCCAATGCACGCGTAAAAACACCCTTACTCGCTCCAATAGTTGCCTCAAAGGCCGATACGCTCATCCCTTCCCTATCCGCAACGATCTTAATTCTCTTCAAAACAGAACTCATTACCGAAAATTTTAATAAAAAATATTTGTTTTACCGAAAAATAGTTCTTAATTTAGTGCTAACGAAGACAATTATAAACTATTTTAACTAATCAAAAACCTTAAATATGAAACCGACAAGGCTTTAGATCAGTGCACGGATCAGTATTTGCCCGAGTAGCAGTTTCATCAAATAAAAAAATATAATCTGATGAAAAATACGCAAAAGAAACTAAAAGCGAAACATTTTCGCTATTTAACCCAAGAACACATCGACGATCCGATGAAATATCTTATAGAGTTCTTTGAAAGCGAAACGTCCATACGTGACTGGTTAGCAGACTTAAATATGCTCATCAACGCGGCTTCAAACGCAAAGATGAACCCACCGCGTTCCTCTACAGGATATCTCACCAAAAAATTAATTGAACAGGTAGAATTGGCGTATGTCATTTTTAGGAAATGTAAACTAAAAACAATAGAACAACCGTTGAAGTTCAATAAACGGGTTTCAGATTACTGGAGTCAGCTATTAGCAACAGATCCTTGGACAAGTAATATTGATACAGCAGCAGACAGCATTAGCCGTTTTTTTTCTTACGAGTCTTTGCAACAATGGTACAGCATTCTTGATGATTTATGGATAAGTTTAGGAGACAGAGATAACGGCTTTTTAGGCAACAACGGCCATGCAATACTTGCTGTAAAAGAATTCTTACTGCGTCTAGCTGCTTCTCTCGGAAAGATCTATGAAAATAAAATACTTCCAGGCACTGTTATAGAAAATCAAGAAGACATTGCAAATGAGCAGCGCCAAACCCAGCAATCTTTGGACGAAACAGAAGACGAAATACTTCACCCCAAAAAATGCATCATATTGCCCGACTGGCTTGCTTCCCAACCTTATTCCATCTCAGCATTAAAAGATTTCTTTGATAGAGACGATCTAAATGGCTGGCGAGAAGACATCCGATATTGGTACCAAACGGTCATCGACGAAAAAGAATTCTGGTCTGCTGATCATGAAAACAGTAAATATTCTGGCGCAAATTTACTTTTTAACTATACCTGCCTTTACGCCTTATTAGAAATGTTGTCCAATACATCTGAGGAATCCCCTATTCTTCCAGTCGGCATGGACGATTCATTTTCGATATTGCCCGAATGCCAATCAGTTTTGATTGGGCACATGAATAAAGAGATCGTGCTTTATTATGTTTCAAATGAAGAACTGGACAATCCTTTGTCAGCACTATTGGCAACAGTTAAAACATACGATCAGCAAGAATGGAATGAAATCTTGTATGAATGGATCAACTATGGCCTCGCCAAAAACCGATATACCGGTGCCTATGCAGACTACAGTACACGAATTTACCAGACTATGATCAAAATAATAGAACTCGCCTATTTAACAGCTTTTTCTGAAGAGATAGAATTCCCCGATCAAAAACAAACAGCTCTTCTAGAAACAGAAATATAAAGCCCATTTATTCAATCCATATTATGAACACCGATATTAACCCAATTATCGAGGCAATCCTTCGTGCTGTTGCTGTCGATGAAATCTACCAATGGACTTTTGACCACGATGGTAAAAAGTATCTGATGCTACAGGTCAATCTTACGTCAAATGCCGGAATTCGTTTTTCTGATGCAAACAGTCTGATAAACAAAACCATAGACCCCTATCCAAATGTATTTATCAATGTGAACTTCACGCACGAGATACAGCAAAAATTGAATCAAGGTTTAGGTCGGGCTTATCTTATTTGCCAACCTGAAAACCGCATTTATCAAAATCCTGTGCAAGATATACCCCTTGTCTTACCAAATAATAAAAGTGACGAAGTCATCGAAAAAACACGGACCTATATCGAAAAGGAAAAGAGCAAGATTCGATCTTTTGTAGATGGATACAATTTCTATTTCGAGCATAAAAATTATGCACACGCAGCATTTATGCTACATCAAGCTTTAGAACTTGCATTTCGAACGGCAGAAAATATCCTCGTCGTTGAGGATAAAAAGTCCCATTCGTTAAAAAATCATATAAACTATCTCAAAACTTTCGACGATCGGCTCGGCAAGCTGGCAGACAACAACGAAAACAAACATGCTTTGGAGAAAATCAACAAGGCATACATTGACTATCGATATCACTTTGACTATTTTATAGATGAAATTGTATTAGAAACCGCCTATCAGATTTCTATAAACACATTAAACTGGATCTACGATTATTCCAATATTTTATTCAAAGAAATTAAGTCAAAACTTAACCCAGTTCCAATTGCCAACAACGAAGTTGAAAATTACAAAAATAACAATGAAATATACAAACAAAGCTATTGCAACGCCAATTATCGGGACCTCATTTTAAATGCTATAGAGTGCAATTGCACCCCTTCTCTAGTAGTATGTTTCGGTTATGATGCTGATCATCACAAATATCATAATGCGCTCCAAAGGGCAAAAAATGATTGCATCACGCATGGTTATTATATTTTTGTCGCTTATGATATTTTAAGCGCCGAGATCAATAATCTAACGCAGCTTATAACGGATTTGCTCCCCAACAATGTATCGCTTACGCTGGCCCTGGAAAACTCCGCAGCTTTTACCAAACAGCTTTCAAAGGGGCATCCTTTTTTTCTTTCGCTCCTAAAAGCAGGCGATATCTGGTTTCAGAATCCATCAATAGCCAATATCGATCGGGAAAGTCTGATTGCGCCACAGCTCGATCTTGAATATGTACGTCAACAATGGAAGACGCGCTATAACAATGCACGTTGCTTATATTACGCCTTTGAAGAGGGCTGGTCGTTTGGTGTAGAAGCGGCATATTACACCCTTTCACAAGTGTTGGAACAAATTTGCCTGGGCGTCATTAACACGATACTCCAATACAAACCACAACGAGTCAACCTTACTTTTCTGATAAAACTCTGCAAATTAATCGTGCCTGATGCCTATGCCATATTCTGCCTTGACCATGAGGATCAATTTGCCGCTTTTAAGAACATCACGGAAGCACAGCAGGAATTTAGGTATAATGTAAATTACAAAGGAGATCCACTAACAATTATAGAATTGCAACAACGCACAAAAACGTTTATAGAAAGATGCAACAACGAAATGGAAGATTACTTTGGAAAAATAGAAAGTTTAAATAATAACATAGGGATAGTTTAGTCGACTTTTTGCGCATTTTTAATCACAAAAAAATAAACATAATTTTGCATAATCAATTTCGCTTTTGAACCCGCTATACTTATACATTAATTATGAACACCAATTTACTTCATACCACTAATTCTGGGTATAATACAATCATAAATGAAATAGTAAATATTGTTTCGCCCCTTGCCGTTATCCATTATGGGCTATGGATATTTTCGAACAAAAAATCTCGAAAAAATCCATCTATAGACACTAATGACATTTTAAATCTGTTAGTAATACTTGATGCAAAAGATACTCAAAGCAATGAAAGCAACTTAATTAGTAGAATCGAGAACAGTCTTCTTCGGATAAAGAAATCATCAGTTTTAGTTCATAGTATTAATTTCGTCAATGAGGGATTATCTTGGGGGCAGGATTTCTTTATTGATATAATGGAGCGAGGAAAGATAATATATCAATCTGATATATTTCTAATAACGACTTACTTTAAGATAAACCCCCAGTCGAAAATACAAAGAGTAAAAGATGTTTTCAATAATTTTCATATCAAAGGTTCTCAATTTCTACATCTAGCCAATATTACATATCTCTCAAAGGACCTCCATGTTAGTATATTTCTATTACATCAAGCCACCGAATTATTGATGAGAAGCATATTGGTAACACATACGCGTTACGACCCAAAGACCCATAACCTATCGCAATTAGCCCGATATTGCCGTCATATTACTCCTCAAATAGATAAGATATTCTTTACGAAAGGAAAAAACCAACAACAAGCCATTTCGGACTTTCGTTCTCTGCAAGACAGCTACGTCTTAGCACGATACGAATTAGGTTATCACATCAATAAAAAATTGGTCAGGACACTATTAACTAAGGCAAAAAAATTAGAACAACTAAGCACATTATTAGAAATACGATTACTGGACAAACTAGCTAAATAATTTTATTCAAGACCAATAAACGCTCTAAAATTATCTTTTGAGATTACCTGAACATCTGCGCTACAGGCTTCCACAAAATTTGAAGGTATTTTTGCTTTCGCTTTAGGATTCCATTTAAATTCGTAACCAGTTATCTTACCATCCGTTTCTTCTACATAATCGATTTCTTGCTGCTGTTTAGTCCGCCAAAAGTATTTATTGACAAAACGCCGGCTATAACGGTTGTGTTTTAAGCGTTCACCAAAAGTAATGCTTTTCGGTGAGTTTGTTCACCAAAAAGCATTACTTTTGGTGAATACACATGTTATAAAACTTTGGAGTAAAATTAAATACTTACTTTAAAGACGATTAAATCCGCAGAAATCCATCAGTTAAAGCCTTTAGGAACTCACCAAAACATTTATCGAAAAATGTAACAATGGGATGGAAAGCTATTTTGAGGAAATTTCTAGCCAACAGCTGGTCGAACGAATTGAAGAAAAAGCGTATTACATAGTGATAATCCAATTACAATTATGTCAAATAATTTGTAAATAATCGGAATTATTCCGATTACTATATAAATACTTAACAAAGCGGTTTAAGCAAGGGCGCGAATATCTTTAATCTCCAATATGTTCTTAACATCATCGCTTTCCACGGCATGTATCATGGCGCGTCCGACTTCATGTAGGGAAAGTACTGATGAAGGGGCAAAAAACTTGATGATTTTGGCAACAAAAGCAAAGGGATTGGCATGTTTTTGCCCCGCAACGGTTGTCATTGCTCCCGGCCTAAAGTTATACTCCTTTTTGAACGGCAACTTTGCCAGCTCATTCTCAGTCTTTCCTTTCACTCTTGCCCACATGACCTTGCCTTGCTCCGTGCTATCCGTACTCCCTCCTGAGACATAAATAAAGCTGATGGCTGGATTAATCTCCAAAAGGGACTTTGCAAAAGCCATTGTCGTATCATAAGTGATATATCGGTACTTGCCCTCTTTCATCCCTATCGAACTGACACCAGCACAATAAAAACAGGCATCGTAGCCAGCAATTGCATCTCTAAATCCAGCAAGTTTAGTAAAATCTTCTACCAAAAGTTCCTTCAATTTAGGATGTTGAATAGCCGCAGTACGACGCGAAATGCTCAGCACAGCTGTTACCTTATCGTTTTGGAGGCATTCCAATAAAACGCCTTCGCCAACCATTCCGGTGGCTCCTGTTATGATTACTTTCATATTTTATCGCTTCCCCCCTCGGAGGCTTTAGTTATATATCAGATATTATCGTTTCCACTAAGTCATTATATCCGCCGCAATCGCTCTTCTTCCAGATCCAGCTGATATAACTGCGAACGAACAAGTCCCTCATCAATGGTTGACTCGCAGTTTAATTTCTGAAGGTATTCTCGCTGCACATCCAAAAGCTCCATAAATATCTCTTTCGTTTTTTCGTTCATCCAGGAATCATCTGCCGCATTTACTTTTTCCTCCCAATGTTTCAAAATTCGGTCCATTACATCACGGTTATGCAGTTCTTTTTCATGTTTATCCTTTAGAAATTGGTAAACATGATGTTTCAACCCCTGTTTCATACGGCGGCGAACTTCCTCTTCGGGTTCCTCTTCAAAGGAATCAAATAGTTTTGTCCGCCTGATCAGGTAGGGCAACGTAAGCCCCTGCACCAGCAGCGTGGACAGAATCACCACAAAGGTGATAAATAGGATCAGGTTTCGCTGCGGAACGGCCACACCGTTCATAACGACGGGAATAGAAAGTGCCGCGGCCAGTGAAACCACTCCCCGCATGCCGGTCCAGCCCAATAATAGGGGCATTAGAAAACGTTGTTTAAGCGACCGCGACCGTGGGGCTACAGTAGGGCGGAAAATTAGGGTAGCAATCATAGCCGCATACGAGCTGATGATACGGGCAAGGATCAATACTGCTGTTACCAAAAGACCGTACACTATTGCCTCCCGGAGCGAGGTACCATTGGAACGCAAACCATCAACAATCTCTGGAAGATCTAATCCGATAATAAAAAATACAATACCATTGAGGATGAATACAAAACTCTCCCAAACACTTAAACCACGCACCCGGCTCGTGCTATTGAGGAATGTCAACCGCTGACCAGACATCAATAGACCACCCGCAACAACAGCCAATACCCCTGAGCTGTGGAACTGTTCTGCGATCCAATACATAAAATAGGGTTCTATCAAGGTAAGGGCAATGTCCGATGGCGCATCTGTCGGTAGGCGTTTGTGTGCCTGAATAAAGAACCATCCCAATAAGAGGCCAATCCCCACCCCACCGACAAGCATCCAGATAAAGGATACTGCGGCTTGTCCCCATACAAATTGCCCTGTTCCCACAGCAATAAGGGCAAAACGGACAATGATCAATGAAGATGCATCATTTAAGAGGCTTTCGCCCTCCAGGATAGCCGAAGTTGTTTTGGGAACTTTCACAAATTTCATAATAGCCCCCGTACTGACGGCATCCGGCGGCGAAACGATACCCCCAAGCAGAAAACCTAGCGCAAGTGTAAATCCCGGAATATAATAATTGGCTACCACCGCAACGGAAAGCGCAGTAAAAAACACGACTAAAAAGGCAAAACTCCCGATTATACGCCACCACTTCTTCATCTCCTTAAACGAAATAGACCAGGAAGCCTCGCAGAGCAATGGTGGTAAAAAAATGAGGAAGATGACATCCGGGTCGATCGTTACTACAGGCAAAGTAGGAATAAAACTGATCAATAGTCCCGCCAGAACCAAGAGAATTGGATAGGCTATCCTAAGTTTGGTTGCCCACATTTCGATCAATACGATGATCGCGATCATCGCGATAAATAAAGGAAACAAGCTATGCATACTGCTTTATAATTTATGGTCCTGAGATATCCTTTTTTTATTGTAAATATCTCAAATGGAAATTAAAAAAACTCTTGGTCATCCTTTTTTTTTCTGTACCCCTGTTTTGACAACACTCTGTACCTAAACAGCATCCTGTACCCTTCTTAAATTAGCAAAAAGATTTATCCTTATGGCGACAACTGCAAATCAACCGTATCTGATCAGACAAGTGGATCTTTCTGATTTAGCGCTTATCAAAGAAATGCTCAACAAGAAACAGATAGATACAGCCACTATAGGCATGCCCTTTATGGTGCTCGATCACTGCAATCAATTAACAGCCGTTTCGTTCGTAACCACCTGTAAAAAGAACCGTTTATCGATCGAAATCACCTACGAAGTGCCTATTTCGGACACGCTTTCCAAATTATTCATGGACAAAGCACAATTCTTTTTCGAGCACCAACTGATGGAGATGTTTGGTTCAGAAGAATCGCTCCGAAAAGGAGTGCATCGATATAACAACTGGTTAAATCAAAACAGAAACAGTAAATTAGCATAAGGATGGAACAGCAACTTTTATATAAGAAAATAGCCAATATTGTCGAGAATCAGATAAAAAATGGATCTCTGGCCTACGGAGACCGTTTGCCTTCTGTCCGAAGTGCCCAAAAATTATACAATGTAAGTTTAAATACAGCGAAGAGCGCCTATATGGAACTGGAAAGCAGATCACTTATTGAATCGCGTCCAAAGTCAGGCTTTTTCGTCAGCCAGTCCGGGCTTCGCCGAATGGCTATTCCTTCTACTTCCACATTTAAAATCGACGAAAAGAAACAGGATCCTGCCGCATTGATCGATAAGGTATTCCATTCACTGGAAGACAAAGAAATTACGCGTTTTTCACTTGGTTTACCCGACCCTTCTTTGCTCCCGATTCAAAAACTAAATCGCTGTATTATAGAATCTGTACATGAATTACATGATTATGGGGATCAGTACGGACAGGTACAGGGAAGTCCCAGCCTACGGAAAGAAATCGCAAAATGGTCGTTGGTACTTGAAGGAAAAATAAGTGACGATAACCTCATTATCACATCTGGTGCCATGAATGCCATCTACAGCTGTCTCCGTGCTGTTACGAAGCCTGGCGACACCGTAGCTGTGGAAAGCCCCCTTTATTTTGGTTTTATTCAGGCGTTTCAATTGCTGGGCCTCAAAACTATCGAGATTCCGACTCACCCTATTACGGGTATTGAGCTGGATGCCCTAAAAAAGGTCATTCACAAAATTGACGTCTGCTGTTTTGTTTCCAACTTCAGCAATCCATTGGGTGCACTCATGCCCGAAGAGCATAAAAGAGAGCTTGTCAAACTGCTCGCCCATCACCATATTCCATTGATCGAAGATGACCTGTATGGGAATATCTATTTCGGCGCATCACGCCCCAAACCCTGCAAATATTTCGATGAGGAAGGGCTGGTCATGTGGTGTGGATCATTTACCAAGGTATTGGCGCCAAGTTTTCGGCTCGGATGGGTGGAACCGGGGCAATACAAGGATAAGATCCTAAAACAAAAACTCATACAGACGATTTCACAGCCGGCTATTTATCAGGAAGCGGTTTCGAAATTCCTACAGATCGGCCGGTACGACCATCACCTCAACAGCTTTCGAAAAAAACTATACAGCAACTACATAAATTTTAGAAACAGTATCGAAGCGCATTTTCCCGAAAACACAAAAATGTCCCAGCCTGAGGGCGGATTTGTACTTTGGCTAGAACTGGACCCAAAAATTGACTCGACTGTACTCTATGATTATGCCCTCAAACAAAAATTGAGCTTTGCCCCAGGAAGGATGTTTACGCAGCATGATCAGTTCAAGAACTGTATTCGGCTCAATTATGCGGTAAACTGGAACGAAAAGACAGCTCAGGATCTGATGCGCCTTGGACGATTTTTCAAAGCTGTATTGTAATAAAATCAATTCCAGTCTATTTCATTGTCAACAGGCTGAATAGGTGGCGGGATTCCTTTAGAGACTTCTTTCGGAAAAATAACTCTTTTCCCATCGCGGATCAGCATGGCATCAAACACTTCTCCGGTCATCAATGTGCTATCGTTGGATAAGAATTGGTCAGTGCCATCAGGGGTTGTCAGCCATGATCTAACCGTAACCAAACAAAGGATCACTGCATTTTCACTGCCTTGAAGCGGAAAAAATATAGAACGGTCCTCGCGGGGATGATCGCTCAATAGCTCAAGATCTTTACTGGCATGGATAACCATATCATTCTGCTCATTGACCTGAATTACGATACAGTACATTTTGATCAGGAGTTTAACCAATCTCTCCTGAACATTCCTGAAATGATGTAAGCTCCGCAATGAAATCCGCATTTCAAGACTATTTTTTTCTTCATTAAACTCCGCCACCGGTGCATTCATAAAGAACCTTCCCAAACTCGTCTTTAAAGAAAACCGAAATCCTTTCAATGGGGATACATCGCCATACCCCAATCGGAGACTCCCCAAATCATGTATCGTATCATTGCGTACTGCTTTATACAAAGCACCCTGCAGCCGGATATAGGTAGAGCGATTGCAAGCTATTTGCTGGATCACTTTCAGCATATCGTACAAGCGGCTAGACAACCTGTTATTGTACGCAAAATCACAACCAGTCAGCTTGCTGTACGCACTTACATTGTAATCACTGCGATGCTTTCTTTTTGGTTTCCCGGAAAAACTGGACATATATTTATCCCATTGGTTATATTTAAAAATACAACAATAATTCTATTTATACAAGAAAACTCCCCTCAAGTCCCCTAAACTCCCTTCGAGTCCCCTAAAGTCCCCACATCATTCGACAACGCTTCGCATCCGCTCCGGGGCAGGCTCGGGACTGAGTCTAGTCTACTTCGTCCCTTGTTCGGCTAAGCTTCGGCTGATGCTCGGCAACAACGCGAACAAGAGGCAAACCATAGTCAACGGAGAGGCGAAGCAATCTCCTACCTGTACATAAGGAATACCGAAGAATTACCGAACGCTGCCCGACGCTTTACCGAGCGGGCTTAACATAGAAAATGGTACCTTAATAGTGCTTTAGCTGTGCTACAATATACCAAGGGCGCCTTGTGGGCGCCCTTGGTATTAAAAACGAAGTAAATTTACTTCACAGAGAGAAAAGAATCCTTGTTAACGAATTGTCTCAAAGAATTTTTTAGTCTTGTTATAGGCAAATACCCCGATTATACCGATCATCAGCCATAAAAAGTCGACGGCAAAAATATCCTGCTGTCCATTGCGAAATGTATCCCAGATCCAATTACCGGTCATAAAACCATTGACAAGCGGAATAAAAAAGGCCAATATGCTTCCGACCAACAATGTTTCCCGATTAGTTCTCCGAATGCTTCTGCGGACAATATAATAGAGTGAGAATACAAGCCAGCTGTAAAAATATACCCGGTATATAAAGTCCTGATTGACCGCTGGACTCAATTTAATAGCAATGAAAGTCAAGGCTGTGACAGGCAGCATCGTCAGACATATGGCGGTAAAGACATTGGCTGCCCAAAAATTGAATTTCCGTTTTCTCGGGATCACGTTGTTTTTATCGCGTGCAACCAACCAGATCAAAATACCCGAGATAATGACCAAACAGCCCATAACCCCTAAAATAAAGTATACCATCTTGAGCGGATAGCCACCATAGTCGCCATAATGCAGGCGATACAAGAGACTCCGCACACCATCGCCATAAGTTCCATCACTGAGCGGAGATTTCTCAACAACAACCTTATTGTCTGCCACCTTAACGGATAGCACACCTGATCCCGCAAAGCTTTTATTGAAATGCGGCTCCAGTTCCATGACAACATGCATATTGGAATCCGCATAGTTTTTGATCGTGATCCGCTTAAAATCTGCATCAGGCCATTTATATTTCGCCTGATCCAAAAATGGAGCAATTTTTACGTCTGTATTTAAGGGCTTATAAGTATACGGAAAATCTGTTGCGGCAGTAACACCTATATCCTGATACATTTTTTGCTGATCACCTTCATAAAGCAATTTGCTTAGAGGCAAAGCCAATACAGCATTGATAATCAAAAACGTACCTGTCACAGCAAAAATAAATTGAAATGGAAAACCGATAACTCCCAAAGCAGTGTGCATATCGGTCCATACCGTCTTCCATTTACTGAAGGGTCTGAACACGAAGAAATTTGAGACGATCTTGTCCCAGTGCAGCAATAACCCCGTAATAAGAACAAATAGGAAAATAAAAGCAGTAATTCCAGCAATAAGATAACCAAATGGGGCTATTCCTACCCGTATTGGCACCTGATTGAGCTGCGCCAGAAAATGTAAACGAAACAAGAATTCTCCCATATCGTAATTCTGCACATAGTCTCCCGGCTTTTTATTTGCAAAATTGTAGGTAAAGTTTTTCGAGTCATCATCGCCGCCTCTTCTGCGGCTGTTCTTTTTTGCCGTTTTCTGCTCTGGCGTTATCTTGGCCAGATTTTCCTTATTTAAGATACTATCATTAGATGCACTCAGGCCTACGTAAGCCGCGGTCTCTTCCCGGTGCATATAAAAGGTGATATCACGTCCATGAAGATTTGTCTGTCCCTTGAGCGAATCAAGCACACGATCAAAGTTTTGATAGTCTTCGCGATAGGTCTTATAAGAAGTATTATTCTGCCAGGCAGCAATTTCATTCCTGAAAAATGCAAATGACCCCGCAAAAAATATCACATAGAGAATAGCGCAGATAATGATGCCGCTAATGGTATGTGTATTGAAGTAGATATTGTAATTTCGGATATTCATGATCAATTACATGTTGAAGAAATAAGGCAGGGAGAAAATTGCTGCCAGGAGCAAATATATCCCCCATATTTTCCACCCGTTTTTTGCAAGGAAAGCGAGCAATAGCAGTACTGCCCATAACAGATAACCGGTGAAGCACGCCGTAATGACAACATCCTTTTTCTCAAAAATATGTGTGACCAAGACATGGAAGGCGAGCATGACAACATAGCCGCCGATAAATCCGGCTGTAATTTTCAGGAATCGCTGAAAGGGCGTGCTGAGGTATTTTTTATTAGCAGGCATATTCTATCGGTTAGGAAATCAATAATTCGACACAAAGGCTAAATAAATACAGGCCCAAAATTGGATATAACTTAAAATAGCGATAAGGATTTAATAATACCACGAGGCTCATCATGCACATGAAATAGGCAAAAAACGCAAAAAAACCGGCTCCAAAACCTTGCAGATAAAGTATGGCCCCGAATGGAAAAAGCAGCATCACCATGCTCAATGTGCGCACAAACATAGTTTGTGCGCACATTTTTTCAAGCCATTGTGGTCTAGGGCCAAATTTCACTTTTTTGCTTGTGTTATAAAAAAGATAGGCTCCCATGAGTATAACGATTAACAGTGTACTATACATCGATTCTATAATTTATCTGGATCGTTTATTTAAAACTTATAGGTAACCCCCATACGGAAATTACGTCTAGCTTCTACGATATAGGAATAATAATCCACACCACCGAGCTTCTGAACTGCCGCACTTGCTTTGGAGATCGATCCGGCTGTCAACAATTTGCGGTTGTCCAATAGGTTATTAACCATAAGAGAAATATTATATCTTCCTTTTTGATAGCTTATTCCACCGTCCGTACGCAAATAATTTTTGAAATTACTTTCTTTTGTTGTTCCGATTGCGCGATCAAACATTCCTTGAACACTCCCCGTAAATCCTAGACCTTTTAATAAGCCTTGTTGTAAACGATAAATTACCCAAGCATTCGCAGTATGTTTAGCTGTATTTGGCGTAATATTACCTATATTTTCTTCTTTAGTATCTTTTGAGATCTTCGAATCTGTCAAAGCATAGTTGGCATTGACACTTAATCCTTTTACAATCTCACCGGTAACATCAAATTCTATCCCTTTTGTGGTTGTTTCTCCAAGTTGCATTGAATAGAAGCCGCCATTGGGATTCGGATGTTCAGAATCTTCAGCTAAAGCATTTTTGCGTTTGATTTGATAAGCACTCAAGGTCGAGATCCATTTTCCTCCAGCCCATTCCTTCTTAACACCTGCTTCGAGACTATTGCCTCGAATTGGCCTAAAGGCATTTCCCTGCCAATCTGTTCCAGAAACAGGCACAAACGACTGATCGAAGAGACCATAAACGCTCATAGAAGAATTTACCAGATAATTCAACCCTACCCTAGGGCTCCATACCTTATCTTTTGCAGGATCGCCATTTGTTTTTGAAACGACATTTGATGAAGTAAAGCGCAATCCCACAGATAACTTCAAACGGTCCTCTAAGAATGCCATTTCATCTTGTGCATATAGTGACGTATAAGATGAACTTGTAATGTAGGCTTGGCTTTTGGCACGTTCCTTAATACTCAAAGTGCGATCTACCTTTGGAAAAACACTTTCAGGGATACCATACACAGGGTTGTAAACATTCAAGGGATCTCCAGGAATAACGGGCAACAATGAACTAAAATCACCCCAAAATTTCTTATTTCCATAATCCACACCCGCCAAGATCCGGTGTCTAATACTTCCTGTCCGTTCTTCGCCATTAAATGAGAACTGTCCAAACTTATTTTCACCATGCTCATCAGCTGTATTATAGTATCGCGGCATATTTCCTTGTGCCGTCATATAATTCAACCAAGTGCTTGTTGCTTTCATATCGAAATTAAAATAGGCTGCCTGGGCATGAAACTTCCATTTTTCACTCAATTTTCGATCAAAATAAAGATACGCGCTATGATCTCTAAGTTTACCGGGTTCCATCCCCGGATCACCATAGAAAAAGTCATTAGCAATTCCCGGATCAGCAAAACCTTTTGGTGAAAAGGTATAATTCCCATTATTCAGGTACGATGAGCCCTGAAAGGTATACTCTGCTGTGATAGCTGTCAGTGAATCGATATTATAAGTCAATACTGGAGCGACGACAAGACGATTACTATTATTGTATTTGGTGAAGAACTTCTTTTTCTGGCCTGCTACATTTAGACGGTAAATCAATTTATTGCTTTTGGTAATCCGGCCGTCCAAATCGATAGCCCCACGGTACAAATCAAAACTCCCTGTATTCAATGTCACCGCGCCCTTAGTATTGCCTGTCGGCTTCTTGGTCACTACGTTATAAAACCCTCCTGGTTCACCGTTGGCAAGCATAAAGCCTGCAGGTCCTTTCACAAATTCAATACGCTCAATCATACTCGCATCTTCGGCAGTTGGTCCCCACGAAGCTTCAATATTCATCCCGTTGCGGAATGCCGGGATCTTAGAACCGCGCATACGGATATTCGCATACTGATTGTCCCAGTGCCCCTGACGTGTTGCCCCACTGATATTACGTGTAATACCGTCCACAATATCAAAAACCTGTTGATCGGCCATTAAGTCCGATGAAATAACCTGTATGTTTTGAGGTAACTCCAAAATAGGTGTTTTAAGGCGTAATGATCCAGATATACTGTCAAACTTATAGTGCTCATAGTATTTACCATACACCGCAACTTCGTCGATAGCTTGGGATTGGTCTTTAAGGATGATGGGACCAAGGTTTGTTGTCTCATCTGTTACGTTCACTTCCATGGTGTGCTTACCATAACCGATCGCTTTAATCTCGATATGATAGGTTTTGGATGAAAGTTTATAAAAAGCGAAATGACCTTCACTGTCTGTACTTGTCGTCACACCTGTATTGGTTAATTTTACTGTCGCTCCTTTGATAGGTTCGGATTTTTCATTGATAAGTATTCCTTCAATTACTTTGTTCGTCTGTGCCTGTGCAACAGAAAAAATCGAACTAATCATAGGTATAGCTAGAAAGGATAAAGTTTTATTCATGAATGTAGTATGGTAGATGTTTTTTATAGTAGATATGCTTTGTATTGGGATCCATTGTTGTTTCTCATGTTTCAAATGGATCCCTATTATTTTCAGTCGGAGTTATAACCCGCGCTATTTTATCGTAACGAAAGTAGTGCTGCCCTGCCATGCCGAAGCATAAGGTTTTCCCTCATGTTCCCCTGCGGTCTCAGCAAACGCACTTGCTTCTAATACGTAGGGACCTGACCAGATTGCATCAAATGTTAGGATACCATTCTCGTCCGCAACAAACTCTTTTCCCCAGCCTGTCGTAGAAAACACAGAAACTTTGGCCTGAGGGACAGCCTTACCGAAGCTGGTGATCTTTGCTTGTACAGGTTGCCCTTTTTTTACATTAGTCGTACCAAGCAATTCAATCTGCAATGGATTTTTCACACTGTTATAATCGAGTGCTGCAGGTTTTCCTACAAGAACAGGGACCAGGGAAGAAAACTCATATTTTGTTTTGCCACCAAGATCCTTAGGTGCTTTAACAATAGACAGGAAATAGGTTCCAGCGGATGTAGGTTGAAATGAACCGCTAAAGTGATCGCCGTTGTTCGTCAACTGAAGCCTGACGGGTTCCTTTCCAGGAGCATGCAACATTAACGAAAAATCCTTCACGTCGGAGTACCATTTGTCTACCTGATCTCTCTCATTGGTTGCAAATTCACCGTAATATACCTTGACTTCATGGGCTTGGTTTAGTGTCCCATAAGAAGATGATTCAATCCAAAGGGCATGTGCATGACCGGTATGATTACACAGTAATACCGCAAGAAATGTAAAAAATGAAATTAAAATTTTCATAATATGTTGATTGATGTTTAGTTTTCTTCAACTTATTATGGAAGAACTTGCTGGTTTAAGCGAGCTCTAGAACGAATAAAATAATAAAATTCGTTATCTTGCAAGTTCTTCCATATCGCATATCGGGAGTAACTGACACAGCGTACTGTTTCAGTCATCTACATCCAGTTGCCGCTGTATGTAGATTTACGCCATGTAATAGATTGCCGTCTATTGCATGGTGTTTTTGTCCATCATCGTCTAAACAAGCAAATAGAACATTATTTAGACTGATTAAAAACAAAGCAAATATAACAGGAAATCTTTTTAAATCAACTAATTTTTTCATTTTACAGTATTCTTACGCTTTTGCTAAAAAACTTCATGATGTTGCCGCCACTTGCAGCGATGAAAATAAAAGAAGATTCTTTCTAACCAATAAGATTAGACACTTTCAGAAAAAAAGAGAACAGAATAAGCGTTTCAAATTAGGAAGAGAGCGCAGAAGCAATGGAAAAATGCGCTACATGTTGTTTGAGGATGTGCATCAGATCGAATAATTCCGTTTCCTGATAACGTGTCGCTACATGAAGCTGGATACGTTCACAGTGTGGCTCGAATGTTTGCTGTACCAAATCGACCGTATTATTTTCACCGGAGAGGTGAGTCAGAATAAGATGTTTAAGACGATCGGTTTTATAGGCGTTGAACAGTTCAACAGCCATGCGATTGGAAAGATGCCCCCAACCACTACTGATCCTATTTTTCAGAAAATAGGAGTAGCGTCCTGTGCGCAGCATCTCCTCATCATAATTGGATTCTAAGAGTAGTACGTCCGAGTGCTGAATAACATGTTGTACATTTTCACAGGGACGTCCGATATCTGTAAGTACCCCAATGTTGTATGTTCCATCAGAAACAAGAAAACTACAAGGTTCTTTGGCATCGTGATATTTGGGAATACCATACACCTTAAGACCTCCAATTTCAACGACTTCGTCCGGAGAGATTATATGAACTAAATGGGATGGAAGATGCAATCGGGTACCGTCGTAACTCCCCTTGGTGATATAAACTGGTAGATTATATTTTTTAGCAAATACAGATAGGCCTCTGATATGATCAGAGTGTTCATGGGTAATGAAAATTGCTTTGATCTGAGTCGGTAAAAGACCCAAATTATACATCCGAAGGTGTATATGTTTGCTATTAATTCCAGCATCTATCAAGATAGCAGAATCATCTTTAGCAACATAATAGCAGTTTCCATTACTTCCGGAGGCGATTGCACAATATTTCATTCGTTTACGCTATTTATAAGAATATATCTATTTTACCGCGTCAAAGATACGAAAAACAAGAAAACTCCGACAGTCATTAACATTCCGGCAAACTCAATGGAATATTGACGGCAAGTCCACCGTCTGCTGTTTCTTTATATTTAGCATTCATATCCAACGCGGTTTCCCACATGGTTTTAACTACTGTGTCTAGGCTCACTTTTGCTTTATCCGGGTTCGATTGCAATGCCAATTGTGCTGCAGTAATGGCTTTGATGGCTCCCATTGTGTTACGTTCGATACAAGGAATCTGCACCAGTCCACCGATTGGATCGCATGTTAATCCGAGGTGATGTTCCATGGCAATCTCGGCAGCCATGAGAACCTGACGCTGCGATCCGCCCAGCACTTCTGTCAACGCACCGGCTGCCATCGCTGATGAGACGCCAATCTCGGCCTGACAGCCTCCCATTGCCGCAGAAATGGTTGCATTTTTCTTAAATATCGATCCGATCTCAGATGCGGTAAGAATAAATTGAATAATTTTATTGTCACGCATTCCGTCGTGGAAAGTAATATAATATTGCAATACAGCCGGGATAACGCCCGAAGCTCCATTGGTAGGTGCTGTTACCACACGTCCGAAAGAGGCGTTCTCCTCATTTACTGCAAGAGCAAAACAACTTACCCAATCAAGTATATATTGAAAGTTTTGGCCTCCCTCGCGAATAGCCGCTACCCAGGACTCGTAATCTTGATAACTACGCCCCTGCATGAGCTTTTTATTCAGTTTGGCGGCTCTCCGCTCGACATTTAATCCGCCGGGCAATGTTCCGCCAGTGTGGCAGCCCCGATAAATACACTCGTGTATAGTTTTATAGATATTCAATACGCCGGCTACGGTTTCACTTTCTTCACGCCATGCACATTCATTTTCAAGAACCAGTTCCGAGATTTTCAGTCCTGTTTTCATTGTCCAATGCAAGAGTTCATGTGCGGTATCTACAGGAAATGGCAGATCTACTTCTGACAGGACACTTTCGGTATCATTTTCCTGCACCACAAAACCGCCGCCTATAGAATAATACGTTTCGGTAATTGCCTTACCGTTGGAAAGGAATGCCTGAAAGGTAACGGCATTGGGATGAAAAGGTAGACTTTCGGCATATAGAAACAAGAGATCTTCCTGATAGGAAAATGGGATAGTCCGTTCAGCAGCAACTTCAAGTTCACCAACAGCCTTAATGTGCTCCACTTTGGGCGTCACTCGATTAACGTCAAAGGTAACCGGATCATCGCCGCTCAGTCCAAGCAGAACAGCAATATCGGTACCGTGTCCTGCGCCGGTTTTGGCTAAAGAACCATAAAGCAAAATCTTGACCTGTTCGACCTCATTCAGTACGCCCTTTGACTTGAGAACAGCTGTAAATTGCTGGGCTGCACGCCAAGGTCCTAGGGTATGCGAACTCGAGGGACCGATACCAATCTTAAACATATCAAAAACGGATATTTGTTCTTTGCTCATAATCTTTTATATAGCGGTTAGCCGATCAAGCATTGCTTTTGTGAAAACCGCATCTAAATTAGCACAAATAAAGTACAATGTTACCTGCATTTGCATTATTATCAATTTGAAAACCAAGCTCAGGTTCTTTTAACAAGTATCCAACAAACATCTTACATTTTTTAGCGAAAAAGTAAGAAATGCTTCCCTATCTTTGTTGGCTATAATTTATAGAATGACGGGAAAAACATATTTATATTCTTTTTTTACCATTGTTATCTGTTTATTTTCGATTAGAATGTATGCCCAACAACTACCTAAGCGGGAGTTCCGCGGTGTATGGGTAGCAACCATAGGTAATATAGACTGGCCTTCTGTCAAGGCGGGCAATAATGTCGCACAGCAAAAACAGGAGTTTATTGATTTACTGGACCAGCACCGTAGTGCAGGATTGAATGCGATTATTCTGCAGGTACGTCCTGCTGCCGATGCGTTCTACGCAAAAGGCAGGGAGCCTTGGAGCAGATACTTAACCGGAAAACAGGGATTGCCCCCTTCACCATTCTACGATCCTTTGGAGTTTGCAATCACCGAGGCGCATAAGAGGGGGATGGAACTGCATGCTTGGTTCAATCCGTACCGTGCCTCCACTACGTTAAATCCCGCCCATTTTTCGGATGAGCATATTACCAAGCGCCATCCCGAATGGTTCTTTACCTACGCGGGCAAGAAACTTTTTAATCCAGGCATTCCGGAAGTTCGTAAATATATTATTGATGTCATCATGGACGTGGTCAAAAACTACGATGTGGATGGCATTCATTTCGACGACTATTTCTATCCCTATCCCGACAGTAGAAATACGCCGGTTCCAGATCAGATTACCTTTGGTCAATACAATAATGGGATCGAGAAAATTGATGATTGGCGACGCAACAATGTCAATCTCCTGGTGCGCGATCTTGGTATTGCTATCAAAAAGGTAAAACCTTACGTCAAATATGGTATCAGTCCCTGCGGTGTCTGGGACAACAAAGACAATAATAGTGATGGTTCAGATACCCGTGGCCTGAGTGCTTACCGGGAACTATACGCTGATGGTGTCAAATGGATGCGGGAAGGCTGGATAGATTATATCAATCCCCAGATCTACTTTCCCTTCAAAAATCGAGCAGCAGCATACGAGATCCTAGTCGACTGGTGGCAAAAACACACCTATGGTCGGCACTTTTATGTAGGTCATGGTGCTTATCGTGTTACTGAAAATAAAATCGGCTGGACAGATCGAAGTCAAATACCGAGACAGGTACGCCATCTGAGGGAGGAGCACGACGTAGAAGGAAGTATTTATTTCAGTTCCAAATCACTTACAGATAATCTTGTTGGGTTGCAGGATTCTATGCGGAATGACCTGTATCGAAACCCGGCCTTACCACCAACGATGCCCTGGTTAGACAGCATCCCGCCCAATGCCCCATTTGGTCTTCTGGTGAAAAATTCGGGCAACGGCAAAATGAATACCTTATTTTGGCAAAGGCCAGATGCGGCCACTGATGGGGAATCTGCTTATGGTTATGTGATCTATCGGTTCAACCTTGATGAAAAAGTGAACATCAAAGATCCGGGCAAAATCATCTTTATCACGTTCGATGGAGATAAGCTTCAATATACCGATGACGACATCAAACAGCATCAACACTATAAATATGTCGTGACAGCAATTGATCGCATGAAAAATGAAAGCGGCCCCTCGGACAGCCGAACAGCAAACGAAGAAATTTAATACTAAAAAAAGACCTCTTTCAAAAATGATTTTGCTCGTATAGCAGGGCCATTTTTGAAAGAGGTACTGTGTTTGTGTGGTTTTATGGTATGTTACTTTCCTTGTCCGTATCTGAATTTTTTATTGATCGTAACAGGAAGTTTTCCTTTTGGAATATTTTGCCCCAATATAGTTCTTGCTGCTGCTTTCTGCATGAATGCATCATTCTGATAGGCTAGTAAAATAGTTTTTGCTTTTTTCGTTGCTTCAAAACCATCCACTGCATAAGCGTTGGTAAACAAGGTCAGAATCGATTTTTTCGCAAACTTCTTCATAAGCCCTTGAACATCTTTATTTAATGTCATTGTCGGACGTGGACGAAGTCTCGTATCATGCACAGCGATAATAAACTGTTTATTTTTCTTGATTTCTTTGGTTATCCGCTTAATATCATCTTTGCTCATACTATCTGTGATGAAATATTGCGTTTCATTCGTCAGTGCATCAGCCATTTCATTCTGAAAAGTCTGATTAGCCGTAATTCCGATATTGATAATAGCGGTAGGTAAATCCTTTTTGAATGATTTTATTTTTTCGGTAGAATTCAATGCTGTGATCGCTGCATTTGACAGTTCATCAATGAGTTGAACCGCTGAGGCACGATGCAGATCATTGTATAGATTCTGTTGGGCAGTTGCTTGGTATTTGTCTAAACCCAGCCACAATTTGGCAGCAAGCACTCTTTTAACACGTGCATCAATATCCGCCTGTGCGATGCGTCCCTCTTCAATAGCTTTTAAGATCAGGTCGATTGCACGTTTGCTATTTTCCGACACTTCAAGTAAATCATGCCCTGCAATAATCGCCTGTACATCGGCCTCTCCGTTTGGAAAAAACTTCTTTACACCCTTCATATCCATTGCGTCGGTGACTGTCAGCCCTTTAAAGCCAAGCTCATTGCGCAAAAGGTCAGTAACTACTTTTTTAGAAATAGAAGATGGCATATTAGGGGTATCATCTAAACTCGGGATATTCATGTGCGCCACCATAACAGCGGGAGCTCCAGCTTTGATCAGCTCTTTAAACGGATACATTTCCAAGGTATCCAGACGTTTTTTATCAAAAGGGAGCTGTGGCAGATCGTAATGTGAATCCACATCCGTATCACCATGTCCCGGGAAATGCTTGATGGAAGCCAATATCCCGCCGTCTACCATACCATCCATATAAGCCTTCGCTTTTTGGGTCACATTAAATTTGTTATCACCAAAGGAACGGATACCAATGACCGGGTTTTTGGGATTATTGTTGATATCCACATCGGGAGCAAAATTGAAATGCATACCTATGCGTTGAAAATCCAGTGCTACCTCACGTCCCATGCGATAGATCAACTGATTATCTTGAACGGCCCCTAGAGTCATCTGATAAGGGAATGACAAGGTAGAATCCGGCATACGCATACCCAATCCCCACTCGCCATCAAAAGTCATCATCAGCGGTACCTTGGACAGGGATTGATACCGGTTGAACATGTCGACATGACGTACCGGGCCACCCTGAAAGACAACCAGACCACCCAAATGCTCGTTTTGTATCACCTGAGCAACTGAGTCAATATACTTCTGTCCCAGATTTGTATGTGCTCTGACCAAAAATAATTGAGCTACTTTTTCTTTTGGCGTCAAGGTATTGAATACCGCATCGACCCATTCATGCTGGGAGTTGATGTATTTCACAAAATCTTTTTTGTCCTGAGCTTTCAAAAAAGAAATTGTGCCGACTAATGCCAATATTCCCAGACCGAGTTTTTTGAACATAAATTAGTTTGTATAATGTATTTAAAATAGAATACTAAGAACGTTATTATTTTGGACAATATGAAATTGTTTTTGCAACAATTTCATATAAAAACGCACAAAACAGCATTTGACTCCGACATTTAAGAAGGCTGAGACCTCGCCTGTCTGCAAGAATCAGCCAGAAGTCCTACGGATCTCTTGTTTTACGTAAAATTCTTTGGGTAAACGGGAGGCCAGTTGAACGCTCTTTCGTCGTTTGATCGGTGCTCCAACCTAGAATGAGTCAACCGGTCCACCCTTATTTTGATCAGCATCGCTAACAAGGGGGAACAGGTTATAAAAAATAGGATACTTTAGGCGTGGTCTCTAAATCAGATTATATTTTTTCTCTAGGAAGAGTGTAAGTTCCATGGTATTTTCCAGTTCTCCAATGGCTTCTTTTTTCCACAGGCTATCGATGATCAGCAGCAGGAATTCTGTTTCAAATTCAGGACTCTCATATCCCAGCTCCTTAAAAGCGCGATGAATAATGGGTTGAACCGGCTTCATAAATTGTTCATGCTGCTGTTTTGAAAAAGGATGATGGGACAAACGCTCCTGTAATCTCCAGAATATAGGTTCTGCACTGACCAGTTTGCCCGGTAGATTGATCATGGTGCGCAGAAATTCCTTCGGCTCACGATAGGTCATCATTCCGCGGTGATGCGTAAGAACTTTACGATATCCTGATTTAATCAGATAAACCAACAGCGCATCTTTATTTCCAAAATGTTTAAAGATTAATGCTTCGGAAACCCCAGCATTCTGGGCAATCGTTTTGGTAGAGGTATTTGTATAGCCTTGATCTGAAAAAAGCAATAATGCTTCTTTCATAATACGCTCTTTTCTACTCAAAACACTTTCTTTCATCTTTTATTCTTTTAATCTATGTCCGTATGCTACCACATCGCTATACGATTGTGTTCAGTTGATTTTTAATTCTACTGCAAATATATCTAATCTTTCCATTCACTAGAGGTTATTGTAACTAAAATGATAATAATTCGTAACAAATAGTGCCATATTTTTGAGAAATAAAATTATATAACCGTCAACAGCACATTAAAACACATTTGCACCTCAACCCATGAAGATCAACCTATGGTTCACCTTGTTTCTATCTATGACCTTGCCGTTAATAGGAACTAGTGCACTGGCCCAACAGTATATTACAGGCAAATTGCTTGATCAGGCGACTTCACAGCCTATTAAAGGTGCAAGCGTCACCATTATCGCAGTGAAAGATTCCAGTAAATTGCAAGTCCCTACAGATGTTCTCGGCAAATTCAGCAGCACAGCGCTTTCCAACGGTGACTATCTGGTCACAGCACAGCCGATGGGCTATACCATGGATCTCCGGCGGGTAAAACTCAGCGGTCAAACAATTGACCTAACGTTTAAACTCAACAGTGCAGAAATTGTCCTGGATGAAATCACTATTTCTTCAAGCAGTATACAGGTTAAGGGGGATACGCTTGAATTTGACACCAAGAAGTATGTTACACAGGATTTTGCAGATGCGGACGAATTGGTTAAACAGATCCCAGGAGTTGAAATTGATGAAGATGGCAATGTGAAAGCCCAGGGTGAGCCCGTCAACAAGATCATTATCGATGGCCGTGAATTTTTTAGCACAGATCCCAAAGTAGCTTTAAAAAACCTTCCTGCCGATGTTATATCCAAGATACAAATCATCGACGACAAAACGGAACAGGCTAAATTTAGCGGGTTTGACGATGGCAAACGCATGAAAGTAATCAATATTGTCACCAAGCCCGATAAAAGAAAATCCTATTTTGGCAAGCTCTCTGGAGGGGCAGGCCCCGACCGAAAATATGCCGTCAATACACAGGTAACCAAAATGAATCCCAAACGGCAATATTCAATTGACATCAATACCAACAATGTCAATCAGCCCAATGGTTTTGCGACCCGCGGAAACACAAGAGGCCGTACCGGACAGGGGGTGACGACACGTTTCAATGCAGGATTTAATTATTTGGACCGTTTTTTTAATGACAGGATGGACTTCAATGCAAATTACACCTATAACTATACGGACAATAATATCCTCAGCCAAAGCAAAACAGAGTATACAGCAGGCAACCGGGCCAACCAAATCAACAATCAGGAACAATTAAACAGGACATACAGCAACAACCACGCGCTGTCAGTCCGCGCGAACTGGAAGATAGATTCTATTCAAAAGCTGGACTTTCAACCTAATTTCTCCTATCAAAATAACGACAGGAACAGTAGTTCTACAGGCAATACCCTATTAAATCTTGCCGAGATGCTAAATAGTTCTGACCGCAGGAATAAGAGTTTTGGAGAAAATTTCAACTGGGGCGGAGACCTCACGTATATGCGAAGACTCAACAAACCCGGGCGCACGATCAGTTTTAATATCAATGGTTCCTTTAGCAGCAATAAAAGCCATGCGGAAAATTTCGCGCTAAACTCCTATTATAAAGACGGTGTATTCAACCGGGTCGATACGGTCAACAACAGAAATTATTCCATGGGTGACAATAATGGTTTTCGTTCTAAAGTTGCCTATACGGAAATGTTAGGTAAATATTCCCGAGTGCAGGGGAATTATACTTTTCGGAATACTGCACGTTATTCAGACCGGAAGACCTATGAATTTCTGGCTGAAACAGGTCAGCTCGGGGAATTAAAAAATCGTCTTTCCAACGAATTCCGCAATGATTTTGTTTACCATAGCGGTGGTGTCTCGTACTTATTTAACAAAAAAGACAGCATAAGATTTCAGATTGGCCTAGATTATCAGACTGCAGCACAAGTCAATGACAAATTATTTCCCAATACGCTGACCACAAAAAGTCACTTTACCAGTCTGCTGCCTAATCTAAACTTCCAGTATAATTTCAATAAAGACACGCGGGTTGAGTTTCGGTATAATGCAAAGACAAACACACCCTCAATCGAGCAATTGCAGGATTTTATAGATAATCAAAACCCGCTTCGTATCAGCTCCGGAAACCCAAATCTCAAACAGGAGTATGACCACAACCTTGTCCTGCAATTCAGGTCGATCAATAAAGGCACAGGCAAAAGCTTCACCTCGGATTTTACAGCAGATTTTATTCAACATAAAATCTCCAATACCATTTTCACCACAGATTCGGCATTTACAATCACGGAGGACGTGGTACTGGGCCCCGGAGGACAGTATATCAGGCCCGAAAATTTCAACGGGGTTTACAACCTAAAATGGCAGAACAGTCTTGGGTATCGCTTTGAACCGTTGAAACTCAACTTCAACCTGAACAACAATATGTATTTCAACCAGAATTACACTTTATTGAATCTCGAAAAGGTCAACGCGCAAACATATGGAATGAGTCAACGCGTCGGCGTCAATACAGCATTTAGTAAAGACGTTATCATTGGATTGGATTACAATGGAAATATCGCATTTTCCAAGAATTCAGCGACCGAGAAATCCAATTATTCGGTCTATAAGCATACCATCGGTAATTCTATCGCTTTGACGCTACTTAAAACCTGGACGCTCAATTCAACGTTCAACTACCTATACAATGGTAGTATCCTGAATTCACCGAGTACAACAAGTTTGCTATGGAACGTTTCTGTGGGGAAAAAGCTATTTAAGCGCAGGAACGCCGAAATCAATCTTACCGTATTTGATATTTTTAATGACAATAAAAATATCAATCAGCAGGTCAACGATCTTTGGGTACGTGTTTCGCATTCCAATGCCATAACGCGCTATGCGATATTAAGTTTCACCTATCATATTCGTGGGCTTGGCGGAAAACCGGGAATGAAAAATCGTCCTTAGCCTAAATGCCCATTAGGTCAATCCACGTGGAACACTTCAATCAATCAATCAATCAATCAATCAATCAATCAATCAATCAATCAATCAATCAATCCACGGTAAGCATATAGCCCACTCCCCTGACATTGATAATCTTGATCCGTTCATCCTGACTGAGGTATTTTCGTATCCGGCTGATAAACACGTCCAGGCTACGCCCTGTAAAATACTTATCATGGCTCCAATAGGCCCGCATGATATCCTCCCGTGGAATGACTTTATCCTTCTGTTCGTATAGCTTCCGCAGTAGTTCACTTTCGCGGAAAGACAGCTTGAGCACCTCACCCCGGTAGGTCAACTGATGTTTTAAACTGTCCAGGCTATAGTCTCCAATCATCAGTTTTTGACCGAACAGCATCTTTGGACTATTTTTTAATAGAGACTCTATCCGTACGACAAGTTCTTCGATCTTAAATGGTTTTTTGACATAATCATCTCCGCCTAAACGAAATCCCCTGACCACATCCTCCGTCTGCACCTTGGCCGTCAGGAAGATAATGGGCACCTGGGTATCTGATTCCCTTATCCTTGTTGCCAATGTAAAGCCATCCATGACGGGCATCATCACATCTACAACCAAAATATCCGGCCTTGCTTCTGTAAATGCTTCCAGGGCCTCCTTTCCATTGCTACAATGGGTAACATGGAACCCGTTCGCTTCTAGGCTGTCAGCAACGATCATTCCGAGACTCGGCTCATCTTCTACATATAAAATTTCAATCATAGTACTGTGGTTCAATCAAAAATATATTGCTGAAACGACAATTTTAGGTTAAATCATCCTAATCACCGTGCGATAAACTATATTATTTTCTTTGCCGAAGCCAAGAACAATCTATTCATAAGGCAGGCGGATACTAAAGGTACTTCCTTTTTCCAGCTCACTGTCCACAGTAATCTTACCATCGTGCCTTTTTACCACCTGCTTGACGTAGGCAAGCCCTAGACCAAAACCTTTGACATCGTGCAGATTACCGGAGGGAACCCGAAAGAACATATCAAAAATCTGATTATGGTATTCTGGAGAAATCCCTTTGCCATTATCTGTAATACGAATATGGACATTTTCCTTCATTTCCTTCATTTCCACCTCAATATAAACTTCCTGTCCAGCGTATTTTATCGCATTTTCCAGTAAATTATTGATCACATTTTTCAGGTGGGCTTCGTCGCCATTGATCCTGATTTCACCCGGATTCGCTATGAGCTTAAAATCTACTTTTTTTGTTTTATTCAACTGAGCAACTTCAATCGCTCCTTTCACCATGGCGACAAGATCAAAATCCGCGCGTTGCAAAACAATTCCCCTAGTCGCATCAATATCCATTTGAAGTACTTTTTCAATCATATTGGAAAGATGCTCCAGTTCTTTTTTGGAGATATCCAGATAGCGATTCATCTTTTCCTTGTCATCCTGTACCCCATATAGCTGTATCGCTTCTATGGCTGCCATGACCGTAGACACCGGTGTTTTAAGTTCATGCGTCATATTATCGACGAAATTCTTACGGAGTTCGGCCATCTTATTCTGATTGAGAATGGTTTTCATCAGGTAGAAGAAGGTACCGAGCAGCAGTCCTATCAAGAGCAGGGAGATGAGTAGCTGCCAGCTCAAGCTATACAACAGATACTTCCAATCCTCCTGAAATTTGATCACAAGAAATTCATTTTTTTGCGGGTTGACCATCATGGGCCTCGTCCAGGCGAGGTTCGCATCTCGGTATTTGCGACGCACATCTTTAATTTGATCGTGCGGAATCCTCACAATAGCCATTTCAAATGGCACCGATATGCTCTTGTTGTTCAGCGATTCCTTGAATTTTCTTTCGATCAAATCTAGATTGGCGCTGTTCATCTCAAAATCCCGGAACAAAAAAGGGGGAATAATCGCCCCCTGACCTTCGCGGTCTTTGGGAAACATCTTCTCTCTTCGGATATGATTTTCGCGGTCAAATCGTTCGCTTTTGGGACGTTCAGCACTTATGCGCTGTAATGCTTTATCGAGTTCAGAAGCGGGTATTAGGGTTGACAGCTCCCGCTTTACATCTTGCAAGAGGCGGTTCCGATCAGCCTCGGGGCCATCTAACTGCCTATCACCATTACGGGCTTGGTAAGCCTCCTGAACAGCATTGAAGAGCGATCGTTCGGCGGTAGATAGAAATAGGTCCCGACGATTTGTATAACTTCCATAAAGCCAAATCCCCAGTACCACAGTAATCCCTGCCCCAATCAAAACGATCAAACTGATCAGTAATTTAAATCTTCTACCCATAACTAAAACAAATTTAAATTACTAGATTTGCAATCGCTGTGGTAATTAACCATATTTAACAAAATATAACACTGATTAACAGTTCGCATTGATTACTTTTGCACTATTCAAAAATTAATATGATTAAAGACTTTAAGAGACGTAGTATTCAATTTTTACTTCCACTTTTTACATTGGCCGCTTTCGTCGGTTGTAATAAAGACATTTCGCTCTCATTGGATAGTTCAAGAGATGAAACAATCGGTTTAGTACCAATTGATACGGTTTCCGCCAAAGTTTCGACTTATCAATTGGACGATATTCCTACCTCTGCTACTGGAACAATGCTTGTCGGAAAGAATAGCAATGCCGTTACGGGCAGCATGACCTCTACGGCTTATATGCGCTTAGGTATAGGAACCATAAGTAATGCTTCTATTCCAGATGACGCTACCTTAGATTCTGTAACCTTGGTATTAAAGCCAAACAAATATTTTTACGGTGATACAACGAAAGTCCAAAAGATATCCGTACACCGTGTCACAGAAGAAATTACGCAAACACAGATTGATTTAACCAAACCTGTGGATGAACGTCCTGTTTTTGTCACTTCAGCGGCAATCTTCAGTAAACAAAAGTTTGCCTATGAAAATACGCCATTGGCACAACTTTCCTTTAGACCACGTATACAAACGGCAGACTCCTTATTTTTTAGATTCAACAGCGCGATTAGCAATGAGCTGTTTACAATGATCAAAAATAATGACAACCGCATTCAGAGCAGCACAAGTTTTCAAGAATATTTTAAAGGTTTAGCACTTGTTCCTGACAACAACAATACGGCATTGATCGGATTCAAGGACACCGTATTTTTACAGGTTCATTATTCATTCCTGAATAATGAAGGCACAAAATCTGTTGGCAAACAATATTTTTCCATTGATAACAAGGCTTATCAGTATAATCAAATTGAAGCAGATCGCTCTGCAACAAAATTTGCACCGTTGACCTTAAAAAATCCTCAACTTGCGAGTCAACAAACTGATGGAAATGTTTTTTTAGAGGGCTCAACTGGTGTTGTAGCAAAAATTGAGTTTCCAACGTTATTAGAATTGGTGAACAATCCATCCATTGCGATTAATAAGGCGGAGCTAGTCATTGAAGTCCCTAATGGAGCGGCAACCATTTTTGATCAGCCGCAGAGCTTGGTCTTAATGGTGGCGAGTAATAATGGAAATCCGATCAGTCTGTTAACGTCTCCATATTCGACAACAACGCAACAGGCGACATTAGTTCGTGGCAATGATTTTGGTTCGAATGGTACATACACATTCAATCTGATTGAATATTTAACAAAAATTAAAACAACAGCATACAATAATACTTCATTATATCTATCTTTACCAACATCGGGTTTGTTTTCAACTGGAAATAGATTAATATTGGCAAAAGATAATGAGAATGATCCGAAAATTAAATTAAACATCCTTTATACTAAATTTCAATAATTTATGAACAAGAAAAATTGGCTACTCGTTTTATTAGCTTTTGTATTTACAGTTACAACTATCTCTTCTTGTAAAAAAAGTGACGACAGCACAACCAAATCAGATGAATGGTTTGCAAAAGCTGCTTTTAAAGGGCCACAAACTTCATCTGCTGCTAGCTTTTTGATAAATAACGTTGCATATGTCACTACTGGTCTAGCAAGTAACGCTGGTGGTAAACCATTCCGCGTGAAAGACACGTATGCGTATGACGCAGCATCAGATACTTGGGCTGAAAAAGCACCTTTCACAGGTGTTGAGAGAAACGGTGCCATCGGTTTTTCCATTGGTAATGTCGGTTATGTTGGTGGTGGAAACGACGGAACAAACAACCTAACAGATTTCTACAAATTTGACCCTACAGCTAACGGCGGAAAAGGTGCTTGGTCAAGCATTGCCCCACTTCCTATTGCTTTGTCTAATGCAGTCGCTTTTACTTTAAACGGTGCGGCTTATGTTGGAACAGGTGAAACTGTCGTTAGTGGTGGAACAACAAATACCAATGAGTTCTACAAATATGATCCTGCGGCGAATACATGGCAAGCAATCAGTGATGCTCCATTTTCAGCGAAAAGAAAGGCAGCTTTCTCTTTTGTTGTCAACAATGTAGCTTATGTAGGTGGTGGTATTTCTAACGGTTCTTATCCAAAAGATTTTTATAAATTTGATGGTAGCAAATGGACTAAATTGAACGATATCAATAGAGCTGATAATTCATATACTTACGATTTGACTCGTTCAAATGCTTCTGCTTTCGCAATCAATGGTACGCCATTCGTTGTTGGTGGTTATAAAAATGCAGTAATCAACAGTACATGGAAATATAATATTTCTGGTGACTACTGGACCAATGATAACGGCGCTTTCGCTGGTTCAGCACGCCAAGATGCTGTTGGTTTCGCTGTAGGAAATAACGGTTACATCACGACTGGACTTAACGGTTCATCTCGTTTTGACGATACTTGGATGTTTACGCCGATTTATTAATCGAAATAAAATCAATATAAAAAAAGGGATGGAGTTTGAAACTTCATCCCTTTTTTTGCTTCAACTATTTTGTTTCTATTGGTTAAAAAGGATTTCCTGTGCTCATTTATAGCTGTTAGCTCTAGCGAAATCCATAATAGCATCATCCCAGCTACTAGGGATTGAGGTCGGGTAAACTCCTATTCTTCTTTATTAGAGGGGCACGTTCCGAGAGATCTGCTTGCCATCATATTTCCTTCTTTCCATACGGTTTTCAAAGTGATCTGCTCCAGCCCCTGGGCATTATTATACAAAAGATCCAATGGAGAGCCTACCACAATAACATCCATACTTCAAAGCAGCATATCCGCATAAAAAAACCTTGTCAGCTAAATCTGACAAGGTTTCCATTTTATACGCACTTGCACTACTACCGAACTTCATAAGAAGGATCAGAATAGGAAGAAACTTATCTATTTTTCAACGGTTTTGATTTCAAATAATGTATTCCACAATTTACCTGTAATAAAGAGACGTTTTCCCGCTTGATCGTAAGCGATACCATTCAATTCATTATCGTAAGCGGATGTATGTTCATAAATACCGACAAGATTAATCCGTCCTTCTACCGCTCCTGTTTGCGGGTTGATCACAACAATAACATCTTTTTGATAAACATTGGCGTAAACTTTGCCGTCAATATATTCCAGTTCATTAAGTTCATCCACGGGTCCAACTTCATCGTAAACTCCGATAGCATTTAGCTCTTTACCGGTTGTTGCATCTAAAAAGAATAACTTATTGGAGCCGTCAGACTTTATCAGATGCTGTCCATCGTAGGTTAGCCCCCAACCTTCTTTACTATTCTCATATTTAAAGGAACTTTCCTTTGCAAAAGAGTTTTTATCAAACACATATCCCTCTCCCTGTTGCCAGGTCAACATAAATAACTTATTACCAACCAATGTCATTCCTTCGGCAAAAGTCTTTTCATCAAATTTGATCTCTTTCAGTACTTTTCCCGTCTTAAGGTCAACCTTTCTCAAGTTTGACTCCCCATAACGTCCATTCGATTCGTAAAGAACGCCATCTGCAAACTGTAAACCTTGTGTAAATGCCGTTGTATCATGCGGGTATTTGTTGACAACCTCAAAACCATAATTCTTTGCATTTGCAGGCACGACATAAAATGTACTTGAAACAGAATCTGGTTTTCCTGCATTGTACACCAAAGCGGAAATATTACGCGTACCATAGGCCATGTCTTTGGTATCGACCGTAATTGCCGTAGTGTCAGTTGATGAGCCCACATGTTTATCATCGACAAAATAAGCGACAGAATCCATTGATACGGATTCAAATTTCAATTTCAATTGCACCTGAGCACCCTTCAAAACAGCTTGATTTGCTCCAGGAGATGCAAATTCTAAACTGGATTTTTTTGACTTACAAGAAGCAAAAGCCAGTGCTGCAATTGCCATAAAATAAGTTATTTTTCTCATCTATGTATAATTATTTATAAGTACGTATCCTTAACTGTCCCAAAAAGCATCTTTGATATAATTGAGCACTGCTTTGGGAAATCGTGTTATCGCGACCACATCAAACCTAAGCTCGCCTGTATAATCTGTCTTCAGAATATAAGCCTGTGCCGCACGAATCAGGCGTCGCTGTTTCTTAATATCGACAAATTCATCAGGTTGCCCAAAATCTGTTCCCGATCGTGTTTTTACCTCAACAAATACCAAGGTATCCTTGTCCATGACAATCAAATCTACTTCTAAATTCTTAAATCGCCAATTTCTTAACACTATTTTATAGCCTTTCTCCACGAGGTATTCCATGGCCATTTGCTCTCCCCATTGGCCGGTTTCAAGATGCTTGGCCATATCAGTTAATTACTTTACTATCGTATTTCCCAGAAAGCCGCCCAGTAGCCGCTCGGCTTCTTTTAGCTTCTGATATTTAAAAATAAGGACCTCCAGGTTTGCCACATCTTGCTCGTGTTTCATTTCTTCCCGAATGTGGTGCATTTCTGCTTCGATCTTGCGTTTTTTGATCCGATAGATCGCTGTAACAACAAGTTGTTTTAAATGTTCATATTCTTGCGTTACATAAATTTTACGCTTATCGTCATTCCAGTTTTCACTGAGTGAATATTTACTGGCAACGCTATTAATCGCCAGATCTGAAATTGAAGCATCAGGATTAGAATAAAACTGTTTTGCATCAGGAATTTCATAATTTTCTGCAGCATCCCGATAAGCTTTTAAAATAAAAGCTGCGGCTTTATCCTTGAATTCTATGTCGCTAATATTGCCCAATAAAAGCCCTGCCACAGGAATATCACCATCGCCTTCCCAGGTTGCCAGATAATCACCGTAATTAATTAAAATGCGTACAATCTCGCGCTCCTGAAGGATTTCCGATGTCAGCTGTGCCGGTTGTTCAACAGGTTCCATAGGTGGCATCCCACCTCGTTCGTCGTCGGTCATGAAGAAATCAGGAGGCGGGCCATCCATCCCCATAGGCGGCATACCTGCATTTAGTGGCGGCGCCTGGGTTTTGCGAGCAGCATCCTTGTCCGCTTTCTTTGCTCTATTGAGTCTGATCTTATTGAGCTCGGCCAATAAAATGCGCTCTTCGATATCCAAAAGGCTGCTACATTCCCGGATAAAAACAGAGACCTTGATCTCATCGGGAATCAACGCAATACTTTCGACTACATCGCGAATAACCTCTGCTCTTTTTATTGGATCGTTGCTGGCATCGCGAAGCAGTATATTTGTTTTATAAAAAATGAAGTCCTGCTGATTGGATTTGACATAATCCTTAAAAGCGTTGGCGCCAAACTTCTGTACATAGGAATCGGGATCATTTCCATCAGGAAACAGCAATACTTTGACGTTTAAGCCCTCTTCAAGCAGCATATCCGTACCACGCAGAGAAGCTTTAATGCCCGCTTCATCGCCATCATAAAGAATGGTCACATTCTTTGTAAATCTGGAAATAAGTTTGATCTGCCCCGTTGTCAAAGACGTTCCCGAAGATGAAACAACATTCTCCACGCCTGCCTGATGGACGGAAAGAACATCGGCATAGCCCTCTACCAAATAGCAGTTGTCCTCCTCCATAATTGCCTTTTTGGCAAAATTCAATCCATACAGCACATCGGATTTGTGGTAGATTTCGCTTTCGGGAGAATTCACATATTTGGCAACCTTCTTATCTGTTTTTAAGGTCCGGCCACCAAAGCCAATGACACGTCCTGTTAGGTTATGAATCGGAAACATCACCCGTCCACGGAACCGATCATATAAAGATTTATCATCACGCTCAATCGCCAAACCACTCGCGGCCAAATAATCGGGGTGAAAACCGGCTACCTGTGCTTTATCGACTAATGCTGTCCATTCTTCGGGGGAATAACCCAATTCAAATTTCTTGATAATATCCTCGCGATAGCCACGTTCCTTGAAATAATTGAGGCCGATGACCTGCCCCATTTCAGTTTTCCAAAGTTGCTCGGCAAAGAATTTACTGGCCCATGCACTCAGTACATATAGACTTTCACGTTTATCCTGTGCCGCTAACTGAGCAGGAGAGCGCTCAACTTCCTCGATCTGAATCGAATATTTATCGGCTAAATAACGAATGGCTTCTGGATAAGAGAATTTCTCCAGTTCCATAACAAACTTGAGCGAATCCCCACCAACACCGCAACCAAAACACTTATAGATTCCCTTTGAAACAGAAACGTGAAAGGAGGGTGTTTTTTCATGGTGAAATGGACAATTTCCAATCAAAGAAGTTCCCCGTTTCTTTAAGTCAACAAAGTCTCCCACCACCTCTTCTATCCGTGCTGTTTCCAGTACTTTATCAATAACTTCCTGCTTTATCAAACCGTTTCTTTTTTAATGTAAAATTAGAATAAATCTTTTGGATCCCCACTAAAAAACAGTTTCTTTAATCAGAGCAGTATAAGGGGGATATAAAATGTTTTGATATGCGATGCTGTTGTATTGTATATCAAAAGCAATTTATCTAAGTTTGTTCTTCAATTTATAGCTGATTAAGATAATCAAAATGAGCAAAACAATCAAGAAAATATGCTGTATCGGTGCTGGCTACGTCGGTGGACCTACCATGTCAGTTGTTGCAAAGCAATGCCCACATATTGAGATTACAATCGTCGACGTCAATGCGGCGCGGATCGCGGCCTGGAACGATGAAGATCTTGATAACCTTCCTGTCTATGAACCCGGTTTACAGGAAATCGTTGCTGAAGCGCGTAATCGCAATTTGTTTTTCTCAACGGATATCGAAAAGGCTATTGATGAAGCCGACATGATTTTTATTTCGGTCAATACACCCACTAAAACTTACGGCAAAGGCAAGGGAATGGCTGCAGATTTAAAGTATATTGAACTTTGCGCACGCCAGATCGCAGCTGTTGCCAAAAACGACAAAATTGTTGTTGAAAAATCGACTTTACCTGTTCGCACTGCAGCAGCTTTAAAAAGTATCCTTGATAATACAGGAAACGGTGTCAATTTCCAGATTCTTTCCAACCCCGAATTTTTAGCAGAAGGAACAGCGATACAGGATCTTCTGAATCCAGACCGCGTCCTGATCGGTGGTGAAAATGATGAAGCTATTGCCGCATTGGTCGATATCTATGCACATTGGGTAAGTCGCGACAAGATCCTGACAACCAACCTGTGGTCATCAGAACTTTCAAAATTAACAGCTAATGCTTTTTTGGCACAACGTGTATCCTCCATTAACTCCATCTCCGCGCTGTGTGAAAAAACAGGTGCCAATGTCGACGAAGTTTCCAAGGCGATTGGTATGGATTCCAGGATTGGATCCAAATTTCTGAAAGCTTCTGTAGGATTTGGAGGTTCTTGTTTCCAAAAAGATATCCTCAATCTAGTTTATATCGCTCGAAGTTATGGTCTGACCGAGGTTGCTGCATATTGGGATCAAGTGATTTTGATGAATGATTATCAAAAACAGCGGTTTGCAGACAACATTATCCAAACATTGTACAATACAGTGTCGGGGAAAAAGATTGCATTCTTAGGCTGGGCATTCAAAAAAGACACCAATGATACGCGTGAATCTGCAGCGATCTATGTTGCAGATCATCTATTGAGTGAACAAGCTGAAATCACGGTCTATGATCCCAAAGTTTCTGCTGAACGCATCTATGCCGACCTAGATTATCTAAACACCCGCTCTTCAGAAGAAAACAGGACCTTGGTAAAGGTTGTCAATACCCCCTATGAGGCTTGCAATGATGCACATGCAATTGCCGTATTAACCGAGTGGGATGAATTCAAAAGCTATGACTGGGCCAGCATTAAGAAACATATGAAAAAGCCTGCATTTGTATTCGATGGCCGTAAACTATTGAATCGTCAGGAACTGGAAGAGCTCGACTTTAAATATTACGCGATAGGCGAGTAATCAATATATAGATAAAAGGAACCCTCAGGATATATTCGCATTCAAATATGCAACTATAACTGAGGGTTTTGTTTGTGCCTGTTGTCAACGCATAAGGAAAGAGAGATGAAACACAAGCGATGCAACAGGACTTTTTATCTTAATTATTCAGCATCCCATAGAACTCATTCATGTAATAAGATTCTTGGAGTGCATCTCTGAAATTCTGCCATTGTTCTTCATCAAATGAAAATACAATATCTGGATAAGGTGTCTTCATAATCAATCGAAATTCACCATCTGGAAATGTGCTAAAAAAGAGCTCATCACCATTACTTTTCGTAATATTCAAGAAATCGAAGAATTTATTCCTCGTAAATGTCAGTACAAAACTTTGTTGCCATATATAATAGGTTTGACACTTATGGCAAACACTAATATGGGTATCTCCTCTTTGGCTTAGAATCTTTGTATCACACATACTACACGCATTTATTTAGACTCATTATAAATAATATTCAAATGTAAGCATAGTTTTTAGAATAACAAGTGTCTGCACAAAAAAAAGGCGATATATTTCTATATCGCCTTTTTCGACTGGAGAGAATTAGTTCAATCCCCTCTTTTTCAATAGATATTTTGGATCTGGGTCCGCACCTCTAAAGGTACGATACATCTTTGCAGGGTCATCTGTACCTCCTTTTTCAAGAATATTCTTACGGAAAGAATCTGCTGTCACTTGATCGTACAATGATTTTTCCTTAAATGCGGCAAAAGCGTCCGAGTCCAGCACTTCAGACCAGATATAGGCGTAGTAACCTGCAGAGTATCCACCGGCGAAGATATGTTGAAAATATGTACTCCGATAACGTGGGATAATAGCATCAATAATTCCTATCTTTTTCATTGCGCTCTTTTCAAAAGCATTAATGTCTTTTGAAATTTCTTTGGTTGTAGCATGATAATCCATGTCCAACAGGGCTGCAGAAAGATATTCCACAGTTGCAAAGCCTTGATCGAAGGTACCGGCCTTTTCCATTTTCTGAATCAATGAATCTGGCATCGCTTCTTTGGTTTTATAGTGCTTAGCATACGTTTTTAACACTTCGGGATCTACTGCCCAATTTTCCATCACCTGTGAAGGCAGTTCAACAAAGTCACGTGGTACAGAAGTTCCGGCCATTGAACGGTATCTTACATTGGAAAGAAGGCCATGTAAGGCATGTCCAAACTCATGGAATAAGGTCGTTGCTTCATCGAATGTCAACAAGGCAGGATTTTTTCCCACTGGTTTTGTGAAATTGCATACGATCGAAATTACCGGAGCAACACGTTTGCCATCTTTTGTTGACTGATTGCGATAAGAAGTCATCCAGGCCCCCCCACGTTTTGATTCGCGTGGGAAGAAATCAGCATATAGGAGACCCAAATGTGAACCGTCTTTGTCTTTTACCTCATATACTTCTACATCTTTATGGTAAGTAGGGACATTGTTTAAGGCTACAAATGTCAAACCATATAGTTTGTTGGCAACGGCAAATGCACCTTCGCGGACTGCAGGAAGGCTCAAATAAGGTTTAATTTCGTCCTCATTCAAAGCGAACCGTTTCTTGCGTATAATCTCTGTATAATATCTCCAGTCGTAAGGGGCAACAGCAAAGTCACCGCCTTCGGCTTTAATTTCCTTCGCAATATCTGCTTCCTCCCCTTTCGCTTTTGCCAAAGCGGGCGTCCAAAGTTTGTTTAATAATGCATAGACATTCGTTGGATTCTTCGCCATGGATTCCTCTAATACATAGGCCGCATGTGAAGAATAACCCAACAGTTTTGCTTTTTGAAGGCGAAGGTTGACAATTTTTTGGATAATCGTCTTGTTATCGTTGGCATTATCTTGATTGCCACGAAGCTGGTAGGCTTCCCAGAGCTGTTTTCTTAACTCACGATTTTTTGCATATTGAAGAAAAGGCATAATGGAAGGATTTTGTAAGGTAAATACCCACTTATCTTTCTTTCCTTTCGCTACGGCCTCTTCTGCTGCTGCCGTTTTCAGTGATTCCGGTAAGCCTTCCAATTGGCTAGCAGAGTCAACAACAAGTGTATAGGCATTTGTCTCAGCCAATAAATTCTGTCCAAATTGGGTGGTTAATGTTGAAAGTTCAGCATTTATCTTTTTCATTTTTTCCTTATCAGCATCCTTCAGGTTTGCTCCGGAACGTACGAAACTCTTATAGGTTTCTTCCAACAGTTTATTATCCTGTTCATCTAATCCAAGCGTATTTCGGCTGCTCCAAACTGTTTTGATACGGTCAAATAATTTGGTGTTCATCGAAATCTCATCGGAATGACTCGATAAGATCGGTGCCAGATCCTTCGCTATCGCCTGAATACTGTCATTTGTATTGGCGCTGTTTAAATTGTAGAATACTGTAGATACATTGTTCAATAATCCACCCGCATTTTCGAGGGCTACTATGGTATTTTGAAATGTTGCTTTATCGGAATTATTGACTATCGTGTCAATTTCCAAATTATGTATTTTTATAGCCTCATCAAAAGCTGGCCTAAAATGCTCCGTTTTGATCTTGTCAAAAGGAGGTACATTGAATGGAGTCTCGTAAGCCAATAAAAGAGGATTATCTGTCATCACTTTTTTTTCCTCACAACCAACAAATGCAGTTGCCACTATCACAAAAAATGGCAAAAGTTGTCTTTTCTTCATATTATCTGATTATTCCTGATTTTTTCCCAAAGATAATAAAATTAGGCAAAAGCTGGGCCTCGTTGGGGAGGGGGTTGTAAAGGAGCATGAAAACAGTCATCCTATTGTAAAACAAAAACTTATTCGTAAACCTTGTTAAAAATAATCTGTCAATTTGGGTAAAAATATTTTAATGAGCGATATTAACCGTTTCTTTTGGAGGTGTGCGGGGGTACATCAAGAAACTCTTGAAAAATATCCGGAAGAACATAGTAAGTACACAGCCATAGGTGCTACTATTTTTTTCACGGGGTTATTTGCTAGCCTTTCAGGTGGCTATGCCATGTATTTTGTTTTTAGTGGGGGTACATTTGACTGGTTGTTGGCCATTGTATTTGGCATTATCTGGGGCTTGGCGATATTCAATATGGACCGCTATATTGTCCTGAGCATTAATAAATCCAAAAGTGGCTTCATGCAGCTTCTGCAAGCCCTTCCTCGTATTTTATTGGCCATCTTGATTGGTTTGGTTATCTCTAGGCCGTTGGAGTTAAAAATCTTCGATAAAGAGATTCGGGAAAACCTCCGTGTACGTTTTCTTGCCGATCAACGCGCTAAAATTGATACCCTCAACAGTACTTTCAATAAAAAATATGCCAATGAGGTTTCACTTTTAAAAGCCATTACGGTAGAACGTGATTCATTGGAAGCCAGTATTAAAAACGACCGTACAAAATTGAATTACGAGATATTCGGAAATAAGACCACTGAAACATCCGGTGTCATGGGCTATGGCCCCTACGCCAAAATGAAAGAAGAAGAACTGAAGAAAAAAGAGGGTTATCTGGATACCTTACGGAATAAAATAACGAACCAGCAAAACGCAATACGCCAGAAACAAAAATTTGAAGGCATATTGGATCAGAAAGTCTTATCGAACGCTTCGCTGGATAGCGCCGTGAATGTGGCTGGTTTTGCAGACCGCAACTCGGCATTGGGTAACCTCAGATATGATGCCAATGGTAAAGTCAACGAATCGAATGCGAATGCTGTATTTTTTATTGCACTGCTTTTTGTCTTTCTTGAATGTTTACCTGTAATTGTCAAACTGCTGGCAGGAAAGGATCCTTATGATAATGAAGTACAAAATCAAAGGACTATCCATGATTACGAATCAGACACCAATGTCACGGTTCAGAAAGAAGCTGTCGATCGCTTAAAGGATACGTATGTTGATGTTTCCATCAATAAGCGGATGAAAGAGCTTTAATAGAAACCGCTATCATAAGTTAGAAAATCGGACCTGAGGTCCGTCGGATAAAGATGATAAACGGGCCTACCATTTGGTAGGCCCGTCTTCATTAATCTTCTTCATCCAGGAACTTGGTGTCTATCTGTTTATTTGCCTTAGCACCCAATCGTTTCAACTTCTCCACTTTTCCGATCACATTCCCTGCGCCGGTCGAAAGCTTTTTAGTCGCATCTTCATGACTTTTTAACGCCCGTTCCAACTGGTTTTGTACCTGCTCCATATCATTTAAGAAGCTGACAAATTTATCGTACAGGCTTCCAGCTTCTTTCGCAATTTCAATTACATTCCGGGTCTGGCGTTCCTGCTTCCAGATGCTGGCAATGGTACGAAGGGTTGCCAATAGCGTCGAAGGACTGACGATGACAACTTTGCGATCCCAGGCCTCACTAAACAGATCTGGTTTCTGTACCACAGACATACTTAAAGCAGACTCTATGGGCATAAAGAGCAATACAAATTCTGGCGATTCGATACCATATAACTCGTGATAGTTTTTTGCGGAAAGTTCCTTCACATGGTTTTCTACAGACTGTACATGCTGTTTCGCAAAAATTGCACGGTCTTCGTCTGTGTCAGCATTGACCCAACGCTCATAGGCAATCAATGAAACTTTCGAATCCACAATCAGGTGTTTATCTTCAGGAAGATCGATGATCGCATCGGGCTGCATCCTTCTGCCCTCGGCATCCATAAGAGATACTTGCAGTCTAAATTCCCGATCGCGCATAAGTCCCGATCGCTCCAAGACCCGTTCTAAAATTACCTCGCCCCAATTGCCCTGCTTTTTGGTATCCCCTTTTAATGCCTTGGTTAGACTATTGGCTTCATCTTTAATTTTAAGACTCTGTTCGACCAACTGGAGGACAACACCTTTTAAAGAATTCCTTTCTGCCGCTTCCTGATTGTAATTTTTATCGACTTTCTCTTCAAACAATTTGATCTTTTCTTTCAGCGGATCCAGGATCAAGCCCAGGGAACGATGATTACTCTCTGTAAACTTTTGTGTCTTCTCTTCCAATATTTTATTGGCGATGACCTGAAATTCATTGTTGAACTGCCGTTTAATTTCGGCGATTTCATTTTTTTGTTCCTGAAATTTATCGAGCTGTGCTTCGTAAAAAGAACGTGTACTTTCTAAGGAACGCTCAGCAACCAGGAGATTCTCCCGTTCCTTATCCAATTCATTTTTTAGCATGACACGCTCTTCAAGCAAACTTTGTTCCCGCTGTTGCGATCTAGCAAGTTCAATTTTTAATGTTTCAACCTCTTTATTGTACGCAGGACCTGCACTGGTATCTGTATTCTTTTTGAGCACCAATACAATCAAAATGACCAATAACAAGACAATTCCCGCAAAGAAAAATATTTCCATGATTTATATTTCTGAAGATGGCGCATACTTTCCTGAACAGGTCTGTTTTGCCATCATTGAATTTAATTAAACACTATAACCGCTTATAGTTTAATGGATCATCGCTATTCAAAACACCGATAAAACCAATCCATTGTCAGTTTGCTTTGTGTGACACAGGTTCTTTTATCATAAAGCACAATAGTAACATCCCACTTAATGGTTTATTACTGCAGCTTTTGGTGTGTTTTCCACCATAGATCGGGCATTTCACCTGAAACCGCCAATTGGTAATCTTCATAACGGCAAGGTACCAAGTAATAGCGTTCATTAACGGATTTGGACCCAAAATAAGGTACCTGAATCCACCAGCGGTCTGATTTTTTACTTTTCACAAAGACCAATTCATGCTCTTCGTTTTCCAGTGTTGTGCGGTAAATGATATAAGAAGATTTGGGGTATAAAGGCGTATCTTGTTTACGATTATAATATCCATCAATAAAACACCAGATCATTTGCGAAACCAGCATCGCGGTCTGCTCCATCGGATCAAATGTTGGATTGAATTCATAAAAACCAATGGAAGAACATTTATCTGACATCCCTGCATAGCGGGCAAGCTGGCAAGCCTCATCGCCATATAGCCCATTAGGCATGGCATTGGCATTTCCAGGTGCTTCAGAAGCCCGAATGGCTCCAATATCAAAACTAATTAAATCTGCCGCTCGGATCAAAGGCTCAGACTGATCCATCTTGCCGGCAATCATACCTAATCGTGTCGCATTGAAAAATAGTTTATCATACATATTGATAGACTCCTTACTAACGAGGTAAGTTTGATAGGCAATCGCATTTAAATTGAATAAATAATCTGGCTGATGCAGGATTATATGATTCACGTAAGATCGTGAATTTAGTCTCACATTGTCGGCATTTTCCTGATCAAGGTCAAAACGTGCGTCGATAATCGCTAGTTCTATTTTTCGCTCCAAATTTTGGTATCCCAAATATTGCGCATAGGTCAAATCTTGTCCACCGCCAATAATAATCGGAATAATATTCTCTTTGACGAGTTCTTCGACGACAGATTTTAGAGCAATATAAGTATCCTGAATCGTATTACCTGCTTTGATATTTCCCAAATCAACGATGTTCATCTTATAATCACCCTGATAGAGTGCATAAAGGTGCTTTCGCACAGCATCTGGTGCTCTATCCGTTCCATTGTTATTCATGGATGCCCGATCTTCTTCTACACCGACAATAGCCAATTGGGGTTGTTTACCCTCTTCCCAGACGGGAAAATCTGTTTCATAGGCTTGAATAACGTTTCCCAGCTGAGAACTCAAGAAGCCATGTTCAGGAGCAAAACCAGTAATAGAAATTGGGCTAAAAAATACGGACAGTGATGACATAAGCTATAATTTGTAAAACCTCTTATTTTTCTGAAAAGCGTCTATTTTAATTAGACAGAAAGAACATTCTTTGGCTTTCATCGCATCTGGTACTTGCGAAAGCATGAAGGTTTTTTCAGGATGCAATTCACACAAATATCCATTTATTAACTAACTTTTGAAAACATTATTTTTAACAGTATCTTTATAAAGTGATATTAATAACTGGAGGAACAGGTTTTTTAGGGTCTACGTTAATTAAGCAGTTGATAGACCAAGGAATTGACGTGATTGCCATCAAAAGAGCTCAATCGACTATTCCGGCTCCGTTGTTAGCATCTTCGCTGATTCAATGGATCGACGCCGATATCAACAATTATTTTGAATTGGAAGATGCTCTTGAAGGAGTTACCAAAGTATTCCATTGTGCAGCATTGGTTTCGTATCAAAAAAAAGATGCTAAATCCCTCTTTAAAGTAAATGTAGAAGGAACAGCAAATGTGGTCAATCTTTGCCTTGAAAAGGGCATTCGTTTGCTCCATGTAAGTTCCATCGCCGCTTTGGGTACAAATAGGGACAATCTACCAGTATCCGAGAAAGATCACTGGGAACACAATTCCTTGACATCCAACTATTCATTATCAAAATATCAGGCGGAGATGGAGGTCTGGCGCGGTATTACCGAAGGTTTAAACGCAGTTATTGTCAATCCATCCGTAATTTTAGGTGCAGCAGCACATGATAAAGGCTCCGGAGCAATTTTTTCGATGATCAATAAAGGCTTACGATTCTACCCGAAAGGAAGTGTTGGCGTTGTTGACGTAGAGGATGTTGCGGCGATCATGATCCAATTGATGGAAAGAGAAGACATTGCCGCCGAACGCTATATCATTAATCATCTTAATATACTCAACAAGGATCTATTGAGTGTGGCAAGTGTATTAATGAACAAGCCTGAACCGACCATCGAAGTTTCCGAGACTTTACTTCAGGTTGCCTCCACGGTTTCCAGCATGTTTTCCATATTTAAAAAATCAGATGCGACATTGACAAAGGAAACGGCAGCAGCCTCAAGTGCCAAATTGCAGTATTCAAATGCTAAAATCCAGACGCTCCTTAACCACAGTTACAGACCTTTAGAGCAGACCTTGAAGGAAATTGCAGATTTATATAACAAACAGTAAAACGATAACATAAACAAACAACCGAACCTTGAACCCATCGTGAGTAATATCAATCATTAAATAGAGCGCGATCCCGCTGCTAGTTTTACCGCCTTTAATCAGCACATTTTTAAAGGAACCCATCGGAAAATTACCCTGTCGGAGATCAACTTTCAGCTATAATACTCATGATCGTTTCATAAAAAAACAATAAGATGAAAAACTATTACATCATTGATTTTGATAGTACATTTACACAAGTAGAGGCCCTTGATGAACTTGCACGGATCTCTCTTGAAAACCATCCGGATCGCGAATCTATCTACGAGGAAATCGAGCGGTACACCAATCTTGCCATGGAAGGTAAACTTTCTTTCCGCGAGGCGCTAGCGGGTCGCGTAAAGCTCCTAAATGCCAATAGATCCCATTTGGATAAACTTGTTTCGCATCTTAAGAAAAAGGTTTCAACCTCTTTTTCCCGAAATCGTGAATTCTTCAAAAAACATGCTGACACGGCATGGATTGTTTCAGGAGGTTTTAAAGAATTTATTACACCTGTTGTGACGCCGTATCATATCAAGACGGAAAATATCTACGCCAATACATTCCGATTTGATGAAGAAGGTAATATTATCGGTTTTGATGAGGAGAACCCCTTATCGAATGAAGGTGGAAAGGTGCAATTATTAAAGCAATTAAATATTGAAGGAAGACTGTTTGGCATTGGCGACGGCTATTCAGATTTTCAACTGAAGGAATCGGGATTAATTGAAAAGTTCTTTGCATTCACAGAGAACATCCAACGTAAAAGCGTGACTGAGAAAGCAGATTTCATTACGCCAAGTTTTGATGAATTCTTATATGTAAATGACTTGCCCCGTGCAATATCCTATCCTAAAAACCGTATCCTCTGTTTGATCGTGGGCGATGTACCGGAAATAGCAGCTCATATCCTAAAAAGAGACGGATTTTCTATCCGGACAAAAGACACATTCGAAGAAAAGTACGTAAAAGATGTTGGCATGCTTCTCCTGGGCGACAATATTGATATCAGTGACGAACAGCTTCAACAGGCCGACAAATTAAAGACGATCGGATATCTGGGTGATATCAAAGGGCACATCAATAAGGATATCTGCAATGCTAAAGGTATTGTCGTTTTCGATGATAAGAAAAATAAAAAGAAAAATTCAGAGTTTATTCCGCGCAGAATGGCTGATTTCATCAACAATGGTGATACTTACTTAAGTCGCAACTTTCCAAATCTGATTTTACCAAAAGTAAAACAGGTGACAAGATTGCTGCATATCCACCAGAACGTTCCCGGAATTATGGCTCAGATCAATAAGGTCTACGCTCAAAATAACATCAATATCGTTGCCCAATTTCTAATGACCAAAAGTGACATTGGCTATGCGGTAACTGATATACAAGGTGAATATGATAAAGATCTATTGAAACAACTCAAACAGATCGACAATACAATTAAGTTCAGAATATTGTATTAATAGCAAGCGGCGGTAACTATGTAGGCAGCTATTGTCTACATACATTCCAGCTTATGAAACGAGAATTTTATTCAGGTACGCTTTCAGTGTACCTGAATTTTCGCTCAAGATCCTCTTTTACACTAAAACACAGATTATGTCCTTACATCAAGATGCCGAATTAAAGAAAGCTGTCCTTGACCTGCCGCAAAAGGAAAAAGACAAACTCCTCGTACGCCTGATAAGCAAGGACAAAATGCTGATCAAGCAATTGCATTTCCAATTACTGGAAAACGAGTATGATTTAGAAGATCGTATTGAAAAACTACGCCAGCAACTGGCGCAATTGTTCGATATTGGTTTAAGTCAGATCGCCAATACACCACATCACAGTAACTTTATTGCGCTGAGCAAGCTGGTGAAGCAGGCAAGCGGATTAGTCAATGAGCACGAAAAAGTCACCAAGGACAAAAACAGCGAAGTAGAATTTAGATGTTATATCCTGAAGCGTGCCATTGCCGACTATGACAGGCTTTTTGACTCCTCCTACCAGTCTGCTGCCCATAAATTGCATAAATATATTACAGGCCGAATTAAACATGCCGTAGGTAAATTCAGTAAACTGCATGAGGACTTTCAGTTCGACTATCGGGAAGATTTTCAAAACACGCTAGATGCTTTTGGTAATACAACACTAAAAAGCTATATTAGTGAACAGAAGATTGATATCGACCTAAATTAACCATGAGAAATAGCAAAAACCGTGTAAAAATTGGATCCTTTCGTGTTACAGCTTACGAACAATATAAAATAATCTATTTAGCCACGTTGTTGCTATTCCTTGTCTTCGCATATACTTTTTACCTGGCTCAATAAAATCAGTACCGATTAATCAGCCTATTACTTTTGAAAGGCTTAAAGTATCCGCTTCTTAACGAGCAAGTCCGCCATTTTTTTACCAAAAAATTTAGCACTTCATACCCAATACTTGATACTATTTCGTTAAATTCGCAATTATTCGAAATTTTTGCTCGTGGGAATTCAAGAAATATTAGAAAAATACAGCCAAAGCGAATCTGTCCAGTCGCTTACCAAGGCCATGCAGTCTAAAAACCCAAAGATCCAGCTGAAAGGACTTATTGGGTCATCGGATGCATTTATAGCCGTATCTTCTTACAACTTACAGGAACGTCCAATGGTCTTTATCTTACCGACTCATGAAGATGCTTCTTATTTTCTAAGTGATCTGGAAAGCCTACTGGATAAACAGGTTCTTTTTTTTCCTTCGTCTTATCGAAAATCGTTTGATTTTACACAAACCGATTCTGCGAATGTATTGCAACGTGCGGAGACGTTAAGTTCACTTAACCACACATCCGAATTGCCTAAAATGGTGGTTACTTATCCGGAAGCTATTGCGGAGAAAGTGATCAACCGGAATGATCTGGATAAAAACACGTTAGAAATAACAGAAAACACGGCGCTAAGTATTGATTTTATCAATGAGTTTTTAATCGAATACGATTTTGAACGTGTAGATTTTGTGTATGAACCGGGACAGTTTGCGATACGCGGCGGTATTGTAGATATCTTTTCTTTTTCGAACGATCTCCCTTACCGTATTGAGTTCTTTGGGGACGATATCGAAAGCATTCGAACATTTGATATTGAATCCCAGCTTTCCGTCAAAAAAATCCATAAAGTAACCATTGTACCAAATGTACAGGCAAAATTCCTGACATCCCAGCACATTTCCTTATTGGAGTATGTCGATCAGGGGGCAGCCATATGGATTAAAGACGCTCAATTTACCTTGGATATTGTTAAAGATGGCCTAAAGAAAGCAGAGAAATTATGGGCGGGATTAACCGATAAGCAGAAAAAGGACAACCCGGAATGGCATAATCCAGCCCATGAATTTACAGACGAGAAAAACCTCAATGCCTTATTTTTCGAGTTCCCCGTCATCGAATTCGGCAAACAGTTTTTTTATAAATCCGAAGTAAGCCTCAAGTTCGATATCCATCCGCAACCTTCATTCAATAAGGATTTTAATCTCTTAATCCATAATTTCAAAGAAAATGAAGGCCAGCGCATCCAGAATCTTATCTTCTCCGATTCAACAAAACAGGTGGAGCGCATTTATACCATTCTGGAAGACCTCGATAAGTCGGCAACCTTTATTCCAATTCATAAAGCTTTACGGGAAGGCTTTAGAGACGACAGTTTAAAACTGGCCTGTTATACGGATCACCAAATATTTGACAGGTATTATAAATACAAACGTAAGAAGGCTTACGAGCGTTCACAGGCAATCACGCTCAAGGATTTGCGGGATCTTAAACCCGGAGATTTCATCACTCATATTGATCACGGTGTGGGCCGTTATGGTGGCTTGGAAAAAGTAGATGTTAACGGCAAATCTCAAGAAATGATCCGCTTGATCTATGCAGACAATGATCTTCTGTATGTGAACATCAACTCTTTAAACCGCATCTCCAAGTATTCAGGCAAAGAGGGCACAGTGCCCAAAATGAATAAACTGGGTACGGATGCCTGGGACAAACTCAAAAAGACAACCAAGAAAAAGGTCAAAGATATTGCGCGTGATCTGATTATGCTTTATGCCAAACGCAAAGCACAACATGGAAATGCATTTTCACCGGATAGTTACTTACAGAATGAGCTAGAGGCTTCCTTTATTTATGAGGATACACCCGATCAGGAAAAGGCTACTGCTGATGTAAAAAAAGATATGGAATCGCCACATCCGATGGACCGCCTGATCTGCGGGGATGTTGGCTTTGGGAAAACAGAGGTTGCTATCCGTGCGGCCTTCAAAGCGGTAGCGGACAGCAAACAGGTAGCCGTTCTGGTACCAACAACAATTCTTGCATTGCAGCATTTCCGGACATTCTCGGAGCGACTAAAAGGTCTTCCGTGCACGATTGATTACATCAACCGGTTCAAGACAACGAAACAGATTAAAGATACCTTAGCCAGGCTTGCTGAAGGGAAAATAGACATTATCATCGGTACGCATCGTCTTGTTAGCAAAGATGTCAAGTTCAAAGATCTTGGCCTGATGATTATCGATGAGGAGCAAAAGTTTGGCGTTACTGTAAAAGAAAAACTGAAAGTGATGCGCGCAAACGTGGATTCGCTAACATTAACAGCAACACCTATACCGAGAACCTTGCATTTTTCATTGATGGGAGCCCGCGATCTGAGTATCATCTCGACTCCGCCGCCCAACCGGCAGCCGGTGCAGACAGAACTTCACGTTTTCAATGAAACGTTGATCGGTGAAGCTGTCAGTTACGAACTGGATCGCGGCGGACAGGTATTCTTTATCCATAACCGTGTGGCAGATCTTCCACAGCTGGGCAATTTGATCCGTAAACTGGTTCCAGGAGCCCGTGTCGGTGTTGCACATGGCCAATTGGAGGGCGATGAACTGGAGGATGTGATGCTCAAGTTTATTAATCACGATTTCGATGTCTTAATCGCCACAACGATTATTGAGGCAGGTCTTGATATTCCAAATGCGAATACGATTATTATTAATCATGCGCATATGTTTGGCCTCAGTGACCTGCACCAAATGCGGGGTCGGGTCGGCCGCTCCAATAAAAAGGCTTTCTGTTATCTGCTGAGCCCACCACTGTCAACGTTAACATCGGAAGCCTATAAACGACTTTCTGCGATAGAAGAGTTTTCAGAACTGGGCTCTGGATTTAATGTTGCTATGCGCGATTTAGATATACGTGGTTCGGGCAACCTCTTGGGTGGCGAACAGTCGGGATTTATTGCAGAGATCGGTTTCGAGATGTATCATAAAATCTTAGATGAAGCCATTCAGGAGCTGAAAGAAGATGAATTTTCGGAAGTATTCGCGGATGAGAAGGAACGAAAGTATGTATCCTTTACACAGATTGACACAGACCTCGAGGTATTGATCCCAGATGAATATGTAACGAATATTACGGAACGGTATAATCTATATACGGAACTCTCCAAACTGGAGAATGAGCAGCAATTGGCAGCCTTTGAGAAAGAGCTTGAAGATCGTTTTGGTCCTATCCCACGGGAAGTCTTTGAATTATTCAATACCCTTCGTTTACAATGGTTTGGCAAAACCATCGGATTCGAAAAAATAGCCTATAAAAAGCATACGCTGAAAGGTTACTTTGTCAACAATCCAAAATCCAGCTACTTTGAATCAGACCAGTTTGGCCGCGTACTGTCCTTTGTACAAAGTCATCCCGAAATAAGCAATCTAAAGGAGGTGAAAGGCCAGCTACGGTTAGCGCTAAACAATGTGAATACCATTGGATACGCGTTGAACCTTCTAAAAGAAATGTTGTAAGATCCAGCGATGCATCCGATATAAATAAAATCTACTCAATACGTAGATTTTATTTATATTTGATAGACAAGACAAGCCTTCTACGAACTGTTAGCACCAACATTGCTTTCAAACGAGCTAAGGGCTCCTTAGGGTCAAAGATGCGACAAGTTCGTATTATGGAAACTTAAGGCAATACAAGCATCAATCAACATTATTACTATGGCAACCAATACCGAAACGATACTCGTCCATGAAGGACAGCAATTCAACCAGACATCTGCAGTAACAACTCCAATCTACCAGACATCCACATACGTTGCAGATCCTGATCCAGCGGAATACATCAAGGCTGCTACCGAACCGAAACACCCTTATTTCTATCATCGTCATGGCAGCCCGACGAATAGCCAGGTAGCGGCGGTGGTCGCAAAATTGGAAAAAACGGAGGATGCACTGGTCTTTGCAACGGGTATGGCAGCGATCAGTACCGCCATATTAGCCATCGTTAAATCGGGAGATCATATTGTTGCCCAGCATGCACATTATTCCGGAACGGCTATTTTCTTTAAGGAGTTCTTAACGGATTATGGCATTACAGTTACTGCTGTGGATCAAACAGATATTGCAGCATTTGGAGGAGCTATTCAGGCAAATACCAAGCTAATTTTTATAGAGACTCCATCAAATCCCAATCTCCATATCACGGACCTAAAAGCGATCGGAGAACTCGCCAAACAGCATGGAATTCAGAGCATGGTCGATAATACCTTTGCCTCCCCTATCAACCAAACCCCGACAGATTTTGGAATTGACGTCGTTGTCCACAGTGCCACGAAATATTTAGGCGGACATAGCGATCTCACTGCTGGTGTCGTCTGCGGTACGCGGGACTATATTGCCCGTGTATGGAAGCGATCGGTCGCTTTGGGGGCATCACTTGCACCGCTTGACTCCTGGTTATTGTTACGCGGATTGAAAACGTTAAGTCTACGTGTCAAACAGATCAATGCAAACGCCCTGCTGCTGGCCGAATTTTTGGATCAGCATCCGAAAATCAAGAAGGTCAGTTACCCGGGGTTACCTAATCATCCCCAACATGAGCTCGCAGCACAACAAATGAGCGGGTTTTCGGGTATGCTTTGTATGGAGCTGAACAGTAAAGATGAAGAAGAAGCTTTTTCAAATGCGCAGACATTCATCAATGGTCTCCATGTATTTATCAACGCGGCCAGTCTAGGTGGCGTGGAGTCCCTTATTGTGCATCCGGCCAGTATGTGGGGCGGTCATCATACGAAGGAACAGAAAGAAGCTTCGGGAATTACGCAGGGCATGTTGCGCATCTCTGTTGGAATCGAACATATCGATGATTTAATTGCCGATTTAAAACAGGCCTTAGATCAGCTTAACTAACACTTATGTGGTAAGTCTTTATCAAAAAAGGCAAAAAAATAAGGGGAATAGCACGTTAATGTTATTCCCCTTACTGTACCTATTTTTTACTAAAGCACCCGGGTACCGTCGGCAATCCTGACCTGAATGACCGAAAGTTCTTTATCAAATTTTTGTTTGTATTCTTTTTCGAGTGTTGGCAAAATTGCAGGTAATACGCCTTCTTTGACGATATTGATCGTACAGCCACCGAAACCACCGCCCATCATACGGGCACCGATCACCTCAGGAAACTGCTTGACATAATCGACCAAATAATCCAATTCCGGACAGCTCACTTCATATACTTTGCTCAAACCCTCATGGCTTTGGAAAATATATTGTCCCAGCTGAACAACATCTCCTGAACGTAGTGCATCGCAAGATTTCTCAACACGCTCATTCTCGCGGACAACAAAGCTTGCCTTAGCGTAAATGTCAGCATCTTTGTCCTTAACCAATTCATCAAGCATTTCGATGGTTACATCACGCAGGTTCTTGACCGTTGGATATTTTTCCCGCACCCAGGCAGAAGCCTGCTCGCACTGCTCGCGACGTGTGTTGTATGCCGTTGAAGCCAGAGAATGTTTCACATTGGTATTCAGCAACACCACTTCATATCCTTTAAGATCAAGTGGAACATACTCGAATTCCAATGTACGGCAATCCAACTTGATTACATTTTTTTCTTTCCCAAAAGCCGATGCAAACTGGTCCATGATACCACACATCACACCAGCATACGTATGTTCAGCTTTTTGGGCTATCTGTGGAATATCAAGTCGTTCGACCTGCAAATCGAACAATTCGCTGAGTGCTAAGGTAACGGCACATTCAACGGCTGCTGAAGAGGATAACCCGGCCCCAAGCGGTACATCACCATCGATATAAAGGTTAAATCCACCTAAAGCTGCACCGCGTTTCTGATATTGATCGACTACACCGAGAATATAGTTTGGCCAATGTTTTTCTGAAATAGCGATCTCCGCTAATTTTACCTCATGGCGTTCCTGATAGTCTTCTGCATACAATACGATCGTATCATCCGACCGTTTGCTTACAGCAACATAAATTGCTTTATCAATCGCTGCAGGCAATACAAACCCATCATTGTAATCTGTATGTTCGCCGATAATATTAATACGCCCGGGGGAAGAAACCACAAGCGGTTCTTCTTGATAGTGTTCTATAAATTTATTTACAATTGTATCCTTTGTTATCATCTTATTTAGCTTTATAATGTACTGTCGAACAATTTCGCAACTGTTCTGCAGCAACTTCTGGTGTTATATCACGTTGTGGGTTTGCTAACATCTCATAGCCGACCATAAATTTTTTCACTGTTGCAGAACGCAACAATGGTGGGTAGAAGTGCATATGCCAATGCCATTCCGGATGATCGCCATCATTTACTGGTGCCTGATGCATGCCGGCGGAATAAGGGAAAGATGTTTTGAAGAGATTGTCGTAACGCGTCGTCAGTAACTTGAGGATAGCGGCAAAATCGGCCTTTTCTTTTTCGTCAAACCCCGCAATATTCTGAATAGACCGTTTGCTGACAATCATCGTTTCGTAAGGCCAAGCAGCCCAGAAAGGTACTAAAGAAACGAAAGAATCGTTCTCATCTATAATTCGTTCTTCCTTTTTTAGTTCGGCTTTAACATAATCTGACAGGATAGTGCGCTGGTATTTATCGAAATAGTGCTGTTGTTGAACACATTCTTTTTGAATTTCTACAGGCAAATGGTTCTGTGACCAGATTTGTCCATGTGGATGCGGATTGCTACATCCCATAATTGCACCTTTATTTTCAAAAATCTGGATATATTTAATCCATTCAACCTTGGATAGTTCCACAAACTCTTTCTGCCAAAGATCAACCACAGCCTTTATCGCTACCTGATCCATTTCGGGAAGTGTAAGATCGTGACGTGGGGTGAATGCAATGACTTTACAGATCCCTCTTTCCGTCTCTGCGACAAACAATTCGTCCTCATTAAATTCTTGCTGGCTTGTATCTTTTAATAAAGCTGAAAAATCGTTCACGAAAACGAAGCTCTCTTTATAATCCGGATTAACGTCACCGTCGGCCCGTTTATTGGTTGGACATAAATAGCATTGCGGATCATATTCCGGTCTGTTATCTCCCGGAAGATCCTCTACTTGCCCCTGCCAAGGTCTTTTACTACGATGCGGAGAGACAAGTACTTTTTCCCCGGTAAGAATATTCACACGTGTGTGGGGAGAGTCCCCAAAGTTTAAAGTTGATTGCATGTTATGTATAACTGGTGTACAGAATACACAATAATAGCTATATTAACTCAAAAGTCAAAGGGGATTTTTTATGCGTTAAACTTTGGGTCTTGCGCTTTTAGCAATTCGAATATGGTAATCTCAGGCAGAATTCCAACACGTCCAGGATAACCTAAAAAGCCATAGCCAACATTAACATATAATCGTTTATTCTGCTGTTCGCGATACAGCCCTGCCCATTCTTTATAGATATATTGTACTGGACTCCATTGCAGCATCTCTGACCTTACGCCAAATTGCATACCGTGTGTATGTCCGGCAAACATCACATCCACATCTGTATCCAGTACCTGAGCACGCCAATGCGAAGGATCGTGAGACAGCAGTAATTTAACGGGCTGCTCTTCGGTCCCCATTAAAGCTTTCTTAATATCGCCATGTTTCGGAAAACGACCTGTCCCCCAATTCTGAACACCAACAATACAAAGTTCTTCACCATCGACTTTGATCTTGCGATTTTCATCCATCAGAAGATCCCAACCCATCACTTTATGAACGTCGATAACATCCTGGAGATTCTTGCGCTTTGCTGGAGAATCTTCTTTGCCATAATAATAATCGCCATAGTCGTGGTTACCCAACGTAGAGAATACACCCAAGTCGGATTTCACACGGGCAAAAATATCCTGATAATCCCGCATTTCAGAAGCCTGGGCATTCACGATATCACCTGTAAAGAAAGTCACATCGGCTTTTTCCTTTAAAAGCATATCAATACCGCCCGTGACTGCCTTCTTATTATAGAACGAGCCGGAATGCACATCCGAGATCTGGGCAATGGTCATTCCGTGGAATGCTTTGGGTAAATTGGGTAAATACAACGGAACTCTTCTGACACGGTAGTCATAGGCTCCTGAAATAATACCCCAGCTCAAAGGAATCAACGGCGAAGCACCAACAAGGATACCGGCCTTGGTTAAAAATTCGGATCGGCTAATTCCCTTCACCGGATTTTCAGGTAACGGATCTCCAGCATCTTCGACCAAATCCTCGACAGAGCTCTTCCTCGCAAAAAGACGTTTTAACCAAACTCCTCCGCGTCGGATATCATCAATCAATAAAATCAGAAAGAAAAATATCTTTGAGGCGGCGGTCAGAAAAAAGGCAACTAAAATAACCGACCGAACAATTAAGGGAATACTATATTGTGCTGAGATAAAAACTCCCAATAGCAATAAAACAGAATAAGACCACCATAGAATGGAAAATACTTTTGTTTTGGGAAATTTGATCTTCGTTGCGCGGAGCGCAAAGAAAATATAAAAATCCAATATGAGTAATACACACGCGTTTACTAACAACATCTTTTACCTATTTTAGTTTTTGGCATGGAGTGCCAATTGTTTTAAAGACTCAATCCATTTGGGATCATCATTAAGACTCTCGACCAAACAAACCTCCTCTCCTCCTAAGTTCTTGAATTCATTAGCATATTCCACGCCAATTTCATCAATGGTCTCGATACAATCCGCCACAAAAGCAGGACTGAAAATTAATAACTTCTTATAACCCTTTGCGGCAAGATCATGCAACAAATCGGATGTATAGGGCTGTATCCAGGGTTCTTTGCCCAGACGTGATTGAAAGCACAGCGAATATTGCTCTTTTTCCAAACCTAGTTTTGCAGCTATCGTTCGCGTTGTCGCATAACACTGGGAAAGATAACAGTATGAATTGACTGCTGATTTACAAGAGTCACAACCTGATTCAGGACATTTAAGCTGACCTGTAGGGTCTACTTTACCAAGCTGTCGTACAGGAAGTCCGTGATAGCTGAATACAAAATGATCAAAACTTTCCAAATCGTGTCTACGGGCATGATCTGCAAATGTCTCGGCCATCAAATCATCCGTACAAAAATTGCTTACAAAACTGATTTCCGGCAGGTAATTCCATCTGCGAATAAGCTCCATCACACGATCAATGACTGATCCTGAAGTGGCGGAAGCATACTGTGGAAATAAGGGTATGACGCGAATAGACTCCAAAAATAGGCCTTCCATATTTTTCAATGCGGCCTCAATTGATGGATTTTGATACCGCATCGCTAATTCCACATGGTATTCTTCACCCAATGCTTCCTGCAACAGATCGCGTTGCAAAACACTATAGTGCATCAAAGGCGACCCCGTTTCTTTATCCCAGATCGTTTCGTATACCTTTGCAGATTTTGGAGCACGTGTACGTGCAATAATCCCTTTTACCAATAAGGTTCGTTGAAAATAAGGAATATCAATGACTCGCGGATCCATTAGGAACTCCGTTAAATATCTTTTTACATCTGGAGTAGTGGGACTATCAGGTGTACCCAATTGTACTAAAAGAATACCTTTTTTGCCTTTATTGCTCATAGCTTACAAAGCTACGCAAAAAAGAATGCACTCCGGTTCTAAACCGTGGAATTATGAAATATCTGTGACGGGTAATTGCGCCTATAATGCTTCTAAACTTGCTTTTACATCGCGCATTAACCACATTGGTGTCGAAGTGGCTCCGCAGATACCGATACGGTCATTTTCAGCAAACACACTTGCATCTAATTCGGCCGGATCAGAAATAAAATAGCTAGCTGGATTTGCATTTTGGCAAACTTCAAAAAGTACTTTGCCATTGGAGGACTTCTTGCCTGAAACAAAAACAATCTTGTCATATTGCCGGGCAAAAGCACCTAAATCTTCGTATCGATTGGACACTTGTCTGCAGATGGTATCGTTAGCTTTGACTTCATAGCCTCGCTTGATCAATTCATCTTTGATCGCATAAAATTTATCTACACTCTTTGTTGTCTGGCTATATAAGGTAAATGATGAAGGCAGTTCGACCTGATCCAATTCGGCAATATCCTGAAAAACCAAGGCCTCGTTATTTGTCTGCCCCTGTAAACCGATTACTTCGGCATGCCCATGCTTTCCGAAGATTAAGATCTTCTCTTTTTGATCGAACGATGTTTTTATACGATTCTGCAATTTAAGAACAACCGGACAAGAAGCATCGATTAAGGTTATATTATTTTCCAACGCAATACGGTAGGTCTCCGGAGCTTCGCCGTGCGCACGGATCAACACCTTTTCATTGCTCAAGGTCGGCAGTACAGCATGATCGATAATCCGTAAGCCTTTTGCTTTCAAGCGGGCAACTTCCTCGTCATTATGAACAATATCTCCCAAACAATAAAGATAACCGTCTTCTTCCAAAATCTCCTCCGCCATATCAATAGCGTATACTACTCCAAAGCAAAAGCCCGAATCTTTATCGATGTCTACTGTTAGATTTAATGCCATAATATCACAAAGTTACGTATTCGCATTGAACTTAGATAAATTGTTTTTTTACTTTTCTTGAAATGGTCAGGCTCAGTGGTCTTGTGAGCGTATCACCCAGAAGAGATTGTTACGAAATAGTATGAAATACCAATTACCCTACAGTTATAGATTCGGGGCAGAATGTAAGAATTTCACGGTTAAGAAGATATTATGTTATTAAGTTTATCAAGAATTGTGGCGATATGAAGGGTAATGATATTGCATATGAAAAGCAATTTATCTAATTTTGCAAAAAAATTAAAATAATGGCAACTAACAGAACATTTACGATGATCAAGCCTGACGCTGTAGCGAACGGTCACATCGGTGCAATCTTAAACGATATTATTGCTGGTGGTTTTAAAATCATTGCAATGAAATACATCCAACTTTCTAAAGAAACAGCAGGTGCATTCTATGCAGTACACAAAGAGCGTCCTTTCTACGGTGAGTTGGTCGAATTTATGACTTCAGGTCCTATCGTTGCTGCAATCTTAGAAAAAGATAATGCTGTTGAAGATTTCCGTGCGTTGATCGGTGCTACTAACCCTGCTGATGCGGCTGAAGGCACGATCCGTAACAAATACGCAAAATCAATCGATGCAAATGCTATCCATGGATCGGATTCAGATGAGAACGCTGCTATCGAAGGAAACTTCTTCTTCTCTCAATTTGAAAGATTCTAGTCGTTAGAAACACCATAAAAAAAAGCGTTTTACTACTTGTAAAGCGCTTTTTTTATATATTACCTCCTTCTCTCGAGCAAAATAGAACATTCATCCAATTCACCGAACTGTTGGCCCTAATGAGCGTAAGAAGGTCTGTTAAAAGTTTCTTTTACCTAGATACTCATCTTCCTTAGCAGTCATCTTAGCCTTATCTGCCGGCTTCTTATCCGGATAACCACACAAGTGCATAACACCATGAATAATAACCCGATGTAACTCGTCGCGCATATCAACTTTAAATTTTTCAGCATTCTCCTGAATACGTTCCACACTGATAAAAATATCGCCGGCAATGGTGTCATCATCTTCGGAGGAATCAAAAGTAACGATATCCGTATAGGTGTCGTGATTTAAATATTGTTTATTGATTTCAAGTAAGTAAGCATCCGAACACAGGATAAAGCTCAGCTCACCTACGCGTTTAAATCCTTCGGCTTTGATCGCATCAGCAATCCATTGACGAATCTTTCCTTTTTCTTTTAATTTGAAATCTGTATCCTCGGTAAAAAATAATATGCTCTTCATCCTTTTGTCTTTTTATTTTTTTGTTGCTTGACTTATTAGTCGCTGTCTACTTAAAAATTACGGCTAGCCATGTAGCTCTGCAAAATAATCGTTGCCGACACGGTATCAATCAATCCCTTTTGTTGGCGATCCTTTTTCTTTTTTCCGCTTTGCGCAATCGCTGCCGAAGCCATTTTAGACGTAAAACGCTCATCTATTTCGGCAACAGCAATTGCGGGGTAAGTCTTCCTCAGTTTCCGAATAAAACCGACAACATGCTGTGCGGATTCAGAGTCAGTGCCGTCCAGCTGCCGTGGCTTGCCGACGACAAAAGTTTCCACTTGTTCTGTCTGTAAATAATCTATTAGAAATGTCCAAATATCCTGCGGATGTACAGTAGTCAATGCCGTCGCAATAATTTGCATTGGATCGGTCACAGCAACTCCTATTCGTTTTGTACCGTAATCAAAGGCCATCAATCTCATGGATATGTTTTTTTTCACAAAAGTACAAAGTACGACCGAGTATTACATAGGAAGATGCAATATTTTGCTTCTGCTTTCCTTTTCAGCAGATCATCGCTTTATTTTTTGACACCCTTATTATCATTGTTTAATCAAAAAAAACTATAACTTTGATAGACTATTGACAACAGCAAGCTAACTTGCTTATTGTGCAATAGATCACCGAATTCGAGCCGATCATAGCGGGGCTATAAGCTTATCCTATTGACACATCGCTCAAACAACACCACAATCGATGTGGCATTTGGTTGCGTTGCGTGAAATCGGACAAATAAATATTTAAACACATGAAAAAAACACTTGTCGCCAGTTTCCTGTTGGCCTTATGCTTGAATACGCATGCTCAAAGTAAATATGAGCAACAAATTACCGCTCTTCGTGAAGAAAAAGCCGCTGAATTGGCGAAAGAACAATATGGCCCATTGAAATCAGATCAAGTAGCATTTTTGGATTACTTTCCAGTAGACGCAAGTTATAAAGTCAAAGCAAAAATTGAAGTTTTGTTTGATGAGCCCGTCTTCCGTATGCCGACCTATGACGGCACAAGCAATGAATACAAAAGATATGGAATCATAACATTTACCCTACAAGGTAAAGAACGTGTACTGAATGTCTACCAAAGCGTCGCATTATTTCAAAATCCTGCCTATAAAAAACATTTATTTTTGCCATTTTTAGATTTAACAAATGGCCAGGAAAGTTATAGTGGTGGCCGATATATTGATTTATCCACAGACGATATAAAAGGGGACAACGTTGAGATAGATTTTAACAGAGCATATAACCCCTATTGCGCTTACAGTAACGGCTATCGTTGTCCGGTTCCCCCAGTTGAAAACAATTTAGAAACAAAAATTATGGCAGGAGAAAAAGCATTTCATAAGTCAAAAAACGAAAGACCGGTCAATCTTAACGCGGGTCAGGAGTTTAGTGCTGCTGACAAGAAAATCATTTTATCAGGCGATGAAAATGCAATTCTTCGCGTATTGCAGACAACAGACGAAAAAGATCTGAAAGTTCTAAAAGCGACAAGCAGTGATGTCAAATACAACGACCCATTGATTGAGTCTCTTTCCAAAAGAATGTTTGCGACGGTACGTGATCCCAATCACCCGGGTGTAGGCATCGCTGCGCCACAAATCGGTATAAATAAAAATCTAATCTGGGTACAACGATTTGACAAACCGGATCAGCCATTTGAATTCTATGTAAATCCTAAAATTCTATGGCGCTCCAAACTGAAACGAAAAGGTGCCGAAGGCTGTCTTTCTATTCCTAATCGTAAAGAAGATGTATTACGGAGTTATGCGATCCGCCTGCAATACATCAATCAAGATGGTCAAGTTATCGAAGAGAATATCGAGGGTTTTACAGCCGTTATTTTTCAGCACGAAACGGATCATCTCTTCGGCATTTTATTTCCTGACCGGCTGGAAGAGCAAAGCAAAGAAACCTATGCGCCATTGAATGATAAGATTGAGTTTTCTATCCAGCCCAAAACATTGACACCATAATATTTTGGGGATAAGCTGTGTATAAGGCAAGCCCATTAAACATAATGAAAATCTTTTCGGATAAAAAAGAGCCCCCATGAACAAATTCATGGGGGCTCGATATTTATTATGGAATCTACTTGAGTTAGATCAATCCTTTTTCAGCCAATAACTCCGCTACCTGAACTGCATTTGTTGCAGCACCTTTACGTAAGTTATCCGCTACTACCCACATGTTAAGGGTATTTGGCTGAGATTCATCACGACGGATACGTCCTACAAAAACCTCATCTCTACCATGCGCATCCTTTGGCATCGGATATTGTAGTGACGAAGGATCGTCAACAACAATACAGCCACTTTGCGCTGCTAAAGCTGCACGTACATCAGTCAAATCAAAGTCATTTTCAAATTCGATATTCAATGACTCAGAGTGTCCGCCCATAACAGGAATACGCACTGTCGTTGCAGTTACTTTAATAGAATCATCACGCATGATTTTATTTGTTTCCAAAATCATTTTCATCTCCTCTTTCGTGTATCCATTTTCTTGGAAAACATCGATATGAGGAATAACGTTCAAGTCAATCTGATAAGGATAAGCTTTTTCACCATCTTTTCCGGCACGCTCATCCATTAACTGGTTAACGGCCTTAACACCAGTACCTGTTACCGATTGGTAAGTAGAAACTACAACACGTTTGATTTTATATTTATCATGTAATGGTTTTAAAGCCACCACCATTTGTATCGTTGAACAATTCGGATTTGCAATAATCTTATCTTCAGCAGATAACACATCGCCATTTACTTCTGGAACAACCAATTTTTTCGTTGGGTCCATACGCCATGCCGAAGAATTGTCGATCACTGTAATTCCAGCTTCAGCAAATTTAGGGGCGAATTCTTTCGAGGTATCACCGCCAGCAGAAAATAACGCAACATCAGGTTTCAAAGCAATAGCCTCAGATGGTGTAACCACCTTATACTTCTTTCCCTTGAATTCAATTTCCTTACCCTTGCTACGCTCTGAAGCTACTGGAATTAATTCTGTTACTGGGAAATTTCGCGCCGCCAACACGGTTAGCATCTCAGTACCTACAAGGCCTGTTGCGCCGACTACTGCCACTTTCATTTTTGT
>JAIRVH010000070.1 GCA_031253985.1 Sphingobacterium sp.
ATTTCTTCCGGAAGAGCGCGAATGGATGGAGAATTTTATTCATTCGGGTTATATCGACTCTTTTCGTCATTTAAATCCAGACCCGCACCACTATAGCTGGTGGAGTTACCGTGCTGGAGCACGTGCGAAAAACCTGGGTTGGCGTATTGATTATAATATGGTTTCAAAACCTTTGGCAGAACAAATCAAATCTTCCAGCATAATGCCGGATGCTGTCCATTCCGATCATTGTCCTGTATTACTGGAGCTTGCTATCTAATTAGATCGCATTCCATAAAAAAAGGCTTTCATCTGTTGAAAGCCCTTTTTTATGGTGAAGCGCAAGAGCGCATGATTAACGAACTATCTCCCCTGGCTATGGATAATGGAAAGTTGCTGGGCAACTTTTTCTGCAATCGTTAAAAATGATTTCGTTACAGGATCTTCCATATCGATGGCAACTGGGAAACCATTATCTCCAGCATCAGAAATGCCTTTTAGTAAAGGGATTTCACCTAGGAAAGGAACTTTATATTCTTCCGCAAGACGTTTTCCGCCATCTTTACCAAAAATATAATATTTATTTTCTGGTAGTTCGGCAGGTGTAAAATAGGCCATATTTTCCACGACACCCAATAATGGGATATTGATGCTATCCATTAAGAACATTCCAATTCCTTTGACTGCGTCGGCCAAAGCAACGTGCTGTGGTGTAGTGACGATCACAGCCCCGGCTATCGGGAAAGTCTGTGATACGGTAATATGGATGTCACCTGTGCCTGGAGGCATATCGACGACCAAGTAATCCAATTCACCCCAATGCGCATCGTTAAAAAGCTGCTTGATTGCTGAGGTCGTCATTGGACCACGCCATGGAATAGGCTGATTTGGATCGGTGAAAAATCCTATTGAAAGTAATTTCAGTCCAAATTTTTCAAGCGGTTCAATTTTAACCTGCCCGTCTGGCATTTCTACCGAACCTGGTTTAGCGCCCTCCAATCCAAACATAATCGGAAGCGATGGTCCATAGATGTCGGCATCTAAAAGTCCTGTTTTAGCACCTTTAGCATGGAGAGCAAGCGCAAGATTTGCGGCAACAGTAGATTTACCAACTCCACCTTTGCCTGAAGATACCAAGATGATGTTTTTAATACCCGATACTTGTGCGCCTTGTTTTCCAATGACATTGGAAGTCATATTGATATGAACTTCGAGGTTCTTGTCGATGAAATGCGCTATGGCGTTTCGACAAGCATGCTCAATATGGTCCTTAAGCGGGCAAGCTGGTGTAGTTAAAATGACATCGAAAGAAATTTTCTGACCTTCGATTTCGATATTTTGAATCATATTCAATGTTACAAGATCCTTTTTCAAATCAGGCTCTTCAACATAGGATAATGCATTTAATACTTGTTCTTTGGTAACCATCTGTTATTCATTTGTAATCACGGATTACAAAACTACTCATTGCAGATCAATTTCATGTCATTTCTTTGTTTTTAATGGGATTAAGAAGCTGTATTACTTCAAAAGTGAGGTGTCCTAATTTTCCATAGTTCAAGTTTTAAACCGTAAGTGAATATCTCTATCACTTAAACGGACTTAATAGGGACTTCATTCGGATAAACTCCTGTGAAATACCTATTAGGTTCCCATAAATTAGTTGTAAATACCTATTGGAAGACAAACATATTCGAAACTGTGGCGCCACTGGTCAGCCGGTTCTTATCATTTTTATTGGTCTATGTGTGCTTAGAAAAACTTCATGTATATTTCCTCAATAAATAAATTCCTCAATAGGCAAAGGGGAGATCGATAAATTACTTATATATGCCACGCAATTAAATTGCATATAAAAGCTAATTTATCTAAGTTTGACTGTTGATATGCACGAATTTGCATTAAGTAATAATTATGTCCAATCGATTTATAACATCTTTTAAGTCCCGCAAGTGGCGATGGCTTTATATTGCGCTAGCTGCTATTCTGGTTTTGGCTATTGCAGTTGGTACCTATGCTTATCAGAAAAGAGATGCCATGCTCATGGGAGCAATCAACAAAGCGAAAGCAAAGTTACTTGAAAAGTATGATATGGAATTGAAGATCCAATATTATGCTTTCCAGGGAATTAATGCAGTACAGTTTAAGAATATACAATTGTTGCCCAAACATCGAGATCAACTGGCACAGATCAACGATCTGACGGTATCTGTAAAATTGTGGCCTCTGCTATTTGGAGATGTGAAATTGGGGCAGGTTATTTTGGATAATGGGACAGTTTCTCTTGTTAAAAAAGACTCGATCAGTAACTATGATTTCTTGTTCAAGAAACAGAAAAAAGATACTGTGGAAAATGATAATCCAAAACAGAACCTCGCCGCACTGGCAGATCGATTGTTGAAGAATGTGTTTTTTAAAGTCCCAAATGACCTTGATCTCAAGAATCTTGAGCTCTCTTATCGCGATGACAGTACCTCACAGCGCATTGTTATTCCTTCTGCTGTGATCGACGGTGGAGATATGGAAACCAAGTTCCTATTAAATGACCATGAGGCGGCCTGGAATCTGACTGGAACGATAGATTCGGATAATCAAGAATGTGACCTTCGCCTTTTTTCTGATAAAAAGGAGGTAAATCTTCCCTTGTTGCAACGTAAATTTGGTCTTGCAGTAAGTTTTGATGAGATATCATTCCGCTTGGATAAGGCTCACAGGATGAATAAGGAATTATTGGAATTGCACGGACAATGGGGCTTTAAAAATCTGAAAGTGAATCACTGGCGTGTTTCTAGTAAAGATGTTATCTTTCCGGAAGCCGTCATGCGGGGGGCATTGAATATTGGAGCTTCATCAATTGAAATAAGCAAAGAAAGTACCGTACAGGTCAAAGATTTTGTATTTTCTCCTTATCTCAAGTATGTACACAAACCTGAGAAAGAGCTCTTCCTCGCTATTCATACCGATAGGATCGAGGCACAGCACTTTTTTGATGCCATGCCGGTTGGCTTATTTCCGGGCTTAGATGGCATTCAGGTGGAGGGGCATATTCAGTACGATCTGAACTTTGCTCTTGAATTAAGAAAGCCCGAAAAGCTTCTTTTTTCCTCCAAAATGGATGATAGGGATTTAAGAATCGTTAAATGGGGGGAGGCTGATATTGCGATGCTAAATACACCTTTCACATATACAGCCTATGAAGATGGAAAACCGATGCGGGAGATTGTGGTGGGGCCTCAGAATCCTAATTTTACGCCTATCGATCAAATATCCCGTTATATGCAGATAAGTTTGATCAATACAGAAGATCCATTTTTCTTTAAGCACAAGGGTTTTGAGGAGAAAGCTTTTAAGCTCTCCATTGCTACAAATATCAAAGAGAAAGGATTTAAGCGCGGGGCAAGTACGATATCGATGCAGCTGGTAAAAAATGTATTTCTAAACCGTAATAAGACCGTTGTGCGGAAGCTGGAAGAAATTTTGCTGGTATGGCTCATGGAACGCTCACAACAAGTTAGCAAAAAACGCATGTATGAGGTCTATCTGAATGTCATCGAATGGGGAAATAATGTATATGGTATTACCGAAGCGGCCCGCTATTATTTTGGGAAAACGCCAGCACAGCTAGGGCTTGGTGAAAGTATATTTTTGTCCAGCATTGTTCCGCGACCAAAAAAGGGGCTGAACTTTTTTGACTGGACAGGACACCTGAAGGGAAATATGTTGCGCTATTTTAATACCTATGGTCATATTATGACCAAAACGGGGCAGATTAGCGTAGATTCAACAACTTCAAATTATGGTTTTTATGAAGTTGTTCTGCAGCCGCATCTGCGTGCCGCGAGACCAGCTGTAGTGGATTCTGTTGATATATTTGATATGGGAGACGATCCATTGTTGTTCGATAATCTGGAGAGTACCTCTCCGGCCGATAATCTTGAAAGTGTGTCGGTGCCGAAGAAACTAAAAAAGATAGATCTTACCGAAAAGAAAGAAGAGGAAGCTGTTGAACAGGAGAAACCAAAGCGATCGCTGTTTGACAAGATCTTGGGACGTAAAAAAGAAGAAAAAGATAACGACGCACACAAATAGTGTCTGTAACGAAAGAATAATATTAGGATGAAAAAGATAGAAATTGACGGATTGCTTTTCGAGCCTTTATTTGAAGAGGAACAAATTCAGAAACGTGTTCGCCTGATAGGGATTGATATAAGCCTGCGTTATGAGCACAAACAGCCTGTTTTTATAGGAGTTTTGAATGGATGTTTTATGTTTATGGCAGATTTGCTGAAGCAAATTGAAGTTCCTTGTGAAATGTCATTTATTAAGCTGGCTTCTTATATCGGAACGGGCCAATCTGAACTAAACGAGCTTTTAGGGCTCGGTATCGATCTGGAGGGGCGCGATGTGATTATTGTAGAAGATATTGTCGACTCAGGACATTCCCTTAAGCATACCTTAGATGCTGTAAAAAAATTAAATCCAGCTAGTGTTATAGCCTGTGCACTTTTGGTGAAACCCGAGGCGCTGCAGTATCATTTCGAGGAATTGACCTATGTCGGTTTTGAAATAAGTAAAGAATTTGTGGTTGGGTATGGCATGGATTATAACGGTCTTTGTCGCAATCTCCCTGATATCTATAAAAATATACCGGTTTAAAAATTCAGCCTGCTATCGGGCTTGTGAAGAGGGACAATTTCCATTATTTTCTTGTTGTCCTGCTCTGCGGATCTACCACAGTGCAGGACGGTTGAATATCGGTTTCAAATATTATTGTATCTGCTCGTATTTAAAGGAACAGGTTTCAATATGATCATTGACCATTCCAACGGCCTGCATATAGGCATAGCAGATGGTAGATCCAAAAAACTTGAACCCTTTTTTCTTCATGTCCTTTGCTATTTTGTCTGAAATCTCCGTAGTAGCAGGTACATGCTGCAAACTTGGCCAATGGTTCACGATGGGCTGTTGTTCAGGTAGGAAGCTATAAAGGTAGTTATAAAAACTGCCATATTCAACCTGGACTTTTTTGAAAAGCTGTGCATTGGTAATGGTGGACTCAATTTTATTGCGATGTTTGATAATACCGGATCCCTTGAGCAACTGTTCGACAGCTTCGTTGTTGTACGCCGCTACCTGATCGACATCAAAGTCGGCGAAAGCTTCTTGGTAAGCGCTTCTGCGACGGAGAATCGTGATCCAGCTTAAGCCCGCTTGAGCAGATTCCAGTACTAAAAATTCGAATAAGGTTCTGTCGTCTTTGACTTGCCGGCCCCATTCTTTATCGTGATAGGCAACGTATTGCTCGTCAGATCCACACCATTGGCAACGTGTAATTTCTTTGTGCATGTTCTATGAAGATTTTTTGGATGCAATATAACTTTTTATCCTAACTTTACGACCACAATTAAAGAGTTTCGAATGTAGACGGTTGTTGAGCATCTCATTGCCGTTAAGAGACAATTCATTTTAATGAGCGTGACAATCTTCAAATATCATATTCTATTTGTACTATTTCTGCTGTTTTCAATATCGGGATTGAAAGCGCAGCGGCGGCAGCAGCGGGTTATTATTCAGAGTAACGTAGTTGCGACTGATAGTCTAAATGCTGTAAAAGATTCTGTTATTTCACCCAACCAGAAAGTGTTGGAATCCCTGAATCCGGCGCTACAAAATCAATATCGAATTGTAACCGTGGAAGGGAAAGGACTAGTGGTTCATAACATGAATAATTTTGATGTACAGCAGTATTTTCAGGGGGAAATGAGGCGTAGCAATCTGGATCGGCAATATGGGACGCTCAAGGTCCATCGTGAAAACTGGATCCTATTTACGGTTCTTGCGTTAATTTTTGGTGTTGGGATGATTCGGGTGTTTTTTCCTTCAGATATCAAATTGGTTTTTCAGGGCTATTGGGATGATCGGGTTTTATTGTCTGTGAGCAAGGAAGATACAATCCTGACCTCTTGGCCATTTATATTTTTATTTATATTATTTTCGGGAGCGATTGGCTTATTTGTAAGTCTATTTTATGCGTATGAATTGAATAGATTTGATTTTATTACTTTCCCTAATTATATGAAGACTGTCGGGATGGTTGGGGGATTGTTCGCATTAAAAATCGGATTTATCAGATTCTTATCCTTTGTTTTTGAAATTAGAAAGTTAGTAAAAGAGTATGTAACGGTATTGTATCTGATCTATTTCAATACACTTTTTTTGATGCTTCCTGTGTTATTAATGTTGAGTCTTGTTCCCCTGACATCGGTCGGCTTTGTGCTGCATTTGGCTATCGTTGGAGCTGGTTTGCTCTTTTTCTATCGGTTTCTTAAGACAGCGGCTCATATTATGTCGATGTATAAATTTTCAATTTCCTATTTAATTTTGTACCTTTGTTGCCTAGAAATAGCACCAATATTAATACTGTTAAGATTATTGAGCTAAAACTGGTTAATATGCAAACTTCAGACGTA
>JAIRVH010000085.1 GCA_031253985.1 Sphingobacterium sp.
AAAAACATAAAAGTTTTATCATAAAGATTTTTTAATTCCAATTATAAGTTTTATTTTTGCAGACCTTCAAAAGGAAAAAAATAGGGTCGGATGGCCGAGTGGCTAGGCTGAGGTCTGCAAAACCTCCTACAGCGGTTCGAATCCGCTTCCGACCTCGTTTTATTTTAAACAATAAAAATATTATCAAAATGGGAGTTACACGTTTAAAAAGAAAAGATAGAAGAAATAAAACTGTTTCACGTGTTGAAGTTCAGTTCTTGAAATTAGGAACTAACGTAGAGTTAGGTTCTAGATCAAAAATGAAAGCTAGCAACCAAATCGTTAAAAACGATGCTATCTTAAATCAATTAGCTGCAGAAGCTAAATAGTAAGAAGAATTTAATAGCCTTTAAAGTACTACTTTAAAGGCTTTTTAATAGGTCCACCATTTGGTGGACTTTTTCTTTTGAGCTCATCCACTGTGCCTCATCCATTCCATTGACCTGGGTCTGATTAAACTCCATCTTCGAAACATGCAATTCTTTAGCAGAACTATGTATGGCAACTGCTCCGGTCTCCTCTAAAATATGAACTATATTAGAAGCATCTACACCCGCACCGGGCATAATTACGATCCGTCCATTTGCCTGCTGAATCAACTGTTTCAGCAATGGTACTCCTGCCAAAGCGGAGTTCTGCAGGCCTGATGTCAAAATACGATCTATACCAATCTCAATAACATCTTCCAACGCACGAAAAGGGTCTTCCACCCGATCAAAAGCGCGATGAAAAGTGACATGCATTGGTCGGGCAGCTTCCACCAACCGTAGGGTATTCACTTTATCTACCGTCCCATCTGCATTCAGAATACCTATCACGACGCCATCAATTCCCAATTCCTTACACAACTGGATATCAGCTATCATTTCTAATATTTCCGCTTCTGTATAGAGAAAATCACCACCACGCGGTCTAATAAGAACATGAATACCAATATCCACCAATTCCCGCACCAACTGCAACTGACCAAACGAAGGGGTAGTCCCTCCATTTTCCAAATTTTGACAAAACTCTACTCGAGTTGCCCCTCCTTGCTGGGCTTCAATCGCTGAGGCCACAGAATTTGAACATATCTCTAATTGGTAATTTCCAATTGCCTTTTCCTTCATCTGATTCTATTTATATGCTATTTTTCGTTTACGCGAATAACGTAAAAAAAAAGCAAATTACCTACTTTAACCCCTGCTATCAAAGTAGACTGAATAACAAAATAATTAAACTCTAAAACTCCTACTTCAATATATTCTTAACAACCAGACTTTACAATTGAATTTTGAAAACATAAAACATTAGGCTCACCTATTTGTATATACCTTACATGCTTTTATTTAAATAATTAAAAACCAGCTGTATACAGTTTTAAGTAAAATATCATGGCTATTATATCAAAAAATATGGAGACTCAAGAAAAGATCATCAGTACTTTTGAAGAACTCCAGACAACGATATATGATCTAAAAAATCAGATCGTTGAGTTTGAACTGCTTTTTAATCAAGCATGCAATAGACATATTGATTCCAATTTCCAAAAAGAATGGCTACTGGACCGGATCTCCTCCAGACATGATATGATCACACTCCGACATGATGCGATGCTGCTTATCCGTGAAACCGTTTCCGCTTTTCGGGATTTCGACGGTTATTTTCTAGACGTCAAACAGTTATTACAGTCGATTGAACTGCTCATGCTCAATCATGCCGAAGAAGAAGAGTATGAAATTGCCGCTATTATCAAAAAATGGCATGACAAATTTGTGCAAGCTGTTTATTTCGTAGGCGACTTGACCTATTAAGTCGCTGTTTTATTATACTTTTGCAGCATTGTAAAATATTGAGAAATGCGCAGACCATCAGCTATTGTCGACTTACATACCGATGCTTTCCTTGAAGATGGGGAGGATTATTCGGCCGAAGAACTCTTACAGGAATCCATTGATTTTATGCGGTCCAATCTAGACGCAGCTATTTATTGGGAGATGAACGAAATAAAGTTTATCCACGGTAAAGGAAAGGGAATGTTAAAAAAATTGGTTTTTGAAGAATTGCAAGAATACAAAGCCAATGGCTCCATTGAACGCTATTATACATCCTACCAAAATGAAGACATTGTCGTGGTGGTGATAGGAATTTAAAAAGGCTACTTTTTTCGAAGTAGCCTTTTTATGATGCCCTATTATTTAACGGCTGGAGTGATAATTACTTTACGGAATTCAACCGGCCCATGATCTCCCTGGAAATAAATAGGTCCTGGCTCTGCTTCTTTGCTATCCAATGCGCCACCAGTTATACCTGGAATTTCCTGATTACTGATCACTGTCTTACCATTTGCCACAACTGTCACCAAACGGCCTACAAGTGTAATATCGTAAGTCTGCCATTCTCCGGCTCCTTTATTAACCATCTCATTTGCAGCTAAGAAGCCATATACTCCCGCAAAAAGCACAGCATTCGGATGCGCATCTTTAGGGCTGTCTTCTATCTGAACCTCATAACGGCCTCTCAAATAGACACCGCTATTACTTCCTGCTGGTATTTTAAATTCAACATGTAATTTAAAATCTTCAAATTTTTGTTCAGACACTAAATTAGAGCCGGATTGCGGACTGGTCAAAATACCATTTCTCACTACCCACTGGTTCGTTTTACCGGTCGCCTTCCACCCGGATAGATCCTTGCCGTTAAAAAGTTGAATAGGTTTACCCCATTTTACAGCAGCAGTTCGTTTTAGTTCAGGAGCACGAACACCTTTAAAGCGATGTGTCTTCCCGTCTGGCTCCGTCACTGTACCTTGCAGTACACCATTGACGATCTCACCTTCCACACTTAGGTTCATCTTACCACTTTCCCATTGTGGTGGGATGGTAAATTTAAACTTCCCGTTCTCATAAAACACCTGCGAAACGGGCCGAGCGCTCCCAGAGGTACTTACATAATGACCTACTAATGTTCTATAGCCGGACAATTTCACTTCAAGCCAGGATGGCGCAGGAGTACCATTAATATCTACTTCGATATCCCACCTTCCGATCAGCTCCTTGCCTTCCACGTCTTGTTGATAATTGATAGCTTCTGCGATTGAATGATTCGCAAAGGTAACTTGCGGTAATGCACAAGAGGCCAAAATTCCTAAAAGAAATGCCGCTTTTCTGTTCATATTATTTATGTTTATATTCTAATTGACAATAAATTTCAAGCAATTTAACTGTTTAACAGCGGGTTTACAAGGATATAATGTTAAAAAAAGCAAAGAAAGCCAGAAACAAAAAAAGCCCTAACTTTCGTTAGAGCTTTTTAGTCGGGGTGGCAGGATTGACTCAGCCCCCCATCCCCCGCACACAACCCTGAGCCTCCTACGGATCGAACCAAATCCCACCACCTTAAAGGTCGTAGGTTCATCCTTGCCCGGAAACAAAAAAAAGCCCTAACTTTCGTTAGAGCTTTTTTTAGTCGGGGTGGCAGGATTCGAACCTACGACCTCCACATCCCAAATGTGGCGCGATACCGGGCTACGCTACACCCCGAAAAGGTATCACCTTTGTTTTGTGTGGCACAAAAGTACACTAAAAATATT
>JAIRVH010000093.1 GCA_031253985.1 Sphingobacterium sp.
AAAATAGATTTTAAAATATAGAATAATAGATGTACCTTTGCAGACCCTTGAGATAAGGGAAGGAAAAATATTTTAATAAATTATTTAAACAAAAGCAAGTGAATACGTTAAGTTACAAAACTGTCTCTGCCAACAAGAACACCGTTAACAAAGAGTGGATCGTTGTTGACGCTGAAGGAGAGATTTTGGGGCGCTTGGCTAGTAACATCGCGAAAGTAATTCGTGGTAAGCATAAGCCTACATTCACCCCTCACGTAGACTGCGGAGATAACGTGATTGTTATCAATGCGGACAAAATCAAATTGACAGGAAACAAATTAGGCGACAAAGTTTACGTTCGCTACACGGGCTACCCAGGTGGTCAACGTTTTGTTTCTCCGAAAGAGTTAATGGCTAAATTCCCTGAACGCATTATTGAAAAAGCTGTTCGTGGTATGCTTCCTAAAAACCGTTTAGGTCGTCAATTGTTTAAAAACCTTTACGTTTATGCTGGTACTGAGCACAAGCATGAAGCACAAAATCCAAAACCAGTTAAATTTTAAGGAGAATCGTCATGTCAACAACTAACACTTCAGGAAGAAGAAAAACTGCTGTTGCCCGCATTTACTTAACTGCTGGTAGCGGAAACATTATCATAAACGGTAAAGACTTTAAAGAGTATTTCCCAACATTACCTTTGCAATACATCGCTACGCAGTCATTGAACGTAGCTGGTGAATTAGCAAACTTTGATGTAAAAGTAAACGTTAACGGAGGTGGTATCAAAGGTCAAGCAGAAGCTGTTCGCTTAGCGATCTCAAAAGCTTTGGTTGAACTTAACCCAGAAGTTAAACCTGCATTACGCGCTAAAGGTTTAGTAACACGTGATGACCGTATGGTTGAACGTAAGAAACCAGGACGTCGTAAAGCTCGTAGAAGATTCCAATTCAGTAAACGTTAATCAAAGGAGGATCAAAAAATGGCAAGAACTACTTATCAAGATTTATTGGATGCAGGTGTGCACTTTGGTCACCTTACACGTAAATGGGATCCGAAAATGGCTAAGTACATTTTCATGGAGCGCAACGGTATCCACATCATTGACTTGAACAAAACTCTTACGAAATTAGAAGAAGCTGCTTCAGCTATCAAACAAATCGTAAAATCAGGTCGCAAAGTTTTATTCGTAGCTACGAAAAAACAAGCAAAAGAGATCATCGCACAACAAGCAAAAGAGGTTAACATGCCTTTCGTGACTGAGCGTTGGTTAGGAGGTATGCTTACAAACTTCGCTACAGTTCGTAAGTCTATCAAAAAAATGTCTAACATTGACAAAATGCAAAAAGATGGTACATACGATGTATTGTCTAAAAAAGAGAAGTTGATGATTCAACGTGAGCGTATCAAATTAGAAAACCTTTTAGGAGGTATCGCTGATTTGAACCGTTTACCAGCTGCTTTATTCATCATCGATGTGAAAAAAGAACACATCGCTGTTTCTGAAGCAATGAAATTGAACATCCCTACTTTTGCAATGGTAGATACAAACTCTGACCCTTCAAACATTGATTTCCCAATCCCTGCAAATGATGACGCTAGCAAATCGATTAGCTTAATCGCAGGTATCATTGGTCAAGCAATCCAAGAAGGTTTGGACGAGCGCAAACGCGACAAAGAAGAAGAAGCTGAAAAAGATGCTGCTGCTGCTAAAGCAAAAGTTGATAATAGTGATGCTTCAGAAGCTAAACGTCCTCGCAAAGCGAAAGACGGAGAATAATATTTTTATTCCAAACCGGATGGCGTAGCGTTAGTTTCTGGAAAAGTTTACTTTTCTTGAACTAGCCTCTCTGTCCGGTTTTTTGGTTTAACAACACTTGTTTATCAAGGAATGTTAAACTTCATATTAGCTTAACATGTTTTAAGTTAATATTGTACAAATTTCAGTCGTAAATAATAATAAAAAGAAATAAACATGTCAGTACAAATTTCTGCATCAGATGTAAACAAATTGCGTCAACAAACTGGCGCTGGTATGATGGATTGTAAAAAAGCTTTAGTTGAGTCTAACGGTGACTTTGAAGCTGCTGTAGATTACTTGCGTAAAAAAGGCGCTAAAGTAGCTGCTAGCCGTCAAGATCGCGACTCTAACGAAGGTGTTATCATCGCTAAAGCTACTGCTGATGGTAAATCAGGTATCGTAGTTGAAGTTAACTGTGAAACTGACTTCGTAGCTAAAAACGCAGACTTCGTAGCTTTCGCTGAAAAAATTGCAGATCTTGCATTAAACAATAAACCTGCTTCTTTGGAAGAATTAAAAGGTTTGGAACTTGATGGAAAAAACATCGCTGATTCTTTAATCGAGCAAACTGGTGTAATTGGTGAGAAGATCGACGTTTCTAAATACGAAACTATCACTGCTGAAAAAGTTATCGCTTATATCCACGGTAACTACCGTCTAGGTGTATTAGTAGGTCTTTCTGCTGATGCAGCTGGTGCAGAAGAAGCCGGTAAAGATGTTGCAATGCAAATTGCTGCAATGAACCCAATTGCAATTGACAAAGATGGTGTTGATCAAAACACAATTGAGCGTGAAATCGCTATTGCTAAAGAGCAAATCATTGCTGAAGGCAAACCTGCTGAAATGGCTGAGAAAATTGCTCAAGGTAAATTGAACAAATTCTTCAAAGATACAACTTTGTTAAACCAAGAATTCGTAAAAGATTCTTCTAAAAACATCGCTCAATTCTTGGATTCAGTTTCCAAAGGATTAACTGTAACTGCTTTCAAACGCGTACAATTAGGCGCATAAATTTACAGCCATTCTATTCAGAATGGAAATTTTTAAAACAGGAGCTATTCATCGAATAGCTCCTGTTTTTGTTTATATATCTCCCCTTTTATGCCCGAACTATTTTTCCCGCTCCACCATGGTTTTTATTTTATCCCAAATTTGTGTAACTTAAGAATACATAAAAACTGGACAGCATATGGGCATGTTAAAGGAAAACGCATTAAAAGGAAAACGCATTTTAATTACAGGTGGCGGCACAGGCTTAGGAAAAGCGATGACAGATTATTTCCTCGAGCTTGGAGCATCCTGTCTAATCACAAGTCGCAAAGATGACGTTATTCAACATACAGCAAACGAATTGTCCGAAAAACATCAAGCAAAATGTCTTGCCATTGCTGGGGATGTCCGCAATTATGAAGATGTCGAACGCGTAGTTTCCTATGGCTATGAGCAATTGGGTGGAATAGATATCCTCATCAACAACGCAGCTGGAAATTTCATCTCGCCAACAGAACGTTTAAGTCACAGAGCCTTCGAATCTGTGATTGGTATTGTTCTTCAAGGTAGCATAAACTATACCCTAGCATTGGGAAAACGCTGGATTGAAGCCAACGAACATAATAAGGCGATACTGAGTATCGTAACAACTTATGCCTGGACCGGCTCAGGCTATGTAGTGCCTTCTGCAACAGCTAAAGCGGGCGTTCTTGCACTCACCCGATCTCTCGCCGTAGAATGGGGTAAAAAAGGAATACGCCTCAATGCCATAGCACCTGGTCCATTTCAAACCTCAGGTGCTATGGAGCGTCTGCTGCCGGGTGAATTGGGCGAACTTCTTTCGCCTACCAAACGCATTCCTTTGGGCCGTTTGGGTGAACTTCAGGAACTCGCTAACCTCGCCGCTTATCTAGTCTCCGATTATGCCAGTTATATTAACGGTGATGTTATCACAATAGATGGAGGCGAGTGGCTTAAGGGAGCTGGAGAGTTTAATGGATTGGATATTATTCCCGACGATCAATGGGATAATATTGAAAAGATGACCAGAAATGCAAAAAGCACCTAGTAGATATTCCAGCAACAAATAGTTTATTTATAATTATAATGTATCGATATTTACGAGGGAAAAGCAAAGCCTTTAATCCATTTTGCTTAGGTTTGTAGTGATTATTTCTCAAATAGGCTCATACGTATGAATTTATCTTTCGCTTCTCAAAAAATCAGGCACAAACAAAAAATAGAACTAGCCAAAGCTGGTTTTGATTTCGCACTAGTCTATATTTCCGAAGGAACACTCGTATCGAAGGGAAATAATTTAAAATTCCCTAAAGAAAACCTGCTTTTTATGAACAGGGATTCCGAAATACTTGAAACAAAAAAAGATTCAATTGTATATGCACTCTATTTCTGCAGCTCCTATTTTAAAGATCTCCACTATATACAGCAAAATTTTAGATTGTCCCACAACCCCGTCGATATCTTCAATTCAAAAACTTTATTAAATAAAAGCCTTTCACTAAAAAAAGAAAACAAAAAAATAATTGAACGCGTAATCTCCCTGATTCAACAATATGAACATGAGGATGCTGTTGTTTCCAGTTTTATTTTCCATCAGACAATGTCGCTTTTCGCCCTCGTCGAAAACATATTAAAAGATTTGGAGTTACCGGTTGATGAGTCTTATGATATGGCTCAAGAGATGGAGCAATACATCCAGCAGAATATCTATTTTCCCGATAAACTGCAAATAAAATCTATCGCTGATCAGTTTCAGATATCGGCAAATTATTTTGGTGCATTTTTTAAGAAAAGATATTCAAAAAGCTACAAAATTTACATAGATGATATTCGTATTGAATTGATTGAAGAGAGATTAGCCTCGAATAGATACAGCATGAGACAAATTGTAGAGGAGCTAGGGTTTAACGATGAAAGTCACCTGACCAATTTCTACAAGAAAAAAAGAAATATTACACCGAGCTCTTATAAAAAATCTAAAAATAGTGCTTAGCTAATGATCAAGCTGTATGATCCCATTGAGATCATGATTTAAAGAACGTTGAATAGCCTCGTCTAAAATAAGAATCTTCTTTCCTTGAAAGGTAATAGTATCATCACTTTCAAATTTTGAACGGTCACCATTCAAAGACTCCAATTTCATAGGGAAATAAATTGGATTCTCGTCTTCAGCGCGCCCGATGGTCAATAAAATATTGTAGCCCTGTAGGCGTAAACTCTGTAAAGTCTGATAATTTAAACGCTTGAAGATCATAATTCCTATTTTAAAATAGAACAAAGATAGAATTACATTGTTTGCCTACTTCGATCATTTTTTTGTGTTTTTATTTTTAAATAAACCCTCATATTTCTAATCGCCTAATACCGCAGGGGTAACCGTTTTGACGAATAAATCCAAAACTTTTTATTGTGAGAACTGTTTTACATATGAATAAAAATTAGCAAGATGATGTCGAAAAAAGAACGTAAAAATGGAAAAGTCGAAGAGGATTATCCGGATATGGAGCAGGACCTTGCTTTTAACGAAGAGCTTGACACTTATGAAATGGACGTCGACGATAATGATCCAGACTATGATCACCCCGCTGATTACGATACAATAGCCGAGGGCGCTGTAGATGATGATTCAACCTATGACGATTCAAATCCTTTTGTCGGAGACGAATATGCGACTCAAGATGAACTCAAAAAGGAAGATCTTGATGATGCAAATATGCGAATTGAGACTTTTAACCATGAAAAGCTTTCGCCTTTAGATAAGAAGTTGGCCGAGAATGAGGAAGATTTGAGAGATGACCTTGACGAAGAAGGATATCCAAAAAATGACAGGTAGTTTTCCAAAAATAAAAATTGCAATAAAAGGGACCGAGGTCCCTTTTTTATTACATAATCAATTAGACTTCGTTTTCCGAATTTCAATCTATTTGCCATTCAATTATAAACTAATAACTCCAAATTTTTATGTAAGTTTACTTTGAAGATTATAATTATATGGAAAGTATATTACCCCTCATCCGTATTGTTGACCTAAAAAAATCATACGGAACAAAGGAAATATTAAAAGGAATCAATTTAGATATATTCCCAGGTCAGGTTATCGGATATATAGGTCCAAATGGCGCCGGCAAGTCGACTACTGTTAAAATACTCACAGGACTGATCGAAGATTTCACGGGCACTGTGGAGATTAATGGCATCAATATTCAAGATGATCCACTTGGCGTAAAGGCATTGTTGGGCTATGTCCCTGAAAATGCCGAGCTATATGAAGTCCTGACTCCTATGGAGTATTTAGATTTTGTAGGCAAGCTGTACGGAATGGAAGACAAAATTATTCAGGAGCGCTCCCTAAAGTTATTGGCTGCCTTTGGTCTTGAATCCAATGCGAATAATAGAATGGATACCTTCTCCAAAGGAATGCGCCAGAAAGTGCTTCTTATTTCGGGTATTATACATAACCCCCAAATTATCGTGCTGGATGAACCACTATCTGGCCTTGATGCCAATGCGGTCATATTTGTTAAGGAACTCATTTCTTTGCTTGCAAAGGAAGGAAAGACTATTTTCTATTGCTCGCATATGATGGACGTTGTTGAAAAAGTCTCTGACAGAATTTTACTTATAAACCAGGGAAGTATTATTGCCGATGGTACAATTGAAGAATTAAAATCCGACCCTAACGAGTCGTTGGAACATATATTTGCAAAATTAACCAATAGTGACAGTAGCGCGTTAGATGCTTCAAATATCATCACAGCAATTCAATAACATGGAAAAATTCATTTTACGGTTTATTCTTCTTTTCCGTGGCATCTGGAAAAGTTTAGGGATCAACTATGAACAATTTAAGGTTATTTTAGAAACGAAAATGACCTTAGAAAATAGAAAACCTATTAGCTTCCGGAAGCGCAACTCAGGCAAATCCTCTTCCTCTTCGTCCATCATACAGTTTGTATTGTATCTCATATTCGGCTTAATATTCATGGTCATTATTTTATCAATCCCAGATAGATATTTGGCTGTTTCGATTATGCTACTAAGTTTTATCAGTATGCTGAGCATTACGTTGGTTTCCGATTTTTCTCCTATACTTTTAGATACGCGGGATCAATATATCATTATGCCAAGACCGGTCGATGATAAGACCTTGGCTATTTCTCGAATTACTTTTATTGGAATTAAGCTCTTTAATCAAGTCATCGCTTTAACGTTGCCTGTAATTATCTATGTCACATTCAACTGGGATATTGGACCGCTCCTTATTTTATGCTTACAGCTTATATTAAGTACCTTAATTGCGCTGATATTTGTCAATGGATTTTATCTGATCAGCATCAAATATCTTCCCATACAGAAGTTTAAAGATGTCATTACTTATATACAGATCGGTCTCTCACTTGTTCTTTTCCTCTCCTATTATGTTGGCCCAAATCTGATCCAATCTATTGTAGAATCTCATTTGACCATGGAACAGCTTCGATTCCTTTGGCTATTCCCTAGCACTTGGATCGCATCCTTTCAGCCACTGATCCTTGGCAACAGTAGTTTGCCGATTATCGTCTTATCAGCACTGGGTATATTAGCTCCTCTTGGTGGTATCTATGCTTGTAGCAAACTATTTTCAAGAGGATTTAATGCCAAAATAGCTGCACTCGCCAGTGCCGATAACCTTCCGAACGAAACCTCGCCGACAACCCGGGATAATACAATCAAACTACCTTTATATAAAAAGCTTGCTGCAAAAGTATGTTCATCACCGGTTGAAGAGGCCGGATTTAGTATTGTGTGGCTTATAAGTTCGAAAACAAGAGAATTCAAGCAGCAGCTCTATCCCTCACTGGCCTACCTGCCGATTTACTTTGTTTTTCTATTTCTACGTACAGGGGAGGATCTCCCCATGGCCGGAAAGATATTAAAACTCCGGGATTCAGGCCTGTATATTGTCATGTTTTATCTTTCTTTGCTCACCATATTAACCGTCTTTCATCTTATTACCCAAAGTAATAAATATAAAGCCGCCTGGATATACCACATCACACCTATACAAAAACCGGGGCAATTAATGACTGGCGTTCTTAAAGCATGTCTTATTAAATATGTTTTGCCATTCAATATCCTGTTTCTTTGTATCTGCATACCCCTATTTGGTATCTCTTCTTTTAATGATCTATTATTGTCTTCTGCAATCGGGGGCATCGAAAGCATTCTAGTTATGCTTTTTCTTGTTAAAAATTATCCATTTTCAAAAGCGAATCAATCCAACTCAAAAACAGTGTCTAATCTACTGATATTAGGGTTATTGGGTATTCTGGGATATTTACATAAAACAATCTTCCATTATGAGACTTTAATTTGGATCTTAGCCGGGCTCGGATGGATTGTATTCTTTCTTATGTTAAAATACCTACAGAGAGAAGATTGGAAAAGCTTAGCCTACGACGACAATTGACAAGACAGATAAAAAAAGCTCCACTGGTGGAGCTTTTTTTTCTGGACCTTTAAAATCTGAGCACAAAATGTATTCAAGCTTCTATTTCGTTATCTCTTATTTATTCGTCCTTTAAATCGGCTAACACCATCCATAAAAACTTCAACGATTATTCTTCCCGAAGGTAAGTCATTCACATCATAGTTCAGGACCGCCTGTTGGATGGATTTGTATTCGTGCTTTTGCCACAATACACCATCGACCATAATCAGTACAGTCATCTCACTTTTTTTATTAGACACTACGCTTAACTGAGTCTTATCGACAACCGATCTAGGATAAAGTGAAAATGCATACTGTGCCGAAGTCGTGTCTAGCTCAAATCCACGCTTCGCGTTGAAGCTGAACATTTCACCATTGCCACAGTCACTTTCAAAACTATGGATCAGGTTACCTTTCAGATCAAAAATACGTAGATGGCCATCGCCATTTTCGGGCTGTGCCCAAAATTGCAGTCCATTTCCGGCAGTATCAATTAGGGAGAGCGAATAATTCCCCTCCCCCAGGTGTAAAGTATCTCTATAAATCGTTGCGGCAGTCAATTGCGATGCATTTTTACGAAAAACTGTATCCTGCTTTGCATCGACCAGAAATATACGGTTATCTGCAGGTTTATTGTTCGTAAGAAACTCTAAAACAAAATCAGCCGGGAATTTTTGTAGAGCTGAAAAAACACTTTCTGCCTTATTATCTGCGGGCCATGCATCCGTCTTGCCATTAGGTTTTAAGAGTGATACCGAAAACACATTCTTGCCATCCTTTTCAGCTATTTCACCCGGCAAAATCACTTCGGCAACTTGATTAAAAGCAAGATTACCTTTCCAATGAAAAGTTTTGGATGGAAATCCATTTGTTCCATAAACAATGGTTAAGGATCGAATCGGATCAGCACCCAAATTTCTAAAAGAGATCCTTGGGCCAGCGCTTGCCGGATTTAATCTAGAAAAACGCTGTTCATCACTTGGAACCATTATTGACTCGACTGCAACATCTACTTTTTCTTTGGGTGCTGAATATTGAAACAAATAAGCGGATATATTTTCAACAGCCTGTACATTATCTGTCGCTGTATAGGGTTCCATCTGGAGGGCAACTCGATGCGTACCAACCTTGGTAAATACATCAATAAAATCAGGTTGCTGCAAATCTCCAGGGCACCAATATGCGCGATCATGTACCCAGGTACCCCCTTGTGGATAAAGTGGATTACCACCGCATTTCTTCCACATATCACGCCGGTCCACTGTCTTTCCATCTAACGTTAGTTCGCGCCATCGGCTACAGAATTCACTACAGCCACGCGGTTTATCCATTCCGTGTCCTGTATGTTGAATCCGTATTCTGCTCAATGCAGCTCCCTGATTCAAGGTATATGTTATCGGCAACAGATGCTCCTCGATCTTCTCGTTGTCATCTCCATATTTATAAGCTTTATTCCAAAGGGGTGTGATACCGAGGGGTGTAACAACTGGGGGGCCTGACAAAATTTCAAAATCCACGGTAAGCGCCCAACCGACAGTTTTGTCTTCAAAACCAGAATGGGTATAGACAATTTCCACACTATCCCGTAGGAAAGGAGCAAAATCAGTTACATCGACTTGCCACTTCCAACTCCAACCTTTATTGTAGATACTACCATATGGCGTAAGCATTCTTCCTAATTCATAATTTAGCGCATGTCCATCCTTACCTCCTTTACGACGCAGTATAATATGATCCAAATAATCCCAATGCGCCGTGCCTAAGCTATCTGGACTCCCTAACGTGACAAACATGGTTATCTTTCTTATGGGATCGTTATCTTTTGGAAAAACGCCCCAGGCTGGATAGGAATTTTCACCTTTCTGTGCATCACAGATAACAGTCTTACGTTGATGTGTGATGACATGGCTTGTTGTTGCCTGCTGTGCCAAAACATGATAGCAGATAAAATAGCAAAATAGGGTCAGTATAGGTCTTATATTCATTCATTAAAATATTATCCAGGAAACAATACAAAGATCGATGTACTCTTGTCAGCGTCGAAAAGTGGGTATTGCGATAAAAAGGAAATACATTCAATCATAAAAAAAGCATCAATCTTAACAGACTGATGCTTTTAGTAGCGGGGAGCAGAATCGAACTGCCGACCTTTGGGTTATGAATCCAACGCTCTAACCATCTGAGCTACCCCGCCGTTTCGGTATGCAAATATACCACTTCATGCGTCAATTCAAAAGATTTTTTTATTTTTTTACTAATTCTTACCTGTTTAAAACTCGTATTCAGCACAACAAACTCATTTTTAACGAAGTAAATTTGTTGCCAAAAAACAGAATTTAAAGCCAAAAAAGTTGGTGGGACTAAAAACAAGATATTTATTAAAAAACGGGGCAACTTTTCACAAAAAAACTTGCAATAACAAAATAAATATGTATTATTACAAATAATAAGTTGATGCAGTAAAAAGCAATTTTGGAAGAGATTTGTAGCGGGGAGCAGAATCGAACTGCCGACCTTTGGGTTATGAATCCAACGCTCTAACCATCTGAGCTACCCCGCCATTTTGGGAATGCAAATATAGCTTATTTTTGATTTAAACAAACTAAAATTTAAAAAAACATTTATATGGCAGATAAAATAAAATTCCATCTAGAATATATCATCAACTCTTCACCTAGAATTTTATTTCCGTATTTGCAAGAACCAAACGAATTGGCCCAATGGTTTGCAGATGATGTAAACTATAAAGACACCGTTTATACTTTCATTTGGGATGATGAACCTCACCGAGCAAAAATTGTGGCATCAAAAGAAAACAAATCTGTACGCTTTAAATGGCTCGATGATGATCCCTATTATTTCGATCTGGAGATCGATCAAGACGAGCTAACGAATGATGTTGCTCTTAAAATAACAGATTACGCGAAAGAAGAAGACCTTGAAAATAGAAAATTAATTTGGAAAAATTCAATAGTCTATCTTCAAAGTGTTATAGGTGCATAAAAAAGCCTATCTTTGCAATATATTTCCAGGAAGGGCTCCTGTAAGGGTTCCTTCACTGGAAGATGCTTTAATGTAAAGGCATCAATTTGCTTTGCGTCACGGATGAAAAAAGTTCATTTACTTATTCTTCAAGCTTTCATAAAACCATTCATTGTCACATTCTTTATTGTGATGTTTGTCTTATTAATGCTTTTCCTATTCAAATATATTGATGATTTAATTGGAAAAGGATTTGAATGGTACACAATCATGGAGTTAATTGGTTATCAGTGCGTTGTTCAAATCCAAATGGCAATGCCTTTATCCATGCTTCTATCTTCCATTATGACTTTCGGAAATCTGGGTGAAAGCTATGAACTGGTGGCGATCAAGGCGGCTGGAGTATCTCTGCGCAAAGCGATGACTCCGCTATTTGTCCTCGTTGCCATCTTCGCAACAAGTTCTTTCTTATTCTCCGACTATATCCTTCCCGTCGTGAATTTGAAAATGGGAACCCTACTTACAGATGTCCGTAATAAAAAGGCAGATTTCCTGATTAAGCCCGGAATCTTTAACAATACGATTCCTGGCTACTCCATTCGCGCCAGAGGAAAAAACAAAGAAGGAACGATTCTTTATGATTTGATGATCTATGATCATCGTGGTGGCAATACAGCCAATAATGTGCTTATAGCTAAAGAGGGATATATCTATAACTCCCCAGACAACAATTATATGATCCTAAAACTTAAGGATGGTATACGTTATGAGGAAGCTCGGACAAAAAACTCCAAAACCTACGACCCACGTCAGCAATTTACCCGATTTAAGTTCAAGGAAACTGAACAAAAGTTTGACATGGGTAGTTTCCAACAGGGCAAAACAGATGAAAATCTTTTCAAAAGCCACCATGCCATGTTAAATTTGAAACAGTTGGACATGTACATCGATTCCAACCATATCAAAATAGACAGTATGGGCAAAGCAATTACACGTACATTAGACACCCGATATAATATCTATTCGAAATATTTTAGTGCCAATCAACCTGGACAGCCAAAAGTCAAAGAAGCTAAAATCAAGCCTTTTAAAAATTTGCTCACAGATCTTGTACCTCAGGAGCAGCGTTCGCAGATCACGATGAATGCATTAAACCAGCTTAATTATTTAAAAGAAGATCTAAATGGCCGTACACTTGAGTTTAAAGATTACAAATCGAAAGATATTCGCTATCGTATTGAATGGCATCGCAAATTTACCCTGGCTGTCTCCTGTCTTTTATTATTTGCTATCGGAGCACCGCTAGGAGCCATCATCAGAAAGGGCGGCCTTGGTCTTCCTGTTGTTATGGCTATTATTTTCTTTTTGATCTATCATATTATCTCGACAGTAGCAGAAAAAACGGCTAAAGATGGCGCAATATCATCGGCCGTTGGCATGTGGATGGCAATTATTGTCTTAACACCACTAGCGGCGTTTTTAACCTACAAGTCGACTACAGATTCTGCTTTATTTGATATTGATCAATATAAATTAAAGGCAGAGGCTGCATGGAAATGGGTGAAAGAAAAGTTTGGAAAAAAGAATAAATTAAAGGAATCACATTAGATTGTGACAACGCTATTATAAATAAATTTAGATTCTACACTAACTTTGTACCAATTACAATATATCAATAAATGGATTTCAAATTAAACACGATCGAAGAAGCGATCGCTGATATACAAGCAGGAAAAGTAGTTATCGTCGTGGATGACGAAGATCGCGAAAATGAAGGAGATTTTGTCACTGCTGCCCGCAATGCTACTCCCGAAATCATCAACTTTATGGCAACCCACGGCCGTGGATTAGTATGTGCCCCAATTACCAAAGAAAGAGCAGATGCATTACACCTCGATTTAATGGTGGGCCAAAATACTGCGATATATGAAACTAACTTTACAGTTTCCATTGACCTGCAGGGATATGGCTGTACAACTGGAATTTCAGCATCAGATCGTTCAAAAACAATTAAAGCTATGATCGATCCTAATATTCATTATGAAGAATTAGGAAGACCAGGACATATTTTCCCATTAATTGCAAAAGATGGCGGTGTACTACGTCGTACAGGACATACCGAAGCGACTGTTGACCTTGCTCGATTAGCTGGTTTTGAACCTGCTGGTGTATTGGTTGAGATTCTGAAAGAAGATGGTGAAATGGCCAGACTTCCAGAACTCATGGAAGTTGCTAAGAAATTTGATTTAAAGATCGTTAGTATTGAAGATCTTATTGAATACCGGCTTAAACACGACTCTTTAATTAAAGAAGAAGTAACTGTTAATATGCCTACCCAATATGGCGATTTTAAAATGAAAGCCTTTACACAAAAGGACACTGGCGAACAACATTTGGCGCTTTATAAAGGCGAGTGGAATGAAGATGAACCTATTTTAGTACGCGTGCACAGCTCTTGTGTTACAGGTGACATTTTTGGTTCTTGCCGTTGTGACTGTGGACCTCAATTGCACAAAGCAATGGAAATGATCCAACAAGAAGGCAAAGGTATCATTGTTTATATGAATCAAGAAGGTCGCGGTATCGGACTGATCAATAAGCTGCATGCTTACAAATTACAAGAAAATGGCTTGGATACGGTAGATGCTAATGTGCAATTAGGATTTAAGGCAGATTTAAGAGACTACGGTGTTGGAGCCCAGATTCTTAGAAATCTTGGTGTCACCAAGATGCGCCTGATGTCAAATAACCCAACAAAACGAGCCGGTTTAGTGGGCTATGGTCTTGAAATCGTAGAAAATGTACCTATTGAAATAACTGCAAATCCCTTTAACGAAGAATATTTAAAAACTAAACGGGATCGTATGGGGCATACCATCATGAAAAATCTATAAAAAAACTCAAAAAAGCGGTGTTAAAAAACACCGCTTTTTCTTTAGCCTATAGCTAAACTAGCTTCCCCGCATAGTAACAATTGTTTCCTTTTTATGATCTTGCAATGGCAGTACTTTCCATAAATAAAAGTAACTTTATACTATGGAACAACAAGGGAAACATATCATCTTTTTCGATGGTGATTGCTTGATTTGTAATCGCTTTGTTCAAATCCTATTACGGATAGATCGCAAAAAGAAATTCTTATTTAGTTCCCTGCAATCTGAATTAGCACGGACTGCGCTAATAAATATTCCTAAAAATATAGACTCCATCGTTTACTTATCTCCAGCAGGTAGCTATATTAAAAGTGAAGCTGTTCTCAAGATCTGTAAGCAATTGGGTTTTCCTTACACTGCATGCTATTTATTTAAGATCTTACCACTCAAGTGGAGAGATGCACTTTATGATTATTTTGCCAAAAACCGTTATCGATGGTTTGGAAAGAATGAATTTTGTGCCGTACCGACGAAGTCTGAGCGGCAAAGATTTATTTAATCAGGCAACAATCATATGAAGGTGAAGTTTAGCAAACTTCAAATTTTATTTATGACCATTAAATTTACATCAATGAAAAATACACTTTTAATTGACAGTGCCTATATCAATGGGAAATTTATTACATCAAAACATACTTTTGACGTGATAAATCCTGCAACAGGAAAAGTTATTGCTTCGTTGCCCGATCTAAAAGTAGTTGATTGTACGAAGGCTATAGCTGCTGCGGACAAAGCTTGGAGAAGCTGGAAAAACACCACTGTAACGGAACGTTGCAACATCGTCCGTAACTGGTACGATCTTATTCAACAACATAAAGATGATCTTGCAGAGATCATGACCTTAGAAAGCGGTAAGCCTTTGAACGAATCTAAAGTTGAGGTTGATTATGGCAGTTCCTTCGTAGAATGGTTTTCGGAGGAAGGAAAAAGAGCCTATGGGGAAACGATACCTGCTCTTAAAAAGGGAAATAGAATGCTGACAATTAGACAAGGTGTTGGTGTCGTGGCTGCAATCACGCCATGGAATTTCCCTTTAGCCATGATTACCAGAAAAGTAGCTCCAGCATTGGTCGCAGGTTGTACTGTTGTGCTAAAACCAGCCTCCCAAACCCCATTTTCTGCTATTGCATTAGCCAAACTAGCGGAAGATGCAGGCGTACCTAAGGGTGTGTTTAATGTTATTACGGGAAGAGACAGCGCTGGTATCGGAAAGGAACTAGCAACGAATGATCTAGTCAGAAAATTATCCTTTACTGGCTCCACCGAAGTAGGGAAAACACTTGTTGAACAGTCAGCCTCAAACATCAAAAAAGTATCTATGGAGCTGGGTGGTAATGCCCCATTCCTAGTTTTTAATGATGCAGATATTGATGCTGCTGTAGAAGGTGCCCTCGCCGGCAAGTTTAGAAACTCTGGGCAGACATGTGTGTCTATCAATAGGTTTCTAGTTCAAGAAGATGTTTATGATGAGTTTGCGCTGAAACTTACACAGGCCGTTAGTAAACTGAAAGTTGGTAATGGGCTTGATAAAGGTGTTCAAGTTGGTCCACTCATCAATGCAAAAGGTTTAGAAAAAGTACAACATCATGTCCAAGATGCCTTAAATCACGGCGCAGAATTGGCTACAGGGGGCGAGGTAATCAAAGATCTGTTCTTCCAGCCTACTGTTCTGACCAACATTCCGAAAGAAGCACTTATATTCCGGGAAGAGACCTTTGGTCCAATCTGCGCCCTTTTCAGCTTCAAAACAGAAGAAGATGGAATAGCAATGGCCAACAATACTGAATTTGGTCTAGCTTCCTATTTTTATAGTACAAATATCAATCGCTGCTTTCGAGTCGCAGAACAACTTGAAGCCGGTATGGTAGGTGTTAATACAGGTCTTGTCTCAAACGCTGCCGCACCTTTTGGCGGAGTAAAACAATCGGGAGTCGGTCGAGAGGGATCTAAACATGGCTTGGATGAATATATGGAATTAAAATATATCTGCTTCGGTGGAGAATAAAAAAGGAGCGAATGCTCCTTTTATTTTTTTAGAAAATCCATTAATTTTTCCCGTGTTGAACTGAAAGATAAAGCATCCCCTACTTTCTGATAATTTTGTTTATCCACACAAGTTGGATAAGCATATTTAGCAAAGGTGAGCTTATTATCATCCCGTATAAAAAGTTCCATTAAATCGACAATTTCGGAAACACGAAGCCGCATATTTTTTAATTCCTGAGCGGCTATTGCAAGTCGATCTTGATCATTTTCTTTCTGATTCAATAGGTCGTTCAATCGATTGGAATTCGTTTTATTCATTCTTCCGTTATCAGACTGATCATTATCTTCATTTTCAGCATATCCTTGTTGATTCGCTGAACCATCACGATAAACATTAGAGCCTCCTGACTGCCTATATCGATCATTATTATATCCGTCACGACTATTGTTTGGTAAATCGTCACGATCTTCTGATTGTCTGTATCGATCATTCCCTTGTTCATTACCATATCCATCCCGGTTATTATAAGGTAAATCTTCCCGATAATTGTCATTATTATAACGTCCAATAGGATTCATAGATTCCAAGATAATCCCCCTATTTCCACGTCTACTACTGACAGAAAATACGACATCCATATATTGCCCATTTCGATTAACAAGTTGAACACCGCTTCCGTTAAGCGTACGCCGCTGACGGTCAGCAAAAACAATCCGTAAATCATAACGTGGACTTGTCAAATTGGCCACACGGAGATCCGTAGAGGCTCTATTATTGTACAAAACGTTATTGATATAAAGAAAAAAAGGAGCATCTGTAGAATAGATATTTAGAGCTCCGCCGACAGGCCTATATCGCTGTGCAAATCCAGCTGTTGCAACGACAAGCAACAAGACCATAACCAAAATTTTTCTGTACATAATCCTCTTCAATTAATAATCGTTCGACTACAAAGAATATAAAAGGATTAAGAAAACAGAGAATTTAACATTTGAATCTAAGCACTCTTGTTCCTGAACTTCTTATAAAGTTTTACAGCCATCATCAGAGCAATAGATAAGATTAAAAGTCCTAAAACACCAAATATCCAATTCAAGGCTGATTTTAGAACAACTGTAAATACAATTGCAAATAATAAAACTGTAGCAAGTTCGTTCCAAAGTCTTAATTTCGTTGAAGACCAATTGGACGACTCACCTTGTAATTGAAACATGATCCGCTGACAGGAAAAATGATAAAGAATTAATCCTAAGACGAATGTAAGCTTAACATGCATCCAGCCCATAGTTAGCAAACCAGGATTAATATAGAGCATCACAAGAGCTGCTACAATAGTGAGGTACATGGCGGGTGTTGTGATAATCCACCAAAGTTTACTTTCCATTACAGTAAATTGTCTATGCAAAATCCCATATTCTTCGGCTGACTTAGATTTCGCTTCTGTATGGTAGATAAATAGTCGTACAATATAAAACAATCCAGCCATCCAACAGACTACAAAAATAATATGAACCGCTTTCGCATACAAATAGACCATAGTTACAAAAATAAGAAAAGTTAATAGTAAACAAGACGATCAATTGCCAATTGCATAAATCTTACATCCAATACACAAAAACTGAATTCTCCCCTGTGGAGCAGATTTTAAAACGAGATCAAAAAGACGACAGATCTCACAAAAAGCGAACGATTTGTGAGATTTGACGTCTTATTTTCTTTGTGAAGTCGTTTTTAGTTCTTTATATAACATAAAAAGATGTGCCGCAGACCAACTGAAGTGAGGCGCTTTTAGTCGCGTACCTGTGCGAGCCTCATAATTTTCATGAATTGGTCCGTTCGAGGACAGTCCATCAAGACGCTCGAAAACCTGTTTTGTGTACATATCAGCATCTTCTTCATACCCATATTTCCTTAATCCGGAAATAGCAAAATAGACTTGGTCAAGCCAGATGGGTCCCCGCCAGTATCCACGGTCCATAAATTTTGGATTGTCCAGGGCCGCAGTAGGAAAAGGGATAAATGATGCAAATTTCGCAGAATCTTGCATCACATGAATTACAGCCTGAGCTTGTTGTGCATCAGCCAGCCCTGTCCACAAAGGAGACCATCCTTCGGGACCAAAACAGACGATAAACTCTCCATTTAGTTTGCGATCAAAATAATACCCTTTCTCCTTATTAAAAAAATAGTCTATGGCGGGGTAAGGTTTTCCACTTTGACCAAACGGGACATGGAGAAGTGCTGAAAAACGTGCTAAATATCGGCGTTCCAACTCAAGGTAAGCATGTAATTCCACAGATTCCTGATTCATACTCCAAGCTTCTTCCCGGTTATAAAGCATTTCTGTACTATCATAGCGGATCGCATTGTCCATGCCGCTTTCCCATTTTGCAGCTTCTAATGTACCGTCTGTAGCACCATATTCACAAATACCATTTTTATTATGATCACGATATTGGAACCACCAATTATGATATTTAATAAGCTTATCGTACATCTCCCTAACAAAAGTAAGATCATGATCAGCTTCATAAATTTCATGAACAGCCCATGCCGCTAACGGAGGTTTCGAGTCGCGGTAGTTATTCTCACGATGATCTGTATAAATACAGTCGGCAATCATCCCTACACTATCTTGAAAGTCAAACATTGCACGCACTTGATTTTTTGCTAGCGTTGGATCGATATGTGCGAGCGCCGCAGCGTGTTTCCATGAATCCCAGGCCCAAAAGCCAACGAAGTAATCCGCAACATGGGAAGGAACAACTCCATCGTGTTTCAGTTCTTTTTTTGCACTCCGCCAATTGCTCATCAGCGTAATCATACTTTTCACCATAATACGATGCTCTTTCATCGTTAATTCCGGACGGATATTTGTCATGATATATTTGGTCCAGCGATCTGTATGTTGCCCGCTCAATTGTTTTATATGCTGAAGTGCGACATTTGCCTCCGCTATTGCCTTATTTAGGTCGATAGGGTTTGCATAATGAGAAAGGACAACATCGGCATCCCCTTTATCCAAACAGACTTCATATTTGCGCTGATCAGAATCAATTTTTAAACGATCCTTAAAAGCTAAGATTAACAGCTCCCCAGTAGGCAGTTTGCTCCACAATGTATTGCCATCCAGATTCCATATTCCTTTATTGAGTTCACCACAGGCCCAGAGGATTTTCGAAGATTTATTGCGTATATGAAGAATCGCTGTGGTAGATGACACCAGTTTTATTGTCTGCTCCACTTCCATATCTCGGTTTTTTAACCGCATCCATAATCGATCGGGGTAATAACAGCTACTGTCGCGAGTCAAAGAAAACTCTTCTTTCTCTTTCATTGAAGTGGTCCTTATTTGAATGATCGCATTGCTCAGCCAAGAACGCGCATCTAAATCAAAAGGCCCGCAGAAACCTGTTACCTGCTTGTCTTCATGAATCCCAAAGCCAATCCATGCCCCTCGATCGGTATAAAAAGGTTTAGTTCGATGGGACGATCCTTCCGGTTTCTGCTCAACTTGAAGCAAACCGCCATAATTATCGAGTTGGCTAGTCTTCACAGACTTGCAACTACCTAGTATTAAACAAACAATAATGACAATTAATATACTATCTATTCTCTTTCTCATAAATAACAAAAAAACGTAACTAAAAACGGAACACTTAAGTCCACGATAATACCATGTACAATAGCGATGACAACATAATTTTTGCCAGCGTATTGTGTGATAATGGGTAAGGCTGTATCCATGCTTGTCGCCCCTGCAACTGAAATTGGTGCCAGTGGACCAAACCAGCGTCTCGACAAAGGTGCTGTCAATAGCGCTATTAACTCACGCATAAGATTTGACATAAGCGCTATTGTCCCCAATGTTACTCCCTTATACTGTGTAATAAAAATACTAGACAATGAATAATATCCGAATCCGGATCCTACGGCCATGCTCTCCGAAGCGCTCCAATCTTTCATAAAAAGACTGAGGACTAAAGTACCAAACAAGGTACCCACGATGGTCCCCAAAGGAACAAGAACAATGTTTAGGTTCACCTTTTTTAACGATAAAAGCAACTCACGGTCATAACCAATGGTAATTCCGACGAAAAACATCAAAACATAGAGAACATAGGTATTCCATTCATCCCTCAATAAATCAGAGGGGATTATATCCCAAAGGCCCGAGAGAACGCCAACAGCAAAGAAAGCCAGAATAATCAAACTACCTTTCATACTTGCTAAAGAATAGACGATAAATGAGCCACGAAAAAAATGCACTCCCAACTACTCCTGCCAAGGTTATCAAAAGAGCCTGCAAGCCCAATGTATCAAGGTTAGCAACTATTCTTGGATTTTGTCCCACTTCTCGTCCTAAGAGAAATAGCAGTGCAAAAATCACTATACGAATTAAATGACTCGTATGTTTAAGAATAGGAACGGACCGTAGCCCAATTCCTATTCCCACACCTAAAAGCATAATAAAAAAAACCGTAAGCATTTACTTAATTAATTTTGTCATTCGATTTGACTTCCAACAATGGAACAGGATAAAAATTGTTTTTCGTTGGTTCGAAGCTATTTCTTCCAACAGCCTGCAAGGTCTCTTTCACCTTTCCCCATCTTCGTAGATCATAAAAACGTGTATTTTCTAAGGCAAACTCAACAATGCGTTCGTGTTCAATGCGCTGTTTCACTTCAGTTGCAGAAAGATTCAAAGGGAGCGCGGGCATATCTGCACGTTGCCTTACTTGATTAACCAACGGAATGGCATCCGCAGGTCGGTTACGCTCATTTAAGGTTTCGGCCAGCAACAGCAATACATCCGCATACCGCATCAATGGCAGATTAACCGATGTTCTCGATTTGTTCAAATCTGTAAGTGTTTTTGGCAGGTATTTTCTAAAGCTAGCGCGACCAGAACCTTTACCAAAAATCTCATCATAGCTATAACCGTAAACACCTCCTTGCTGAACATCATTAAAGAACGGATCTTCACAAAACACGGTCTGGTACATGCGTGAATCATAACGTCCTGTCGTAGCAATCTTTCCTTCTTTTTTAAATTCACTCAATAACATCTTACTGGGCAAAATTTCATCCCATCCACCCAGCTCTCCTGTGGCAATCCATTTATGAAGCGCGGTCCGATAATTCGCGCCATTTGCCGTATTATCCGTAAATTGGAGTTCAAAAATAGATTCCTTACTGTTTTTATTTGTTCCATCAAACATCGATAAGAAATTCTTTTCCAAACTATAACCGGACACAGCCTTGAAGGCAAGCTCTGCCTTAGCAAGCAAATCATCCTTTTTCGCTGTATTCTCATAAGCCAAAGTCAGATAACTGTAACCGAGGTACGCATTTGCGGCCCCTTTTGTTGCACGTCCGATATTTACGGATTCCTGTTTTAACGGTAAATTTCCTACTGCTGCCTCCAGATCTTTTATAATAAAATCCCAAGCCTCCTCACGAGTAGACAAGGCTTTATTGATCTGACTCTCGCTTGTTATATATTGGTCGCGGATAATAATTTTCTCCCAGTTAAGGATTAATTTCAAATGATAATAGGCTCGCAAGAATCTCGCCTCTGCAATAATCTGTCCTTTCTTAGTAGCATCCATTTCAATCGCCGCAGTTTTCTCAATGACCTGATTTGCATAAGTTATCCCTTTATAAGCCTTGCTCCAATAGCTCGTAAATTGACTATTTCCATTCGTATAGGTAAAATTATAGAGTTCCACCCAGGTCTGATAGTTCAGCGCATCACTACCGATTTCACATATATCCTCACGATAAGCTTCCACAGGGAATTTTACCTCAGCAAACTCCCAGACATCTGTAGCCGCTTCCAATTGAGAATAAGCCGCTGCCAAACCCGCCTCAGCATCTTCAGCATTACGCCAAAAGTTTGTTGAAGTAAGTTTATCTGGAGAGGATAAATCCAATCTATCACTGCAGGATATGGTTGTACTTAATGCACAAGCTATACAAATGATCCATTTAAGCGTATTTATATTCTTTTTCATGTTCTGTTTCTTTGATTTTTATACAATAAATTTTCAGGTCTTAAAATGTATATTGTACCCCTATTGAATAAGACTTAGTAAATGGAAAAATATAACGATCCACACCAGTATTCAATACACTTGGCTTCGAATTCACACCCGATGGAGCAAATTCAGGATCAATTCCCTTATATTTTGTCCACGTATAGATATTTTGTCCACTAATGTAGAATCTCAAACTCTCGGAACGGATCGCATGCAACAGGTTTTTAGGTAAAGTATATCCGACTTGTACCTGACGAAGTCTAATAAAATCACCCGATTCCAAAAACCGTGTTGACTCACGGCTATTTCCATTGGGATCCTGCAGCACGGCACGAGGAATATCGGTATTGCGGTTACTTTCTGTCCAGGCATTTAAGGTACTGCTCAAAAAATTTGATCCAGAGCTCATCGCCTCAAAAAAGTAACGATTGCCATTATAGAGTTTATGTCCCCAGCCACTACCGATCAAAGCCGAAAAATCAAAACCTTTATAAGAAGCGCCAAGGTTTAACCCTACTTCCAATTTCGGTATTCCCGTACCGCTGTATTTCTTATCTTCATCGTCAATCACTCCATTTCCATCAACGTCAACAAAACGTATATCACCGGGCTTGGCGTTTTCCTGTAACAATTTACCATCCTTATTCACGTACTTATTCACCTCTTCCATACTTTGGAAAATTCCATCCGTCTGGTATAGGAAAAACGCACCAATTGGATAACCTACACGAGTTTGGTTTGGAAAATGCTCCGTATCGAACTTCAAGCCATTCCCTAGCAGAATTTGATCTTCATTTGCTAAGCTTACGACCTTATTTTTCAAAGTAGATAGATTTAAGCCGATATCGTATTGGAAGTCATTTCTCTGATCCCCATACTTCAGTTCTAGTTCAAAACCTGAGTTTCTGATTTTACCAACATTCAATGTTGGATCTTCCAAGCCCGATGAGGGCGCCACTTTCTTGGTAATCAATAGATCATTTGTGGTTTTGATAAAATAGTTCACCGAACCTTTTAGCTTGTTATTAAATAAACCAAAGTCGGCGCCTAAATTCTTCGATTCCGTGGTCTCCCAACTCAATAGACGATTTTCAAGTCCCATAGCGATACTTCCTGGCCAGGGATTACCACTTCCTCGCACATAGCCCATGTACAAATTATTATAGGTACTGATAAGTGCCTGATGATCATAATACCCCAATGCGACTTCATTTCCCAATTTCCCCCAGCTTCCCCGTAATTTCAGATTTGAAAGAACGGTTTCTTTTGGAAAAAATGGTTCTTCGTCAATTTTCCAGCCCAAAGCAATTGACGGGAAATTTCCATAACGGCTATCTCTACCAAATTTGGAGGAGCCATCGCGACGCATGGTTAACTGAACCAAATATCGATTAGCGTAAGAATAATTGACACGGCCGAATATAGACATACGGTTATAATCATATTTGGTTCCATCTGCAGAAAAGGTCCCACCTTGTCCTGAGCTGATTGTCATAAAATTTGGATCCAAAAAACCTTCTGCATTTTCTTTTGTTACCAAAGCACCGTTCTCTACTGAGTAAACAATCTTCTTCCCCTCAACACCGACATTATTCCAATTCGATTCCTGCAGATTCAAAGAAGTTCCCAAAAGGCCATTAATGCTATGTTTTCCAAATTCTCTCTTATAATTCAAAAGATTATCGAACACCTGTTCCTGCCAATAACTACGCCCTTCACTGTAAAATGGATATTCATAGGGATTCTTCTCATCCGAAGCAAATGGTGGATAATGATAGTAGTTTTGTGTATTAATCGCGTTAAATGCATAGCTTGTCTTAAAACTCAGCCCTTTCATAATATCGACACTAACAAAAGCATTCCCTGCAAAATCCTGTTTTTTTGTCCAGCTTGTTTTAAAATGTTCGTCTGCTACGACATTCACGTTATTCGGAATCCCACCCCAGTTCGTTAGACCAAATCCACCTTTTTCTGACTCATCATAAACCGGAACCAAAGGTGAAATCATATAGGCTTCTTTAAGGCTAAAATTTGGGCCATGATACTTGGAATTCGTATATGCCATATTTCCCTCCACGGTAAAAATATTCTTCTTTGTAGCCAATTTCATTCGGACATTCTCCTTTTTAAAATCGTTTGCAATGACAACACCTTTATCGTTACTTAAATTAGCGGAAAGCGAATAACGCGTATTGTCCTGCCCACCCCGAATAGCCAAACTGTTGGAAGTCGATAAGCCTTTGCGGAATACTTCATCCTGCCAATCCGTATTATGATTCCCTGGATTGTTAATATAATCAGGTAGCTTGACCGGTGTCGTCGCATACTTATTATATTCATCATACATTTGACGATGTACCTTCACGTAGCCTTCTGCATCGAGGACCTTAAGTCTATTTGAGGTTTGCGTTACATTCGTAAAACTATTGATATCAACAAGAATTTTACCGGCTTTACCTGCTTTCGTTGTTACAATAACTACCCCATTAGCCGCAACAGAACCATATATTGCTGCAGCGGCACCATCTTTCAGGATCTCCATACTCTCAATATCATTAGGGTTGACATTACTAATCGTCCCTGGAAAACCGTCAATAATATAAAGTGGATCATTGCTACCAAACGTATTAACTCCACGTATCTTAATCTGAACCCCTGCCCCGGCTATACCGCTATTCTTTTGCACATTTACTCCTGCGGCTACCCCTTGTAGTGCTTCTGCCGGATTAGTTGTGGCGCGCTTGGCAAGATCTTTCGTGTTTATACTAGCGATTGCTCCTGTAACATCCGATTTTTTCAAGGTACCATATCCGATCACAACCACCTCTTCAAGTTCCCTGTTGCTAGAGACTAAAGTAATATTAATATCTTTCCCGCTTTGAACTTCAATCTGTTGCTTTTGATATCCAACGTAGCTGAGTTGAAGTTGGTCCTTCTCATTGATAGCTATAGAAAATTTTCCGAACAGATCTGTCGCTACGGTCTTTCCACTACTTAGCGCATGTATACTTACACCAGCCAATGCCTCTCCCTGTTGATTCAAAACCACACCTTTTATCTCGCTCGCCTGCTGTTTGTTTGTTACTTTTCGTTTCAGTAGAATCCGTTTACCGGAAATATCATAGGCAATTACACTCTGTTGCAATGCATCTTTTAACAGAGCCTCCAGACTCGTTGCCTGTGCATCGAATGCAAGCGGAGTTTTAATGTCCACATCCGAATTACTAAACATAAATGAATAGCCGTACTTCTTTTCAACAATTTCAATCAGAGATTTGAGCGTTGAAGGCTCCCTCTTGTTCGCCATCTGCTGTGCATTTACGGCAAAGAAGGTCTGGCTGAGGAGTAAAAGACTCATCAGAATAGGTTTCTTTTTCATAATTTATGGTATATTTTTTAAGTAGTTTACATCATCAATTTGAGGTTATTATTTTTTTGAAACGATAACAACGGATTTCCCTGCAATCTTATAGTGAATTGGTGTAATGACATTGATCAATTCCAAAATCTCCCGTAAGCTTTCGGTTTTAACTTTGAAGGTATAACGGCGGTCAGTATCTAGGCCTTTCCAATCAATATCCACTCCATACCAGCGCTCTAACTTTCTTAAAACCAAATCCAACGGTTCATTTTCAAAATCTAATTCTTCAGACTTCCACATACTGTATTGTACGGCATCTTTCTGCCCTACACGCGTATATTTGCCTGTGGTTTTATCCAATTGAATCCAATTATTTGGCAACAACTCGCCTACAAGTTTTCCCTCTTTATCATTTATTGTAACTTTTCCCCGCAATAAAGAAACTTCGATCTTTGTATCGTCAGGATAAGCGGAAACATCAAAAGCTGTTCCCTTAACAACCACATCCAGATCGGAAGTTTTTACAACAAAAGGAAGATTCTCCTTTTTTACCACATCAAAAAAAGCTTCGCCTTCAAGTTCAACTTTTCGGTCATACTGATTAAATGCCTGTGTATAAATAAGCTTGGTACCGGTATTCAACCATGCTTTAGAACCATCTGGAAGAGTAATCGAAGACTTCTGTCCAGGTGCCGTATAAACAATTGTATGTGCTTCTAAGGATTTTTTTAGAGCAATATTTGCCTGAATAAAATAGGCTCCCACAAGACCAAGCATAAAAATGAGAATAGCAGCAACACTACCCAACCACAAAAAACGACGGCGTTCAAATGAAATAGTCCTAACAACAGGGATTATATTTTCTTGAATCCTTTCCCATATTTTCGTACGATTTAACCGATCGATGTTGATGACTGGTTCATGGAGGTGCTTCCACTCCCCTTTTAACTGCAAAAGATAATGACGATGCTCCTCATCTACCGTGAGCCAAGCATCAATACGATCATTTTCTTCTGCATCACTTTCTTTCCTTAAATATCGGACAAGTTCTTCCAGAGACGGCTTATAATTGTTATTCATCATTTTGGGTTTACGACAAATAGACACCTAAGCTGAACAAAACCCCTAAACGATTGGGATCTTTTTTCGAAAAATTTAAGAAAGCACCGGTATACTAGCTCCACACAGAGCTAATACCAATAAAATCGAATCAGGATAAAGAATCTGGTATCGCTCAAGAATATGTATTCTTATTTTTTTTAAGGCTATTGACATCTGATTCTCTACCGTTTTTATTGATATTTCAAGTTCCTGTGAGACTTGTTGGTAACTCTTCTGTTCTTCTTTGCAATACTGATAAATGAGCTTACATTTTTCAGGTAATTTTTCAATTGCCTCCTGATAGACCAAGGCGAATTCTTCCCTATTGACACACTCTTCCGCTTCTTGGCGGGTTATTTCCTCTTTAAACCAACGTTCCAAATGGGCTAAACGTGTACTTTCATTTCGAAGAGCATTTAGTACGCGATTACGAGACGCTCGATAGAGATAGGTCTTTACATGAAAAATATGGATTTGATCCCTGTCCTCCCACAATTTGACGAATACATCCTGCAGACAATCTTCAATTAACTGAATGTCGCGAGTGTAATAACCCAAGAAATGACAAAGCTCATCAAAATAATGATGAAACACCTCCTTAAGTGCTTCTTCATTAATCAGCAGTTCGTCAATCGGGTTATTTTTATTCATTTATTAGGTTTTGGAACTAAGCTATAAAATAAAACAGGATTTACAAAAAAAGCAAGTGTGATCATCTTAACATATTTTGCACGGATTTTCACCTTATTTTATGAAATCGTTCCATAATTCCAGAGTAGGCTTAAAAAAAAACGACCTGCAATTGGCAGGTCGTTTTTTAATTGAATATAGCGCGCTAATAGCGAAACTCTTTCACTACTTCAATGGCATATTTTACATTGTCAAAAGGAATATCCGGCATAATACCATGTCCCAAATTGAAAATAAAGCCATTTTCGCCTCTCATACGTTCAAATAAGTCTATGATTTTCTTTTTGATAACAGATTTATCGGCGTATAGAACAAATGGATCCAAATTCCCTTGGACAGCAATACCTTGTGGCAAAGATTGCTTCATATTTTTCAAATCTGCATTCCAATCAATAGAGACAACATCAGGTTGAGCGTCGACCATCATTGGCGCAAAAACGGAAGATCCTTTACAAAAGGAAATAACTGGAATATCCTTGCGATTCAACTTAGCGATAATCTGCTTGTTATAATAATGCGAAAAATCACGGTAATCATTCCATGATAAAGCCAAAGCCCAGCTATCAAATAATTGAACCGCATTTACACCAGCAGCAATCTGCATATTTAGATATTCAACCGTTACATCGGCGATCTTTTGAAGAATCATATGCGCCAATTCAGGCTGATTATTCAACATCAACTTAGTCAGCTTAAAATCTTTTGAAGATCCACCTTCAACCAAATAACTCAAGATCGTAAATGGGGCTCCTGCAAATCCGATTAGGGGAATACGATTATCAAGACGCTGTTGGATTACTTTGATGGCATCGGCAACATATTGCAATTTATCCAAGCAGTTGGTAGACAAAGCTTCCGCATCCTTTATAGAACGAACTGGATTAGAAAAACGAGGACCAACACCTTGTTCAAAGGACAGATCCCCTCCCATCGCTTCAGCCGTAACTAAAATATCTGAGAATAAAATAGCGGCATCAATACCCAATAAATCCACTGGAAGCATGGTGACATCTGCGGCGATCTCCGGGGTTTTGCACATTTCCAAGAAGGAATATTTATTTTTTATATCCCAGTATTCCTTCATAAAGCGTCCAGCTTGACGCATCATCCACACAGGAGGTCTTTCCGTTTGCTGCGAAAATGCAGCTCTAATCAATAAGTCGTTTTGTAAAGTAGTACTCACTATAAATGTTTTGAAATTTCGTTTTCTATTTTTGTAATAATGCTGTTCTGTCTCGCTGTCAAATGTAATTTGTTAGCAACATCTGTATATGCTCTCGCTCTTTGATAATCCAACTTTCGAAGTGCTATATTTGCCAGATTAATCATGACCATGCCTTTCTCATTATCCTTTTTCCAAGGCAAGCGAGATGCAAGCTGGAAATGATACTCTGCTTCATCAACACGTTCCTCTTTCAGCGCAATATTTCCCATCATGAATTCATAAAAATTCCGTCTGCCTTTACGCAGTGTGTCTGGGTTCTTTATCTCCGCTAGCAAGCTTTTCGTTTTTTCATAATCTTGTCTATGAAAAGCCTGTGTCGCCAAAAAAACAGATCCCTCTCTGAAATGGCTCCAGATTAAATACCCTATCCCTCCAGCAATTAATACAGAAGTCTGGTAGTAACCATGATATAAGCCATAGCCCAAAAATAATGCGGCAATAAAAATAACGGCTATTCTAGCCTTGATTGTCATCATCTCTTTTTCCTACGCGTTATTGTCGGTAAACTTATAACCAACACCTCTAATGGAATGGAAATAAATAGGATGTTTTTGATCAGGTTCGAAATATTTTCGGAAAGTTAGGATAAAGTTGTCGATCGTACGTGTCGATGGATAAACATCGTAATTCCATACCGTCTCCAATATTTGCTCACGCGATACAGCCTCATTACGTCTTTCAATCAACAGCTTCAATAACATCGTTTCTTTCTTGGTCAAAGAAGTGATGGTACCATCCGCATGATGCAGTTCATAAGAATTAAAATAGATCGTCTTATCACCGATTTGGTAGGAATTTAACTCCTTCAAATCGTCCGGTTTCATACCACGACGCACCAGATTTCCCACACGAAGGATCAGTTCCTCCAAGTTGAAAGGCTTTACCAAATAATCGTCAGCCCCCTTCTTAAGGCCTGTAATTCGATCCTCACTGCTATTTTTCGCAGTTAAAAACATGATAGGAACTTCAGTGTTTTGCAGTCGAATAGTTTCAGCAACTTGGAATCCATCAATTTCCGGAATCATCACATCTAAAACCACCAAGTTGAAACGTTCTTCCTTGAATACTTTTAATGCTTTTTTTCCGTCGGTAGCCGTAGTGACACGGTAGCCTTCCATTTCGAGATTCAACTTGATAGCTTCTAGCAAGTGTTCTTCATCTTCGACAAGTAATATTCTTTGTTTACTTTGCATTTCTTTCAAATGTTACTTCAAAAATACTCCCTTTAGGAGTGTTATCTTTAACTTTTATGGTCGCGTCGTGTTTCTGCAACACAGTTTTCACGATATATAACCCCAAACCTGTACCTTTGGTTTTCCGTGTCGCTTCACTCCCCACGCGATAAAACTTATTAAAGATAAGTTTTTTCTCTTCATCACTGATACCGATACCATGGTCAGCAACAGAAAAAATTATTTTATTATTCTCCGTATATAATTTTACATCCACCATGGCACAAGCGGGTGAATATTTAATAGCATTTTCAATTAAATTAGTAACCACGTTACTTATCGCAAATTTATCAGCATGAATAATAATATCCGCTTCCAAATAAGGTTTCAAAACTTGCGAACTACAAGAATTTTTTTGAAGCCTGTCAACGATCTGCTCTACCAAAGAAGTAAAATTAAAATCTTCTTTCGGCATACTGTAATTGCGGCTGTCCAATTTGGTAGTCATCAACACATTTTCCACTAAATCATCTAAACGTTCGATATCTTTTAGTGAATTCCGCAAGAATGTCTGCTGCTGTTCCTTATCCAGATCGCGTCTCAAAATCGTTTGAATATACAATTTGACAGAAGCCAAAGGTGATTTCAGTTCATGTGTAATCGCCAAAAGAAAATTCTGCTGTTGCTGTAATAATTTTTGTTCTCTTTCAACCAGTCGCTTCAAGCGCCATGCTCCCCATAAAAAGATAATCAAAAAGAATATTCCTTCTCCTATGATCATGTTCTTTTTACTGGGGTCAAAGCGAATAAACATCACACCCCACCAAATCAGTTGCATAACCGCGTAGAACAATAGAAAATAAAAGAGTAACAGCGCTTTCTTCATGTGACAAAAATAGGTATTCACCCATGTATTCGGAAATATCCGAAGGATTATGACACAAAGAAGAAAATTAACCGATTTCCAATAAGACTAAAATTGCGTAACAATCAAACAGGCCCTAAATGAATCCCCTTATCGATAAAATTTATCTTTAACTTCATCCATACCTAACAGGACAGATTTGCATTTTCAGGCAAATTTATTTTAGTTTTGTATATGTTTAATCACGAAAAAAAAGACATTTTCTTTGACCTCGATCATACAATATGGGATTTCGATAAAAATGCCGAAGAAAGTCTGCACGAGCTATATTTTAAATACAAGTTTGATCACTTGTTCAACCAAGATTCATCCACTCGTTTTATAGAAACTTATACGATTAATAATCATCGACTTTGGGGCCTTTATCATCACGGAAAAATCTCAAAACCGGAATTAAGGAAAGCACGTTTTGCGGATACATTTACAGAACTTGGTGTGGATCCTGAATTATTTCCTGAGGAATTTGAACTGGAATATCTCGCTATCTGCCCCCAGAAAACAAACCTGTTTCCCCACGCACATGAAACGCTTACTTATTTAGGTGACAGATACAATCTTCACTTAATTTCAAATGGCTTTAAAGAAGCTTGTGAGACCAAACTGGAAAAGAGCAACTTGCGTAAATATTTTAAAAATATTTTTATTTCAGAAGTCATCGGTGTGAACAAACCCGATCCCCGAATATTTGAGTTTGCTATGACGACTGCTCAAGCGAAGGCCCATCAATCACTGATGATTGGAGACAACCTTGATGCAGACATCCGTGGAGCTGTAAATGTAGGCATGGATGCCATTTTCTTTAACCCAAATGTCGTCGAAAAACCAGCAGACGTATCGCATATGATCATCGATTTAAAAGAACTGCAATCGATACTATAGAAAATAGAAAAAGCAGCCTAAAGCTGCTTTTTCTATTTTAGAACCTTTACGGTAATATTCTTAAACCAGACATCATTCCCATGATCCTGAAGACCGATAAGTCCTGATTTGCTATCGCCACCAACATGGCTCAACAATTCAAAAGCCAAAGGCCATTTCTCTTCGCTGAATTTACTTTTTTGCAATAGATCGATCCACGACTTATCCCATAAAGTATATTCAACAACTTTTACACCATTTTGAAAATGCTCAACCTTTCCGTTATTTACTCTGATCTTAACTTTATTCCACTCACCATAAGGCTTGCCGTTTTGCGGTTTAGCAGGTATCATGTCGTATAATGAAGTGGATTTACGATTTCCGTCAACCCCCATTTTAGCATCAGGGTGGTTTTCATTATCCAAAACCTGACATTCTGGAGAAGAGATATAAATCGGTTGTCCTTCAACTTCTTTCGCTAAAAAGAAAATACCTGAGTTTGCTCCTTTAGCAACTTTCCACTCCAATTCCAATTCGAAATTCTTGAAATCATGGGCAAAGACCAAATCTCCACCTTCTTCTTTACCAACATTGGCTTGGCTGTCAAATTTGATCGCTCCTTCGTTAATCACCCATCTTTTTGGAACGACAGTCTTATCGTAGCCTCTCCACCCTTCCATAGAAGTACCATCAAAAATAACATAAGCACCGGCTTTGTTCTTTTTAAATTTCTTGATATCTACACGTGGTAAATCTAAGATTTTGTAAGCAGGAACCTCTTTTTTCGCTTGCGCTACGGCAGTATTAAGATGTGCTGAAAAAGCAATCACCGATACCGCAAGAACTGTTTTTAATAACTTCATTCTTTTTAGTTTTAGGTTTGTTTTAAAATTAAATTTAAGCAT
>JAIRVH010000169.1 GCA_031253985.1 Sphingobacterium sp.
AAGTTAGACGCCAAAGGAAGAATGGTGTTGCCAGCTGCGCTCAAGAGGCAAATGCCTCATGTAGAGCGGGATGGTCTTGTAGTGAATCGCGGTTTTGAGAAACATCTGGTATTTTATCCGCGGGAGGAATGGGATTTGATGACAGCCAAGCTGGCGAAATTGAATCAATTCGATCCTAAAGTCCGTGCATTTGTCCGTGCTTTTACACGTGGCGCCACGGAATTGACATTAGATGCTGCTGGACGTGTTTTATTGCCGAAAAGTTTGTTGGAATTTGCAGGTATAAACGCAGAGTTGGTTTTGGCATGTCAATTTAATAAAATTGAGGTTTGGTCAAAAGAAGGGTATGAGGATTTGATGGGTGATGGTGGTGTGGAAGATATATCGTCTTTGGCGGCAGAGGTAATGGGAGATATTAATTTTGGAATATAAGGGTATGGAGAATGTGTATCATGTTCCGGTAATGTTACAAGAATGCATGGATGCTTTGGCTATTAAGTCGGATGGCATCTACGTGGATGTGACTTTTGGTGGTGGTGGTCATTCTCGGGAGATTCTGAAGAGATTAGGACCGAAGGGGAAGCTGTTTGCTTTTGATCAAGATCCGGATGCATTGGAAAATGCAATTGATGATCCTCGTTTTACATTGATACATCAAAACTTTCGGTTTTTAAAGAATAGCCTTCGTTTGGAAGGTGTACGTGCTGTTGACGGTATTTTGGCAGATTTGGGAGTTTCTTCGCATCAATTTGATGCAGCAGACCGTGGGTTTTCCATTCGTTTTGATGCAGATCTGGATATGCGTATGGATCAGGTTAGTGATTTGGATGCGAAGTCGCTTTTGGCAACCTATTCGGAGGAAGAGCTTCACCGTATTTTTGGTATGTATGGTGAAATTATGAATGCGAAGTCACTTGCAAAAACAATTGTTACGGCGCGTTTGGCACAGCCAATCCAGACTGTTGCTGAATTGAAGGAGGTGATTCAACGTATGGTGCCCAAGGGTAAAGAGCATAAGTATCATGCGCAGGTATTTCAGGCACTTCGTATAGAAGTAAATCGTGAGCTGGAAGCCTTACAGGAATTTTTACTGCAGACAGTTGATGTGCTGGGTGTTGGAGGTCGATTGGCTGTTATGTCTTACCACTCTTTGGAGGATCGTTTGGTTAAAAATTTTATGGCCAAAGGTAAGTTCAAGGGGGAGGTTGAGAAGGATTTTTTTGGAAATGAAATTAAGCCATTTCATGTGTTGAGCCGTAAAGCGATTACGGCATCTGCGCAGGAATTAGCGGTAAATAATAGATCGCGCAGTGCGAAACTGCGTATTGCTGAAAAGTTGGATTTGTCTTAAAAATGGAGCGAGAGGATGAGCAGAAATACAATAAGACAGAAAGAGTTGAGTGAAGAAGTTCAGGAGGAACTACAAGAAACTGTCGAGGAAAAGGCGGAACAAACAGAAGCGTTTATTAAAACGCTTTTTACCGTTGGAGACCTTTCGTTAAATAAAATATTGCAGTACTTGCCTTTCGGAGCTTTCATCGCCTTTTTGATGTTGTTGTATATTTCCAATCGTCATTTTGCAGAGCGAACTATTCGGAGTATCGATAAAGTAAGTAAAGAGGTGAAGGAATTAGGTTGGGATCATAAGTCTCTTTCTGCCGAACTAATGAAGATGTCTACACAGACAGAAATTGCAAAACGTGTGGATTCTTTGGGGTTGAAAGAGCGTGTGGAACCGCCAATCAAGGTTGAAGTTATAGAGAATAAAGAAGATAAATAGGAAGAGTTATGAGTATCAGAAATACGATTCTTGTTCGCGTCTACTTTGCTTTCGGGCTTATTGTACTACTTGCGTTTTTGGTATTTGGAAAAATGACCAAATTGCAATATGTCGATGGGCAGCATTGGAAAGCTTTGGCAGATAGCCTTTCTATTCAGGAACGGGAGGTGGAAGCTGCCCGTGGTAATATCTATTCAAATGACGGGAGTTTATTGGCTACTTCGGTCCCTGAATATGAGCTTCGTTTTGATGCAATGGCGATTCCGGAGGAAGGAGAAGAGTATTTCAATTTGAAAGTTGACTCTTTGGCTATTAAGCTTGCTGATTTTTTCAAGGATAAATCGTCTCGGCAATATTTGACATTATTAAAACAGGCGCGGAATAAAAAACAGCGCTATTTGTTGCTTAAACGCAATGTGTCACATCAGGATTTAAAAAGGATCAAACAATTTCCTTTACTTAAATCTGCCCGTGTCAACAAGGAGCGTTATCCAAGTTGTTTGATTACAGATAGACAGAATAAGCGCATTTTACCTTTTGTGAATCTCGCTGCGAGAACCATTGGTTATAAGAATGTGAAAGAAAATATTCATGTTGGACTGGAGGGTGCGTATGGTGAATATATCGATGGAAAAAGCGGGAAGAGATTGATGCAACGGATTGCTGGTGGGGTGTGGATTCCTGTTAACAAAGATATCGAGGTTGCTCCAGTTGATGGGTCTGATATTATTTCTACCATTGATGTGAATATGCAGGATATGGCGCAAAGGGCTTTGGAGAAGCAGATGATTACGAGTAATGCGGATGAGGGCTGTGTTGTGATGATGGAGGTGAAAACAGGCGAAGTACGTGCGGTGGCTAACTTTATGCGTGATAAAGACGGAGTCTATCGTGAAAAGTTTAATCTTGCCATTGCGCAAAGTGCAGATCCGGGGTCAACATTTAAGTTGGCTTCTTATTTAGCGTTGATTGATGATAAAAAAATAGACTCGAGTACAACCGTGAATATTGGTAATGGTAATTGGCCAATTTACAAACATACCATTCGGGATTCACATGCGCCTAAGAAGTCGATAATTTCGGCCAAACGGGCTTTTGAGGAATCGTCGAATGTGGGAGTTACTAAGTTTGTTTACCAAGCATATAAAGATAATCCAGACCAGTTTACGTCGAAACTGCATTCTTTCGGTTTTGGTAAGACCTTGGGGCTGCAGATTCCAGGTGAAGGCATACCCTTGGTGAAAACATCAAAAAGTAAAAGCTGGAGTGGCTTGTCGCTCGTGCAAATGGCTTACGGTTATGAAATGAAAATTACGCCGTTGCAAACGTTGACGTTTTATAATGCTGTAGCAAATAACGGTAAACTGATCGCGCCACTATTTGTCAAAGAAATTCGGCATTTAGGCAATACGATTCAAACGTTTCAGGCGAAAGTGATTAACGAAAAGATTGCTTCGGATCATGCTTTGGCAGAGGTAAGAGGAATGATGGAAGGTGTTATGACCGAAGGGACGGGCAGAAGTGTTGCCAGTCCATTATACAGCTCTGGTGGGAAAACGGGTACGGCACAGATGGCGGATGGTTCTAGAGGGTATGGTGCGAGAAGGTATCAATCTTCATTCGCAGGATATTTTCCAGCTGAGGACCCTAAATATTCCATTATTGTCGTGATCCGTAATCCGAGAAATGGTTATTATGGTGGATCGGTGGCGGGACCTGTATTTAAAGAGCTTGCCGATATGGTTTATGCCAACGATATGGAGATGGAGGGGAAAAAGACATTCAAGGCGGTGAATGTGGGCGGAAGAATGCCATTGACCTTACAAGGGTCGAAGGAGGCGAGTAAAAAAGTATACGATAGGCTGGGAATTAATACGGTGAATTGGGATACAATTGCACGGGGAGAAGTGGATACTTCCACACGGGGAGTACCATTTATAGATTTGAAATATAAAGAAGGAATTGTTCCGAATGTTATTGGAATGGGATTGATGGATGCACTGTATGTGGTGGAGAATGCAGGATTTAAAGCACACGTGACAGGAAAAGGAAGAGTGGGAATGCAGTCGTTAGTGGCAGGACAGAAATTGCCCTTTGGAACGGCGATAAATTTAGAACTTAAGTAATGATGGATTTAAAAAAGGTATTGCATGCTATCCCTGTACAACAGGTTGTAGGAAACCTTGAAGAGGTTGATGTGCACTCTTTGTGCTTTGATTCCAGAAAAGTGGAGTTGGGAAGTTTGTTTATTGCGGTGAGGGGAGTTCAAACAGATGGTCACTTATTTGTTGATAAAGCCATTACTTCTGGAGCGAGAACAGTTATAGTGGAGGAATTACCGGAAGAAACATTGGATTCTGTCGTCTATATTTTAGTGGCTGATTCTGCTTATGCCTTAGGTGTAGCGGCGGCTAACTTCTATGGAAATCCTGCTGAACATTTGAAGCTTGTAGGCGTGACCGGTACAAATGGTAAAACGACAGTAGCTACCTTGCTGTTTCAGCTGTTTACTGAACTGGGGTACCATGTAGGTTTATTATCTACGGTGCAGAACCAGATTGGAACGAAGGTTATACCGGCTACACATACAACGCCAGACCCTATTCAATTGAATAAATTGTTGCGGGACATGGTTGATGATGGTTGTGACTATGCTTTTATGGAGGTTAGTTCACATGCTGTGGTTCAGGAGCGTATTGCGGGACTGGTATTTGCGGGAGCGATATTCACGAATATTACACATGATCACCTGGATTTTCATAAAACTTTTGATAACTATATCAAAGCGAAAAAGAAGTTTTTTGATGACTTGGATGCGAATGCTTTTGCTTTGACCAATGCTGATGATAGAAATGGTCAGGTGATGCTTCAAAATACGGTAGCACATCGGAAAAGCTACGGTTTGCGTTCCGGTGCCGATTTTAAAGCAAAGGTTATCGAAAGTCATTTCGATGGCATGCTGATGAGTGTTGACGGACAAGAGGTGTGGGTGAAATTGATTGGTGACTTCAATGCATATAATCTTTTGGCGGTTTATGCTGCGGCGATATTGCTTGAGCAGGAAACGGTGAAAGTGTTGACTGCATTAAGCACACTAAAGGGAGCTGAAGGAAGATTTGAAACGATGAAATCGGCTTCGGGTGTTTTTGGAATCGTGGACTATGCACATACGCCTGATGCCGTGGAAAATGTGTTGAAGACCATCAGTTCATTGAGACGCCCAGAGCAAAAAATCATTACGGTATTGGGGTGTGGAGGCGATCGGGACAAAACTAAACGGCCTGAAATGGCTGAAGCGGCTTTGCGTTATAGCGATCGTTTTTTGATTACTTCCGACAATCCACGTACAGAAGATCCCTATCAGATTATTAAAGATATTGAAGCTGGTGTGGCGGTGGACCAAAAGGTAAAGACGCTTTCCATAGCTGATCGGAAGGAAGCAATCCGGGTGGCCTATCAATTGGCTAGTCCGGGTGATATTATCCTTGTTGCAGGAAAAGGGCATGAAAAGTATCAGGACATAAATGGTGTGAAGCATCATTTTGATGACAAAGAAGTTTTAGAGAATACATTTAACGAAAAATAGAAATATGTTGTACCATCTTTTTACGTGGCTTAGTGAATACATTCATATACCAGGGGGAGGTCTGTTTCAATACATCTCCTTCCGGACATCTATGGCTGTAATTGCTTCATTGATTATTACCACGGTTTTTGGGGGAAAATTGATTCAATTCTTGCATAATAAGCAAGTCGGAGAGACAATTCGTGATTTGGGGCTTGAGGGAGAAAAGAAGAAAGCTGGTACACCGACAATGGGTGGGATTATCATTATTGCGGGTATCCTTATTCCGACGTTGTTGTTCGCCAAATTGACGAATATCTACGTAATTATTATGATTGTGACAACGCTGTGGATGGGTGCAATTGGATTTTTAGACGATTATATTAAGGTTTTTAGACATAATAAAGAAGGTTTAGCAGGTAAGTTTAAAGTTGTTGGACAAGTTGGATTGGGAGCAATTATTGCTTGTACGATGTATTTCCACCCTGATATTGTTGTTCGAAAAGGCGTGGATAAACCAACATCTACCAAGCCTGTTGAAGTTGTTATTAATGAAGGGACGGGTGAAAAAACCTACGCGGAAAACGTAAAATCATCGAAAACGAATATTCCGTTTTATAAAAACAACGAGTTTGATTATGCGAAAGTGTTCAAAGTATTTGGTTTACAAAGTGACTATTTGACTTTTGTGGTCTTTTTGGTTGTTGTCATCTTTATTGTAACGGCAGTTTCAAACGGCGCAAATATTACCGATGGTATTGACGGTCTGGCAACTAGCACATCTGCGATTATTGGTGTCACTCTAGCAATCTTAGCCTATGTGTCGGGTAACGTGATTTTTTCAGATTACCTCAATATTATGTATATCCCGAATTCAGGTGAACTCGTCATTTTTGCAGGGGCATTTGTGGGAGCTTGCGTCGGGTTCTTGTGGTATAATACGTACCCGGCTCAGGTTTTTATGGGTGATACAGGGAGTTTGGCGATCGGCGGTATCATTGCTGCTTTTGCTATTCTGATCCGGAAAGAATTGCTAATTCCGATTTTATGCGGTGTGTTCCTGTTGGAAAACCTTTCGGTTATTCTTCAGGTGTCGTATTTCAAATACACAAAGAAGAAATATGGTGAGGGTAGAAGAATCTTCCTGATGTCGCCATTACATCACCATTTTCAGAAGAAGGGCTACCATGAAGCGAAAATTGTGACACGTTTTGTCATTGTAGGGATCATATTGGCCATTCTTACCATTGTAACATTGAAAATTAGATAATGATGTCAAACATTGCAACAACATATTACCCTCAATCTGGAAGTTTGGTCATTTTAGGCGCTGGCGAAAGCGGCGTTGGAACGGCGATTCTCGGCAAAGAAAAGGGATTTGATGTATTTGTATCAGATAAAGGGCTTATAGCGGATCATTATAAGGAACAGTTGAAAGCAGAGGGAATAGCATTCGAAGAAGGTCAACATGACGAAGATCGTATCTTGAATGCGGCACTGGTTGTGAAAAGTCCCGGTATTCCAGAGACTGTGCCATTGGTGGTCGCGTTAAAAGCAAAAAGTATACCCGTGATTGCGGAAATTGAGTTTGCGGCACAGTATACGGATGCAAAATTGATCTGTATTACAGGATCAAATGGGAAGTCTACGACAACCATGCTGACCTATGAGATGCTCAAACACGGAGGCTTAAATGTCGGACTGGCAGGCAATATCGGAAAGAGTTTTGCGCTTCAGGTTGCCAAAGAAAAGTTTGATTGCTATGTATTGGAAATATCGAGCTTTATGTTGGACGATATGTACCACTTTAGAGCAGATGTTGCTGTTATCCTGAATATCACGCCTGATCATTTGGATCGATACGATCATAAAATGGAGAATTATGTGGATTCGAAATTCAGGATGATTCAAAATCAAACAGAGAAAGATTATTTTATATACTGTCTGGACGATCCGGAAACAATCAAAGGATTGGAAAGACATCATAGTAAAGGGACTTATTTGCCTTTTACACAAGAACAACTTGTCGAATTGGGAGCTTATTTGAATGCCAATAAGACAATAATTATTAATACACCAAATAACGATACATTCACTATGAGAGCTGAGGAATTGTCATTGCAAGGGAAGCATAATATTTATAATAGCATGGCTTCTGGCTTAATTGCGAAAGTGCAGGAATTAAGAAATCAAGTGATGAAAGAGAGCATGGGGTCCTATGTGAACATTCCACATCGTCTTGAGCATGTGGCCTGTATCGGCGGTGTAAATTACATTAACGATTCAAAGGCGACGAATGTCAATTCCGTGTGGTATGCGCTGGAAAGTTTCTCTACACCAATCGTATTACTATTAGGAGGTGTGGATAAAGGAAATGATTACAGTATGCTTGCTGATTTGGTGAAAAACAAAGTGCGTGCTATTGTTTGCTTGGGTAAAGATACCGTTGCTATTCATAAGGCATTTGAACAAGATGTGGAGATAATCGTCAATAGTACTTCCATGCAAGATGCGGTCGTATTGTCTTCACATTTGGCTCAAAAAGGAGATACTGTGTTATTGTCTCCTGCTTGTGCTAGTTTTGATTGGTTCAAAAATTATGAAGATCGTGGCGATAAATTTAAAGCTGCAGTCATGGAATTATAAATGGTATAACCCAATAAGAGGAGGAAGGATATGCTACAGAATATAATGTCTAAATTGAAAGGTGATCGATGGATATGGATCATTGTGATTATCTTATCGGGATGGTCACTTTTGGCTGTATACAGTTCGGTGGGTACGTTGGCTTATAAAGAGGGGAAAGGGACCGAAATGTATCTGTTAAAGCACTTCTCTATTATTGCCGTTGGGTTTATCCTGATGTATCTTTCCCATAAGCTAGATTATCGGTATTATGCTGGTATATCTAAAATAATGATGGGTATCACAATCCCCTTATTGTTGTTTACGCTCTTATTTGGTAGTAAAGTGAATGAGGCTAGCCGTTGGTTGACCATTCCCGGTATAGGTTTAACCTTTCAGACATCGGATTTAGCGAAGTTGTCACTTATCGTCTTTCTTGCGAGGATGTTGTCCCGGAAGCAGGAAGAGATTAAAGATGTGAAAAAATCGTTCTTACCCATTATGGGCTCGGTGTGTGGTGTGTTTATCCTGATTGCCTTGGCCAATCTATCTACAGCATTAATGCTGTTTGGCGTGAGTGTTTTATTGCTCTTGATCGGTCGGATTAGTTTTAAGCAAATTGCCATTGTTTGTTGTGGCGGAGGAGTGCTTCTAATGATGGTTATCTTCTTTGGTCCTCGTAGGACGACCTATATCAGTCGGGTAAAGTCTTTTTTTCATACTGAAAAAGTGGATAAAACAGTATCCTTCCAGGATGATAAAAATTATCAGGCAAATAATGCGAAAATTGCCATAGCGACCGGAGGGCTTTTTGGAAAAGGACCGGGAAATAGTGTGCAGCGTAACGTGTTACCGCATCCTTATTCCGATTTTATTTATGCGATCATCATTGAGGAATATGGAACAGTCGGCGGAGTAATTCTGTTATTTCTGTATCTGGCATTTATGTATCGATGTATACGCATTGTTACGATGAGTCCCAAAGCTTTCGGTACATTTCTGGCTGCGGGTTTGGGATTTAGTTTGACGATTCAGGCCTTGGCTAATATGGCTGTTGCTGTAGGATTAGGGCCAGTTACGGGGGTTCCGCTTCCACTAGTAAGTATGGGAGGAACATCTATATTATTTACAAGTGTAGCGCTGGGAATTATCCTGAGTGTGAGTAGAAATATTGAAGAATTAAAAGGTAAAGAACAGCTGGATGAAAAGCCTAGACCAAAGAAAGTGGTTATAGGATCTATTCCGGCATAATAATAAATTGAGCATGGCAATTCGCGTAATTATTAGTGGAGGGGGGACCGGAGGACATATCTTTCCGGCAATTTCGATTGCCCATGCGTTGAAGGCGATGGATCCAGCAAATGAAATTCTATTTGTGGGTGCCAATGGTCGTATGGAAATGGACAAAGTGCCGGCTGCCGGATACAAGATTGTTGGACTTGATATCCAAGGAATCAATCGGAAGCAGCTGTGGAAAAATATCTTTTTGCCATTTAAGCTTATGAAAAGTTTGAATAAGGCAAAAACCGTAATTAAAGATTTTAGACCTGACGTAGCTGTGGGCGTAGGAGGTTTTGCTTCCGGTCCATTGTTGATGATGGCTAATAAATTGGGTGTACCAACAGTCGTGCAAGAACAAAATTCTTATGCTGGGGTGACCAATAAAAAGGTTGGCGCAAAAGCTGCCAAGATCTGTGTCGCTTATGAAGGGATGGAGCAGTTTTTTCCTGCTGATAAAGTATTGCTCACAGGAAATCCGATAAGACGCGAGTCTATTGCGATAGCGGGTAAAAGAGAAGAGGCATTGGCGTTCTTTGAGTTGGATCCACACAAAAAAACAATTTTGGTACTCGGAGGTAGTCTGGGTGCTAAAACATTGAATGAAAGCGTGGTTGCTTACCTGAATGAATTAAGAGGTGAGGAAGTGCAGCTGATCTGGCAATGCGGTAGTTTCTACGTTGAAAAGTTACGTGAGGAGTTAACTGGGGAGCTTCCGGACAATGTCAAGATGATGGCCTTTCTGCAACATATGGATTATGCCTATGCCGCTGCCGATTTAATTATTAGTCGGGCGGGGGCAGGGACGATTTCTGAGCTCTGTGTGGTTGGTAAACCTGTCATCCTTGTGCCTTCACCCAACGTTGCTGAAGATCATCAGACCAAGAATGCGATGGCATTGGTCAATAAAGATGCTGCATTGTTGGTTAAGGATAGTGATGCGAAAAAAGACTTGGTACCTGCTGCTTTAAATTTATTAAATGAAGCCGATCATGTCGCGCAATTAAGTGAAAATATTAAAAAACTCGGTAAGTTGAATGCTGATGTGCAGATTGCTGAGGAGGTATATAAATTGGTAAATAAAAAATAGACGAAGCGTATGAATCTCGATGCAATAAAACAAGTTTACTTGATCGGAATAGGTGGTATAGGCATGAGTGGTCTTGCACGTTATTTTAAGCATTTGGGCTGTGAGGTGAATGGATATGACCGTACAGAAACTGAATTGACGAAAACATTGGTCAATGAAGGTATTGCTATATCATATCAAGACGATGTCAATACGATTGATGCTATTTTCCATGCTCCTACAGCGGAGACATTAGTCATTTTTACTCCTGCAATTCCTAAAGATTCAAAGATTAAAGCTTTTTTTGAATCCCAGGGACATATTCTCTATAAGAGATCTCAAGTTTTGGGGATCATTAGTGAGAGTAGATTTACGGTAGCGGTTGCGGGTACACATGGTAAAACGACAACTTCTACAATGGTGGCACATGTATTGAAAGATTCGGGTTACGACTGTTCGGCCTTTTTGGGTGGAATCAGCTCTAACTATGGTACTAATGTGCTTTATGGTAATAATAATACAGTTGTGGTTGAGGCAGATGAATTTGATCGTTCATTTTTGACGCTCCACCCCAATATTGCAATAGTAACTTCTTCGGATGCTGATCATCTGGACATTTATGGAGATCGCAGCCATCTGCTCGAATCATTCCAACTGTTCTTGGATAAAGTAGTTGAGGGGGGGACACGTATTATAAAAAAAGGCCTCGAGTTTGCGGGGCAAATAAGTTATTCAGGCCATGAAATCGCTGATGCATATGCTTCCAATGTGCATGTACGCGACGGAGAGTTCTTTTTTGACTACCAAGATACCAATGGACGGATAGATGATATTCATCTGGGTATCCCTGGTATCCACAATGTTGAAAATGCGGTAGCTGCGATTGCAGTAGCACGCTTACTTGGGATTGCAGACGAAGCTATCAAGAAAGCATTGACAACATTTAAAGGTGTGAAAAGAAGGTTTGAATATATTGTCCGTAGACCTGGAGCAGTGTATATTGATGACTATGCACACCATCCAGAAGAGCTGCGCGCATTTTTGACTTCGATGCGAAAATTGTATCCTACGAAAAAATTAAATGTGGTCTTTCAACCGCACTTATTTACGCGTACGCGGGATTTTGTAGACGGTTTTGCAGAGGTGTTGTCCATGGCAGACAATCTGTTGTTAATGGATATCTATCCAGCACGTGAGCTTCCGATAGAAGGAATAAACTCGAGTTGGTTATTGGGTAAAATTACAGCAGCGGAAAAGCAGATCGTCACACCAGAAGAGGTCTTAGAATTTGCACGCAATGATAAGCCAGAGCTGATCGTAACAGTTGGGGCAGGCGATATTGATAAATTGGTTAAACCTTTACAGGCAATTTTAGAGCATGCTTAAAAAATTACGTAACATACAATGGAATCGTGTCCTCTACTTTACACTATTTTTTATCGGTGTAATTGTTGTCGTCGTGATTATGACTATTGTGGGTAAACGTGATGATCAGCAGCTTTGTAAAGATATTAAGATTGTCATTGAAGGTACAGAAGCCTTTATTGATCAGGCGGATATCTCGAAGTTAATCGAACAAAACTATGGTAGTTTCGTGGGGAAGAAAGTCAATGGAATCCCCTTTCAGAAGGTTGAAAAAACCTTGCGTAAATTACCCTATGTTTCGGATGCCAGTATACATGCCGATATGGATGGTACGATCAGAATTAACATTAGTCAGCGCGAGGCTGTCATGCGAGTCATCAACAAAAATGGAAAGGAATTTTATGTGGATCCCAAAGGATTGAAAATACCGACAACGTTGAAGTATATACCACATATTATGGTTGCCTCAGGTAACATCGCTGAAGGATATAATGAAGCATTGGATACCATATCGACACCTTTGGTTAAGGATTTGGTGAAGGTCGTGGAGTTTATCAAAAACGATGAATTATGGAGTAATCAGGTGGTGCAGATATATGTGAATTCGGATAAGGATATTGAACTCGTGCCCCGTATAGGGACACAGCAATTGATTGTTGGATCTGCAGATTCGTTGGAACAGAAATTTGAATTATTAAAGACCTTTTACACCCAGATCATGCCAAAGGTAGGTATAAATGCTTACGGTGTTGTCAACGTGAAATATGGAGGTCAGATCATCTGCGAAAAACGTGGAAACTGGAGTTTTTCAGATGATCAAACAAAAAAAGTAGCAAATAATACATTATAATAATACAGCAACAATACAGGAAATTATGAACTCAAAGGCAGCAGAAATTGAAAGAGAAAACCCAATTATCGTGGGACTCGATATTGGTACTACCAAAATTTGTGTTACGGTTGGGAGACGTAGCTCAGGAAACAAAATTGAATTATTAGGTGTGGGGAAAGCTGACTCTGCTGGTGTAAGCCGTGGAGTAGTTGCTAATATCCAGAAAACTGTGGGAAGTATTTTAGAGGCTGTCGAGATAGCCGAAGCACAGTCCAATGTGGATATTAAAGTTGTGAATGTGGGAATTGCTGGCCAACACATCAAAAGTATTCAACACCGGGGAATATTTACTAAGACCGATGGTGATGATGAAATCATTCGACGCGATATCGAACGGTTGATTTCGGATATGTATAAACTGGTACTGCCTCCAGGAGAAGAAATTATACATGTTTTACCACAGGAATTTACGGTAGATAACGAACCGGGTATTCGCGAACCAATCGGTATGGCGGGACGTCGTATTGAAGCAAATTTCCATATTATATCCGGACGTGTAACAGATATTAAAAACATCAAAAAATGTATTGATAATTCCAATTTGGAAGTTGCTGAATTGATTCTCGAACCTTTAGCGTCTTCCGAAGCTGTATTGGATGAAGATGAAAAAAATGCTGGTGTTGTATTAGTAGATATCGGTGGCGGAACCACTGATGTTGCCATCTTCCATGAAGGAATTATTCGTCACACGGCTGTGATTCCTTTAGGCGGTAATATCGTAACAGAAGATATCCGTCAAGGCTGTTCTGTTTTGCGTTCCCAAGCTGAATTGTTGAAAACTCGCTTTGGATCCGCTTTAGCTGATGAAAACAAAGAAAATGAGGTGATTTGTGTGCCAGGATTAAAAGGTCGTGAGCCAAAAGAGATTTCCGTTAAAAACTTAGCTTATATCATCCAAGCTAGAATGGAAGAAATTATTGAGCACGTGTATTATGAAATTAAATCTTCTGGATACGAAAATAAACTGATTGGTGGTATTGTTATTACCGGCGGTGGCGCTCAATTGAAACATCTGGTACAACTTGTTGAATATATTACTGGAATAGATTGCCGTATCGGATTTCCGAACGAATATCTTTCTAAAAATGAGGTTTTACCAAAGCCGTTATTTGAAGAATTGAAAAGTCCATTGTATGCAACAAGTATTGGCTTGTTGATTAAAGGAATTCAATCCCATGAGGAAGAGGAGGATAGCCGTAGAGAAATGCACGCCCCATCTAAAAAAGTGCATGCAACTACGGTAACGACAAAAGAGGTTTCCGAACAACAACAGAAAGAGCAAGGATTGTTGTCATGGTTCAAGCGTTTTATCAAAGACGGTAATGAAATCGATGACGCAAGTTTTTTAGATAAGAAGTAAGTTTTCCACAATAGTTGAAGTTTTCCACAATTTCACAAATGTGGAAAACTTTTGTTGAAATTATATTATTATTACATTACATATAGTGGGTTTGATTCGTTTTGATATCATCTTCATTGTAAGTTAAATAGGGATAAGTTATGTCAATACAGT
>JAIRVH010000143.1 GCA_031253985.1 Sphingobacterium sp.
ACAAAATGGTTTTGTATTTTTACACGTTCGAATAAAATACTATTTCGAACATTTCTGTATTGTACAATTTAATCTATTGCTGAGTAAATGAGTGACGAAACGAACTTCCCAACGGAAGACAATCAAGAGGAATTAGGATCAGGAAAAACAGAAAGCGGAAGTCAAACGATACCTTTATCAGGACTGTACGAAAACTGGTTTTTGGATTATGCATCCTATGTGATCTTGGACAGAGCCGTACCGCATATCAATGACGGCTTAAAACCCGTACAACGTCGTATCCTCCATTCCTTAAAGGAAATGGATGATGGAAGATATAATAAAGCAGCCAACGTTATTGGTAACACGATGAAATATCACCCACATGGTGATGCTTCGATCGGCGACGCCATGGTGCAGCTGGGGCAAAAGGATCTCTTGATTGACTGTCAAGGTAACTGGGGTTTCCCAATTACGGGTGACTCTGCTGCAGCTCCGCGTTACATCGAGGGAAGATTATCCAAATTTGCAAATGACGTTGTTTTTAATCCTGAAACGACGGAATGGCAATTGAGTTACGATGGCCGTAATCGCGAACCCGTTACCCTTCCGGTAAAATTTCCTTTGTTATTAGCTCAGGGAGCTGAAGGTATCGCTGTTGGTCTGGCAACCAAGATTATGCCGCACAATTTTATTGAGCTCATTGACGGATCAATTCAGGTCTTAAATGGTGAACGTCCAAATATATTCCCAGACTTCCCTACGGGAGGTATGGCTGACGTTTCAAATTATAATGAGGGACAACGCGGGGGAAAAATCCGTGTTCGTGCAAAAATTGAAGAACGCGACAAAAAGACACTGGCAATTACAGAAATCCCATTTGGAACAACGACCGGTGGTCTAATTGAAAGTGTGGTCACAGCCAATGATAAGGGGAAAATTAAGATCAAAAAGATCGAAGATAATACTGCAGGAAACGTTGAAATCATTGTGCATTTAGCGCCTGGAATATCTCCCGATGTAACGATTGATGCCTTATATGCCTTTACAGCCTGTGAAGTTTCCATCTCGCCCAACACCTGTGTGATCAAGGACGAAAAACCTCATTTTATGAGCGTCAATGATATTCTCATCGAGAATACAATAAACACTAAAAACTTATTGAAAAGAGAGTTGGAGATTCGTTTAAACGATCTTCAAGAAAAAATCTTCTTCAGTAGTTTATTAAAAATATTTATCCAAGAAGGGATGTACAAGCATCCAGATTATGAAAATGCAGGTGACTTTGAGGTCGTGGTGCAAGTTCTGAATCGCTTGTTTGAACCTTTCTTCGATCAATTCTACCGCGAGATACGTCCAGAAGATTACAAAAAATTGATCGACAAGCCAATGAGTAGTATCACACGTTTCGACGTTAAAAAAGCGGACGAAATGATGAAAACGCTCGAAAATGAGATCAAGGAAGTTAAACGCCATTTACGCCAATTGACGGAATACGCCATCGCATGGTTTGAAAGACTCCGCGAAAAATATAGTAAAGACCGTGAACGTAAAACTGAATTGCGCATATTCGACAAAGTAGAAGCTACTCAGGTGGCCTTGGCAAATACCAAACTATATGTTAATCGCGAAGAGGGATTCATTGGTTCTGGAATGAAGAAAGATGAGTTTGTCTGTGACTGTTCGGATATCGACGATATTATTGCCTTCCGTGAAGATGGCAAATATGTTGTCAGTAAAATCCAAGATAAAGTCTTTGTCGGAAAAGGCATCATTCATGTCGCAGTCTTTAAAAAAGGTGATGAACGTACCATCTATAATGCCATCTATAAAGAAGGTGAAACGGGTACGAGCTACATCAAACGTTTCTCTGTCGTAGGTGTTACACGCGATAAAGAATATGATGTATCCAAAGGATCAAAAGGATCGAAAATTCTATATTTCACAGCCAATCCAAACGGTGAAGCAGAGGTTGTCAATATTCAGCTTAAACCGCATACGAAGTTACGCAAATTGAATTTTGACATGGATTTTGCTGAAATTGCGATCAAAGGCCGTGCTTCCCAAGGAAATATTGTATCGAAATATCCGGTCAAAAAAATCAGATTTAAAAGCTCTGGAGTCTCCACACTAGCAGGAAGAAAAATATGGTATGATACGGTCATGAAACGTTTAAATGCGGATGAACGCGGCCAATATCTTGGTGAATTTGATGGCGACGACAAAATATTGGTAGTTCTTTCAGACGGCACCTATGAATTGTCAAACTTTGATTTAAGCAACCACTTTGATGAGAAAATGATCCGGATCGAAAAATACTATCCAGACCATATCTATACTGTCGTGCATCAGGACGGCAAGAGCGGAACCTATTTTGTCAAACGTTTTAAATTTGACGATCAGCCTATTGGAAAACGTATTTCCTTTATCAATGAAGATGCAGGGTCCAAATTGATCTTGATGAGCAATGCCGCTGAACCTTTGGTCAAATTGGACATTTTAAAAGGCAAATCTCAGACAGAAGAGACACTTGATCAGCCTTTGACTGAAATTATTGATGTAAAAGGAATAAAAGCACAAGGTAACCGCCTGTCTTTCCATACCGTAAAATCGGTTACCCTATTGACTGCGGATGAAGATTTAAGTCAAAAAGGGAAAGAAAATCCTTTGGCAGAAACTACTGATGCTCCAGAAACAAAGGTTGATAGTGCAGAACCTATTTCGGACAGCTCCCCGAAAGAAGCTGAGCCCACGGAGAAGAACGACGACATCAAACTGGAGATCACCAATCCGGATGACGTCCAGATTGATGATAAAGGACAGATGGAGATGTTCTAAGTCACGTTTAATAAAATACAAAAAAGGCTCGAATAAATATTCGAGCCTTTTTTGTATTTTATTCTGACAGTCAATTCTTATAGACGCTTTATCATCTCCTTGAACGTTCATTTTACGCTGTCTATTTCAAGCAGCAAAGAGATTCATGCCTCACATGATAACTTCAACGAAGATCTTACTACGCTTTAAATTCTTTTAAGAATTTTTGAAGCTTCGGTGCAATAACAACAGAACAAAATGGATTTTCGGGATGATCATTAAAATAATTATGATGATAGTCCTCGGCTAACCAAAATGTGGCGGCCGGCTCAACTGCCGTGACAATAGGATCTTCATAAACCTCCTCATTTTCCAATTCGTCAATAAAATTCTTCGCCAGAATCTCTTGCTCCTCATTATGATAAAACACAACTGACCGATATTGCGTTCCTACATCATTTCCTTGACGGTTCAATGTAGTGGGATTATGTGTCTTGAAGAAAATTTTCAACAAATCTTCGTAATTCACCAATTCATCATCATATTCCAATTCAACGACTTCAACATGATCTGTTGTACCCGTACATACTTGCTCATAGGTCGGTTTATCAATATGTCCCCCCATATAACCTGGCAATACTGATGTTACTCCTTCCGTATTCTGGAAAATAACTTCTGTACACCAAAAACATCCTCCTCCAAATGTTGCTTTCATATTTTTATATTCTTGCGTATTTTAACTTTACATTTACCAACATCTGCTGCACCATATCAGCAGTTCCTAATAATGTTTAGACAAATATAATTATTTATTAGCAATGGCTTCTCTTATTAGCATTACGAAAAATCCCAGGTTCACGTTCTACTTAGCTCTGAGAATGAAACACCCAAGCCGCGCACGCTTATTTTTAATATTAATAGTAATGCTTTCCTTTAATCAATAAATCTTGCTGTTTACTGTCGCAAACCGCATAGGAAAAGCCCTGTTGTAAAGCATAGGCCCCATATTCTCCTTTTTTATTCATTGCTAAGAAGCCAACTTGGATTTCCTTCGCAATTGCCGGTTTTTTCTTCACAATACGCATGACGGCTTCCTTACAGGCATCTTCTGGAGAATATCCCTGACGCATCAATTCAACTACCAGAAAACTACCTACATTCCGTATCACTTCTTCACCTACTCCGGTAGACGTAGCCCCACCTACTTCATTATCGACATAAAGACCGGCACCAATAATAGGACTATCTCCTACCCGGCCATGCATCTTGAAAGCCATGCCGCTTGTTGTACAGGCTCCCGAAATATTTCCATTGGCGTCCAGTGCCAACATACCGATCGTATCGTGATTATATTGGTTTCCCGGCAAACGTTCCGCCGCAAAGGACTGATTTTCAATATTGGCTACGGGTTTGTATTTTTTCTCCTTCAACCACTCTTTCCATGCTTTTTCGCCTTCTGGAGTCAGCAGGTTTTCTTCCTTAAAACCATTTTCCAAAGCAAATTGCAATGCGCCTTCTCCTACCAGCATCACATGCGGTGTTTTTTCCATCACCAAGCGCGCCACTGAAATCGGATGTCCAATTTTTTCCATTCCGGCAACAGCACCACAATTACCATCAGCGTCCATAATGCAGGCATCAAGCGTCACATGGCCATCGCGGTCGGGATAGCCCCCTTTACCAACAGTCATATTTTTCAGATCGGCTTCGGGCACACGTACACCTTGTTCAACAGCATCCAATGCCTTCCCTCCTTTTGACAATATTTCCCAAGCGGCTTTATTTGCGGCAATACCAAAGTCCCAGGTTGAAATTACAATGGGGTATTTTTTCACATTCGTTTTTGCTCCAACCGACAATCCTTTCGCATCAAATGCCGTTAATGTCCCCGCTGCAGTAGCAGCAATTAAACCTTTCTTAATAAAATCACGTCTTGAACTCATTTCCTTATTACTATTTTATATAAAATCGTTGTCTATCAATCCGGCAAAGGATCGATAATTAAATCTGCTCCAATTCCCCCTTCGATCTGCTATGGAACATGTTATGCTTCATTTTTTGGGTCCCGAAGTAAATTGAAGAATTTTGACTTCACAATCTAGAAGCAATATTACAAAATGGTTTTAGCAATTAGATGATTTAATTAAAATTAAACCCAAACATTCGTTTTTTAGCAACATAATATCAAAATCACTTAAAAATCGACAATAAAAATTGACTTATATTATGAATTAATCCTATCTTTAGAAACAAACTAATTCGCATGAAAAACACGCTAAAATTCGCTATTATAGCCTACGCAAGCCTTATTGGTACGGGTATTAGCCAGGCACAGCAGCTGGATTCCACCACTTATTTCAAAATTAAAGAGTTGCAAGAAAACGTAAAACGTGAATATGCTCCGGATAAAAGAACCAAGATTGTGGCCATCCAAAAAGCGGATATAGCGCACAATCAATATGTCCTTGAAACAACCGAGAAAGATGCGCAGTTCGTTCTCCAACAAAAGGCTAAAGAAATCTCGGCCAATATTCAGGTACAGCTATTGCCTGACGCGAGTGTGGGAGAAAAGACGGCTGGAGTCATTAGACTTTCGGTTGCTAACATGCGTACTTTTCCAGATAATGCGACAGAATTGACCAGTCAGGTTTTATTGGGCACACAGGTTGACCTCCTACAAAAAAAGAGCGGCGATTACCGTGTCCGTACACCTGACGGCTATATCGCCTGGGTACCCAGTTCATCCATTGAGGCGATGGACAAAACCATGTTAGCAAATTGGCGGCAAGCGGAAAAAGTGATTTATACCGCTGAATTCGGAAAATCGTATTCTGAAGCCAATGAAAAAAGCCAACGCGTTTCGGACCTGGTCTACGGCGATATCCTGCAGTTAAAAGGGCAGAAAGGGAATTTTTATGAAATCGCTTATCCGGATGGACGATTGGGATATATCAAAAAATCAGAAAGTCTGACATTAAAAAATTGGTTAGACACACGCCAACCAACAGCAGACAACATTATCGCCAGCGCAAAAACAATGTTAGGTCTTCCTTATTTATGGGGCGGAACATCTGTCAAAGGTGTAGACTGCAGCGGTTTCACCAAAACGAGCTTCTTTATGAATGGCTTTGTGATTCCTCGTGATGCATCGCAACAGGTGCTTGCAGGTGAAAAAATAGACATATTGGATCAAGAGGGGCATTTTGATCCCGAAAAAGCGCTAAAAAATCTAAAACCCGCTGACTTGCTTTTCTTTGCTGCCGGCAAAAACAGTAATCCAAATGCACGTGTTACCCATGTCGCACTTTATATCGGTAATGGAACCTTTATTCACGCTGCCGGATTGGTACGCATCAACAGCATGCTGAAGGACGCCAGCAATTATGATGATTTTCAGACCCGTACCGTAGTTGCCGCACGCCGTTACCTCGGTGTCCACGATAGTGCAATACAGAAAGTCGTTGAAAACAACTATTACTACAACAAATAAGATAACCATGAGCAACCAATCTGAATGGATTAGTAAAGATTTTGGCGCCTTTAAATTAAGGTTTCGACCTTATACCCTCACGCTGCGCCATGTTTTTACTGTCGCTTCTTTTAGTCGAAGTACAACACCGGTTGTATTGACCGAATTAGAGTATGATGGCATAATAGGGTATGGTGAAGCGAGTATGCCACCCTATCTAGGCGAATCACAGGAAAGTGTCTTATCATTCCTCAATCAGATTGATCTGACAGGCTTCAACTCTCCTTTTCAAACCGAAGAAATCCTGCATTATATCGATCAGCTCGCTTCAAAAAATACCGCAGCAAAAGCTTCCGTTGATATCGCCCTGCATGATATCCTCGGTAAAATCATGAATCAGCCTTACTATAAGGTTTGGGGATTAAATCCCGATCTTATTCCACCGACATCTTATACGATAGGTATTGACACCGAAGAAATGATCCGTAAAAAAGTCGCTGAGGCTGATCAATTCAAAATTCTAAAAGTGAAGCTGGGGCTCGATACGGACAAGATGATTATCGATACAATCCGCCAGGCGACAGATCGGCCATTATGTGCTGATGTGAACCAGGGCTGGAAAACGCGCGAAGAAGCATTGGAGATGGCTCATTGGCTAGCGGAAAGAAATGTTTCATTTTTAGAACAACCAATGCCCAAAGAGCAAATAGATGATAACGCCTGGCTAACGGAGCATAGTCCAATCCCGACCATCGCTGACGAAGGCTGTCAACGACTTGTGGATGTTCCTGCTTTGAAGGGGGTATATTCGGGTATCAACATCAAATTGATGAAATGTACTGGCATGCGCGAGGCCAAGCGTATGGCAGAACTTGCCCGCTCCTTGGAAATGAAAGTTATGATTGGCTGTATGACCGAAACATCATGTGCCATCAGCGCAGCCGCACAGCTTGCTCCGTTAACAGACTGGGCTGACCTAGACGGTGCTTTGTTAATTGCAAATGATATATACGACGGCATGACCGTGGTAAATGGCAACTGCGTCCTTCCTGACCGTCCTGGGATTGGAATTGTAAGAAAATAACCCTATATTCAGTGCAATGTTTTTTCTTGAAGAAAAGATTGCACTGAATGGCTATCGCAGGTTTGACCAGCACTCGACAGCACCAAAATATTAACAAACTAAATTAATCAATTCACTCTTTTATGGAATAGCCATGTCTGAGAAACACAAACGACTGTGAAAATCAACCGGATATCCCATATTGCCTCTAAAAGACAAATATTTATATGAAACAACATGTGCTCACAACGTTGTGTCTCATAGCCTGTGGTTCGATGCAGTCTTTACATGCGCAACAGACCCAAATCGCAGGTAAAATAACAGACAGCAATGGAAAACCAATTAGCGGAGTTACAATACATGTAAAAGGCGCTAACCAAGGGACTTCAACAAACGGAAATGGCCTGTTTACCTTAAACACAAACGCCAATGCGACATTAACAATTTCCGCTGTGGGATATAAACCACAAGAAATCCAAGTGAACGGTCGAAAAACGATCAGCATCTCTCTAGCCAGCAATGAACAGGCCCTGGATGAAGTTATGGTGGTCGCCTACGGCACTGCTAAAAAAAGTACCTATACAGGTTCGGCAGCAACTGTAAAAGCCAAAGACATTGATAACGTGCCGGTCACCTCTTTTGAAGGTGCTCTAAGCGGGCGCGTTGCCGGGCTTACTGTATCAACCCCCTCTGGGCAAGCCGGATCTACCCCAAGTATCCGTATCCGGGGTATTGGTTCAATGAATGCCTCTAATGAGCCATTGTATGTCATCGACGGAGTTCCCGCAAACTCAGGTTCAGGTGGGCAGATGGGCGATTATATCTACACCTCGAATAATGTCATGGGTAATTTAAATCCCGACGATATCGAAACAATAACGGTGCTAAAGGATGCCGCAGCATCATCTCTATATGGCTCCAGAGCGGCAAATGGTGTAATACTAATTACGACGAAAAAGGGAAAAACAGGAAAGCCCAGCGTAAATTTTAAAAGCTCCCTTGGTTTTACGCCTACATGGGCAACAGACAACTACGAGACCGCATCACCGCAGGATCAGGTGAACATGCTCTATCAGATTTTTTATGACTATCGCGCCTCAAATGGAAAAACTGAAGCGGAAGCCAATACTTATGCGTTAACACAACTAAATAATAAATTTAATAAACATGGTTATCGCTTCGAAACCAATGGCACCGGTCGATATGACAATGTGAATATCCTGGGCATGACCGATGGCATCGAAAACAGGGAGGGCAAATATTACGATTGGGACAAGGCACTGTTCCGTACAGGTATTTACCAAGACAATAACCTTTCACTTTCAGGAGGAACTGATGCTACCAAGTATTTTTCTTCTTTAGGCTATACAACAGATAAAAGCCGGATCAGAGTCAATGATTTCGAACGTATTTCTGGGCGTCTGAATTTAACACAAAAAATAGTTGATAATCTTGAGTTTGGAACAAATATTAACATTGGACACAACAAAAAAAAGGGATTTAATGACACTCGCAATACCGGATCAAACTATTTCCTTCAATCCCGAAACCTGTTATGGCCTCTGTATTGGCCGACAAACTATAAAACTGGAGAGGATTGGACAGATCGTTATGGCAGCTATGCATACAATGCCGATTACTATGACAAACAGTGGGACAACAGCTCTAAAACAAACAAATTAGGGGTCATCAGCAACCTAACCTGGAATATCCTTCCAAGTTTGACCGCCAAAACTGTATTCTCCTATGATTACACAGACATGAAGGACTACCTCTATTACAGCGCTAAGCACTTTAATGGTGTCAGCGATGGCGGGGTCGTTCATCAATTTAATACCAATATGTTAAAACTGGTCAGCTCCAATACGGTCAATTATAACAAATCTTTCGACAAGCATAACCTGAATTTATTAGCGGGTTTTGAGGTTGAGAAGAATAAGACGGATTTCATGCGCACAACAGGAAGAGGATTAGGATCTGCTGAACTTCCTTATATTTCGTCGGCGGGTAAATTCGAAGCCAATGCTTACAGTTGGGGCTATAATCTCATGTCATTTCTCGGAAGAGCTGAATACAACTATGACAACACCTATTTCCTGGCAGCGTCCTACCGTCGCGATGGTTCATCTAAATTGGGTCCTAAAAACCGATGGGGAGATTTCTGGTCTATATCAGGTGCATATAGCTTAAAAAATCTGTCTGCACTTCAAGAAAATGATGCAATCAGTACCCTACGTCTTAAAGCCTCATACGGTGTCAATGGCACATTGCCCAGTGATAATTTTGGATGGAGAAGGCTGGTATCTTTCAACAACTTTAATTACAAAGGCCAGCCTGGCGGGAATCTTGTATCAAATCCCGACCCTGACATTACTTGGGAAACCTCCTATACAACCAATGCAGGGCTGGAATTCGGCTTCCTGAACAATAGGATTACGGGATCGGTGGAATATTTTAACCGAACATCCAAAAATCTGCTACAGGATGTCCCTACGTCACAGACAACAGGATTCAGTACTGTGTTAAGAAATGTAGGCCAGATCAACAACAGAGGATTAGAAATTGAATTGGCTGGCGATATCATTAAAAAAGAAGATTTTAGATGGAGTGCCAATGTAAACGCTGCATTTATCACCTCTAAAGTCCAAAAACTTAACGATAACCAAGACATCATCTGGTATGATCCTACAGGATCAGTTGGAAACGACACGAAAGGAAGCGGGGATGCGAGAGCCCAATTTATCTATAGAGAAGGACAATCCACACTGGCTTTTTATGGTTACGAATGGGCTGGTGTAGATCAAAAAAATGGCAAGAACGTTTATTATACCAACAATAATCAAACCGGTGCTGATATTTTCAATTACAACGGACGCAATGCGACTTACGATTTCAATAAAGCGGACTATACAATCATTGGCAATGGTGTCCCAAAAGTCAGCGGTGGTCTGAATACGGATTTCGAATATAAAAACTTCAATTTAGGCTTCAATTTCATTTATAAAATTGGCGGAAAGCTCTACGATGGCGCTTTCAAGGATGTGGCTGATGACGGTTATTATTGGGAAAGAATTCGCTCCGAGTATGCATTTGAGCATATGTGGACTGATAACAATACCGGCGGTACACTACCAAAATTAGATGGTAATGACTTAACAGATCCTCAAAAGTACAGTTCAAGACAATTGCATGATGCTTCCTTTCTGAGATTAAAGAACATTAACTTTGGCTATAGGCTACCTAAGAGTATCTTAAATAAAGTCGGATTCAGTAATGCACGTGTCTATTTTAATGGAACCAATCTATTGACTGCATCCAAATACAAAATTGCGGATCCTGAAGTCGGTCAATATTCAACTCGTGGATGGGAAACACCAATTGGGAAAACCTACACTTTTGGAATTGAACTAGGTTTTTAATGCTTAATTTTTACACAATGAAAATATTCAACATATCCATTATAGCAGCTGCTCTATTGACGGGGTTCAGCAGCTGTAAAGATTTCCTGGATGTCGAACCTGGAAATTCGATTGACGCAAATACGGGATTCAATAGTGCGAGCGATGCACGAAACAGAATCAATGGACTTAGTCGGCTTATCGCTTCGTCCAGCTATTACGGCCGAAACTTTGAACTCTATGGTGAAGTTAAAGGCGGCGATCTCACAGTCTATTCGCAAGGAAGGGGCTTGGATCAATTGTATTCTTTCAATCAAGATGCCGAAAATAACAACTTTGCAGGCTTTTGGTCCCAAATCTATTATTGTATCGCCCAGACAAATGATGTTTTGGAAAAAATAGACAAAGTTGATGCAGCCTCCAAAGCGCAATATGCGAATGCTCAAGGGCAATTATTGACGTTACGTGCGCTGTTTTATTTTGACCTCGTCAGGCTATATGGTAAATCTTATACACAGGACAAAACTTCCAAAGGTGTGCCAATCGTGATCAGCTCTGCATCATACAGCAATAAGCCCAGCCGTGCCACTGTAGACGAAGTATATACACAAATCCTAAAAGACCTCAAGGCTGGCCAGGAGCTGCTCAGCGCGAATAAGAAGCCTGACAATGGTTATATCAACTATTATGCAAATCTTGCTTTTCAAAGCCGCGTCTATCTAACCATGGCAGACTACGAAAATGCCTATCAGAAATCCAACGAGGTCATTAACGACAATGTATACAAATTGTATGAAAATGAAAAGTGGGCAAGTTCGTGGTCAAGTATGTATGGCAGTGAATCGATCTACGAACTCGGCATCAACGAAGGCGAGGCAGACTTGGGGACAGCAAGCTTAGGTTATTATCTCATGCGCAGAACAGGAGGACAAGGTGGAATGTTCTACGCCAGTGATTATTATCTAAATCGTTTGAAGGAGGATACTGGTGATATCCGCTGGGCAATTTTAGGTCGAGATGAAAGCTCAGCCACGCGTATGGGTGCAGTATATAAAAACCTAGGCAGTGTCAATACCAATACGTCACTCCCTTTAAATTCGCTAGGTGACAAAGGAAATACGAACAATACTGCAGTCAATATCAAAGTCATTAGATTGTCGGAAATTTATCTTATCGCTGCCGAAGCGGCGTTAAAGAAGCCTGCTGCTGATCGAGTCAAGGCCGCTGAACTCTTAAACGCAATTAGCAAACGTTCTCCCAATCGTGCTATGTTTACGGCTGCTTCCATTAGTGAGGATGCTATTCTAAAAGAAAAAAGCAAAGAATTATTTGGCGAAGGCCATCGTTATTGGGACATGATCCGTCTAAATAAGAAGATTACTTTCAATGACGATTTTCAGGACCTAACAATCAAGACACGTCCAAAAGAAATTGATCGTACGTTTGAGAAATATATATTACCAATTCCGCAATCTGAAATAAATGCTAATCCAGCATTAAAAGATCAACAAAATCCAGGATATTAATTTTTAAAACATAAAAGGTCGTTATGGAACGACCTTTTATGTTTTTAGCGTGGCTAAAACTAATACACTACATTTTTACAGCTAAAATCTTGAATATGCGCGGTAAGATCCACCACATAGCCATTAATTACAGCATACCTGATTTTTTCATCTGTGCCAACAAAAAAGTTCGCCATCGAAGAGAGTTTAAGCTGGCTCTCTAAAGCTAAACTTACATCGGATACAATATGAATCGGAAAATGATGCAATTTTCCTAACGATTCACAATCCTTCACATGAACTGCTGCCGTACCACTGCGCAATAAGTCCTGAACAAGGTTTCTGTCTATTTGGTCAATAACAAGGGACTTCCCATATTTCTTGGCGGGGATAAACTTCAGTCCCGAAACATCCAGATCCTGGTATCCATAAAAATCCTGTAAATCACCAATATCTTCAATTATACTTTCTACATAATAATTAGCCCCCAAAGTCTTTTCATTTTGCCGGATAGCAACATCAACGACGACCTGTTTTCCATTCTGCTCAATAGTCAAATTTCTCAGCAATACATCGTGGAGCTTTTCATCATTGAATGGTATTGCTTCATAATCGGCAAGAGAATAGGACACAAAAGATTGACGAGCAATTTCTTCAAATGCTTTTAAAAGTGCGACGAAATTGCATTTTCTCACCATCATTTTCTCCGTATCGCCGACGTAAGCTCCCGATTCAATTAAAATAGTGCTAGCGCCCCATTTTTGAAAGTTGTCACCGAAACCACGTGGCGTATGCTCATCATCATACTTCGCTACTGCATTTGGCACAAATTCCTGAAGTATCTTATTTATCCCCACGATAACACGCATCGCATCGGCTCTGGTTTCATTGATACTTCTTGCATAGTCATAAGCAGGAGCTAGTAAGGAAATCGTCACCGGTGTGGCTGTCCCCGGAATATTATAGTAATTGTTTTGATTATGGAGGTTAAAGGCGAAATCAGGTTTTAACAATATAGCCTGTTCTTTCAGCAATGCTCCTTCTACTGTTGCCGTTGCACGAGCGTCTCTATTCATATCAACATCCATTGCCGTGCGCCGCTGGAACCGTTCTGCTCCATCCGGATTCAGCATCGGAATAAAATAGAGTGTCAATTTTGATGCTATCTCATTTCTATACGCATCAAACCCATCGTCTTCTCCTCCAAAGAAATTAAACAGATCAAACAATGCCATTGTCGCCGTAGGCTCATCACCGTGCATTTGCGACCATAACAGAATCTTAACAGGTCCCTGTCCGTAGGTCAAACGAAAGATCGAACGGTCTTCGGTCGACTTGCCAATCTCTGTTATCGAAAGGCGTCCAGAGGTTCGGATACTTTCCAATAATGGTAAAATATCGACATGTTTAAATCTTCTATGCATCAAAGCCTTTTCTTCATACAAAGAAAAGGCTTTGATTAAATCTTCTTTTATTAATTTCATCTTAGTCTTTTAATGCGGATTCCAATAAGGTGATAGTTCCCTGAGCGGCATCGATACGAACTTTTGCACCTACAGGTAAGATAAATTGTTCGGCAATATGCCCAATAATAGCTCCCGAATAGGCCGGTATTTTCAACGGTTTAATATAATCATTGAAGAGCTGGTCAAGCGTCACAGATCCATACCCACTAGACGGCTTGCAATTGGTACACTTCCCAAAAACAAATCCTTTAATTGCTCCCAATATACCAGCATTTTTTAACTGGCAGAACATCCGGTCCACGCGCTCCATATCTTCGTCTACCTCTTCTATGAAAAGAATTTTATCTTTGAAGTCCGGTAGATAGGACGAACCGCATAGTCCAGTCAGTACCGTCATATTTCCGCCCAGCAATACTCCTTCTGTTGTGCCGGGATGAATGGTTGCGATACGGTCCTTTGTCTGTACAATATTATCACCTTTCGAGTTTGGATTTTCAAATATTGCTGGTTGATTGGCTAGGAACTGGGCATTGAAGGCCTCAGCAAGCTTTTTGGTCCAGGTACTGATACCTACCGCTCCATGAAAAGTAACCAGTCCCGTTTTGGCGTATAATGCCAAGATCAACGCTGTTATATCTGAATACCCCAATAGAATTTTCGGATTATTGGAAATCAGCTTATAATCCAATCGATCTAAAAGGCGCGATGTACCGGATCCTCCTCTGATACAGACAATCGCTTTGACCGTCATATCGGCAAACATGTCGTGTATGTCAGCAATACGCTCCTGATCTGTACCCGCCAAATTACCGTAGCGACTGCGTATATGTTTACCTTCCTTCACTTTAAAACCCAGTGTCTCAAATACCTCACGTGCTATGCTAATCGACTCTTCATCATCCAATACCCCTGCGGGGGTTATTAAACCAATTGTATCGCCCAGCTTTAATTTCCGGGCAAGTAATGCGGCTTGACCATACAATGCGCTAGTACCTGCATCTGACTTTCCCATACCCAACACAGGAATAGATAATGCTCCTAAAGCGATCGATTTTATAAAGTCCCTCTTCTCCATCGCTAAATTCTATCGGTTGAACAACAGACGTTCACCAGCTCCCTTTTCAATGAGCTGACCACCAGAAAAAGCAAGTTTACCTGACACGATGGTATGCGCAATAGTTGAACTAAATGTGTGTCCTTCAAACGGTGACCAACCACATTTAGACAGAATATTAGCTTTCGATACCGTGTAAGGTCTATTGAGATCAACCAGCACAAGATCTGCCCAATATCCCTCACGGATGTACCCTCTATCTTCAATCTGGAACAATGTAGCGGTATTGTGTGCAGATTTTTGGACCAATTGCTCCAAGGTCATTTTTCCTCCTTTTACCATATCCAACAAGGCTTGCAACGCATGTTGTACGAGAGGGCCGCCGCTTGGTGCTGAAGCATAGGGCTGAGATTTTTCCTCCATCGTATGAGGCGCATGATCGGTTGCAATCACATCGATATGTCCATCCAATAAAGCTTTTAGAATTTGATCGCGGTCATTGGCCGTTTTTACTGCTGGATTCCATTTGATAAAATTACCTTTTGAGGCATAATCCTGATCAGAAAACCAAAGGTGGTGAATACAGGCTTCAGCCGTTATTTTTTTATCCTTTAATGGAATATCATTGCGAAATAATGCAGTTTCTTTGGCGGTTGATATATGAAGGATATGCAAGCGTGTATTGTGCTTTTTTGCCAGTTCGACAGCTTTCGACGAAGATAAATAACAGGCTTCCTCGGAACGAATCAATGGATGCATCTCAATCTTCAAACCATCTTCGCCATATTTTTCTTTAAATAGAGCCAGATTGGCCTTTATTGTCGCCTCATCCTCACAATGTGTAGCTACTAACGTGGGCGCATTCGCAAAGATCCCTTCCAATGCCTTTTCATTGTCGACCAGCATATTGCCTGTAGAGGAACCCATAAAAACTTTTATACCACAGACATCTCTCGGATTCGTTTTCAACACCTCCTCGAGATTATCATTAGCTGCCCCCATAAAGAATGAGTAATTGGCCAACGCATTTTTTGCTGCAATATCGTACTTATCTTGAAGCAACTGCTGGGTCAACGTATTAGGAACAGTATTGGGCATTTCCATGAAGGAAGTTGTCCCCCCCGCTACTGCTGCACGGCTCTCATGCCATATATCCGCTTTATAAGTTAACCCTGGTTCTCGAAAGTGAACCTGATCATCAATAAGCCCTGGCAATAAATGTAGCCCCTCAGCATTGATTTCTTGATCAGCAGGATGGTTTATTTCCTGAGCAATCATTTCGATTCGACCATTGCTGATATATACGTCAGCAACCTCAACTTTACCTTCATTAACAAGTTGTGCAGATTTTATAAGAATAGATGACATGTTGAAATTTTTACTTTGCTTTAGGTCAAAAGTAAAGATTTGTTGTGGTGATAACAAGTTATCTCGAGAAAGAGTTCCTTATAACGACAGCGATTTCTTCTTTAAATACATTCCTTCGTGCTATATCAAATTTGAAATAATCCTACCCGTATTTGTCCAAATTTGAAGCAAGACGAATCGTACTGAATCTACACTAAGGAAGTTAACTGCAAAAAAAAGAGGCAAAAGCCTCTTTTTTTATTCTTTATCAAATTTGTATCCCACCCCTTTTACAGTGGTTACATAATCGTCACCTATCTTTTCACGAAGTTTACGAATATGAACATCAATCGTACGATTGGTTACCACCACAGAATCTTCCCATATACTTTTTAAAATCTGTTCGCGTGTAAACACCTTGTTAGGCTTAGAGGCCAATAGATATAGTAACTCAAATTCTTTTTTCGCAAGAACGATCTTTTGTTCTCCTTTATAAACCAGGAAGGAATCTCTATCGATGACCAAATCAGCAATTTCTATTTTATCTTGAACAGAAGCATCAGACTCTTCGGAAGCATTCCTTCTTAAAATAGCGTTGATGCGGCTCATCAAGGCGCGGGGTTTAATTGGCTTTGCAATATAATCGTCTGCACCGACATGAAACCCTGCGATCTCCGAATACTCCTCGCTTCTTGCAGTCAAAAACACCATGAACGTACTTTTGAATTCAGGCATTGCACGCATGATGCGACAAGCTTCGATTCCGTCCATCTTTGGCATCATCACATCCAAGATAATCAGGTCCGGATTCACTTGTTTGGCAACGTTGATTGCCTCTTCTCCATTTTGTGCTGTAGAGACCTGATAACCTTCACGATTTAAGTTGAATGCAATTAAATCCAAGATATCCTTTTCGTCATCAACAATTAAAATCTTTTGTTTCGAAGAACTCATTTGTCTTATTTTTTTTGCTAAATTATAAACAAAATGATAACAATCAGTTAATCTAATGTTACCAAATTATTAAGTAATATA
>JAIRVH010000180.1 GCA_031253985.1 Sphingobacterium sp.
GAAGTCCAAAAATCCATCGATATAGCCTATCAACTCTGCCCCCTCCTCGAAAAACACAAAGTAGACCTCGAAGTCCACGCCGACATCAACACCAATCCAAATTTCCAGTCAAATGTTGCTCTTAAAGAAGCTATGGGCTATATTATGGGTATGGGATTTGTTTTTAAGGCCAAGCCCGAGTCATTTGCCAGTACCAATTGCGCCAATAAACAGGTTCAATAATTGACTATTGGATAGACTTTGTATATTTAGGTGTAATTTTTAGTACACCACATGCAGGATTTTTTTCAGCAGATTGCCAGTCAATTTGCCCAGACCCCTTGGCTCGAATGGTTAGGCACCCTAACTGGCTTTCTTTGCGTCTATTTGGCAGCCAAACAGAATATTTGGAACTGGCCAATCAGCATCATCAGCGTAGGATCTTATGCAATACTGTTTTACGATGCCAAATTATACGGAGATACCGTATTACAATTCTATTTTCTCTCTACCGCGATTTACGGCTGGTATTATTGGATAAAGCGAAAAGAAGAAAAAAAGAAACCCATCGTCAAAGCCAGCGGCAACCAATTGCTCCTCTGCTTCCTAGCCATCATTGTCCTCACGATCTCCATCGGTTATCTTCTCGACAGCAAAACCAATTCTGATGTCCCCTATATTGATGCATTCTGTACTTCGGTCAGTTTCGTCGCCCAGTTCCTGATGACAAGAAAAATTCTTCAGAACTGGCTTCTTTGGGTGTTTGTAGACATTTGTTATATCCCACTCTACATACATAAAGATCTTATGTTGACAGCAGTGCTCTATTTTGTTTTTGCCATTATCGCCTGGAATGGCTACCGTGATTGGCAGAAAACCTATAAAAATTTTGCGTAATATTGCCTATCAAAACGATCGATGTGGGAAAAGAATTTATGAAAATTGCTGTTGTTGGTCCCGAGTCTACTGGAAAATCAACGATGGCACAGTTTCTTGCCAAAGAGTTTAAAACGGTATGTGTGCCCGAATATTCACGCTATTATTGTCAGAGCCTCAACAATAAATACACCTTACAGGACGAGGTCAATATGTTCTATGGACAGGTGGCACTCGAGGAAGCACTGGTTCCATTGGCTCAAGGGCAGATCCTCATCTGCGACACAACCTTTCTGACGGTAAAAATTTGGTCGGATCATCTTTTCGGTCATACGCCACAGGAAGTCACCGATAAAATCCAGCAACATCCCTACGACCTTTATCTCCTGATGGATATCGATCTGCCCTGGCAGGATGATCCGTTACGAGATTTTCCCGAACAGCGGGATCATTTTATGGAAATCTGGAAAGATGAATTGACAGCCCTTCATGCGCAATATCGCATCATCTCCGGGCTCGGTGAGCAGCGTCTCGAAAATGGCCTTCGCACAGTAAAAGATTTTCTGACATTGATTTGAGACAAGTATCTTGACGAAGCTGCCTTTTACAGTTATATTTGTAGACATAAAGTTTAGCCTAGATCTGCATCGATTAAATTTGCCTGATCAATAGCGAAGTCTTTATCGTGTACAATTGAAATAGAATATTAACATTTTTACTAGAAAAAATAATGTATCCAGAATATTTAGTAACTCCAATGCGTCAAGAGTTAGTTGATGCAGGATTCGAAGAATTAAAAACACCTGAAGCAGTTGACAATGCAATCACATCAGAAGGAACTGTTTTTGTGGTTGTCAACTCTGTATGTGGTTGTGCTGCTGCAAACGCACGTCCTGCTGCAAAAGCAGCTGTGAAAAACGAAAAACACCCCGCTAAATTAGTGACTGTTTTCGCAGGTATGGAAACTGATGCAGTTAATACTGCACGTAATTACATGTTGCCTTATCCTCCATCTTCTCCAGCAATGGCTTTATTTAAAGACGGAAAATTGGTACACATGATTGAAAGACATATGATTGAAGGTCGCCCGGCACAAATGATTGCTGACAATTTAGTCGCAGCATTTGACGAGTACTGCTAATCACATATTTTGATTTTTGAATAAAAAGGCTTTCCAAGTTATTTGGAAAGCCTTTTTTGAATATTGGATAATTCGTTTGTTCCTTACTTTTCCTGCACATCCCCTTTCAAAACTTTACAGATGGTCTCCTGTCCGAACAATATGCGGAAACTCAGCATAGGCGCTTCAAGTAAAGCAACTCAATACGCCAAAACCTCAATTCCGCATATCCAGTAGACATAGCCCCAAGCCTAGTTTCCGTTTATTAAAACCTTTTTCCTATTTTTAGGATATGAAAACCTTTCCAATAATCATTCTTTTGTTCTGCTGGACGATCATCGCATGCTCTCCACAAACCAAAGTGGACCTTATTGTATATCATGCGCAAGTATATACCGTAGATTCCACGTTCAGCACGGCACAGGCATTTGCGATCCAAGATGGTAAATTTATAGCCATCGGTTCCGATGATGAAATACTGCGAAAATATAAAGCAAAAGACAAGATTGACGCAGAAGGAAAAGCCATTTACCCCGGATTTTATGATGCCCATGCACATTTGTTTGACGAAGCCGAATTAATGGATCAAGTCGATCTCAACGGGGCTGATTCCTTCGAAGAAGTGATTCAACGTGTCAAAAACTACAGGCAAAAAAATCCAGACAAAACCTGGCTGATCGGAGGTGGCTGGGATCAAAATCGCTGGAAAGATAAGGCTTTTCCCACCAGAGATTTATTGGATAGGGCATTTCCTGATATTCCCGTTTATCTTATGCGGGTAGATTATCATGCGGCAGTCGCCAATTCCAAAGCGCTGGAATGGGCCAAATTAACCAGTATCCCCATCATTCGTGGCGGTGTGGTCGGAGGGACCAACAATATACCAAATGGTCTTTTGATCGACAATGCAATGGACCTTGTCAACAAGACAATCCCTGTTCCCAACGAAAAGGAATACCTAAGAATGATCAAACGCACACAGGACTCTCTACTTTCCGTAGGTCTCACCTCAATTGTTGATGCAGGTTTGTCGAAAGAAAGACTTGAGCTTTTAAAAAAATACTATCGGGAAGGAGAATTGAAATTTAGAGATTATGCCATGATCCTTGGCAACCCTCAAAATATTAAATCATTTATCGACCAAGGTTTCTATGAGACAGATCGGTTCGAAATCAAAGGGTTCAAGTTACTTGCCGATGGCGCGCTGGGTTCCCGTGGAGCCTGCCTCCTTGCCCACTACCATGATGCTCCCACACATGGTTTTCTACTTCATAGTCCACAGGAATATGAAGAAATGATCAAACAGATCGCTTCGAGCAAATTTCAGGCAAATACCCATGCCATAGGAGATTCGGCCAATCGGATCATTTTGGATATCTACGGCAAATACCTGCACAATAAGGATGACCGTCGATGGCGTATTGAGCACGCCCAGATCATATCACCAACAGATTTTGATAAGTTCCGGAAATATCAGATTATCCCTTCTGTACAGCCCACACATGCTACCTCTGATATGTACTGGGCCAAAGACCGTCTTGGTGCAGAACGTATGAAAGGTGCCTATGCTTATAAGCACCTATTGCAGGAATATGGCAAACTCGCGCTCGGAAGCGATTTTCCTGTCGAGCATTTCAACCCGCTCTACGGGTTCCATGCAGCGGTGGCCCGCGTCGACAAACAAGGGTACCCAGACCATGGATTTCAGATGCAAGATGCCATAAGCCGTGAAGATGCCCTGCGAGGAATGACGATCTGGGCGGCATACTCCTGCTTTCAGGAAAAAAGACGCGGCAGCATCGAAGTTGGAAAAGATGCAGATTTTGTTATCCTCGAAAAGGATATCCTAAAAATTCCAAATGAGCAGTTACGAAATGTAAAAACAAGTCGGACCGTCATTGCTGGCGAGACAGTTTTTAATAGGGAACACGAATAGAACCACCCAATAACTCGTTAGGAGCAAGCTTTATACTTGTCTCTTTTCATTTGCTTACCCAAGATTACGTGTGAAAATGAAATAAATTTTATGATTTACGAATATTTCGTATATTTACGATATAAACATATTATTATGAAATATTCATTATCAATCCTATTATTCCTAGTTGCACAGCTTCTATATGCGCAAGAGAACCCACAAGCGCTTGCGAAAGTACATTACGAATTCAAACATGTAAACGACAGTACCCAGCGCGATCAATTTATACGTGATGAAACAGTGGTTTATTTCAATCAGCAAGCAAGTTATTACACCTCCTACTCTTCCAAGCGCATGCAAGATGAGGTCAAAAAACAAATGGAGGATCCGGGTTTCGACGGTACGCTAACCATTATTACACGCTCGTCACCATCAAGCTCTTCCTATTTATTAGATGCCGATCAAAACAAAATGACCGAAGTGGTCAGCGTTGCCAGTGACAAATTTGCCATTCCACAGACCTACCCTACACAAGATTGGGAAATACTAGGTGACCGTAAAGAAATCGGTGGCTACAATTGTCAGAACGCGAAAACCACATTCAAAGGCCGGACCTATATTGCCTGGTTTACAACCGAACTGCCGTTTTCCTATGGTCCCTGGAAACTCCATGGTCTTCCCGGTCTAATCCTGGATGCCCGAGACACAAAAAATGAAGTAATTTTTGCATACGCTGGATTCGACAAAATTGAGGATGGCAAAACATCGGTCGCTCTGCCGCAGAATCTCATCACAACCACTGCAGAAGAAGTAAAAAAAATTCAGGAAGCCTTTAAGGCCAATCCACAAGCTTATATGCAAGCGCAGTCGGGAAAAAACAGAACCATCAGTGTAGGTTCATCAGGAAACATGGCCGTGGTTAAATCCAGTTCCGGCTCCGGAGGAGGCTCCCCGCTTGGTGCTTTGGATCCGTCAAAAATAAAGAGTTTCAATATTTCAAAAGACGATAAATACAAACCTTCAAAAGTTACCAATAATCCGATAGAGCTGACGCCTTAATGAAAGTATTTCTATGTTTATTTATAGTCGTTTTGCTTGGGCAAATAACCTTTGCCCAGCAAACGATTAGCGGAACGGTACAAGTGGATAAAACACTCCATCCTGTACCCTTTGCCAGTGTCAATATCCTTTCAGAAAATAAAATTATCGCCTTCAAACCAACGGATAAAGAGGGCCGCTTTACCATTACATTAACCAAGGAATATACAAACATCTACCTGCAGATCAATCACCTGACCTACGAAAAATTTGAGCTTAAACTTGGTCCACATGCATCAAACCTTCGAATTGCTCTTGTCCCAAAAACAAATCTTTTGCAAGATGTAATTGTAAAAAGCAAACCTAAAGTCACCCGTTCCAATGATACCATCTCCTATGATGTCGGCTCCTTTGCCAAAGAGGAAGACCGGAATATCGGTGATGTCATCAAGCGTCTTCCGGGCATGGAAGTGACCGAATCTGGGCTGATTAAATATCAGGACAAAACTGTTTCTAAACTTTACATCGACGGAGACGACCTATTGGAAAATCGTTATGGAATCGGTACACGTACTATCCCCCACAAAATGGTGAAGGACATTCAGGTACTCGACAACCACGAACATTATAAGGTACTTAAAAATAAAAGATTTACAGACGACGTTGCCATTAACCTGGTTATTAAAGACGAAGCAAAGCTAAAACTCACGGGACAGGCCAAAATCGGTGCTGGTACGCCCAATCTCTATGATCCCGAACTGAATTCCATCTTATTCAACAAAAAAGTAAAGATGCTCAATGTCCTCAGCGGGAATAATACCGGTAAAGATCTTTCTGGGGATATCATCGGTGGCAATCAGTCATCTTTATTGGCCAAATTTGGCAACTCGGCCATCAATAATCTGCTGGCGACCAGTACGACAGGCAGTCCCAACATACCTAAAAATAATTATTATTTCAACAATACAGGCTTACTCAATACCAATAACTTATATAATCTCAAAAATGGCTGGCAATTAAAGTCTAATATTCAGGTATTATACGATACCGATAAGCAAAATAATGCCTCCAGTACACAATACTTGCTCGATGAGGGTGATGTTTATTTTAATGAACAAAATCACATCAAAACCAAGAAATGGTTGGGAGCAGCTAGGCTTTCAGCCTCCACCAATACCGAACAGAAGTATGCGAGCAATGCGCTGTCATTTGAATATGAAAAGAGAAATATTAAAGCCCTATTGACTAATTCTTCCGGCCAAATCGACCAATTCCAAAAACACCACATTAAGGGATTCAGTAACTTGTTCAGTTATATCCCACAACTTAAAAATAACGACATCATTGCCATTAACTGGTCTCTAAATTATGGCAGCAAGCCACAGTCTTTACAGATCTATCCGGGTGTATTTCCTGAAATACTAAACGATAGCATTCCCTATAAAAGTAGTCTCCAGCAAATTGATGTACCCTCATTTTTTACAGAGATCAGTACAGGCTATCGCTTCAATAAAGGCAAGATCAAGCAATATTATCAAGTTGGTGTAAATATTGATCGTCAGCATTTCAGCTCTTTACTAACCATAGCGGACAATGACCAAGGTAGCCGGTCACTCGGAGAAAGGATGCATAATGATCTGCATTGGAACAGAACTCAGACATTCATTACACCACAATATTCCTGGAAAAACAATAAGTTCGAAACCCAGCTGGATATTCCGGTCACTTATCTATTTACACATTATGAAGATGAAAGCCAGCAGCTGATGAACTCCAAAAATTCATTGCTAATCAATCCCAATCTAAAAGCGCGATGGCAAGTTTCTCAGGAGGACTATCTTCAATTTAGCTATCAATATAGCCAAGACATTGGCAACATTGAAGACATATACCGTGGAGTAGTATTGCGCAACTATAGAATGCTCAGCCAGAATAATGCGGCACTCAACGAGTCCAAAAAACATGCATTTAACCTCAATTACAATTTGGCCCGTACCCTAAAGGTATTGTTTGCAAATGCAGGCATCAGCTATTCAAGATCACTTTCGAATACGATATTATCCACTATTATAAAAAATAATATCACCGAAAATATAGTGGTCAATATGGACAACCTTCAAGAAAGATGGTCCTCGCAGATCGGATTCGACAAATACATTTTCCCTTTGGCAAGTACGCTCAAATTAAAAGGAAGTATTTCCTATTTCAAATACAATCAATTGTTAAATAATGCCATCGTTCCTATTCGAAGCATAAGCTATTTATTTCAACCAAGTCTGGAGGCCAAACTATTTAAATCTTATAACATTTCCTACTCAGGAATGTTCAATTGGAATAAGAGTAAACAAGAAGGATTAAGCAATACGATCCAAAATAACACCACGACAATGATGCATAACCTGGGTTTTCCGGCGAGCCCGTTCAAAAATGGCTTTATGCGTGTCAATCTTCGTAATCTAGCCACTTTTCAAACGAACATGCGGAACGCAAGTTATACTTTTATAGACTTTTTCACACGCTATAAAGTCAACAAATGGAAAATGGACCTTGAATTGGAAATAAATAATCTGGCCAATATAAAAAACTATCGTACCTACATGACGACCGCCAATATGATTGCCCAGAATGAATTTGAGCTTCGTGGAAGAACCATTTTACTGCGTACAGTTTTTAACCTCTAAAGCACTATCCACATCAGTAGGCGGCAATTGAATTAGTATACGCATCCCCCTATGGACGAATAGCTTTCCATCGAAAGCTTTTTATTTTCAAGCCTGCCATAGTTTTGAAAATGAGCAAAAAGCTTTTTAAATCACCAAAGCGGGAATTTTCAGAAAAAAGAAGCCTGAGCGAAAAATCACTCAGGCTTCTTTTTATATCTTGCAAAGATAATTCCACTATAAGGCGAAATATACCTTCCAAAAAAACTTTAAACCCGTTTTCTATTGCATGTCGAATAAATGTTTTTCAGCATGGTAAGATGATCGTACCAATGGTCCAGATTCCACATACTTGAATCCCATTTCCAAACCGATTTTCTGATATTTCTCAAACTGCGCCGGTGTAATCCACTCGATAACCGGATGGTGAGCTTTTGTAGGCTGTAAATATTGACCCAAGGTCAAAATGTGTACGCCAACATTATATAGATCTTGCATGGCCTCGATCACATCTTCTTCTGTTTCACCCAAACCAAGCATAATACCTGATTTTGTGCGGAGACCTGCTTCAGAAATTCTGCGCAGGCATTCCAATGAACGATCATATTTCGCTTGAACACGAACTTCTCTTGTCAGACGGCGGACGGTTTCCAAATTGTGGGAAACAACCTCAGGGCGAACTGCGATCACGCGGTCTAAATTATCCCATTGTCCTTTAAAATCAGGCAAAAGTGTTTCCAAAGTCGTTTCAGGACTTTCTCTGCGGATAGCGTTGATGGTCTCGGCCCAAATAATTGAACCACCATCCTTAAGATCATCACGATCCACTGACGTTATCACACAATGCTTTACCTGCATTAATTTAACCGAATTCGCTACGCGGTTTGGTTCATCCAAATCTACGGCTAGCGGACGGCCAGTTGCCACAGCACAAAATGAACAGGAACGTGTACAGATATTTCCCAAAATCATGAAGGTTGCCGTTCCAGCACCCCAACACTCGCCCATATTCGGGCAATTTCCACTCTCACAAATCGTATGTAATTTATGCTCGTCTACAAGACTTCTGACATGTCTATATTCTTTACCAACAGGCAATTTGACACGCAACCAATCAGGCTTGCGCTGTGCAGGAGTTGCCGGAATAACTGGAAGTTCAATCATACAACAAAGTTAAGGATTAAAAATGTAATTTTTAACCGTCAATTTGTTGGTTTTATATCATAAAAAACGACCGATTGTCGGCATTAATAGAATAATGAAACAAAAATTAGGATATTTGTGTTGATTATCATTAATCTAATAACAAAACTATGCGACTGAGCCAATCTTTATCCATGTTGTTACTTGGGGGTGCATCCATCTTTGCTGCACAGGCCCAAACCAACTTTGACATTATACCCAAACCTTCGAAAATCACATTGGCTACGGGGACATATGCTATCCCTACGCATCTTCCGGTTATTGTTTCAGATGAGTTTCAGGAGGCAACCCAATTGCTTACTGAACATCCTGCCATCAAAAGTTTAGCCGTCGAAGTACTCAAGAAAAATAAAAAAGCTCCAAAAGAAGGCTTTCGTATTATCAAAGCAGTCGATGCAGACAATCTCAGCAAAAACGCCTACTCCATCCAGATCGATGAAAAAGGCCTGCTGCTCAGGGCTTGGAATGTGCCTCAGATGATCAATGGGATCTATACCCTCATTCAATTAGGCTATCTACAAGCTGATCCAAGTAAAATAGCCTTTGCGACAATTGTTGATGAACCACGATTTACCTACCGTGGTCTACACCTCGATGTGTCACGCCATTTTATGCCATTGTCTTTTGTAAAAAAGTATATCGACATCATGGCTATTTATAAATTCAACAACTTTCATTGGCATTTAACGGATGGTGCTGGATGGCGGCTTGAAATCAAAAAATACCCCGAGCTAACACAAAAGGCTGCCTGGCGTACGCATACAAGCTGGAAAGATTGGTGGAACAATGGCCGTCAATACGTCGAAAAAGGCACGCCAAACGCTAGTGGTGGCTTCTACACGCAGGAAGAGGCACGCGAACTGGTCGATTACGCAGCGCGCAAAGGAATCAATGTGATTCCTGAGATAGAAATGCCAGGCCATTCGGAAGAAGTGCTGTCCGTTTATCCCGAACTATCCTGCTCCGGCAAAGCCTATAGCCAGGGGGAATTCTGTATCGGCAATGAAAAAACCTTTGAATTCCTAAAAAATGTCCTGGATGAAGTTCTCACCATATTCCCCTCCCAATACATCCATATCGGCGGCGATGAGGCCGAGAAAAAACACTGGGAGACCTGCCCCAAAGATCAAGCGCTTATGCAAAAAGAAGGATTAAAATCTGTCGATGAACTGCAAAGCTACGCCATCAAACAAATGGACCTCTACCTACAATCCAAAGGCAGAAAGCTAATCGGTTGGGATGAGATCCTACAAGGAGGCCTCACCGAAGGTGCTACAGTCATGAGCTGGCGCGGTGAAGATGGAGGCATAAAGGCTGCTAATGCCGGTCACGATGTCATCATGACCCCAGGGTCACACCTCTACTTTGATTCCTATCAGACCGACCCTAGAACACAACCTGAGGCCATCGGCGGATACCTGACACTAGACAAGGTCTATTCCTATGATCCTATTCCAGCGGCTATACAAGGAGATAAAGCTAAGCATATCCTTGGTGCGCAGGCAAATATATGGACTGAATATGTGCCTACCACAGAGCATTTGGAATATATGGTATTCCCACGTGCGCTGGCATTATCAGAGGTCAATTGGACAAATAAGGATGCGAAGAGCTGGACAGACTTTCAGCGGAGACTGCAATCACATTACAAGCTATTACAGGATCTGAACGTCAACTATTATCGTCCTTCATTTAATGTTGCCTATACAGCCACATATAATGCGGCTAAAAACAACAATAAAATTACACTGACAACGGAGCAGCTGAAAACAAATCAGATCCGCTATACGATTGACAGCAGTGAGCCAACGATCCAATCTACCCCCTATACAGGTCCATTTGAATTAAGCTCAACAGGACATATCAATGCGGCTTATTTTCAAGATTCGATCAAAATTGGCCCTACACTTTCCTTTGATATCGATATCCATCGTGCCATTGGAAAAAAAGTGACTTACAATACACAATGGTCGGGATATCCGGCACAAAAAGATTCTACCTTAACAAACGGAATCATGGGCGGTCTTTCTTATCATGATGGTCAATGGCAAGGATTTACAAGCCCAATTGACATCGTTGTCGATATGGAACGGCGCGAGGAAATCCACCAGGTTGCCATGAATTTCATGCAGATGATTGGCCCCGGTGTCTACATGCCAGGAGAAATGGAAGTGCTACTTTCGGATAATGGCCGTACATTCCGGTCGGTAGGAACAATCAAAAATGATATATCCGACAAAGAATCCAAATTGACGTTCAAAAGGTTTGAGCTCAAGCTGGATAAAGCACAACAGGCGCGTTATATAAAAATCAAAGCCAGCAACCCCAAAAAAGGTTACTTGTTTACGGATGAAATCATCGTTTATTAAACACATCAGGTCGTTATTTTTCTAAACCTGTAAGTCTATTGATTGGTATTTTCTCATTAAAGTATCAATGAGTTTACTAAGTCCGCTTATTGAAGAAAAAAGCCTTCCAGAATTCATAGCATCAACAGCAATAAAATCTGGAAGGTTTTATACAAATTGGAAAACATTCCACTTACGTTTTGCAATTCATGTATGTTTTTTAGAACCCACTTTTCTAAACAACCACTTTTTTTGAAATATTCTTAAAATAAATAGTTAATTTTCAAAATTTAAAATGTAACTTTGCACTCCGACAAAGCAGTCGGAATGACCCTTCCCCATGAGCTAGTTTTGATTGTCTTTGCTCAGATTTACAATAGGAAATTTAATTTTTTGAACTAGATATAATGCCAAGAAACACTTCCATTAAGTCGGTTTTAATCATCGGATCAGGTCCCATCGTTATCGGTCAGGCTTGTGAATTTGATTATTCTGGATCTCAAGCATCGCTTTCATTGAAAGAAGAAGGTATTGAAGTATCCATCATCAACTCAAACCCTGCAACAATCATGACGGATAAAGTTGTTGCAGACAATGTCTACTTACTTCCATTAACTTGCGAGAGTATTGAGGAAGTATTGCAAAAACATAATATCGACGCTGTCCTTCCTACAATGGGTGGTCAGACGGCTTTGAACTTATGTATCGAAGCATCTAACCGTGGTATTTGGGAAAAATACAACGTACGCGTGATCGGTGTTGATGTTGCTGCCATTGAAAAAACTGAAAACCGTGAAGAATTCCGTCAATTAATGGTTGATATCGGTGTAGGTGTTGCGAAATCAAAAATCGCAAACTCTTTTCTAGAAGGTAAAGAAGCTGCGCAAGAAATTGGCTACCCGCTTGTTATACGCCCTTCGTATACCTTAGCTGGTACAGGTGGTGGTTTTGTACACAGAAAAGAAGATTTCGATGCGGCTTTAAATAGAGGCTTACATGCTTCACCAACTCATGAAGTATTGGTTGAACAAGCTGTATTGGGCTGGAAAGAATTTGAGTTGGAATTGCTCCGTGATACCAACGACAATGTCATCATCATCTGTACAATTGAGAACTTCGATCCAATGGGTATTCATACTGGAGATTCGATCACAGTTGCACCGGGTATGACATTATCAGACAAATGTTACCAGGATATGCGTAATCAAGCGATCTTAATGATGCGCTCGATTGGTAATTTCGCAGGTGGATGTAACGTTCAGTTCTCTGTAAACCCAGAAAATGAAGAAATCATTGCCATCGAAATCAATCCACGTGTATCACGCTCTTCGGCTTTAGCATCGAAAGCAACTGGTTATCCAATTGCAAAAATCGCTGCTAAATTGGCGATCGGTTACAACTTGGATGAATTGCAAAATCAGATCACGAAAACAACATCCGCATACTTTGAACCAACATTGGATTATGTGATTGTTAAGATTCCTCGTTTCAACTTCGATAAATTCAAAGGAGCAAACAAGGAATTAGGATTACAAATGAAAGCAGTAGGTGAAGTGATGGCTATCGGCCGTACATTTATCGAAGCTTTACAAAAAGCCTGTCAATCCTTGGAGACTGGCCGCGCTGGTTTAGGAGCTGATGGCCGTCAATGGAGAAACTTAGACGAAATCATGGATAGTCTGGAACATCCAAGTGGTGACCGCTTATTCCATATCAAAGATGCTTTCGAATTGGGTGTTCCTTTGGAATCTATCCGTAAAGCAACCCGTATCGACAAATGGTTCCTTGTACAGATCCAAGAGTTGGTACACCTTGAACAAGAATTACGCCGTTACCAATTGAACAATATCCCACGTGATTTCTTCATGACCTTAAAACAAAAAGGTTATTCAGATGTACAAATCGCATGGTTGTTGGGCAATGTAACAGAAGATCAAGTTTATGACCGTCGTAAGGAGTTGGGCATCAATCGTGTTTACAAAATGGTAGATACTTGTGCCGCAGAATTCCCTGCACAAACACCATACTACTATTCGACATTCGAAGAAGAGAACGAATCCATCTCTTCAGATAGAAAGAAAATCATCGTTTTAGGTTCTGGTCCAAACCGTATCGGTCAAGGTATCGAGTTCGATTACTCGTGTGTACATGGTTTATTAGCGGCTAAAGAATGTGGTTACGAAGCGATTATGGTCAACTGTAACCCAGAGACTGTTTCGACAGACTTCAATATGGCTGATAAATTATACTTCGAGCCCGTATTCTGGGAGCACGTACGTGAGATCATTGAATTAGAAAAACCCGAAGGTGTTATCGTTCAGTTAGGTGGACAAACAGCTCTTAAAATGGCTGAGCGTCTAGAGCAACTTGGTGTAAAAATCATCGGTACCTCATTTGAGAATATGGACTTGGCGGAAGACCGTGGCCGTTTCTCAGATCTATTGAAAGAACTGGAAATTCCATATCCAAGATACGGTGTAGCAACTTCAGCAGAAGAAGCATTACAAGTTGCAAACGAAGTTGGCTATCCAGTATTGGTGCGTCCTTCTTACGTATTGGGCGGACAAGGGATGAGTATTGTCATCAATGACGAAGATTTAGAAAAAGCTGTCGTTAACTTGTTGAAAAATCTTCCTGGAAACCACATCCTGATCGACCACTTCCTGGATCGTGCCGAAGAAGCTGAATCAGATTCGATCTGTGATGGTGAAGATGTACACATTATTGGAATGATGGAACACATCGAGCCTGCAGGTATCCACTCCGGTGACTCATCGGCTGTATTACCTCCATTTGGCTTGTCACAAGCTGTTCAGGACAAGATGGAAGAATACTCTATCAAATTAGCAAAAGCGTTAAACGTACGCGGTCTATTAAATATTCAGTTTGCTGTGAAAGGTGAAAATGTGTATGTCATCGAGGCTAACCCACGTGCATCACGTACCGTTCCTTTCATCGCTAAAGCGTATGATGTTCCTTATATCAACATCGCGACCAAAGTTATGTTAGGTGCCAACAAACTGAAAGACTTTACGATCGAACGTAAACTACAGGGATACGCGATTAAAGAGCCTGTATTCTCCTTCAACAAATTCCCTGAAGTGGATAAACAATTAGGCCCTGAAATGAAATCAACCGGTGAGGCTATCCGCTTTATCAAAGATCTTCAAGATCCTTATTTCAGAGAATTGTACAGTCAAAAATCAATGTTTTTGAATGCACAATAAGAGGCATATCAATCAAATAGAAAAGGCTTGCAGATGCAAGCCTTTTCTATTTGATATCTTTTACACATCGAAATCCGACATTATTTGTCGGACTATTGACCTCCCCTTTTCCCCTGCTTCCGGCTTTATATCTTTCACAATATTGATCATTGCAAAGAAATGATCCGCCACGTTGGACGCGCTTTTCGAGATTTGGTTCCTGTGGGTCGTAAGAATCTTGTGGCCCCTTAGGATTGGCAACCGTACTATGCTGATAATAATCCGGTCTATACAAATCAGAACACCATTCCCACACATTGCCTTCCATATCATATAGCCCCAGCGCGTTGGCCTGAAACGATTTTACGGGTGCCGTTCCTTCAAATCCATCTTCCCTCGAATCCTGTACCGGAAATTTTCCCTGATAAATATTTGCAGCCCATTGACCATTAGGCTTCAAATCCTTGCCCCAATAATATAAATCATCGTTTGTATCTTTCCGGGCCCTTGCAGCATATTCCCATTCGGCTTCTGTCGGCAATCTTTTCCCTGCCCATTTCGCATAGGCTGCCGCATCTTCATAAGCCACCTGAACAACAGGATAATTCATCTTATCCTGGATACTACTATTCGGCCCCTCTGGATGCTGCCAATTTGCCCCGGGAACATATTCCCACCACATCAGGTAATTGTTTAATGAATTAAGCTCTTTGGGTTTGGAAAACACCGCCGATCCCGGGACTAACATCTTGGGATCCACTCCCGGAAAATCTTTTGGATCCAGTTCCCGTTCCGCCACTGTCACATAGCCTGTTTCCTTTACAAATTTTGCAAACTGCGCATTTGTTACCTCATGTTCATCCATATAAAATGAAGTGAGTTCGACCTGATGTAAAGGTTTACTATCTTCAAAATTTGAACTTCCCATCAGAAATTTCCCCCCTTCGACCAATATCATCTTGCCGGTCACATGACTATTCAGCTTGTTGATCTGGGATTTAATCATACCCGCCCTTGTGGGTATATTTTCCCCTACACAACAGGAAAGTGTATCCTTTTGGGAAAACAACGATAAACAAGTAATTAGAGTCAGATTGAATAACATAATTAAAGATAAACATAAAAGGGGAACTTTTTCATGTTCCCCTCCAATTAGTCATTTATAAAACTTTACTACACACCCAATTGGATATTTTCCTTTTTTGCAGATCTTGAGCGAATAGGCGTGTTACCACCACCTTTCAACGTAATTTCAACAGGACTGTTATTTTTCCAGGCTCCCTTTGTAAAATCAGGTACATCGACGGTCTTGCAGTTCTTCTCTACGGATTCAAAGCTCAATGGCACGATACAGCTCCACGAAGCAGCATCGTAGACATCCTGATCCAAAGGTAATCCATTGCGCAAGCAGTCAATCAGGCGCCAATCCATCATAAAATCCATTCCGCCATGTCCACCGACCTGCTTTGCCTGCTCACCAATATACTTAACCAATTCGGGCGTATATTTATCGTACAGTTCTTTTAACTTTTGCTCTGTAATGAATTCATGTCCAAACGCAATGTTTTCTGTCGGATATTTTTGGGCAAAACCTTTCGTGCCACTCAATGTGTGGAGTCTAGAGTAAGGTCTAGGAGAAGTGACATCATGCTGCAGCATGATCGTTTTTCCTTTTGCGGTACGGATAAGTGTTGTATTCATATTACCGCGGTATTTCTTGCCGACAAACTCCTGGAAAAAAGAATCTTTGGTTGCTAATTCTTTTGCCTTTTCTCCCATCATAAAGTCATTCGAAGACATCGCAACAAGATGATCCATTTTATCGCCTCTGTTGATATTGAGGCATTGCGCCACAGGACCGAGTCCATGAGTAGGGTATAAATTTCCGTTTAGTTTTATATTTTCTCTTAAGCGCCACATATTATCATAACCATTCTTCGCGAAATTCAAATCCAGCAAATCATGGATATAAGCTCCTTCGGCATGAACAAGTTCACCAAATAAACCTTGACGTACCATGTTTAAAGTCAGCATTTCAAAGAAATCGTAACAACAGTTTTCCAGCATCATACAATGCTTTTTAGTCGCCTCGGACGTTTTCACCACCTCCCAGCAATCTTTTATTGTCAACGCGATCGGCACCTCACAAGCCACATGATTGCCTGCTTTCATGGCCGCAATGCTCATGGGCGTATGATAATCCCATGGGGTACAGATATAGACGAGATCAAGTTTCTCTTCTTTCAACAATGATTTCCAGCCATCCTCACCAGAATATGCTTTAGGCGCTGCCAAACCTTTCGATGTAACAATCTTCGTTGCGCGCTCCACCCGGTCTGGATGTTTATCGCAAAGCGCAACAATTTCGCAGCCCTCAATATAGGATAAGCGTTCAACAGCACCAGGACCGCGCATGCCGAGCCCAATTACCGCTACTCTGACCTTATCAATTTTTGGAGCCGCATAACCACACATATTAAATGACGCTGCTGCTGTATTGGCATTAACCAAAGTAGGGAGTGAAACAGCCAGCGATGACAGTATCCCGGCTTTTTTAAGAAAATCTCTTCTAGAATCCATAATTTAAAGTTCATATAAATTTAAAGGGACCAATTGGCCCCTCTAAAAAATCACCTATTTTAAAACAAACTAAACAGTCAATAGAAAAATCCTTTTGGATCGGATTTATACTTGGTTCTAATGAAAGAACTTAATCTCTATAACAATGATATAACACTTTTTTCTAAATAAAAAATGAAACTTGAAAGCAATCGTTTGCTCAATCTACACAAACGATTGTTTAAATTTCTATCTTAGCTGTTTTTCGATCGATCCTGACAAACAAGCAAGATGCTCGAGATTCTAGCGACGTTCGCTACTCCAACAATAAAACAGCATGGTTAAGGGCCTTAATGATTTCAATTCTTAGTGCAAATCCACCTATGGAAGATGAGAATAAACTTAATGTATGTAATTCAAGATATATTCGATATATGCTCAATTTTTAAAGAGGAAAAGCCAAAAACCTGATTCAGGTGCTAGTTATAGGCAGCAGATGGAAGCATACCGGTTTCACATTTTCCGATTGCTCCAAGTCAAAGCGTTCTCCTATTCCAGCGGCGATCCCTTTATCCAGAACTCAACTTGCAGTTTTCGGCTATACATAAGGGGCCTTTGGTCGAGGCGAGATAGTGGTAAGGAATCAGCGGAGAAAGCGGCAAGCGAGCATTGGGTTTAAGGGATATGGTTTAAGGGATATAACGGTTCGTCACACCACTATGGCAGAATGACGCCGGGGAAATACGGAAGTATAGAAACGAAAGAAGCCCTTGACTGTTTCCAGCAAGGGCTTCCGTGTAAAAAAAGGCACCGACCTACTCTCCCACCTGTTACGGCAATACCATCGGCTCTGGCGGGCTTGACTGCTCTGTTC
>JAIRVH010000191.1 GCA_031253985.1 Sphingobacterium sp.
TTCTCGACAAAATCATTTCCATTAAACAAGAATATAAGCTAAGTTTGTATCCGAAAAAAATTAGTCATGGCCATCAAAAGATCTGGTAAACAAAATACGTCCAGCAAACAACAAAATACTTTCAAAAAAAGTTCCTTCAACCCTTTGAAGTCCATAAAATCGCCTATCCTGCGCATTGTGACACGGGTAGTCCTCTATTTTATTGGTATCTCACTCTTTTGGGTCATTAGCCTACGGTTTATCAATCCCCCTATCACCTGGTTGATGATTCAACGTGGATTTGAACTGAAAGAACAGGGCAAGGGATTTAAACTGGAAAAAAACTGGCTGGATTACGATGAACTTTCCGACAACCTAAAATTAGCGGCTATTGCGGGAGAAGATGCACACTTCATGACACACTGGGGATTCGACATGCAAGGGATTCAGAATGCCATTAAAAAAAATGCACAGGGAAAGAAATTACGCGGCGGAAGTACAATCAGTCAACAGGTCGCCAAAAATGTCTTTCTATGGCCAGGGCGCTCCTGGTTAAGAAAAGGCTTCGAGACCTACTTTACCATTCTTATCGAAACATTTTGGAGCAAGAAACGCATCCTTGAGGTTTATCTCAATGTGATTGAAATGGGACAAGGAGTTTATGGTGCCGATGCGGCTGCTTCGTATTACTTTAGCAAAACAGGCAGCAATCTTTCCAAAAAACAAGCCGCATTGATCATTGCCATATTACCAAACCCAAGAGAATGGGATGCGCGCAACCCTTCGGCCTATGTCAATAGACGTGCAAATGCGATAGCAAAATATATGCATCATTATACTATTCCTGAATAAGCGACCCCATCGCTATTTGGCGGATCGACAAGAAGAAAAGCAATACAGATCGATAGATAAATTCTATAGATCAAAAAGAAAGGCCATATGTAACTATGGCCTTCCTTATATAATTCGTTTTACAACCTATCTAAAAAGTCGTTTATGCCAGCTTTGATGGAAGGGTATTACCCAAGCGTCTTCCAATTGGTGCTCATGGGTAATGGTATTATCAAATACTAAGGTATTATCGTTGATGGTGCCGTCTGCCAATAGCTTCTCAAATCCGTCACGGTTCACCACGCCTATTCCCTGATCCCCCTTATATGCAAATTGCATACGGTCAAACAATTGAATACCGTATTTAGATTCGATTCCTTTTAAAAACCGAACCGAGCTATCAATGGAGCAGCCAGATGCGGCGGCCACTTCCTCGTCAACTTTAAGAATGATAAAAAGATTATCCCGCAATTCTGCGGAAGCCGAAAGCGGCTTTCCATGTACTTTCCACTGTTCAGCAAAAGCTTCCAATTCAGTAACAATACCTTCTCCCTCTGCTGCCGATAATATACGATCAGCCTGATAAATCCAGATACGCTTCATATGCGAATGATTTTTTACAGATTCCTCTAGCCGATACGAATTGGCTGATTAATCCTACACTGTTTATACTCCCGGATACAAGGAATATTTGTTCCATTATATCCACTTCTATTCCAATTTTAAACCAGATTCAACACATCGAATCCAGCGCACCCTTGTATGTTATAACAATAATTTAATCTGCTTCCCGTTATCGCTAACCAATATAATAAGGAGAGATCATTAAATAAACGATCACACCTGTAACGGCCACATAAAGCCACATGGGATAAGTAATACGGGCAAGCTTTTTATGACGCTCATAAGAGCCTGATATACCTCTAACAAAAGTAAAAAGTACAAAAGGGATGATGATAATGGAAAGCAAAATATGCGTGATCAGGATAAAGAAATAGATCGGTCTCAAAATTCCTTCCCCACCGTACTTTGTTTCAATCGAGGTCATGTGATAGGCAACATACATGGCTAAAAAAGCAAGAGAACAAGCGATGCACAATTTTATTAAACGTTCGTGCAATGATTTATTCCCCTTTTTTATTGCCGCCACTGCCCAGAATAGCAAAACAGCCGTAATCCCATTGATAGCCGCGTAGATAGGAGGCAAAAATGTTAGCGGTTTTACATCATAACCCAGCTTTTGTAAATTCACCGTAAAAAGGATAGCAACTACTATCGGTATCACAATGGATAGCAACCAAATCCATTTACTATACTTTTTTTCCTTGTTAAGACTCTCTTCCATGATATAATTACCTCTTTTGTTCTATTGTAGCTGGATGGTTTCGGATCTCCTCGACCAATAATAATTTAATTTCATCCTCAAGACGATCAACATCTGTCTTTACGTTGATGTCATAAATACCCCTAATCCGTCCTTTTGTATCGAGTAAAAGATAATTAGACCCAATAATAAATGGCTTGCCGCTGTCATTATTAATCATGGCATCCTGCAACAGACTTTCCTTGGCAAATTTAAAGATATCAACAGAAGGATCTGTCACAAAAAACCAAGATTTGGTCCAAGGTTTGTAAACTTTCGCATATTTAGCCAACACCGCTGGCTTATCATATGCCGTATCCACTGTAATTGAATACAACCTGACTTTCTTATTCTGGATAAACCGATTAGCAATTTGATCCAATCGTTTGATCATCGTCCTTGATAAAGATGCATCCCTAGAGTACATCAGATGGACTACAGATAGTGTCGTATCGTTGTCCAATAAATGAACCTTCTTGCCATCGTAATTAACAAAGTCAACAGCGGGCACGGTATGGTATATCGTGTCAGGAATATCTCTGCCCCATTTTCTATGGGTAGTACCCGGCACCTCCTTTTTCCCAAAAATCGGTAAGGAAGCGTAGCTATTAGAACCACTTTTATTTAGTATAAAATATAAAAATCCTGGCAATAAAAGAATTACTGCCAGGATCAATATAGTTTTAATACCTTTCTTTTGTCCAGTATTATTATCCATTCACTTTATCTATTTATTTGGAAATATTTGATGTTCCTGGAATGCAGAAGCTAAATGGCCTCCTTCAACAAGCATCAATACAATAAAATAAATAATAAAAATAAAGACGATTCCTACGGTAACAATGAAGCTCGATTTCTCGAATTTCAAGTGCATAAAGAATGCAATGATATAATAAGCTTTAACTAAAGTAAGTACGATATAAATCGAATTAACCAATACACCTTTAGCCAAAATTTGCCAATGATGGACAAAACCCAATGCAATTAAGAACTCAAGGCAAGTAAGGGCTAAAAGTACCCCAAATACTCTCCAGATGGCCTTTTTATCCAACCCACCTTCGTGAGCATGCTCTCCATGAGCGATATTATCTTGATATTGTGACATAGCTTTTGTAATTAAATTGTTTTACTAAACAAGGTAGAAAAGTGTAAACACGAATACCCACACTAAATCCACAAAGTGCCAATATAGACCTACTTTTTCAATCATTAAATATGATCCTCTTTTTTCAAAAGTATTATTTAGGGTCATGCACAAAATAATGATGTTCAAAATAATACCAACAGTTACGTGGAAACCGTGGAAACCAGTAATTGTAAAGAATAGGTTCGCAAATTGAAGTGCTGATGTATACGACACATCTCCAGTAAAGAAATGCCCTAATTTTTCAACAACATTTGCCCCTTCCATATGTGTAGCAATATCAGTAGCAGGATTACGTCCAAACCAAAAGCCTTCGTGGTGCAAATGCGTCCACTCCAATGCCTGACAGCCAACGAACATCAAACCGCCCAAAATGGTCCACAACATCCATTTAACAACCTCATGCTTCGAATTACGATGTCCAGCTTCTACCGCCAATACCATGGTTACCGAAGACATAATCAAAATAAATGTCATCAAACCGACAAATACCAAAGGTTGTCCGCCGTCAGTAATTCCTGGAATAGATTGAAAAACCTTATCAGGATCCGGCCATACAGCATGTGAAAATCTTTGCGCGCCGTAATAAACCAAAAATGCAGAAAATGTGAAGGCATCCCCTACCAAGAAAAACCACATCATGATTTTTCCATACTCTAAGTTCCAAGGTGATTTTCCACCATTCCATGGACCAGTTTTTACCTTATCCAATTGCGATAC
>JAIRVH010000225.1 GCA_031253985.1 Sphingobacterium sp.
AAATTAGATTATCTTTGCACCTCAAATTTATAAAAAATTAAAAGATGAAATCAATTGCTATTAGCGGTTCTGTAAGACAGAACGTAGGGAAAAGAGATGCAAAAGAATTGCGTTACCAAGGTTTAGTACCAGCAGTACTTTACGGTGGTACAGAGCAAACAGCTCTTTCTGTATCCGCAGCTGATTTGAAACCAGTTCTTTACACTGCAGACGTAATCATTGTAGAATTAAACATTGAGGGTCAAACTAAAAGAGCTATCGTTCAAGACGCGCAATTCCACCCATTAACTGACTTAGTTACTCACGTTGACTTTTTAGAATTATTTGATGACAAAGAAGTATCATTAAATATTCCTATCAGATTAACAGGAACTTCTCCAGGTGTTAAAATGGGGGGTAAATTAGTTCAAAAATTACGTAATTTACGCGTAAAAGCATTACCTGCAAACTTACCACAAGAAATTGCTGTACCAATGGAATCTTTAGAAGTTGGTAAATCAGTTCGCGTAGGTCAAATTCAATTGGAAAACGCAAAAGTATTGAACAATGCTGATGATACAATTGTATCAGTAATCATGTCTCGTGCATTGCGTCAAGCTGAACAAGAAGCAGCGAAAGCAACTAAAGGTGGTAAAAAATAATCTGAACAAGATTTTTAAAATACTACAGAAAGCACCGAAATTCGGTGCTTTTTTTTTCGCTTTCATTTCTGTTGATGTCTGCGAAATCATGAAGGTTTTGTTTATTAAAATTTCTATTTTTGCGTCATGAATTATCTTATCGTTGGATTGGGCAACATCGGCAGTGAATACGCCGACACACGACATAATATAGGTTTTATGGTAGCTGATGAGCTTGTTAAACAGGCCGGTGCCAGTTTCTCCTTACTAAAATTAGCCTATTATAGCGAATTTAAGCAAAGGGGCCACAATGTCACCGTGATTAAGCCCACCACTTATATGAATTTAAGCGGTAAAGCGGTAAACTACTATATGCAACAATGCAAAGTTCCAATTCAGAATGTATTGGTTATTGTGGATGATTTGGCTATTCCCTTTGGCTCGTTACGCATGAAACCCAAAGGAAGCAGTGCCGGTCATAATGGACTCAAATCCATCGAACAACTCTGCGGCGGACAGGTGTATCCCCGTTTACGTTTTGGAATCGGAGATAATTACCCAAAAGGCAGGCAGGTAGACTATGTCCTTGGCCCTTTTGACAAAGAGGAACAAGCTGAACTACCGGCTTTAATTGATCATTCTGTTAAAATGATTCAGAGTTTTGTCAATATCGGCATCGAGCTGACCATGACGAACCTCAATACAAAATAAGTCAGAAAAAGCCGAATAAATCGGCTTTTTCTTATGTCGACCCAGTGTGTTTATTGTGCAAAGCCTGAGTTGAATGGATTATTGCCCCTGTTCTTTCTTAATCGTTTCACTTTTTTCTTTATCCAGCTCATTCTTCATTACTTGCTTTACTTTTCCTGACAAACGGTCCTCGAGATCGGAAGGTAATGCTTCAGGATGCTCCTTTCCATAGGCTTTTGTGGTAATGATAATAACGCCATCCTTTCCCTGATCACCATAGAGTGTAGTGGCAGGTTGATTTTTCAAGACCGATAGGTGACCAATTGTATTCGGATCGATCTCCTTAGCCTTGCTGTAGTCCGCGACAATTTTTCCGTCAACAACAAATAGTGGCTCTCTCTTAATCCCACCAATACTACGGGCACCAAACTTGCCCGGTTCACGATCTGTAGGTCGTCCCTTCATATAGACTGTAACTCCTTGTACCTCGCCCTTCAATTCCGGTGCACTCGCATCTTCTTTTTTATAACCCCTTACAACAACTTCCGAGGGTTCTCCTTTCATTTTCATCTTGGGAGCGTTAGCTGCATCGTCCTTTTTATCATAGGTAAAGGTAATTGCCTGATTCGTGACCTTAGGTGAACCGTTGTTCTTCAACGTAACAAGAACAATTCCATTCTTGCCTTTTTCGCCATATATTGCCTTTCCATTATCTTTAATCACATCCATCGACTGGATTTCCGATCCCGGGATAGCAGCCATAATAGTTGAATTGACCTCCTTCCCTTCTACAATATAGAGAGGCTCCTTTTCGAATTTCATACTTTTCCGAAAATGAATAGTATCTATTACAGCTTTTGGCTTCAAGGTATCTGTTGTCATTTGACTGGTATTCAAACTTTCCACCAAAGGCTTACTTATCTTACTGGCCATCTTTGCAGGTAAGGAAACATCAACCTGTAAGTCTCTGTTCAAGTCGATAACAGTGGTCTCATTCGCCTTCTCAACCACGTTCTCTATACTGCCCTCGGCTTTACTAACCGTAAATGCTGCTCCCGTCAATAAAAATACAGGTAGAAGGAAAGCATACTTACTCAGTTCTATTTTCGATGACCGCTTCTTGTTCATCATCATAATACGACGTTTTAAAAGTTTAAAATTAAATTGATTGCTCAATCCTACTGAAGTGCCCTTTTTGGACACATTCAATAGGCTGTATTGGTACGTCTGCTTGTCAATTCCTTTATCGAGAACCTGTTGATCAGTCAAGAACTCCAAATTTTGGCGAATGGCCCTGCGCATGAGCCAGACGAAAGGATTGTACCAACAACACACCAATATCATTTCAAACAATAAAATATCCAAACTGTGAAGGCCTCTCACATGAATATCCTCATGCTTAAAAATATCTTTCAGTTCAGCATCCAGATGCTGCTCCTTATTAACATAGATTTTATTCAAAAACGAAAATGGAACAATAGGAATAAGCACATTCCTGAATAGATAGGTCCGCCACCGGTCGGACGTCGAATTCAGATGAATACGCAATAAACTCAATAACTGAAATACAAATTTTAATAACAATAAAACTGCACCGACCATAAACACAATTTCCACCAACCTTCCCAAGGTCAGCTGCTGTTGAACTTCCGGCTCTGTCATATAAAACGAAATCTGTTCGCCTATCACCCCCATATCCAGCCCACGCTGTACAAACAAAGACTTTAAATCCATAAATGGATATACAAAAGCAAACATTCCCCCCATTAAGAAGTAGATTCTATTTAACGAATAGAATGTCAACCCTTTCAATAGTCCGATATATCCCAAATAGATAATACCCAACAAAAGGTTGACTTGTATAATATAGGTGAGTAGACTTTCCATACGACTAAGATTTATTGTGCTTAATCATGTCCATGATTTCCTTTAATTCATCGGCTGTCAGTTTTTCCTCCTGTACAAAAAACGAAACCATCTCCTTATAGGAATTTTTAAAATAATCACCGACAAAAGAATTCATAAATTTGGCCTTATAATCCTCCTCACTCACCATTGGCTCATAGCGCTTGGCATTGGCATAACGTACTGCCTTCACAAAATCCTTGCGTTCTAAATTCTTCACCGTCGATGCCAAGGTGGTATAAGGCATCTTCTCACCTTTTATATTGTCCAAGATTTCCTTTATAAAGCCTCCATTGAGACTCCAAATAGATTGCATTGCCTGCTCTTCTTGTGCTGTTAATTTTTCCATATCTTTATCTTTCTTTTTCTAATCTAACACTAATCTACGAATAATTCGTAAATACAAAAAATATTTTTCCTTTATCTGACGGATCTGAGCTAAATAGAATCGTCCTTCAATCTTGCAAAAAAAGAAATAGCTCATTTCCTGCGTATTTAAATTCAAATTCGACGAATATAAGTTAGCTGGCAAAAAATTTGTTATACGATTATTTTAATTCTAAATTCATTCATAAATTGTTTCACCAATTAATAAGGCAAACATTTTCGGTCTATAAAATTGACAACAATCAGTTGGACAACATGCCTTAGAAAAATGGTTACAAATAAATACAAGAAAGATAAATGGCTAAAAATATCAAAGCGATCAAATGTCCGCATTGTGGCAGTATAAAAATCACCACGCTACGTCCTGATTATTACAAATGTGATAGCTGTGGAACAGAATTTTTTTTAGATAGCGACGACATCAATATCAATCACAATTACAACTATCCACGCAATAACCCAGATCAATATAAAGCCATTCGAATCGTATTATTTGCGATCGTGGGTTTTGTTGCACTTATGTTCGTCATCGGTGGCTTAAGCGCTATTTTCTCTAAAAAGCCAGAGCCCAATTATTCAACTTACAGCGCCTCCAACACGACAGAAAAAAAAGAAGAAGCCGAACCATTGGAATGGAACTACGCAAGTAACATGCTATTTCTGGACAAAGATAATATCCCCCATGTCGTCGTCGTCGGTAACGTTGGCACATTCAGGAATCGAATGGACGAAGGCAAGGACAATAAAGTTTACATTGGATTTTTTGATCCAAAAACCGGCAAAAAAGAATGGGTAAGGGCCTTGATGGAAACGCCCGTCGAACTGTCGAGCAGCGATGTCAAACTTCAGATATTTGAAGATCAGAATCTTTATATTATCGTCAAATCCAAATATATCTATCAACTGGACAGAAATACACTCACTTATAAAAGTGTACTGGAGAACTATGTAAAAGATGCCCCTTCTTTAAGCACGGGCATCGCCAAAGTTGAATTTAAATACGAGGATTATGGTTCAGCCTATCAAATTGTCAACAATGAAGGACAAAACCTGGCTTACTATCCCTTAATCAACAAATCTATTCCCGATAAACAGCTCTATGACGAAAGAAGGAAAAAACTTCCTAATCCAACGACAAAAACGGAATTCACCTTTTCAAGTAAATCCAGTTATTATCCGGAAGAAAAAATTCAGTTAATCCAGTACAGTTACCAATACCAATATGGATTTCCAAAAGACAGCCCGCGCTTTTCCTGGGATAAGGATTATGGCGGATCAGGTATTTTTACTGATCGCGACCCCTACAAAAAGGTACTGATCAATCCATGGCAATTTAAAGGAGCCCGTCTGGTCAGTTTTAAAGACTTCACACCGGGAAGGCTCTATTTTCAGCCCGTGGTGGTTGCACAAAATGACAAAACGCTCCTCATTGCGTATAAACCAACACCTGCGGAAGATGACCCCATACAAATACAGCTGCTGGACATAACAACAGGTGCCATACAGAAAACGATCACCACAGACCTAAAGTCTATTTATGGAAATGGGTGCCTGTTAAAGGATGGTTTTATTGTAAAAGACGGGAGCAGCTATTATTATTATGATAATAATGGCAAACAAATCAACAAGTTTGAAGGGTATAACCCCAAATTCGACACACTAAATTAAACACTATGGGACTATTTAATCTTTTTAACAACCAGCTTTCTGAGGTCATTGAGTGGAAAAACCAGGATCCGCGATTATTGTGGTATAAATTTCCATCTGAGCAGAATGAGATCAAAAATTCCAGTAAATTGATCCTCGCTCCAGGCCAGGGTTGTATCCTTGTCTACGAAGGAAAAGGTGAAAACCTCCTGACCGAGGCGGGTACATACAATCTAAAAACGGATAACCATCCTTTTTTTACCACTTTAGCACGTTTGCGGCAAAATTTTGAATCCGAACATAAACTTTATATCTACTTCTTTCGCACAGCCGCTATTGTCAATCAATCCTGGGGAACAGGATCGCCGATCAAATATATCGACCCCCACTATAATTTGCCGGTAGAAATCGGTTTGAATGGTACATTTTCCTACCTGATCAAAGAACCCGTACATTTCTATAAAAACATTGTAGCCAATCAAAATACGGTCAGTACCGCTGTCATTCAGGACATCCTTAACAATCGGATCCCTCAACAGATTATTGCACAGATCGCACAAAAGAAACTAGGTTATAATGAGATTGATAGTCAACTGGCGCTTCTATCCAGCGACATCAAGACTGCGGTTGAACAAGATTTTAAAGACCTTGGGCTCGACATTACGGATTTCAAAATTTTAGGAACTCAATTTGACGCCAATACCCAACGCAGAATTGGAGAAATCGCAGACTTAAGCACACAGACACAAGCAGCACAACAGGCAGGCTTAAGCTATGTTGAATTGGAAAAATTACGGGCACTACGCGATGCGGCTAAAAATGAAGGCGGAATCGCCGGTGTAGGTGCACAACTGGGAGTCGGTATGGAACTCGGAAAGCAATTTGACCTTCAAAAAGAGGAGATCAAAGATCATATTCAGCAAGAGGGCGACTTTGTCGAGAAACTCCAAAAGCTGCAGCTGCTGCTTCGTGAGCATATCATTACCCAAGAAGAATTCGACACATTAAAAAAACAGATTCTCAACAAAATCTAATGCATTACGGGAGTTCAATCTTAAAAGTGATATCTATTCCATAAGATCTTTCAAAAATGTAAATCGGGACGATTCAGCTCAATTATACTGAGGTGAAATCCATTCATAACAAATAAATTATTCAGCTATGAAATACGTATTCGGCATATTATTCACACTGGTGATACTTTTCGTTGCCACCTATTTCCTTTTGGGGCTATGGGGCATTCAACTATTAGATGCAGAAAATTTCAGCAAAATACTGTGGACCACGGGAATTCTGACACTGACGTCCATTATTCTGGTTTGTTTTGTCATCATACCTTTTTTCGGATCGGGTAAACAGGGCAACTATGAAGACAAAGGAAAGGTTGCACAAAGAAAAATCGATTGATATTTTTGCAGAATAAGATAATGTTAAATTTGAATAAATTATTTGCTTATTTAAGTAAATAATTAGTGAATATTATCCAAAATGACGCAATCATGTCATTTTAATTCCAAAAGAACTTTCAATTTTAAATATCAAATAGTTAAATTTGTGAGATTAGCATAACAAATCAGATATAAGATAATATATAAACATGTCAGATAAAGCATCTATAAATTTAGACGGCACTTCGTATGACCTTCCGGTCATTGTCGGTACTGAAAATGAAAAAGCAGTTGATATTTCCAAATTAAGAGATCTAAGCGGATTTATTAC
>JAIRVH010000226.1 GCA_031253985.1 Sphingobacterium sp.
CCATATTTTTCGGATAGATGCCGATTATATTGAAGCGGTGTTCTGTTGACCACAGACTTGATGCGGTCAAGCGTAGCTTCTGAATTGATGTTTAAGGTTGATAGATTCATTGTTAGATGATTGCCTAGTTAAGGTAGCAAATAAAACGCAGATATTCGTTGTTATATGAGAGATTCTACCTATACAGTGTTTAATTTGAATTGATTTTGAATGGAAGATCGTTTGAACGCGTGATAAAATAATAATCAGCTACGTGTCATTTGGATCCTTTTTAAAAAATGTGTTTATGATAAAAAAAGGCTGCATCTGCAGCCTTCCTTTTTTATATTTTTTCTTGGATGAGGCTTTTTAGGTCATCATCACAAATATTTTTCTTTTCGTCGGCCAAAACCAGGAAGCGTTGATAGCAATCAGCTAAATCATCTTTTTCAAGATGGAAGCCTAAACGCTCCAAATGGTGTTTAAGGGCATGTCTTCCTGAACGTGCAGTTAAGATAATATCAGCTTCAACTAGACCAACATCTTCTGGTCTGATGATCTCATAGTTTTCACGGTGTTTTAAAAAGCCATCTTGGTGTATACCTGAGCTATGCGCAAAGGCATTACGGCCTACGATCGCTTTATTTGGCTGCACAGGCATATTCATCATGTCACTTACCTTGCGGGATAAGTATGTAAACATACGGCTATCAATATTTGATGTTAAGCTTCCGAACGACTGATTGTGCACTTTAAGGATCATGGCCACTTCTTCGAGCGATGTGTTTCCTGCACGTTCACCGATACCGTTGATGGTACATTCTACTTGACGGGCACCATTTTGTATCGCAGCAATAGAATTTGCAGTTGCAAGTCCCAAGTCATTGTGGCAATGTGCCGAAATAATGGCCTGATCGATATTGCGTACATTTTCCTTTAAATACTTGATTTTTGAACCATATTGGTCCGGTAAACAATAACCATTTGTATCAGGAATATTGACTACGGTAGCACCGGCAGCAATGACAGATTCAACCATTTTGGCTAGAAACTCCAGGTCTGCGCGGCCAGCATCTTCCGCATAAAACTCCACATCTTCCACATAAGATTTGGCATGTTTTACAGCAGCAACGGCACGTTCTAAGATTTCTTCTCTGGTGCTGTTGAACTTATATTTGATATGCATGTCCGAAGAGCCGATACCAGTGTGGATACGTGGGCGTTTGGCATATTTTAAGGCTTCAGCAGCGACATCAATATCATTTTGATTAGCACGGGTCAACGCACATATGATGACATCGTTTACTGCTTTTGATAATTCTACAACAGATTGAAAATCACCAGGGCTTGATACTGGAAAACCGGCCTCGATGATATCTACCCCCAGTTTTTCCAGGTCTTTGGCAATCTCAATTTTCTCCGGAGTGGTTAATTGGCAGCCTGGTACCTGTTCGCCATCACGTAATGTGGTGTCGAAAATGTAAAGATGATTAGGATCGTGTAACATAATTTCTTAATTCAAAAAGATTTACAAATTAAAAAGGGTATACTATTTAATAAACTCCAATACTTTTTCACCCATTTCCTGAGTACCTAAGATTTTTGAAGCTTCTGTGCTGCTGTTGGCAATATCACCGGTTCTCCAACCCGCTTTTAATGTTTCAGCAACAGCATTGGTAACCGCTTTAGCTTCCTCCTGTAGACCAAAGCTAATATCAAGCATCAAGGCTGCAGATAAAATTGAAGCCAATGGATTTGCTTTATTTTGACCAGCGATATCGTGTGCAGAGCCGTGGATAGGTTCGAAGAAGCCTGTGCCATCACCTACGGAAGCAGAAGCCAACATACCCATTGAACCTGCGATCTGTGATGCTTCGTCGGTTAGGATATCACCAAAAAGGTTAGCTGTTAATACCACGTCAAATTTTTTCGGATTTTTAACAAGTTGCATTGCCGCATTATCAATAAACATGTGCTCCGTTTCAACATCTAGATACTCTTTTGCAATTTCTTGTACCACTTCTCTCCAAAGGCGTGAAGTTTCCAATACGTTGGCCTTATCAACAGAGCATAGTCTTTTGTTGCGTGTGCGTGCTGCATCAAAGGCTTTGCGTGCGATGCGCTCAACTTCGTAACGGTGGTAATTCATCAAATCTGAAGCGAAGCTGTTGTCTTCGTTGCGGTTTTTCTCACCAAAATAGACGTCTCCTGTCAATTCGCGGAAGAAAAGAATATCTGTTCCTTGAAGAATTTCAGGCTTTAAGCTCGAAGCATCCAATAATTCATCAAACAATAAAATTGGACGAAGATTGGCATAAAGACCCAACTCCTTACGAATTTTCAACAAGCCTTGTTCAGGTCTTACTTTCGCCGAAGGATCATTATCATACTTGATATGGCCAATGGCACCAAAAAGGATCGCATCAGAAGCTTTCGCTTTTGCCAATGTTTCATCAGGAAGTGGGTTGCCTGTAGCTTCGATCGCCGTATGGCCCATAATAGCTTCATCGAAGCTAAACTCATGTCCATAATTCTCACCGATTCTTTCTAAAACCTTTTTACCCCAAGTCGTTACTTCTTGGCCGATGCCATCTCCAGGTATGATTAAAATATTTTTCTTCATTGTATTTTTAGTATTGAGCTATCTGCTATGTATATGGAAACTTTGGACTATACGTCTTAGACCTATTTCATTGTCTCTATTTTTAACGTTTAATTTCTTGTGTTTCTGCCGACATCTTGATGCTCTTTTTATTTTTAGTTCTTATTTTTTAAATTTATTGAGGTTTTCCACATTTTTTATGTTGATAACGCTTCATTTTTGTGGATAACTTCAGTTACTGCCTTTACTTCTCCCTTTTCCAGCACAATTTTATTGTCAATACAAGTTGGCAACTGGGTTTGGAAGTGGCCTACATAGATGAGGGTTTGGCCGCTTTTACTGAGGTCATCGATGACGTCATTGAAATACTGGGTTTGCTCTTTGTCCAGACCCTGACAGGGTTCGTCCAAAATCAGCAACTCAGGATGTTTCACAATTGTGCGGGCCAATAAAACCAAACGTTGTTGGCCTAAAGGTAAAGATCCCAATGTTTTGTGTTTAACTTCCTTGAGATCAAAAAAATGAAGAATTTGCTCCAGTTTTTGCTGTTGTTCAAATCCTAACCGTTGGTATAGGCTCATGGAATCAAAGAATCCCGAAGCGATAGTCTGACCAACGTTGGCATTCATATCGTAATACCAATGCAATTCCGGAGATATGATCCCCAAGTGTTCTTTGATGTCCCAGATACTTTCTCCAGATCCTCTTTTTTTACCAAAAAGATGGATATCATTGGCATAAGCCTGTGGATGGTCTCCGTTGATGAGACTAAGCAAAGTTGATTTTCCAGATCCATTGTGACCTTGCAATAACCACTTTTCGCCTGCTTTAACTTCCCAATCAATATTTTTTAGAACCTGTTTTTCGCCATAAGAGATATTGATCTTGTTCATTTTTACCATAACCTGAGAAGATACTTCTGGGGCCCGTTGCAGAAAATAAGGCAAAGCCTTTCGGGTACGGGGCAATCCTCTGGATAGTTCTTCGCTACTTTGGCGAATAACTATCTGACCATCCTGAATCTCCGCAAAACGATTGATGCAGTTGGGCTGTTCGTCATCATTACTAATGAGCAACAACGAAACGCCTTGATCGGCGAGCTGATCAAAGATCTGATTGAGATCTTTTCGGGATTGTGCATCCAAACCGGTATAAGGTTGGTCGATGATGAGTACCTGAGGTTGAAGCCAGAGGGCTTTGATCAATTGTAGCCTTTTGTGTTCGCCACTGGAAAGTTCGATCAATTGTTGGTCTTTGAAATTTTCAAATCCAAAAATTGTCAAGTAGGAACGTACGTTGTCAAAAGAGAGCTGTTCTTCCTGTGCGAAATGTTTTAATTCGGCAAAGACAGTTAACGTGTCGTTTTTTGCGAATTTGTTGTAGCGCTGTTGATAGTAGAAGTTACGATCTCCTTCGAGGTTTGTAAACTGAAACCAATTGGAAACGTAATGAATTTTGGCTGGAAGCGGGCTATTGGGATCAAGGTGAAATGCAATCGTACCTTCATATTTCAATTGTCCAGCGATAGCTTTTGCAAGCGTTGTTTTTCCGGTGCCACTAGGACCGCCTAAGATCCACTGTTCACCAGGAAAAATTTGCCAATTTAAACCGTGCAGTACGGTATCTTTACCGTACTGAATAGTTAAATTGGCAATATGGACGACAGGATCTACCATTGTCTATTCGCTTCAAATAATTCAATTGAATCTTTTTGATTAAGGATAAAATCGATGTCATCGTATCCATTGATCAAGCATGATTTTTTGTATGGATTGATTTCAAATTCAAATTGATCACCTGTTTCTGTCAACATGACCGTTTGTTTTTCAAGATCGACGATGATTTCTGTTTTAGGATTTTGGGTTACCAATTCGAAGATTTTTCCTAGAAATTCTTCGGGTACCTGTATTGGCAATACACCATTGTTTAGGGCATTTCCTTTGAAGATATCAGCAAAGAAAGAGCTGATGACTACATCAAAACCGTAGTCCTGAATAGCCCAGGCAGCGTGTTCACGGCTTGAACCACAACCAAAGTTTTTACCGGCAACCAATATTTTTCCCGAGTAGGTGGGGTTGTTCAATACGAAATCAGTTTTTGGCTGATTGTCTGTATCAAAGCGCCAGTCACGGAATAAATTATCACCAAAGCCTTCGCGTGTTGTTGCCTTTAGAAAGCGTGCTGGGATAATCTGATCGGTATCAATATTTTCGATAGGCAGAGGGACTACCTGTGAAGTTAAAGTTTCAAATTTTTTCATTTTTTTCTGCTTAGATCAACTCTCTTACATCTGTTACTTTACCTGTTACTGCTGCTGCTGCTGCTGTCAAAGGTGATACCAGCATGGTGCGGGCATTAGGCCCTTGGCGTCCTTCGAAATTTCTATTTGAGGTGGAAACACAATATTTGCCAGCGGGGATCTTATCCTCATTCATACCCAAACATGCCGAACAGCCTGGTTCACGGAGCTGGAATCCTGCTGCTTCAAATATTTTATCCAGTCCTTCTTCTTTGGCTTGTTTCTCTACCTGCTTAGATCCAGGTACAATCCATACCTCAACGTCTTGTGCTTTTTGTTTGCCTTGGACGAACGAAGCTACTTCACGTAAATCTTCGATCCGTGAGTTGGTACAGCTTCCGATGAAAACATAATCAACACGGTTACCTAATACGACAGAATCATCTTTAAAGCCCATATAATCTAATGCTTTCTGATAAGATGGTCTTTCTGATTCCGGTTGTGCGTTAGTTGCTGGGATATGCTCTGCGATACCCATACCCATACCTGGGTTGGTACCATAAGTAATCATTGGCGCAATGTCTGCAGCATCAAAAGTCAATACTTTATCAAAGATGGCATCTTCGTCAGAATAGAGTGTTTTCCAGTACGCTAGGGCTTGATCCCATTCCTCACCTTTCGGTGCGAATTCTCGGCCTTCTACATAATCGAAAGTGATCTGATCCGGGGCAATTAAGCCTCCACGTGCACCCATTTCGATACTCATGTTACAAATGGTCATACGTGCTTCCATGCTTAATGAACGGATTGCTGAACCAGCGTATTCTATAAAATAACCTGTACCACCGGCAGCAGAAATTTTGGAGATGATATATAGAATGATATCTTTTGCTCCAACACCTTTTTGAAGAGTACCGTTAACTTCGATTTTCATTGTTTTAGGCTTCGACTGCAATAGACATTGTGTGGCGAAGACCTGTTCTACCTGAGAGGTTCCGATACCAAAAGCAATAGCTCCAAAAGCACCATGCGTGGAGGTATGGCTATCGCCACACACCATTGTTTTACCCGGTAAGGTAATACCCAGCTCTGGACCGATAACGTGTACAATTCCCTGGTATGGATGTCCCAAACCATATAATTCAATACCAAATTCAGCACAATTTTTGGTCAGCATATCTACTTGATAGCGCGATAGCTCTTCTTTGATCGGTAAATGTTGGTTGAGTGTCGGTACGTTGTGGTCGGCAGTAGCTACCGTTTGCTTTGGACGAAAAACTGGGATTCCTCTTTTGCGCAAGCCATCAAAAGCTTGAGGTGAAGTAACCTCATGAATCAAGTGAGTATCGATATATATAATATCCGGAAACCCTTCTTCACGTTTGACGACGTGAGCATCCCAAATCTTTTCTACTAATGTTTTTGACATTTTTTATTCTCTCTTATGTTATTTTTATATTAATCAAGGTGATATTGTAAATGTCTCAATATCACCTTGATTTCAATATACTAAATTACGAAATATTCATGATTTTTGGCGCATGTATAATTTCGTATGAACTTTTTAAACAGTTTTGATTGCTTTCATAGCCGTCATTGCTTTACGCAATTTACGACCAACGATTTCTACAGGGTGATCACGTAAAATTTCATTGATAACAACCAATTGTGCATTGTCAACTGCTGCGTCTCTACCTTCATTGAAGTTCTTGCCTACTATGTCCGTGTCAACAGTTTTCATGAAGTCCGCCAATAATGGTTTACAAGCCTGATCGAACAAATAACAACCGTATTCTGCTGTATCAGAGATAACACGGTTCATTTCGAACAATTTCTTACGTGCGATTGTGTTGGCGATCAATGGCGTTTCGTGCAATGATTCGTAGTATGCTGACTCAGGTTTGATGCCTGCTTCAACCATTGTTTCGAATGCCAATTCAACACCTGCACGGATGAAAGCAACCATCAATGTGTAGTTGTCGAAGTACTCTTGTTCGTTGATTTTAACATCTCCAGCTGGAGTTTTCTCAAATGCAGTTTCGCCAGTTTCAGCTCTCCATTTCAATAGGTTTGCATCACCGTTTGCCCAGTCTTCCATCATAGTTTTGCTAAAGTGACCCGACATGATATCATCTTGGTGTTTTTGGAATAAAGGACGCATGATATCTTTCAATTCTTCGGAGATCTCGAAAGCTTTCACTTTCGCAGGGTTGCTCAAACGATCCATCATGCCGCTTACGCCACCATGTTTTAACGCTTCAGTAATAACTTCTACGCCATATTGTACCAATTTGGATGCGTAACCAGCTTCGATGCCTTTCTCAATCATTTTGTCAAAAGATAGGATCGAACCTGTTTGCAACAATCCACAAAGGATAGTTTGCTCACCCATTAAGTCTGATTTTACTTCGGCTACGAATGAAGATTTCAATACACCAGCTTTGTGTCCACCTGTTCCTACACAATATGCTTTTGCTTCAGCCCAGCCTTTTCCTTGCGGATCATTCTCTGGGTGAACAGCGATCAAAGTAGGTACACCAAAACCACGTAGGTATTCTGCACGTACTTCAGAACCTGGACATTTTGGAGCAACCATGATGACAGTAATATCTTTACGGATCTGCATACCTTCTTCAACGATGTTGAAACCGTGAGAATACGATAATGTAGCCCCTTCTTTCATCAAAGGCATTACCGCGTTGATTACTGAGGTATGTTGTTTATCTGGAGTCAAGTTGATAACTAAATCCGCAGTAGGGATCAATTCTTCGTAAGTTCCTACGTTAAAGTTGTTGTCCGTAGCATTTTTCCAAGAATCTCTTTTTTGTTCAATAGCTTCTTTACGTAAAGCATAAGAAACGTCTAGTCCGCTATCTCTTAAGTTTAAACCTTGGTTCAAGCCTTGTGCACCACATCCTACGATTACGATTTTTTTACCTTTTAAAGCATTTACACCATCCGTGAATTCAGTGTTATCCATGAATTCAGCGTGACTTAATTGTTCTAACTGCTCTCTAAGCGGTAAGGTGTTGAAATAATTTGCCATTGTGTTACTTTCTTTCTGTTATTGGTTGTTGATTATTTATTTTAATTCTTGTACTAATCTGCGTTGCGCCATGGCGTAACCGAAATGAACGTTGTCGTGTCCCGATGTCAGGGCAATGACCTCCTCGATCGTGTCCATTGGATAACCGTAGGTCGCTGTTGAAAAAGAAGTGATTTTTTTGAAAATACCAGTTTCATAATCTACAGCAATTTGCTCGATACTGCGTATAGCGATTTCTTTCAATTCATCAATCTCCGCTTGTTCAACAAAATGAGTTGGTTTAGTATCCTTTTTATAGTCTTCGTTGTATTTTACCCAAGTGGTGTCTGCCTTGATGCCGGTACGTACATAGACTAGAGTCTGTGTGCTGACGACAATATGCGCGAAATTCCAGATGATATTGTTGTTGAAACCTACGGGAATCTGGTTGAGCTGCTCCACGGAAAGACCGTCAATTAATTCAATGAATTTTTGACGTGACTTTAAGATAAATTTAAATGTCTCTTGCATAATACTATTAAAGCTTACATCGTAAATACGTCATCTCTTTTGTCGAGATACTCGTTTTCTACAATTTCTATCGATGGTTCCTTGGCTTCAAACTGAACCAATTTGGAATGGAAACCTGCACTATCTTTAATGATGGCGATACGCGCGCCACGGACAAATTCGATCAAACCATATTTGGTCAATTCTTCTGTCAACTTATCGATCTCCTCGCGGTGACCTGCAGTTTCAAAGACGATATAGTCGTTGCGGATCACAACAACATTGGCACCATATTGACGTAATAAACGTTCTACATATACCTTTTCATTCACAACATCCGCAGGCACTTTATAGAGCGCCTGTTCTTGCCAGATCACTTCATCATTGGTATTGTAATAGGCCTTGAGGATATCAATCTGTTTTTCCAGTTGACGACAAAGCTTACGCAGCACATCTTCAGCCTCCGTGATTACGATGGTAAAACGATGTATTCCTTCTACTTCAGAAGGGGAAGTATTCAAGCTTTCAATATTGATTTTTCTTCTTGAAAAAATTGTTGAGATCCGACCGATAAGACCGATTGAATTCTCTGTATATAGGGTGATGGTATATTCTTGTTTTTCCATGTCAAATTCTACTTTAAACGTATCTCAGATACCGATGTTCCTTGTGCAACCATTGGAAATACATTGTTTTCCTTACCTACCATCACTTCCAATAGATATGCTCCGTCGTGATCGATCATGGTTTTCAGGGCATTACGTAAGTCTTTACGTTCCGAAATCTTCTGACCGTCGATGTAATAGCCTTTCGCTACAGCAACAAAGTCAGGACTCGTGATATTCACGAATGAATAACGTCTGTCGTGGAACAATTGCTGCCACTGGCGTACCATGCCCAAGAATTCATTGTTGAGGATCATGATTTTGACTTTTGCACCAAATTGCATAATCGTTCCGAGCTCTTGGATCGTCATTTGTATACCACCATCACCGATGATTGCTACGACAGTTTTCTCTGGTGCGCCATACCAGGCGCCGATTGCTGCCGGAAGACCAAAGCCCATTGTTCCTAAGCCTCCTGAGGTTACATTCGATTTGCTGTTGTTGAATTTAGCATAGCGACAAGTTACCATTTGGTGTTGACCGACGTCCGTTGTAATGATCGCATCACCACCCGTCAATTCATTCAACACATTGATGACCTCACCCATGGTCATAATATCGGTTTGTGGGTGAAGTTCATTTTGGATGACTTCCTTGATTTCTTCTTTTTCAAGTTCACGGAATTGTTCTAACCAAGCGGAGTGATCTGTAGCGTTTACCAATTCCGTCAGCATTGGAAGTGACTCCTTACAGTCGCCCCATACAGGTACGGTTGTCTGTACGTTTTTGTCAATCTCTGCTGGGTCTATATCCAAATGGATTACTTTTGCCTGTTTGGCATATTTGTCTAAACGACCTGTTACACGGTCATCGAAACGCATACCGATGGCTATTAAAACATCACATTCATTGGTCATGACATTTGGTGCATAGTTGCCATGCATACCCAACATCCCTACGTGGAGTTTATGATCCGTTGGAAGTGCACTTAAGCCCATGACAGTGGATGCCGAAGGAATGCCAGTTTTCTCAATAAAAGCTTTGAATTCTTCCTCTGCTTTTCCAAGAATGATTCCTTGTCCAAAAAGAACAAATGGTTTTTTTGCATTGTTGATTAACTCGGCTGCCTGCTCAACATATTCTTTACGAACTTGTGGTGCCGGTCTATAGCTACGTACGTGGTTGCATTTTTCATAACCGAAGTAATCGAACAATTGTAGCTGTGCATTTTTGGTAATATCGATCAATACCGGCCCTGGACGACCAGTGCTTGCGATATAAAATGCTTTTGCGAGTGCAGCTGGAATTTCAGTTGCGTCGGTGACTTGGTAGTTCCATTTGGTGACCGGTGCCGTGATATTGATGACATCTGTTTCCTGAAAAGCATCTGTTCCCAAGAGTGAAGCAAAGACCTGACCTGTGACACAGACGATAGGGTTACTATCGATCATGGCATCAGCCAGTCCAGTAACTAGGTTTGTTGCTCCAGGGCCACTTGTCGCAAAGACGACGCCTGTACGACCTGAAGTTCTTGCATAACCTTGCGCCGCGTGGATTCCACCTTGTTCATGGCGCACTAAAATATGCTTCAGACGATCCGTATAATCATAAAGGGCATCATAGATCGGCATAATTGCGCCTCCAGGATAACCAAATACGGTATCAACTCCTTCGCTCAATAAGGCCTCCAATACAGCTTTCGATCCCGAAATTTGTGTCGGAGTTTGCTGCGCTGTAGCGGCCTTATTTTCTGTTATTTCCAGTGTACTCATTACGTTGATTTTTTTATTGTTGATTATTCAGTCTTTTTAATATTTAGATATTAGATCTGAGACATTAAGCGTCGATTGTTTAGGTCTCTATTTGCTTAATGTCTCTGTTTTTTATTTTCTATTGATCCGTTACACAGCCTTCTGAGGCATCGGCAACAGTTTTAGCGTATTTGTATAAAACTCCTTTGCTAACTTTTAACGCTGGTTGTACCCAAGCGGCACGGCGTTGCGCGATCTCTTCATCAGAAAGCAGCACATTGATGCTGTTGTTCACGGCATCGATCTCGATAATATCATCATCATGTACAAGACCGATTAATCCGCCTTTGTAAGATTCTGGTGTGATATGCCCTACGACAAAACCATGTGTTCCACCTGAGAAACGGCCATCGGTGATTAAAGCAACAGATTTACCAAGACCGGCACCAATAATCAAGGAGGTTGGTTTAAGCATTTCAGGCATGCCTGGTGCTCCAACAGGACCTTCATTTTTGATCACGACAACATCTCCTGGTTTGATTCTACCAGATGCGATGCCCGCTACTAAATCATGCTCTCCATCGAATACGCGTGCAGGACCAGTGAATTTTTCACCTTCTTTACCGGAGATCTTGGCAACAGAACCTTTCTCTGCTAAGTTCCCATAAAGAATCTGTAAGTGTCCTGTAGCCTTGATTGGATCGCTCAATGGTTTGATAATCGGTTGGTCATATTCCATGATTGATTTAACATCAGCCAAGTTTTCAGCGACCGTTTTTCCTGTTACCGTGATACAGTCACCATGAAGTAAACCTTCATTTAAAAGATATTTCATGACAGCCGGAGTTCCACCAAATTGCTGAAGATCTTGCATCAAATATTTACCAGACGGTTTAAAGTCAGCTAAAACCGGGGTTTCGTCACTCATGCGTTGGAAGTCATCTTGCGTGATGTCTACGCCTACGGCTTTGCCTATTGCAATAAAGTGAAGTACAGCATTGGTACTGCCACCCAAGATAACAATGGTACGTAGCGCGTTCTCAAATGCTTTACGTGTCATGATATCAGAGGGCTTGATATCTTTCTCAAGTAGTGTGCGGATATGTTGACCTGCCTCTAAACATTCATTTTTCTTTTCTTCCGAGATTGCTGGATTGGAAGATGAGTATGGTAAGCTCATTCCCAAGGCTTCAATTGCCGAAGCCATGGTATTGGCTGTATACATTCCACCACAAGCACCAGCACCGGGGCAGGTATGTTTGATAATGCCTTCATAGTCTTCATCGGAAAGATTTCCGCAGATGCGTTGTCCCAATGCTTCAAATGCAGACACAATGTTTAATTCTTCACCTTTATAGTGGCCTGGAGCAATGGTACCGCCATATACCATTAAGGAAGGACGGTCCAAACGGGCCATGGCCATAATAGCACCAGGCATGTTTTTGTCGCATCCAGGAATAGAAATCAAACCATCATAATACTGACCGCCACAGATTGTTTCGATACTGTCAGCGATCACATCACGACTTACCAACGAATAACGCATCCCGTCTGTACCATTGCTCATACCGTCGCTGACGCCAATGGTTCCAAAGGTCAAACCCACTAAATCATTGTTCCAAACGCCCTTTTTGACGATTTGTGCCAAATCATTTAAGTGCATATTACACGTATTACCATCATATCCCATGCTGGCAATACCGACCTGTGCTTTGTCCATGTCGGCATCTGTAAGACCGATACCATAAAGCATTGCTTTTGCAGCAGGTTGCGTTTCGTCTTGTGTAAATGTACGGCTGTATTTGTTCATTGCATTTTCGCCGTTAGATGATGACTTCATAATTTTCGTTCTCTAATACTAAATTTTTATATCTTCTTTGGATTGATGCACCTATGCTGTGTTCCCAGGCTTCTTTGTAGATGACATCATCGACTTGTTTGATTCCGATAATTTCTGCCGCAGTCCCACATAAGAAAGCGCTGTCAGCAGTGTAAATGTCTTCTACCGTCAACTGCTTTTCAATGACTTCGAAGTTTAATTTTTTACAAATGTTTTTTACAGTCTGGCGTGTAATGCCCGGGAAGATATTCTTCACTGGCGGCGTATAGATTTTGAAATCCTTTTCGATGAAAATATTTTCACTGGATGCTTGGGCAACGTAGCCTTCGTGGTCGAGCATCAAAGCTTCGTCGTACCCCTTTCTGATTGCTTCTGTTGTTGCAAGGATGGAGTTTACATATTGCCCAGAGATCTTCGAGTCAATTTTAAACGACTTTGGATTCGGTCTTTTGATATCGGAGATACATACCTTTAATAGGTTTTGGCCAAGATATGGCCCCCATTCCCATGCTGCCATCATGATGGTTGCTTCGGTTGATGAGGTTAGGTGCATATTTGAACCAGTCAATACCAAAGGACGTATATACGCTTCTCTTAGGTTGTTGTTGGCCAAGAGCTCATAACAGATGTCGATCAGCTCACGGTTGCTCCAGCGATACGGAATATTAACGGCTTCACATGATCTCTTTAAGCGATCGAAATGTAGGTCAGCTTTAAAGATACGCGGGCCATTGTGGGTATTATACGCACGTAAACCATCGAATACCGCATACCCATAATGCAGTGACTGTGCAAAGGGATCCAATACAGCTTCTGAAGCTTTTACAAAAGCTCCATCTAAATAGATCAATGTGTTTTTATCGTAATATTTCATAACCCAAAATTTACCTTATGATAATAGTTCCCTTTGTTGTAATATTGGTGGTAAATCATGCTATCTCAAGCTTCTATAAAAACTTTCGATTTTCATTTCCTCAAGGTAGCAGGAATTACAATAATTGGCAATAGGTAAAGTGCTAATTTTGTATTTAGAATAAAATTTTATTAAATATATTTTTATAGAATTTTATTTTCTAATAATGCGTTTTATTCGGTTTTATATTTTGTCAGTCGTATACCATATTTAAAATTGGTCTACATGGTCGAAAAATTATTTTTTGTTACAATGGTCTATTTTCTTCCTAAAATGAAGAAAATGTCAAAAAAACTTTAAAAAAAAAGCTTCCGATATTTCTATCGGAAGCTTTTTAGATTTTATAAAATCGATTTGATTTAATCTCCGATAATTCCTTCAGCAAGCACGGTAATGACATTGTCTTTTGCTTCCACAACACCACCTTTAATGAACACTTCCTGTCCACCTTTACCTTGTTGAATAATTACCTTTCCATCTTCCAAAGTAGAAACAATGGCAGCGTGGTCTTTCAAAATTTGAAAAGAACCCGCAGAGCCCGGTACAGTAACTGAAGTTACTTCGCCTTCGAATGCTAATTTGTCTGGAGTGATAATTGTTAATTTCATTATTCTTAGATATAATCTAGATTAAACTGCTTCTGCTAATAATTTTTTACCTTTTTCGATAGCATCATCGATGTTACCTACTAAGTTGAAGGCAGCTTCAGGGTACTCATCTACTTCACCGTCAATGATCATATTGAAACCTTTGATGGTATCTTTGATGTCTACCAATACACCTTTTAAACCTGTAAATTGCTCTGCAACGTGGAAAGGTTGAGATAAGAAACGTTGTACACGACGTGCGCGGTGTACCGTTAATTTATCTTCTTCCGACAACTCATCCATACCTAAGATGGCGATGATATCTTGTAGTTCTTTGTAGCGTTGAAGAATTTCTTTTACACGTTGTGCAGTATTATAGTGTTCGTTACCTAAAACGGCAGGAGAAAGGATGCGTGATGTAGAATCCAAAGGATCCACAGCAGGGTAGATACCTAGCTCAGCAATTTTACGAGACAATACCGTAGTTGCATCCAAGTGAGCGAAAGTTGTCGCTGGAGCAGGGTCAGTTAAGTCATCGGCAGGTACATATACGGCTTGAACCGAAGTGATTGATCCGTTTTTAGTTGAAGTGATACGCTCTTGCATTAAACCCATCTCAGTTGCCAATGTTGGTTGGTAACCTACGGCTGAAGGCATACGACCCAATAGGGCAGATACTTCAGAACCTGCTTGTGTAAAACGGAAGATGTTATCGATGAAGAATAATACGTCACGGCCTTGACCTTCGCCATCACCGTCACGGAAGTATTCCGCTACTGTCAAACCTGATAAAGCAACACGTGCACGTGCCCCAGGAGGCTCGTTCATCTGACCGAATACGAACGTACATTTTGAATCTTTCATCAATTCGTGGTCAACAGTATCCAAAGGCCATTCGCCTTTTTCCATGCCTTCCATAAAATGCTCACCATATTTGATGATACCAGACTCCAACATCTCGCGCAATAAGTCATTACCTTCACGTGTACGTTCACCTACACCAGCGAATACAGAAAGACCACCGTGACCTTTTGCGATATTGTTGATTAATTCTTGGATTAATACAGTTTTACCTACACCGGCACCACCGAATAAACCAATTTTACCACCTTTAGCATATGGCTCTAAAAGGTCAATAACTTTGATACCAGTAAAAAGTACTTCGGATTCAGTTGATAAATCTTCGAATTTAGGAGGTACGTTGTGGATAGGACGACCATTCTCTTTATTCAAATTTTGGATCCCGTCTATGGCATCACCAACTACATTGAATACACGACCTTTGATTTCTTCACCAACAGGCATTTTGATAGGAGCACCAGTATCGACAACTTCCATTCCGCGAACCAAACCTTCAGTTGCGTCCATGGCAATTGTACGTACACGATCCTGACCTAAGTGTTGTTGAACTTCTAATACAACACGTTGTCCATTTTCTTTTTGAATGTACAATGCATCGTAAATTTTAGGTAGATTTTCACTGTCGGCGAAGTTGACGTCAACAACTGGGCCGATAATCTGCGCTATTTTACCAATCTTGGGCATATTATAGGGACTAAATATTTATTAATCAATTTTATATAAGAGACATAAAAGGCCTCTTTTTTGGTCAGCAAAAATAAGGTTATTCGTTTTTAAAAACAAATAGAATTTGCAATTAAATAACAATTTTATTAATGTAGGTCAAAATGTTATCGATTGTAATTCTGTATGTTTCGATTTCTATACCTGCAAATATAGTTTTTCTCTTTTATCCGGCTAGGTATTTTTGAAGTTTACAGCTTTACTTCGTTGAATCTTTTGTTTGTTTTTAAGAATAGAACCTGATGAAATAAAATCGACCTGTAACGGAGTGTCTCAAGGAGTCGTTACAGGTCGATCAAAATAAATATGCTATTTTATAAAAGCAGGACTATATTTTTTTATTTAGTTCGTCTTGCAACTGACGCTTGAGCAGTTGCTCTTTCTCCATCGACTTTTTGCGGAATGTAGCAAATTCCTCTTGGGATTGCTCTGCAGTTTTTTGAAACTCCACCGTGTCCACTTTCGCTTTCCGATAAGAAAATAAAAAGATAAATGCTGCTACGGCCAATACCGCAATGATCGTCCAGACTACAGTACTATAAAATGTTTTTGATGTGTTTATTCCTAAGAACGAGAAACTTTCTGTTTTTTCCTTCTCCTGTGCAAGCTGATCTTTTAAAACCTGAATAGAATCTTGTAAAGTTTTGGTATTGGACGTATAGTTGCTTGAAGATGATTTTAAAGAGCTGATTTCCTTGTGGAGTTTTGCTACGGTATCAATTACATTTCGTTTCACAATATCCAGATTGGTTTTTCGCACCATCTTGAAGTCATAGTTATTTTTTGAGATATAATTGAGGTGGTCAAATTGATTTGCCAAACTTCCTTTTTTTAATCCATCCGGACTGTACTTGAAGGCATTATCCTGTTGTGCTGCTGTAGTGGCGGGAGCTGCAGCAGGAGTTTGTGCTTCCAATAACGTATGTGATGAAATAAATAAAATCGTAAAGAATATAAATGCTAATCTCAATTTGCTCATAGTTGTTTATTTTTATAGAATACGTTTATTCAGCATATCCTCATTGTAAAAATAGGATATGCCTGTGATAAATATAAGGAATTATTGAAAAAACGAAAATGGAAAGTGAAATATATTCCTTTTCCTTTGTCTGATTCCTGGTCGTGTTCTTATGATTCGATCGACCAACTTGGCAAATACCGTAGAAAGGACATGATCTTTTCCTTATAGATCGCCGTGTTTAGTTTGAAATAGTAGGCTCCTTTTTTTGAATTTTCTTTATCTTTTTCCTCCAGTTTGATGATGAGGTCTGAGGAAAGCAGTTTTCGGCTAAAATTGCGCTTATCCAACTCGATATTGTACACACCCTCATAAAGTGCTGCAATCTGGGGAATAGTGAATTTCTCGGGCAGTAGTTCAAATAATATCGGATACAAGGCTGCTTTCATGCGTAGACGGTGCTGTGCCGAAGCGATCATTTGATCATGATCGAAGATCAGTGTTGGGTGCTGTTGTAAGGGAAACCATTGGGCTTCATAATCGTCACTTAGGATATGTTTGTATTGTTGTGTATCAATCAATGCAAAATAACAGATGCTGACAACCCGGTCGTTGGGTTCACGGTTAGGTTCCCCAAATACACTACATTGCTCCATGTATACATTTTCAAGTCCAGTTAATTGTCTGAGCACTCTGCTCGCGGCCTCTTCGGGACTTTCGTCAGATTGAACGAAACCACCCATCAAACTCCATTTATTTCTTTCTGGTTCGAAATCTCGTTTAATTAAAAGCACTTCCAGGGATTCACCGTTAAATCCAAATATGATACAGTCTACCGCCAAAAGGATCCCTGAATCTTTTTTATAATATTCCATCGTCTATCGTTTTATCTTTTATCTGACTTCATCCCGTTTATTCACTGAGCAAAACTATGTAAAAAAGTAAATAGCTAAAAATAAGTATAATAATTCTCTGATATGTCCCGTAAAAATGCTTTTGTATGCCAATAACGAGGGTTCGGTCTCATCATAATTTGCTGCCATGAAGTTAGCTCAATTTTTTAAATATGAAAATTTTCTTTCATATTTAAAAAATTAAATGTTTATTTGACACTAATTATTTTTTAAAGTGCTAACTTTACGAGAGAGGTATTGAAAAATAAGACGTTAGAAACAATTATAAGTTATAAACCAAATTCAGCAAAAATGTATAAATCATATGTCATTGGCGTAGACTATGGAAGTGATTCTGTCCGTTCGGTATTGGTCGATGCTAACAATGGCGAAGAAATAGCTTCTTCCATATTTTATTATCCTCGTTGGAAAAGAGGTGAATATTGTGATGCTGCTTCTAGTCAGTTCAGGCAACATCCTTTGGATTACATTGAAGGACTGGAGGCGACAATAAAGGATTGTTTGCTCAAATCGGGAGTCGACAATATTGGCAAAGCTGTAAAAGCAATTTCCGTGGATACAACGGGATCTACTCCAGTTGCTGTCAACGCAGCCGGCGTTCCATTGGCGCTGTTGGACGAGTTTAAAGACAACCCCAATGCCATGTTTGTCTTATGGAAAGATCATACAGCTGTTCAGGAGGCTAAAGAGATTAATCTTCATAATCAAAATAGCGCAGTGGATTATCTGAAGTATGTGGGCGGTGTATACTCTTCGGAATGGTTCTGGGCCAAATTACTCCATGTATTTCGGGCTGATGAAAAGGTCCGTGCCGCCACCTATAGCTGGGTGGAGCATTGTGATTATATTCCTTTTCTATTGACTGGAGGAACACAGGTATCTGCTATGAAGCGTGGGGTTTGTTCAGCGGGTCATAAATCACTTTGGGCTGAAGAATTTGACGGCCTACCTCCAAATTCTTTCTTTTCGACACTTGACCCATTGTTGGATGGTTTGGTTGATCGCCTGTTTTCAGAAACATACACTGCTGATCAATCTGCAGGTCAGCTTTCGGAAGAATGGGCGCAACGATTAGGTCTTACAACATCAGTTGTTGTTGGTGTAGGTGCATTTGACTGCCACATGGGTGCAGTTGGAGGACAAATTGAGCCCTACTATCTGAGTAAGGTGATGGGGACATCAACCTGTGATATGTTAGTTGCTCCAAAAGAAGAGGTACAGCATACGTTGGTCAGGGGAATCTGTGGTCAGGTAGACGGTTCCATTATACCGGGAATGATAGGTATGGAAGCTGGTCAGTCGGCATTTGGAGATGCTTACGCCTGGCTGAAACAGGTGTTGCTATGGCCAACGAAAAATTTGATACAAGATGTTGAAGAGATCGATGAACGAACGCGCGAACAATTGATCGCTACGTTGGAAGAGAAACTATTGGTCAGTTTAAGTGAGCAGGCTGCGTTACTTCCCGTAACTGCAACATCCGAATTAGCTTTAGATTGGCTCAATGGCCGCCGAACTCCGGATGCGGATCAATCCTTGAAAGGAGCGATCACAGGCTTGCACCTCGGAACAGATGCGCCGCGGATCTTCAGAGCGATTGTCGAAGCGACCTGTTTCGGCGCAAAGGCAATTGTTGACCGTTTCGTGGAGCAGGGTATTCCTGTAAAAGGCTTGATCGGTTTAGGCGGAGTTGCAAAAAAATCACCTTTTATTATGCAAATGATGGCCAATGTGATGAATATGCCTATTCGTATTCATAAAAGTGAACAGACTTGTGCCATTGGCGCAGCCATGTTTGCCGCAACAGCAGCTGGTTTATATAACCGGGTCGGGGATGCCATGAAGGCAATGGGGCAAGGTTTTGAACGGACTTATATCCCTGAGGAAAAATGGGTGTCCATTTATGCCGAGCGTTATGAACATTACAAAGCGCTGGGTGCTTTTGTCGAAGGAAAGGAATCGCTCGCCATTACTGTTTAACCATTCAAATTTTAATCATGTATAATTCAATTAAAGAAGAAGCCTACCATTGCAATATGCAATTGCCCCAGCTGGGATTGGTGCTTTTTACATTTGGAAATGTGAGTGTTGTTGACCGTCACCATGAAGTTTTTGCCATTAAACCCAGTGGGGTCCCTTATGAGGAGCTTACACCGGAACATATGGTGATTGTAGATTTTGATGGTCATGTGGTTGAGGGTAATCTTCGGCCATCATCAGATACGAAAACCCATGCCCTATTGTATAAACAGTGGAAAGAGATTGGCGGTATAACACATACACACTCCACCTATGCGACAGCATGGGCACAGGCACAGCGGGATATTCCCATTTTTGGAACGACACATGCCGATCATTTGACCGTCGATATCCCTTGTGCTCCACCAATGCACGATGAGATGATCGCCGGAAACTACGAACATGAAACGGGGTTTCAGATTATCAATCATTTTGCCGAAAATAAACTGGACTATAAAGAAGTGGAAATGATTCTGGTTGGCAACCA
>JAIRVH010000006.1 GCA_031253985.1 Sphingobacterium sp.
GCGAAAAGAAGCGAAATATTCTTACAGCGATATCTTTCGCACATGGTGCAATCTTTTCCATTGTGGGGGTGAATGTGCCGAAGATGTTCAGGTACATTTGCGTCCAATTTTGGAGCAAATACCTGACAATTCTGTACCCTCTCCCGACACGCTTCTTCTTGGTATTAAAGAACTTGCCACAGAGAATACGGAAGTAGTATCCACCGGCGATAAGGTCTATCAGTTTAACATCAATGACAAGATGAACGATCTGATGGTTAAGTCATTACTATTAACCGGTCAGTTAGAAGCGGGTCAGAGTTATGATTTTGATTACGACAATCAAATCATCGCACACGATAAATATGATGCTACCCGCACCTACAAGAAGAATACGGGCTATTTTCCCGGCATTGCCAGCATTGGCGTTCATCCGGTTTATATTGAAAACCGCCCTGGTAACGCCAATGTGAAAACCGATCAGGCAGCAACCTTAAAAAGAGCATATGGAGTAATTGAGCGTAATGGTCTTATTATCAATCGTAGTCGTTTTGATGCCGGCTCATACGCTAAAGATATTGTGGATGTAATTTCAGACCTCCAATACCTTTCCCAGATTATCAATACCTTAAGCAACAGTATTCGTAAAATAAAAATCAGTATCTTTGTTGTCAAAAATCATTCAATAATCTTCAGGTATTTATGGGTCAATTATTATTACCATTATTTCCGGCGGAGGCACGTATGCTGACTCCTATTATTGGAGTTCAGGAAGTTGCTGAGTCTGTATACTATTTACTTAGCGGTCTTCCCATCTATAGTCACAGCAAAGATGATCATCTTCGTTTTCGTTATATTACCTCCCATTTAGCTTTGCAGGGTTTGTGCAAGAATCAGGACATTGTTGATTTATTTCATGTATCGCAAGACAGTGTTCGCAGATGGAAAAAGAAGTTATCGGAAGGCGGAGAATCTGTTTTTTTTGGAGAGATTGATGGTCGTCATGGTCATTCCTCTAAACTGTATCCTTCTGTATTGGCTCGTATTCAGTCAGAGATTGATAAAGGGAAGAGTGTTTATTCAATAGGTAAGCCAGAAGGTATCTCGGAAGGCAGCATTCGCTATTGGATCAAACAGGGAGGATTAAAAAAAAAGTAGTCTCTGTTTTTTCCGATTCTCCTGCTATCAGTCGCAGTCATCGCAGCGCTCAAGATGCTCAATCAGGGGAAGATGGTGGCATAGCTGTTTCACGTATTGAGGAACGCGCCTTAGCCGTTACTGGCACTCAGGTTTATGCTCAAACTCTTTTTGACTCCAATGAAAGTGTTGAAAACGGCGGCGTATTATTTTCTCTTCCTGCGTTAATTTCTCAAGGTTTGGAGAAACTTTTTACCACATTCAGCAACCTTCGTAACGGATTCTATGGTTTACATCATATTCTGATATTACTGTGTTTTATGGCTCTTTGTCGAATAAAAAACATAGAGCAATTGAAAAAGAGCTCAGTGGGCGAGTTTGGAAAACTGTTAGGTTTAGACCGTATTCCGCAGGTTGAGTATCTTCGCAAAAAGATCAAACAGATAACCGATCAGCAGCAATGCGATTGCGCTGCTAATTGCCTTTTTTTGCTATGGAGAGAGAAAATGTCCGACCTGTTTTTTTACATAGACGGTCATGTAAGAGTATATAGTGGAAATGCGGCTAAGCTGCCTAGACACTACGTTTCACGTGAAAAACTTTCTTTAAGCGGCACAACGGAATTTTATGTCAATACATTTGAAGGTTTGCCATTGATGGTTATCAACGGCGAGCTTAATGAAAAATTAAAGGAGGCAATAGAAAAAGCGATACCGGAAATAAAAAAGAGTATTGAGGATTCTGAGGATTCCCAGAAACCCCTCTTCACATTAATTTTCGACCGTGAAGCGTACGAACCAGCATGGTTCATCAAACTGTGGAAAGAACATCGAATAGCAGTAATCAGCTATCGTAAAAACGTTAAGGACAAATGGGATGAAAAATTGTTTGAATCCACTCAAGTACAATTGAATAATAATAATGTTACGATGCAAATTTGCGAGACAGGAAGCCTCATACAGGGGCATTGGTTCCGAGAAATACGCAAACTTACTCAAAGCGGACATCAAACTTCTATCATCACCACACATCCCGATTTGGAGATTGAGCAGGTAGCTGGCAAAATGTTCTCACGCTGGGGGCAGGAAAACTTTTTTAAGTACATGATCGAAAATTTTGATTTTGACAGGATGATTCAATATGGTACAGAACCGCTCGCTAATATGGAAGCTACCATACCTAATCCTCAATATAAGGAGTTGACTTACAAAATAAAAAAAATGAGAGAAAAGAAAGCCAGATTACAGGCACAATTGTACAGCAAAATCGAATCCATCACCCTTGATAATGAAAAGATAGATAGAATCATTGCTCAAAATGCTCAAATAACGGAACAAATAACAGATTATACGGACAGTATAAACGAGTTAGTATCAAAAAGAAAAAATGTTGCATCGCGTATTAAAGTAAAAGATTTGCCGGAAGATAAAAGGTATAACAAATTAACAGAAGAAAGTAAAAAACTCAAAAATATTATCCTAATGATCTCTTACAGAGCTGAAAGCGCTTTATATACGCTATTACCCGCTTTTTATTGTAATGCAAAAAAAGACGGAAGACAAATACTGAAAGAAATATTTACATCTTGTGCAGACTTAATCCCTGATTATCAAAAGCAAATTCTATATGTCAGACTACACTCGTTAGCTACACCAAGAGCCAATGAAATTGTTAAAAATTTGTGCACTTTTCTCAATGATACAAAAACTACTTTTCCAATGACTAATATGAGGATCGTTTACGAAACTGTCGCAGTATAAATTGCGATAGTGTTGGAGGTCTGAAGATATACATTTTTCCAACAGTATGATAGAAGCCGTGAACAAACAGATGAAATATAGCTTTCTTTTCCGCCACCAATTGCTTGATTTTGAACATACCCAACGTTTTCTTAAAACTGCTGTTGAACAGTACAACAATCGACCTCATTCCGCCTTATTTGGATTTACGCCACAAGAAGTGTTTGATGGAGCCAAGCCAAACAAATATTTTTTCAAACCTCAAATGGAGCAA
>JAIRVH010000021.1 GCA_031253985.1 Sphingobacterium sp.
GTATTTCGGAGAAAATCATTGTCCAGTTCTGTTCCTTTGTTATACCAGTTCATATAATCCGGTCCATTGAGGAATTTTGGAAAGCGGGTATTTTGGCCAATGCTGTATCCAAAGTCATAGGTTACTTTGGTCTGTTCCTTTCGTCCATTTTTTGTTTTAACCAATATAATACCATTGGCGGCCTGTACACCATAAGCGGCCGTGGAGACTGCATCCTTTAAAAAGGAAATCGTTTCTATCTCACTTGGGTCCAGATAAGCCAAGGTAGAAAGCGGTCTTTCGATATCATCGACAATCACCAAAGGACTTCGATTACCACCATAAGTTCCAACTCCGCGCAGATACAAGGTCGCATTATCTGCCCCCGGACGTCCTGATTGCTGTAATGCTGTCAATCCGGGAACACGTCCTACAAGTGTATTGGTCAAATTCATCGACGGGGCTTTCTTGAGCTGATCACCTCCGATCTGTACGACAGATCCAACGACGTTGTTCTTCTTTTGTGTACCATAAGCCACAACAACGACCTCGTCAATCTGACGTTCATCGGACTGCAAAACAAAACTTTGTGTACCGGCAACTGTGATCTTCCGCGACTGCGACAAATAGCCGATATAACTAACCTGAAGTTCGGCCGGAAGTCGGTCTACCTGCACGGTAAAACTCCCTTTTTGATCTGTCCGTGTTGTTACAGAAGTCCCCACTACTTTAACCGTCGCCCCAGCAATAGGCTGTTCATCGCGATTTCGTATGGTACCATTTACAATGGATTGAGCAAAGCTTATTGCGGATTGCATAAAAACAATAAGTAATCCCAATGCCTTAAAAAGATACCTGCGTTTTACATGTGTTGGTTTCATAATTTAGGAATGAAAAAATAGTGTTATGTTAAAAAATAGTATTTATGGTCACTCGGTTACCTACACCATGATCAGACGTTTTCCATTGGATAAAACACGCAACGTTCTGACTCGGACAAGGCAACGTATTTTGGTTTACAATTATTAGGTATATTATTTATACAACACTAAATAAGAAATAAAATTTTAAATATTCAAATTATTTCTAATTTTTTTTATTAATTCAAATAGACTAAAGAAGAAAAAACATAAACTTAATTTGCGATGATTAGATATTTATTATATTTACCCAGAAGTTAACGTAACAAAGTTATGGGTATAAAATTTTTGAGTGACTTACATGATGCGAGTTATAGCGGTGTAGCGTATAAAAACATTTTACTTAAAAAGGAAATTTTAACCTTTTTTGCGACCAAAGGTCCCTCGACAATTCCTGAGTTAAGTAAGGAATTCAACATTAGCATTCCCAAGATTAACGAATGCATCAATGAACTCATCGAAGACGCATTGGTACAGGACAATGGGAAATCCACTTCGGGTATTGGCCGAAAACCAAATTCCTACGGTCTACTTCCGAATGCAGCATTTTTCGTCGGAGTTCAAGTGAGCCATGATCATCTCAGTATCGTGGTCATGAATATGAAAAAAGACATTATTGCCAGCCAGGAGGAAATTCCACATCGTTTGGAGAATAATCAGGAATCACTCCAGAATATATGCCGGGAGATCAATCAGTTTATTGCCACACATCAGATTCAAAAGGATAAAATATTGGGTGTAGGCATCAATCTTTCTGGCCGTATCAACTATCGAACAGGTTATTCCTACAGTTATTTTAATTTTTATGAAGACCCATTATCCAAATATTTTGAGCAGGAGCTGCAATTGCGCACGTATCTGGAAAACGACAGTAAGGCACTTGCTTATGGCGAATTTTCCAGCGGAATTTTAAAGGACGAGAAAGATGCACTCTTTGTCAATGTAGACAACGGTATAGGATTGGGTATTTTAATCAACGGAAGAATCTATTATGGGAAATCGGGTTTCTCGGGTGAATTTGGTCATATTCCCATTTTTGATAACGACATCATCTGCCGTTGTGGAAAAAAAGGCTGTTTGGAAACTGAAGCTTCGGGATTTGCACTTAGAAATCGCGTAGTAGCGGAATTAAAAAATGGTGCAACAAGCATATTAACCAAGAAATTCAACAATGTAGATGATATTCGACTCAGCGATATTATTGCGGCAGCAAAAAAGGATGACAATCTCGCTATTGAGTTGATCAATGAACTTGGGGAAAAATTAGGCCGTGGACTAGCGACATTGATCAATATCTTTAATCCGGAAATTATTATTATAGGTGGTATTTTAGCCAAGAGCGAAGAATACCTGATGTTACCGCTGAAAAATGCCGTCAACAAATTTTCTCTATCCATTGTTAACAAAGACACTAAACTGGCCTATTCAAACAACGGCGAGAAGCTTGCTGCTTTTGGAGCCTGCCTGCTTATTCGGGACCGTCTGCTTTCTATTATCGATTAAGACATAATGCGTGGATTTCACTGAAATCCACGCTACTTTATCTTTCCACAATTTCTTTCACAACCTCTCCATATTGATCTTTCACCTGCTCTTTCTTTTGTGCAAGGTATATCCACTTCTTAAACGTTCCGATAAATACAATCGCCATCAATGACATCGCTGCTACGGCCAAGCCCGCCAGTAGGTACTGTCCTTTAGGCACATATCCTTGTACCACCTGAAGATAGCCGGCCCAAAATGTAATCACGGCCATAAAGACACCGGGAACGGCTGCAAACAAGACATATTTTCGCCTATTCATTCGTATCAGCATGGTCGTGCATACAATGAGGCCACAGGCGGCCAGCAATTGATTGCTGATGCCAAACAGCGGCCAAATGCTACTTACGTTTCCGGTATAGACCAAATATCCCCAGGAAAATGTAAACAGAGCGCTGCAAATCCATACACCTGGTTTCCAGTTTTTATCGCTAAATTTAGGAAAAACAGTTCCAAGCATTTCCTGTAGAAAAAAACGTCCCACCCTGGTACCGGCATCAATCGCTGTAAGAATAAAAACAGCTTCAAACATGATAGCAAAATTATACCAATAGGCCATTATATCATTCATAAAAGGAACCTTATCGAAGATATGAGCCATCCCTACAGCCAACGACACTGCTCCGCCCGTCCTACCGTGCAGATCTACACCTATTCTGTCTATAAAATGCGGTAAATCCACAGCTGAAAGATGGGGGTGCTGCGCTAGAAACTGTGCATAATCGGCTACCGGCGTATTGATTGCAAAATAATCACCAGGCATCAACGTACAAGCTGCAATTAATGCCATCAAGGCAACAAAACCTTCAACAAGCATGGCGCCATACCCCACAAACAAGATCTCGCGTTCATTACCGATCATTTTGGGTGTCGTCCCGGTTGCGATAATTGCGTGAAATCCCGATATGGCTCCACAGGCAATCACAATAAGGATAAAGGGCAAAACAGGTCCTGAAATTACAGGACCGCCACCATGGATAAATGAGGTCAAGGCAGGCATCTGAATTGTTGGTGCAACAAAAAATATTCCTACCGTCAGCATAATAATTGTACCTATTTTGAGGTAGGTCGAAAGGTAGTCTCTCGGAACTAATAATAGCCAAATGGGCAATACTGAAGCGAAGAAACCATATACAGCAATACCGATGGAAATCGTTTTCACATCCCAATTAAAGAGGGAATGAAAAGTAGGTATCTGCATCAGGTGATGACCGGCTATAATACCTGCAATAAGCAAGATACCGCCAATTATACTCGCCAAGGTGACCGAGCCCTCCCGATAACGCATCATCAACCCCATCAGTATGGCAATGGGCATGGTTAGCACAATTGTAAATAGTGACCAAGGAGCTTCGTGCATGGCACTTATACAGGCTAGGGACAAGCCTGCCAGGGTTAGAATCAAAATAAACAGAACAGCAATACCTGCAATAGTTCCAATAGGTTTACTGACCTCCTTAGAGGCAATGGTTGCCAAACTTTCTCCTTTATGTCGTACAGAAGCGAAAAGCACGACCATATCGTGCACACCGCCACCTAATACACAACCAATTAATATCCACAGAGCGCCCGGCAGATAACCAAACTGTGCTGCGAGAACTGGACCAACTAGTGGTCCTGCCGCAGCTATCGCAGCGAAATGATGGCCAAACAACACTTTTTTATCGGTTTTCACATAATCATGTCCATCAGCAAACTCCACCGCCGGTGTCTGGCGACTTCCATTCAACCTAAGCAGCTTATTTGCTAGAAACAAGCCATAAAAACGATACGCAATCGCAAAGATCAATATCGCTGCGAAAACTAAGGTCAACGCATTTATTCCATTGAGAGCATCCATACCAGTTAAGTTACACGATTATTTTTGCTTTTTCAAACACCTCATATACCTTCCATAAGGCACGAGGTACATGAAAGCATCCCTTCCATTTTCCGCCTTTGAGATCGAGCAATACCTCACCTCTTCGATTGAGATAGCCAAACCATTCGCCATGTTCGGGGTCCCTAAAATGTGTCCAGGTATATTCATGAACACGCTCAAACCATTGTTTTGCTTCCTCATTGCCCGTCAGTACCCAAGCTTTAGCCATGCAGACGAGCGTTTCACAGTGCACCCACCATAACTTCTGATCCCATTCCAATTGTTGTGTCGGTTTTCCCGCTACATCCATAAAGTAGAATATACCTCCATATTTCTCATCCCATCCATGTTCCAACATACGAAGACCAATACGCATGGCTTTTTCAATCAACGCTGGTCGCTGCAATCTTTCCCCCAGATCCATCATAAACCACATGGCCTCTATTGCATGTCCCGGATTGAGCAATCTCCCTTCAAAACTATCCAGCAATGAACCATTGGGACTTACATTTTCAAAGACAAGATCTTGCTCTTCCTTATAAAAGACATCCATCACTTCCACCACAATATCCTCAATTAACGTCTGCACCAATACTGGATCAAGCAAATGTTCCAGTTCAATGGAAAGGTTACTCAAAATCATGGGCAAAGCAAAATTTTTGGTCGGCCTGGTTCCCGGAAAGGCTTTATCGTAGATTCCTTTTGTATGCTCACGCCGCTTTAATATATTCTGAAAGGTATCTTGCGCAATTGCCGCATAACGGTCCTCTTTTGTCGCCGTATACAATGCCCCAAATCCCATGGCAGCAAAGCAATCGGAAAAAATATTATAGGGCTGCACAAGTGGTTTTCCTTGTTGGTTAAGTGAAAAATACCAATTACCTGCACTGTCCCGACCGTACTTTTCCATAAAATGAGCACCATGAACGGCCATATCCAACCACGATGAATTCGCCTCAACTTTATTGTACAAACTAGAAAACAGCCAAACTTGCCGCCCCTGCAGCCACATAAACTTATCCGTATCAAAAACTCCACCTCTTCTATCCAGACAGGTAAAATAGCCACCATACTCCCTATCGAGCGAATGCTCCGTCCAGAAAGGAAGAATATGATTAAATAATTCGTCTTTATAAATTGTACTATAATGATTCATATATAAATGAATTTGCTCTTTAAAGGCCATTTAAAATCGCTGGCCTACTCTTATCAATAATGCTATTTCTTGTTCTCTGCCTTCTTCGAGATTGCTTTTGTTGTCATTTTGCGTGCTGTAAACACGCGACCCCTATCACCAATTATGGTGCAGTGCATATTCTCGGTACCGATTGTAGAGGTGTCCTGCTTGTAAATAAGCGGATTGTGGACTCATAAAGTGAGAAAATTCGAAAGTAATAGCTTTATCATAACCAGCCTTTGCTGCAGCTTCAAGTTTTAGCCTTAGTTTATCAAATTTGATCGGCAAGAATTTGATCGGCATATCCCGGTCAAAAGATTCGGCATTCGTCCAACAGGCCATACCATATTTATCAGCCAATTTCTTATTGACCTCAAAGAAATCGGGAAGCTCATCGTAATCAATGTGTCCATCCTGAAAGGCCACTGCGTCGACAGCTCCTTGTATACCTTCAAAAATTTCGCCCCATTCCCGTTCGTGTTCCAATACCGAAACTGCATCGGCTTTACTAAGCTCGGGAGAAGCGGCAAGCACAGCTTTTTTCCCATCAATCCAGGGCGATATAAATGTCGGCAAGCCCCCACTGACTGCCTTGCACTGTAACCCAAGTGTACGAAAAGCATGAACAGCCCCTTTCGTTTTACGGCTGATTTCCGTACTGATATACCATCCACCGAAGCTTTTATAATGCCCATATTTAGCCCAAACCTCTTCAATTACATAATGATTGGCATCGATTTCGTGACTCAGATCTCCTGTTTCCCAATAAATACCGCTGTCATAAAGTCCAAAATAGAATTTCATGTCATACTTGTCTGCAAGCTGCAGATAAAGCTCTACAAGATCCAACGATGGTTTAAAACAGCCATATTTGCCCATCAGATAAGCCGATGGATAGGTTATAAATTTACGATAGCCACTGCGAATCATAATAACAGTGTCTATACCAATTGCCTTCATATATGCAAAATCCCGATCCCACTCTTCCGGGCCCCAATTCTGGTGCGGAATATCGTGGGAAATCTCGTCAATAAATGTCCCTGTAATTCTCATAAATATTTCTTTTCTTTTAATAATTGCACCCATTTTATATAGGCACTGGGTATCAGATGGACACCATCAGCTGAGTAAATTGCGCTAAGTTTTCCCTCTTTGTCCTGAAAAAGTGGGCAGAGGTCGACAAATGGGATATTTTCATCTGCTGCAAGCTGTCTTAGTTTTTCATTTAAGATCGGAACCAACACATTTCTACCTTTTGTATAAGGCTCTTTTGTTAGTCCTTCATTGATCGGTAAAGCACTCTGAAGATAGATAAGAGTCTTTGGTGAGATCTTTTTTATTCGTTTAATGATACGCTTGTAATTATTGACCGACACTTCCTGCGGAAGCTTTCGGAATTGGTCATTAATGCCATCCATCAGAAAAATTGCCCGCGGACGTCCCCGCAACACTTCATCTATACGCGCAAGAATCCCAAACGAATTATCTCCGCCTATCCCCCTGTTCAGTACAGGATATCTTGAATCTGCAAGCAATTCCTGCCATTCTGCCCGTTCAGTAATACTATTTCCCAAAAAAACGATTGCTCCTTTCATTGTTGGACTTTGTTCGAAATAGGCCATTCGCTGTTGATAATACCAGTTGGCGTAACTGCTATCTATTTTAGTCTCCTGAGCTGAGAGGGACTGGGAAAATACCGATAGATATATTCCAATTAGGAAGCAAGCTTGGAAAACACGATACGCCTTAAAAAGTTCCAATGATCTCATAATAGTTTTTGCTGTTTTAAATAATTGGCCCAAATTAAATAAGTGGCTTGCTTCAGATGTAAGCCATCAATTGTTAGCTCAGCTTTTAGTTCCCCATTACCGTCCACCAATATCGGCTGTAAGTCTACAAAACGAACTTGATATGCTGTACACAATTCTTTCAAAGCATTGTTCAGTAGCACTATCTTGTCATTCCGAACCTCTTCATAGATTTTTGGCAGTAAAGATTCATTCACAGGTAGAAGTCCCTGCACGAAAAGCATTGTATTTGGCGACTGCTTTTTAACCTGCTTTATTATCCTTTCTATATTCGTTGAAATAATGGAAAGCGGTATTCCTCTTTTCATGTCGTTCACCCCACAGAGTAGAAATATTTTTCGTGGTCTGGAAGCCAATATCTCGTCTAGTCGTGCTAAAATACCGTAAGTCACATCACCGCTAATCCCACGATTGATCACATGCTTCCGCTGGAGGATTTCTTGCCATTTTCCTCCTTCGGTAATGCTATTGCCAAGGAAAACGATTTCGTCCTTCTGATTGGGCATCGCTTTAAAAAACTCAAGCCTCGCGCGATAATGCTGATTATCAAACGTAGAATCAATACCCTTTGATTGCGCTAAAGTCAATGCCGGTAAAAAAAAAGGCAACAATAAGGCCTTCCAGTTCCTATAAGAAAGTAAGTTCATATGCATTAATTATTTTCGTCGGTATGCTCTTTTTCGGGTTTTCGCAATGGCACCCACCAGGAAACCAAAAAGGCCGGAATAGTAGAAATCAACACCCAGATAAAAAATTCTTTATAGCCCAAATGATCACTCAGCCAGCCGCTGATCATCGAAGGAATCATAAATCCCAGATTAACAAGTCCACTTCCGAAAGCGTAATGTGCCATCTTATATTTACCTGGGGCAATATTTTGCATGATAAAAAGAATAATTCCGATAAAGCCAAAACCATATCCAAAGTACTCGATGGCGACAGCAGCAGCTATGAGATAAAGGTTTGTCGGCAATGTGATTGCGAGAAATGCATAAGCTACAAATGGAATATTAAAAAAGGCACAAAGGATCATAAGTGTCCTCCGGTCTAAGCCTTTTTTGGATACAAAGTGCCCTGCGACAATCGACCCCAACACAAAGGCTATGGCACCAAATACACCATAAAGCAATCCAATTTCCGAAGTACTCAGGCCAAGCCCACCTTCGGTACGTTGCGCTTTAAAAAATAACGGGGTGATCTTAATAGCCTGCCCTTCAGCAAAACGATAAAAGACAATAAAAAGCAAACTAAACCAAATATTCTTTTTCTGAAAAAAAGTTATGATAACGTCTTTAAGCGTATCCATTCCCTCCTTTAAAGAAGTGGATTTGGGAGCTTCATCGTGAGCAGGTAAAGCACGTATACTGTACAATCCAATCCCCAACATAATAAATCCATAAGCAAACATCACCACCATCCACGCGGATTTAATGCCGATTTCCTGCTCCAATTGCCCCGCCAAATAAACGAGTACGCCACCAGAAAACACTTTGGCCACATTATAGAAGGCGCCTTGCCAGCCGACATATTTTGCCTGTTGTTTTGCATTCAGCTCATTTAAATATACCCCGTCGGCTGCGGTATCATGTGTGGAACCACTGAATGCAATCAGTGTCAATAAAGCAATGGAGAAGCTAAAGAAATGATCCAACTGCAGCGTAAGACCAAGCAGACCAAAGAGTAGCCCCGTGAGTATCTGCGTGGTATAGACAAAAAATTTCTTGGTCTTATACAACTCCAAAAAAGGCCCCCATAAGGGTTTTATTGTCCAGGGCAGCATAATCAATGAGGTCCAAAAAGCAATCTGTGCGTCCGATACCCCCAAATTTTTATACATAATGGAGCTCGCACCTGACAATGCAACAAAAGGTAACCCCATGGCAAACCATGTTGTGGAGATCCAAAAAATAGGCGGAAGTGCCTTACGCCCTTTGCGAAGCTCCACCGTTTGTTCTAATGATTCATTCATTTTATGACTTCCAATAAAGTTTTAACCGGCTGCTCACGATCGTCAACAGCGCCACGATTCCGGTGAATAATACACCTCGCATCACTCCCCCAAAAACACCCTGTGCCCCCATCTGATCAAAAGCGCTCTGTAGTCCCGTAAGCGCCAATAGTGGGATCAACAATAGATTTCCTGCAGTATAGGCGACCATCGGATTTTTACCGACCAGTGCTATACTTCGAAACAGCGATTTTCCAAAAGCAAGTTTCTCGATACAACACAGCATTGTTAGCGCATAACAGGCTAAGCCCGTACAGACAAAATAATAGCTGTATGTGGAATAATCCTTTTTTATTCCCCCCTCATACGCTTCGAAGATCAGTCCTAAAAAAAGCAAATAACTTCCGAGTACAGCCATTTTTGCCGGTAGTGTTAGTACTTCGCCCTTCCGAAAAACACCTGAACAGAAGCATAGTGAAAAGATCAACATCAGCGTAAGTCCGATATTGATATTGAGATACCGCATATAGAGATTGAAGACATTCAGCCCAATTAGAAAGGCACAGAGCAAGCCTTGTAACGCCAGTTGAGACCGCTGCATCCTGGGTTTGTCCGCCAACAAGGTATCAGCAATAATCCACTCGCCGACAACTGTAGCCGGAAGGATAATAAAGAGGTATTTGAGGTAATAAAATTGATAAAGCCAAGTCGCAGGACTGAGTTTGTAGAGAAATTCGTTGATACTACCGACTTCTTTGGATCCCAAAAAAACGCCCATAATAAATGGTAAGATCGCCATACGTAACCAGATGGATTTCGCCGTCAGCCACCACCACAGCGTTCCAAACAAAGCCATATTGGCCAGTACCAGAATAATAATATCTGTCTTCTGTAGGGTAAATCTATCCGTTTGTGCATACAGCAGATATAGCATCCCTACAGATAGCAACAGGGCCACTACGTGAACAAGTCTCGCGGTCCGCATCGGCAAATAGGACTTTAAATCGGCATAGACCGCAAAGAGCAGGACAAACCCCACGATTGACAAGAGATACTGCGAGGCAGCAGGCTCTCCACTCATAACCCAAGCGCGCATATAAAAAGAAAATAAGGCAAAAAAGAATAAGGCAACAAAACGCTTAAAAATTGTACCCACGATAGGCAAAGCGTTTAGGTTAGCCACTTTTTTCCGCATAGCCAATGGAATGGCCGCCCCCATCGTAAAAAGGAAAATCGGAAAAACCAGATCTACCCAGGTTATACCTGCTATACTGGGATCAAATACATGTTTGGGCGGAGGCACCTGTGCATGGTACATCCAAGCAGGAAGGTTTCCAAATGAAATGCTCGATGAAAGCACCATCAAAAGGATGGCAATTCCCCGCAGAACATCCAAACTATCGTTTCGCTGCTGTGGAGTCGTTGTAGAATTTGGTAAAATTGGTATCATCTCGTTTTTCTATACGTTCGGAAATCAACTTTTTGTTGCTATAAATTGGCCGGTAAAATCCACTGGCCGTTCAAACGGCTTTAGGATAAGATCCAACACAACCGCCACTTGAGCCCTTGTTAACACTTGATTTTCTTTTGCTGCAATGACGGACCTGATTTTATCTTTATTCAAAGTGGGGTCGACCTGGAGCAATAGCGCTGCAAAAAATTCTGCTGTGACATCGGCACCCGAGCCAGCGACTTTATCGGCCGATGGATAATAACTACGCATACCATCGATCAGGTCTACTTCGCTTATGCGGTGTTCGGGATAGAACCAGGTTTGATTAGCCCATTTATAAGGCACACCTCTCCCTTTCAAAATCCCGGTTGCTCCAATACGTTGAATTGCCTGAAACCGACTATCTTTTGGATCAACATCGATAAAGGGCATGAGATAGGCATGATTGTCCAAAAGTACTTGCTGTACCTCCCTTAATGAAAGATCTTTGGGAGTAACAGCTTGTTTTGCAGACAGCGCTGCCAGCACTCCAGCAGCTTGACCAATACCCAATACAACTGGCTGAAGGCGGGTGGCCCCAGCCACAATATTGCTCACACTAATGCTTTTTTCAGCAACGATAAAATCCGCTATTTCCTCAGGAATCAAACTTCCAAGGGGTACATTGTAAGATGGTACCCGAATCTTAACAAAATCGATTTTGGGTGCATCGGGATTCTTTAGGTGATGGTGATCGATGGTATAATCGCCTACTATCCCACCTGTGCGGTATAAAGGCAGCTCCTGCTGATAAGGACTCTGCACATAAGGCAACGTCAGCTGTACCAAGCCTTTAGCACGTCTAGACTCGCGATGATAAGCAATAAAAGGAAGTTTATCGGCCGTATCATATTCATCATCGGCAAGCCCCAAGTTTTTAAAACCAAGCTGATTTTGAAGATGATATACAAAGCGTAAGGTATGATCTTTCGCCTTTTGCAATTCCACTGTCCTCGCCTTTGGCGACATTTCGATAATATTCAGGTAGATATCATTTCCGTCTTTAGGCCAGTTTATCATGTATTTTCCATTCGGCAATTTGCCATAGGTAATCATTTGATCACAATTGATGATAGGTGTATTGCTGTGTGAAGCAGGATCTTTAACATCACAGGCATGTTCAAACTCTTTAGGATCATAACCTTGAGGTTTCTTTAGCAATCTCTTTGGATCGGCACCATAGTCTTTCAGGATAGCGACATAAGTAAGGTCTTGAATTATTGAATTGGCCTTTTCGGGAGCAAATTCTTCTTTCGTATCGTAGCGGCTATCCATACCGATACTGTAAGCAACACCCGCACGCGGCAAGAGATCCCCCAATTCCGTCGCATCGACTAAAATAGAAGCGTTTACGGTTTTCTTTTTTCCTTCCTGTTCAATGGCAACGGTCCAGCCTTTAGCCTGTTTTTTCAGGTCTAAAAGGGTACTTTTATACCAAACGGCAATATTTTTTTCGGCTCCAACCATCTTTTTTAGCAAGCGGTTACCGACCGAAGGCTCAAATAGCGTATTGCTTACCCAACCTGTTTCCACTGCCTTTGGACCACCATAATAGGCATAAAGTTCTGCCCTGAATTCGCCCCATATTCCCGAAGGCATACGATGGTTACCATCAATAGCGGAGACCCCAGCAGCAGTGAGCATACCACCCAACCAGCCTGTCTCTTCCACCACAAGGACCTTACTTCCCAAACGGGCAGCTTGCAAAGCTGCAGAAACACCACTTGCGCCCCCTCCCACAATCAAGACATCGTATGAAGCAACAGTCTGCCCCTGCGAGGAGAGTGTGACACAAATCAATAAAATAGAAAAAAAAGATTTAAACCAATTCATATGAAGTTAATTGCAGTAAATAATTTAAAAAATACGCGCCAAATACCGGCGTAAGAACCAGAGATACACAATTTTGTTGCCGGACTAAAGGATCAGTATAAGGTGAATAAAACATATAGGTTATCGATTAATGGATCAGACGATTAAAATAAGCGAAATGAACCGGAATGGTTTTGGCCCAGTAGCCAGAGGTATGAGCGCCGGGCTGCGCAATATAAGTCGCTCTGATCTTGAGTACATCACAACTATCCCGAAGGGACTTATTGGCCCCATATAGATAATCTTCAGTACCACAATCAAAAATAAATGTCTTTTCACTCCCAGCGATCTTATGGACATTATGGATGACACTAAAACGATCGAATAATGGATTTTGATCGCTGTACTGACCTAAATGTTGGGCTAGACTTGTCTTCTTGAAAGCCGAATGTCTCAGATTGACAACTCCCGAACTGCTACCAGCACTTTTAAAAAATGATGGATAGTTAAAAAAGAGCCAAAGTGCACCATGCCCCCCCATACTCACACCCGTAATAAATGAGTTGTCCCGATCCGTATGATATTTACCCTGTATGTAAGGCATTAATTCCCATGTCAAGAACCGACCAAATTGTGCTCCGCCTTTTTGTGGACTATCTAAAAACCAGCTCGTCCGAAGACCGTCAGGGCATACCACCACAAAGCCATATTGATCGCTCAATGCCTGAAAATCGATAAATTTTGAAAGACTTTTATAATTTGCCCCATGACTATGCAGCACATATACAACAGGCAAAGCACGGTTGTCCGGCTTCATCTTTGGTATATAGACGTAGCCGGAATCTACTCCAGAAAGATGAGCAGACTGTAAAGTATAAAGTTCTTGTCCTTTGGCCAACATTGTGCCAACGGCACATAAAAGGCATATGATTAAACGCATGGATATAATTGAGTCAGTCTTTAGATTTATATTGGAGCTAAATTAATAATAAAATTTACAATAAAAAAAGTATTTAATAATTTTTTTTATTTAATAAGGTTAGATTACGTTATTTTATAAAGAACTATATAAAACCGTAATTTTCCCAGTAGTGGAATGAGCATCCTATAAGATTTTGGCATAAAAAAAGCACCGGAATTTTCCGGTGCTTTTTTTAGTTCAGAAGTTCAATAAAGACAAGTGAGTTGATTATTTTATGCGATAGGTTACGTTTGCCATTGTCAACCAAGGCGAGGTAAATCGTATATTAATTGTATCGCCCGATTTGCCCAAGGCCTGAACATACACGATCATTTTTCCATGATAAACGCGCTGTTTATTATCAGTATAGTCGCCCATATCTGCATTGTTCCCCGCTTCCATACCCAGTAATCGCGCATGGCCAGCAATATCACAGGTGATTTCATCTTCCGAAAGGACCACAGGAAGTCCCTTGTTATCCACCACTTGCAAGGCAACCTGCAAAATGCCACCGCCTTCAATTGCTTTACCACCTATTACCGTCGCATGAATCGCCGCTGGACGTTCACTAGATTCGATAGCGTACCGAACTACTTCTTTTTTATTCGTGTCCAGACCAACGACCTCTAGTTTACCCGCTGCATAGGGAATATCCCAAAAGATGATACCTGTCTTCTCATCGTAATTTTTCTCTTCGCCAACAACCTTACCATTGAGCTCCAATCGAGCCTGAGGACTATTGGTATAACAGACCACCCTGATTTGCTGCCCCTCCTGATAGTTCCAAATTGGCCAGGCATCCATGGAAGGTGCCTCATTTTTCCGTTGCCCCTGTTCGGATTCCAATGCAGACCAGACATCTGTGGCTGCGGCTCCTCCCTGCAAGGGATAGGTACCCAAGTAAGCCATCGGTTTATCCAACCACAGTGATTGACGAAAATAGCCTCGCGGTTTGATAAAACCTGCAAAATCCAGCAGTCCCGAATAAAATCCCCGTGAAGGCCAACGACCGGATTCTCCAAGATAATCTATACCTGTCCACAAAAATTGGCCAAATATATGGCTGTTGTCGCGTACGGCAAGCCATGCCGGAAGATCGTGTCGATTCTCGCTTCCGAAAATTACACGTGCTGGATAACGCTGATGATCCTGTTGATAACGACTTTCGGTATAATTGTACCCTGCAATATCAAGTGCTCCTGGATAGGCTGTTTCATTCGACATGGCTACTCCAGCAAGCCCTGCTGTAACAGCTCTGCTTTTATCATATTTTTTTACAACCGCAGCCAAGCGTTTGGCGATATCACCCAATCGCATCGCATCTGGTGCATCCTTTTTATAGCCACCGTACGAGGCCTGTGTGAAACCACCCTCCTTCTTCTCGCCGTTAAGGATAGGATGTGAATAAGGGTCATTTGGATAATCCACTTCGTTCCCTATACTCCAGGCGAAAATCGACAGGTGATTGCGATCCCGTTTGACCATATCTGCAAGATCCTGCTCGCCCCAGCTTTCAAAAAAGTCATACGATCCCTCAAAACCGGGGGTCCCGACATTCCAGCCCTGCAACCATTTCCTCTTCGGGTACTCCCACTCGTCGAATGCCTCATCCATAACCAACAGCCCCAACTCGTCACATAAGGTATAAAGCGAGGATGCTTGCGGATTATGGCTGGTTCGAATGGCATTGACACCCAAAGATTTTAATGTCTGCAGCCGCCGACGCCATACCTCAGTATACATTTCAGCGCCCAGCACACCGGCATCGTGATGTAGGCACACGCCTTTGACTTTCATCCATTCGCCGTTTAAAGCAAAGCCCTTGTTTGGATCAAATGTAAAAGTTCGGAAGCCCGTTTTGATTGCCGACTGATCAATTTGCTTTCCATTTTGCAATACGCTTGTCCGCAAAGTATATTGATTGGGTTGATCCAAGCTCCACAATTTAGGGTTTGCAACCGTCAATTGCTGCTGTATCGTCGCTTTAGCAGCAGCATCAACCTTCACTTTCTCCGATTTATTAGCGACAACTTTCCCTGCGGCATCAATCAACTCCAGCACAACGGTAACCGCACTGCCGTTGGACGTAGTATTGACAACGGTCACTTCGGTATTTAACATTCCTTTCCCTTGCTTTAGCTCGGGATAGGCATATATTCCCCATTGATCGATATGCAACGCATTTGCCTTTACAAGCCAAACGTCACGATAAATGCCCGATCCCGTATACCATCTTGAATCGGCACTTTTACTGTGGTCGACCTTAACAGCGATGGTATTTTCTTTTCCAAAATCAATATATGACGTGATATCATAAGAAAAGGATATATAGCCATTGGGGCGTTTTCCAACAGATTTGCCATTGACAAACACCTCGCTTCGGTTGTATACTCCCTCAAAATAGATAAATATTTTTTTGCCCTGATCTTCCATAGGTATAGTCAATTGCTTTCGGTACCAGCCAATACCGCCTGGTAAATAACCTGTCGCACTGGCTAGCGTTGAGCTCAAGGGATATTTTACACTCCAATCATGGGGTAAACGGACCTGCTGCCAGCCTGCGCGATTTTTTTCAGCGCCTGCCTGTCCCTCGATATCGCCCAAATGGAAACGCCAATCCGAGTTCACACGTTCGGCGGCACCAAATCCGGGTTGTGCGTATAAGCCACTGATGCCCATACCAATAGAAACAGCTAAGACTGATAGTTTTTTTATGAGATTATTCATTTTACTTTTTGCATTAGGTTCAAGTGATTAAAGTGTAGGAACAACAGGCAAAACATGGCCCTGATCATCAAAAAATAACCGGTCCATGCACACCTCCCGATTAAACCCAGCGGCATCGCCCATATCAATACCTTTGGGATAATTGAAACGATGGTAAACAATATACCATTCGTCTTTACCGGGAATCTGCAAAATCGAATTATGCCCAGTGCCATAAATGCCTTTCGCAGGAGCCTTTTGCAAGACTAAATTATTAGCCGGAACAGTGATCGGTCCATCTGGGGAAGTCGCAGTTCCGTATCGTACCCGATAATTTTCACTTCGGGTATCATCTTCTGACCAAAAGAAATAATAGAGTCCTTTACGGTAGACAACATAGGCACCTTCGCGGAATGTCTTATCAGGAGTGAGTACCTTGACTGTATTTTTTTTAATGGAAACCATATCTTTGTTGAGTTCAGCAACAGCCAGATAGCCATTTCCCCAATACAGATAGCTTTTTCCCGATTTTGGATCGTTAAACACCGCCGGATCAATCTCCTGCCCGCCATTGACACCCTCAGGCTTAAAATCGATCAGCGGTTTTCCCGCGTCCTTAAAAGGCCCGGTAGGTAAATCAGCCACCGCAACACCGATCTTTTGCGCTGCTGTAAAATAATAATAGTACTTATAATCATTCTTGACTTTCTTTTCCGTAATGGTAGGCGCCCATGCATTTCGAAGTCCCCAGGCAACATCTTTTTTCAGGTCCAAAATCACCCCTTCATCTTTCCACTGATTGAGATCGGAAGACGAGAAGGTCTTGAAATAATAGCCCCCCCAGCCATCAAAACCATCACTCGTTGGATAGATATAGTATTTTTTTGTTTTATTGGAATAGAGTACATCCGGATCGGCATAAAAGCCATCCAAAACTGGATTTTTCCTGAATGCGAATTCCATATCTTTGGGTTTCCCCCATTTGGAGGTCAAGTCCAAAAGTTCTTGTCTTGAAATAGGAATGATGGCTCCATGACGTGGATGGAAATCCATGTCAATTTGATGGTCGATAACTTTAAAACGATCAAGGTCTTCGGAGGTGCAGAATTGGTACTTCCCTTTACCATAGACATCGTACATAAGGATATATTTATCCGACTGATTGAGTTTAAAAACACTGGATCCTTCCACAGCATCATTGGTCTGCTGTTTATAACCCGGTTGTTCAATCCATTTTCCCGAAGTCAGTGAATCCGTTATCGCCAGCTTAATGCCATTTCCATGTCCTTCAGTTTTGTAAAAAAGGTAGAACAAGCCATTCTTTGCAATAATATCGCCATCGATACAGGACTTACCATTTTTTGGAAGGAACAGCACCTTAGGTTCGGTCTCAAAATCCGTAAACTCTTTGTTTGCATAAGCATAGTAGATGATATCTGGACCATTTCCATGCTGCATGGACCAGTACACCATGTATTTACCGACCGAAGGGTCAAATATAGTCTGTGGTGCCCATACTCTTTTCAACGTTTCCTGGCCTTTGAAGCGCTGCTGGATATCGATTGCCTGATGAGACCAATGCACAAGATCTTCGGATTTTAGCAAGATCAACCCCCGATTGGAATCCCAGCCTTTAGAGGAAGTCATGTCCGTGAGCACCATATAAAATGTTTTTCCATCTTCACCTCGAAGAATATGTGGATCCCGGACACCGCCAGTTTTACTGATCATCTTGGACTCCAGAATAGGGTGATTTCCATTCAAGGCTCTGTAGGTATAGCCATCCGTACTGATCGCAAAACAAACAGCCTCATCTGCGACCGCATTACCTTTGAAATAGGCAAATAAATAACCTGCAAAATCTTTGTCCGTGGGTCCATACTTATATCCTTGTGCGTAAACTGCCGCCGCAATATTCATGAATAAAAATGTGATAAGTGTTAATCGCATGTAGTGTATGATTTATAAAAAGATTGGTTTAATACCTCAAAAGATCCTCTTGACTCTTATCACAGAATCAAGAGGACTCAAAAAATTCATTAAATAAATATTACAATTAATAACCAGGGTTTTGCTCCAGTTGCCCATTTGATGACAATATCTCCGAACGTGGAATTGGGAGCCAATAGTGTTTTTCTTCAAATCGGCGCCCTGAAAGTGCTTCTTTTCGTGTATACGTAAATACGTTACTATTTTTATTTATAGTTACTCCATAGGCGGGTATATTTTCTGTTGTCATCGCAATTTTCCATCGTCTCACATCATAAAAACGATGTTCTTCAAATGCCAATTCTACCCGACGTTCGTAACGCACCTCCTTTCTAAATTCATCTTTCGATTGACCCAGAGGAATTTCAGGCATCTCGACAGATGGTCTTGTCCGAACCAGATTTAATGCTTGTCTAGCAGTCAAACTGCTTCCAGCCGGCAATACATCAGGACCGTAAGCCTCATTTGCTGCCTCTGCAAAATTCAACAGGATTTCAGCATAGCGAAAATAATTCCACGGTTGAAATCCCGCATTTCCCCAAGGATTTTGAAGGGGGTAGGCATCATTCATAAATTTACGCAGATAATATCCAGTTTTGGATGTATTCCAATTCTCATTCCCTTCAGGACTATCCTGTCCTTTTGGGATAAATGTTTCTAAAGATCTACCTCTATACATTGCACCGTTATATAAAATCGTTGCATCAAAACGAGGATCACGGTTGATATAAGGATTCGCAGGATCGTATCCTGAAGTAGTATTTACTGTTCCATCTTCATTAAATGGAGCTTTACCATTTTTCATTTCATAAGTATCAACCAAATTCTGGTAAGGCGTATTTCCTCCCCAACCGCCATAGCCATTTGGCCCATTAGCAATTTCCAAATGAACGTGATTGGCATTTTTGGTGTAGTATCGAGCAAAAATAGTTTCCGGGTTTCGGTCTGTCAAAAACAAGGATTGATATCCACCGGTGTATAGGCTGTATTTATTAAGGGCGATCAAATCCTGAGCTGCCTGTGCCGCCGCGGCCCAAGTTCCGACATTATACAATGGGCTTGCAGCGTACAAAAGTAATCTCGATTTTAAAGCCATAGCTGCCCCCTTCGTCGCGCGTCCCGTTACCCAAGTTCCATCATTATTGTCAGCAGGCAATTTATCAATCGCTTCATTCAATTCTTTAATGACATAATCCATTCCTTCTTGCAAAGACTTCCGCTCAAAAAGACTCGCTGTGGTTAGATCATCTTTTAAACCATATACCGTATCGCCCATCAATACAACACGACCAAAGTTTCGAATGAGATCGTGATACCTAAAGGCACGTATAAATTGTAATTCCCCTTCAAGATTACGTTTATGCGATTCACTCATTTGAATATTTGCAAGCACCTTTTTAGCATAATTACACTCACGAATACTGCGATAACTGCGCGCCCAAAGCGACCCTGTAGCCCCCATATTTTCAGGCGACAGTTGCCCCCTAATAACGATCCAAGTTGCATCATCATTCGTATACATCGATTCGTCGGTCAAGGAAGACCATAACGCATACTCAAACCCGCGACCAAAACCAGGATTAGTCCCATCAGCTTCGTTTGATATAATTTTTTCTCCAATATATCTATTGGTAATAAACGCTTCCAAAACGGCTGTATCGGTTTCAATAGCTTCTGTCGAAATACGATCAGTTGCCGTAACCTCCAACAAATTTTTGTTACAAGCTGAAAAGATAGTAGTTCCCAGAGCCAAAGTCAGGAAATATTTACTTAAAGATTTCATCTGTTATGTTCCTCCTTAGAATTTTAAATTTACACCTACATTAATAATTCGTTGTTGTGGATAGAATTGACCACTACCGCTGCTTCCCTCAGGATCATAATCCTTCACTTTTGTCAAAGTCAACAGATTAAATCCATTCAGATAGAACCGGAGTCCGCCCAATTTTAATCTCGACAGTGCCTCACTTGACAACGTATAACCGATTTCTACATTTTTCAAACGAAGGAAAGAAGCATCATTTAACCAAAAATTATTCGCATACTGACCTCCGCTAACCGCTGAAGAAGCACGCTCGGAAACCATAGGATACGTACCTTCTGGGTTATTAATAGCATTAAATCGATTATCAGCCCAACTGCTATAGAAATTTCCCACTGTGCCAGATTCGGGAAGAACATGTTGACTGACCCTTGCTTGTCCTGAGAACAATACTGCTACATCAAAATTTCTATACGCTGCATTCAAACTAAAACCATAGGTTATCTGCGGAATATTACCATATTTTGTGCGTATCATATCATCCGCCGTTATCGTACCATCTTGATTGTAATCTTGGTAAATCAAATCCCCTATTTGCGCTCCTGGTGCCTGAGGAGATCCTGCAAGGTCTGCTTCGGTCTTATTTAAACCAATAGCGTTGTACAACAGATAGGTTCCCAAAGGCCTGCCCGTCTGACGCTGATAATCCAACGTACCACTAGCTTCATCAATAAAAATAATTTTACTTTTTGCCAGGGTAAAATTACCCGAAGCTCCCCAACTAAAATCACCCGACTTCTGATAACTTAAAGTTCCTTCAAAGCCCTCACTATTCACTTTACCGATATTTTCCGAAGGGACAAGTGGATCAGATCCATTGGGATTTACGATCCCCGAAGTCGCCGGAATCGAGGCGTTACGGGTAGTTAAGATATCAGATCGCTTCTGTTGGAAATAAATCGCTTCCAAGCTAAAGTTTTTAAGGAACTGTGCGTTAATCCCGACATCCAATTTTCGGGAAACCTCCCATGTAATATCTGGATTGGCCAATTTCGTCAACCTTACATTTGGTTCTATCTGACTCTTTTCATCTAGAAGAGCCACCAAGCCATTGCCGACCAAAGTATAATTGTCAAAATATTGGAATCCATTTACATTATCATTACCTAATGTACCGTAGGAAGCCCTAATTTTTAAATCATCAAAAAAGCCTACGTTTTCAGCAAACCAGTCTTCTTTGCTCATACGCCATCCCACAGATACAGAAGGGAAATATCCCCACCGTTTACCTTGGGGAAAAATAGAAGAACCATCGGCCCGAAGCTGCCCTTCAAACAAATATTTCTCATTATAATCGTAGCTGATCCGACTTATAATACTTTGACGTGTGTAATTATTGCTATACCCCGAGTTGAGATAGTCTGTAGCAGCAGCTCCTCCTTGCGACAATTCAGGCAATTGAGTCGACAAATAATTGAAACGCTGAGCGTCAAAATAATCTAGATGCCGTTTACTTTGTTCATATCCAACAAAAGCATTGATGGCATGCGCTCCAAATTTACGTTCAAAATTCAGTTTAATATTACTGGTAATCAGTGATTCATTGGTTTGGGATTCTGTTAGGGTTGCTTTATTATTATTGCCACCTACAATAGATTCTTCATAAACATCTTCCGCTTCTTTATAATTATATAAAATATAAGGAACACTAAAATTCTTGCTGAAATTAGAAGATTTATCCACAGACAGGAAACCATCTAAAGATAGTCCTTCTACCCAAGGTAACTGGTAACTCCCTCTTAAAATTCCATTGAACACCTGCTTGGGATTGTCCACCGTTCCTCCAGCGTTTGTCATCATCAACGCTGGATTAGAACCTTCAATTCCACGAGTTGGCAGCCCATTTGGATAGAATGCACTTACAGTAGGGTAAGCACGATAGATCGAACGGAAAATATCTCCCGCCGACGCAATCGGGAATTTACGGTCTTCCTGTCTTCCCGAAAGAGACAAGCCAACTTTGAATCGATCGGTTATATTAGCCTCTAGATTTGTTCTAAAATTATACTGCTTATATTTCGTGACACCCTTTTTGTAGATCCCATCTTGATAGACCGACCCCAAAGACATAAAATATCGGACGTCCTCTGTCCCCCCTGCAACAGATAGATTATGTTGGCTTTGCAATGCGGTATTTTTCAAAGTAACATCTGCCCAGTTGGTATTTGGATAAAGTAATTGATCGGAACCATCCCTAAACTTTTGAATTTGTTCTTCTGAATAAATTTGGTTCATTCCGCCAGAAGAGCTATTGCCATAAGCAATTTCGTTCCGCAAGATAGCATATGTAGCTGCATCGGCCATTTTGGGTAATCTGGTCGGTGAACTGAATCCAAGGTTTCCGCTATAAGTGATCGATGGTTTACCACTTTTTCCGCGTTTGGTTGTTACTAAAATTACCCCATTAGCAGCTCTATTACCATAAATTGCTGCGGAAGCATCTTTCAAAACCGAAATACTTTCAATATCATTTGGGTCCAAACGCTCCAGCCCACCTATTTGTCCAGGCACTCCATCCACAACAACCAACACGTCGTTGCTCCCAGTCGTTGCTTGTCCACGCACTGTAATTGATGAACCATCATATCCAGGTTCTCCACTACGATTGTTGATTACAACTCCCGAAAATCGTCCTGCCAATGAATTTGATAGATTGGGCTGTGGACTTTTCACAAGATCTTTTCCTTTTACTTCCGAAATAGATCCTGTTACTGTGGCTTTTCTTTGCGTACCATAACCAACAACAACAACATCTTCCAATACATGCTCATCATTCTCCAGATGAATAGCCAAATTTGATTTTCCATCCAACGGAACCCTTAAGGTTTTATAACCGACAAATGAAATCACAAGAACCCCTTTATCGGCATTGAGTTCAAATTTACCTGACATGTCTGTTTTAGTACCCTTTCCCGCTCCTTCGACGACAACATTCGCGCCAACAATCGGTTCATTTGCTTTGTTCAAAACCTGCCCTGTAATTTTCCCTTGTTGTGCGTATACCAAGGTCGGCGCAATGCTCAACATGGTATAAAGAGAAACAATCTTTAGGTTGTTCATAAAGTATTTATGCTAATTAAACAGTAAATAATATAATCTGGTCAGAATAGACAAAAAATGACGAACCATGGTTTATTTGGTTATTTCAGCTGCATCGCTGCCGTCCCTCCCTAGATTTATAATTGAATTAATGAGCCAAACTTAGGGAGTTTTAGCTGACCAAAACATATACAAATCCGTCAAAAAACATACAATTTTCGGTCAAAATCAACGATTAGACCACGGAAAACATATTTTTTGAATTACTGGGATTATTTTCCCTTTCCATCTGATTTTTGGTATTCTGATGGAAGCTTACCAAACTCTTCTTTAAAACATTGACGAAAATAAATAGCGCTATTAATACCGACCATGAAGGAAACTTCGGTCACATTATAATCACCAGAGCGCAACAGCTCGGCGGCTTTATGAATTCGGATCTTACGCACCAGCTGGTTGATATTCTTTCCCGTGATCCCTTTAAGTTTTCGATACAATGTAGACTGACTCATATTCATGCGCTCTGCTAGCGTAGAAGCGTCCAACACTTCATCCTGCATATGCTGTTCTACAATGGTCATAAAATCTTGCACAAACGCATTCTCACGCCACAAATCATCTTTTTCCATCGTATGTACTTTGATATCGGCTGGCTTATCTGACTTTATCTTTTGTAGTATAGCTGTATTCATCGCTTTTTGCTTTTGCAAAAGGTTATCAATACGTTTTAACAATAATGTGCTTCCAATCGGTTTCGTCAGATAAGAATCAACACCAAGATCATAACCACGTTGTCGATCCAGGTCCGTATCTCTTGCTGTCAATAAAATGATTGGAATATGACTTGTTTCCCGTTCCGCCTTTAACTTTTCAGTTAAAAGAAAACCATCCATATCGGGCATCATTACATCACTTATGATAAGATCGGGCACATGGGATGTTGCAAGCTCAAAACCCAAAGATCCATTCTCAGCTGCCGATATATCATAAACCACACTTAATATGCCAACTAAATAGTCCCGTAAATCAGCGTCATCCTCAATCAATAGTATAAGAGGACGAATATGCTCGCCCTTGGTACGCTCCTCTTCCATATTTAAATCTAAGTCCGCTGATTTTTCTAACGTGGTTCGATTAGATAAAATTCGTACCGAAACTGTTGTCCCCACACCTTCGGTACTTGTTACACTTATTTTCCCCTGATGGATCGCCGTCAACTCCTTAACTAAAGCTAAACCGATGCCGGTACCTTGAACCCCTGCCTTGGGAATTTGATAAAATTTTTCAAAAATGCGATCAATGTTCTTTGCAGGAATTCCACATCCGGTATCTTCCACAGCTAGTACAGCCCAATTAGCAAGATTAGATTCTTCATATTTTAAACTCAATCTGACATATCCTGAATTTGTGTATTTATACGCATTTGATAAAAGATTATCTACTATCAGTTGTACAATTTCGGCATCAAACAAGGTACGAGTTTCACCTTCAGGCAAATCAGCTAATATTTGGAGTCCTTGTTTATTGTTTAATGCCTTATATTTCTGAATAATGTCAGTGAGCATGTCGCCCAAAGATCCAGTTTCAAGGACCAAAGGTTTAAATTGAGACTCAACTTTACGAAATTCCAAAAGCTGGTTTACCAACGTAAAAAGTCTGTTTGCACTTTTCTGAACGGTCTGAACCAAACCTTTATGTTTTGTCGAAAGCTGTCCATCATGGGATAAATCGTCAAGAGGTCCTAGGATAAGTGTCAACGGCGTACGCAGCTCATGGGTAATATGGGTATAAAAATTCATCCGTTCCGAATGCAATTGTTCATCCTGTTGATGCTGCCTTTCTTTAAGTTTCAGTTCGGTCTCCGCTTTCATCCTTTTAAAGTAAAAGAAAAGAAGCGTATAGACGATTAACAGTATAAGAATCAGATAGACAATTTTAGCACCTAAACTCAAATAAAAAGGTGGTGAAATCTTAATGAGCAGCCGTTGATAATTCGTAGACCATTGGCCATTTTTCATTCGTGATCGGATTAACAGTTCATGATCACCGTATGGAATATTCCGAAAATCAAGATTGGTTTCACTCCCAAGGAAAATCCAATCATTGTTCAATCCTTGTAATTGATAACCAAATTCAACTAATCCCTCCAACGCAAAATCCATTACCGCGAGTTCGACACGAAAACTATTCTCCTTATAATCCAGTTCAATCTCATTGGAAATCGAGGGGTATTCATCTTGCTGTGCATTCGATTCTCCTGAACGAAAAACAATAAAGCGGCTAACCCGAACAGGAGAATTGGGCAGATTTGTTGGAATCTCATTCGGTTCAAAATAGCAGATTCCATCTTGCATTCCAAAAAATAGTCTCTTTGTCGAATCTTTTCCCACGCTGCCATTTATAAAGCCACCAAGAGGTAAGCCGAATGAGTGATCATATTGGAGAAAACGGTTTTCTACCGGCAGATAGCGGAGCATCCCCGATTTGGTTGAACACCAGATATGACCATCCTGATCTTCTGCAAGACCATTGACGAACAACCAAGCGTTACCGCCAGGTACTGTTAACCTCTTTAAATCTCCTATTTCTTTCTGAGACTCCTGCACTGCCAGTCCTTGATTTGTTGCGACCCAAATGTTATTATTCCGATCACGCAACAAATAGTTAATAGTATTATTACGCAAGCCATTCTCACTATCCATTTTCCGGAGTAATTGATGATTGCTATTGTAGACATAGAGTCCTTGTCCATACGTCCCCACCCACATATTATGCTGACCATCTTCAACAAGTGCTCTAGGTGCATAATCTCCTAACATGGGGGTATTTATCGACAACTTTCGCACAGAATGATTCGATGCATCATAAATAAATAAGCCCTGATACCCAGCAATCCAAATTGCCCCGCGATGATCTTCATAAATAGCCCGAACTTCTGTTACGCGCTCGCCAAGATCAACTTCATGCCATATGGAAGTCCCCGCGTACATAACAGCGACGCCGCCTTTTCGTAAACCTACCCAAATATGTTGATTACGATCCTTAAAAGCAGTCAGTAAAAAATCGTCTGGGCTCCCATTCTTATGTGTCATTTGTTTATTTAAATGCCCTTCTTTCCCCATTTCAATGATTCCAGACCCTTCTGTGGTCAACCAGGTTGTTTGATTATCACGAACAATAATATTACTTACTGTTGCCAACCTATCTGCCAGCATACCTTCCCTAGGAAATACATTGAAAAAAGGACGAATATGACTGATAACGCCCACACCACCCCCATACAGCGCCAACCAAACGTTTCCAAATCGATCTTCAGCAATGTGTTGAACCATTGCATTATTACCTTTCCCCAAATCAATAAGCTGCATCTGTGTGACACCGTCTATTTGATTGTCATAACCATATTTGGGTTGTAAAAGAAAAAGTTGCGAAGATTCGGCTCCGATCCAAATCGTATTTCCGATTTCCTTAATTGCATAGACAAAAGGTTCATTGCCATTTTTTGACGATCCTACCAACGCAATATGTTGGATTCTTCCAGTAGAGGGGCAATAAATGGCAAGCCCTTTTCGGGTACCTATCCAAATATTATCAAACCGATCACAAAGGAGAACTTTAACCTCGTTGTCCGGTAATTGCTCATTTGTATTTTCATAAGTCAATCGTTTTAAAGAGTGGCTAATAGGATCCAATATGGTCACCCCTTCATTCACATGACCAATATAGAGTGTTCTTTTTCTATCTTCAACCAAGGACCAAATACTATTTTCGGGAAGGCCTGGAACATTTTTTTTATTGAAATAACTAAATGCTTTCTTTGCTATATCAAAATGCTGTATACCCTGATGATAGGTTGCCAACCATAGATTCCCGTCAGCACCTTTAATCATATCCGTAATATCATTCGTAGCGATAGACTTCGGATTATTCGAATCGTGTGTATAGTAACTGAATTTATTCGTCTTTAAATCAAGAACATTAAGACCATTGGCACGTGTACCAATATAAATTTTCTTATCATCATACAATAAAGTATTGATTTCATTGCTATTGATAGAAGATCCATCTTGTTTCTCCGAAGCATAATAACTCTTAAATGCCTTTCCCGCAAATCGATTTAAACCAAGCTCCGTGGCTATCCACATAAATCCTTCATCATCATGTACGATATCCAATACCTGCTGATTGCTTAAACCATCTTGAAGGGAAAAAAAACGGGCACGATTGGACTGACTATAAACCTGGCCTAAATGCCACAGAAAAATAATGACAACTATCAAATTTTTCATATATACAACAATGACAACAACATAAAACCTCTAACTTCTCATTAACCATATTTTACTGCCAGTTGGAAGATACCACGCCTAAAATATATGAAAACAATAGATTACCACATTGCAAATAGTTTAAAACATTAAAAATAGGGCGTGTAAACACAATATTTCCTCTTTCACAGGTTATTTCACCGATAAATATACTATATTATTCATAAATGTCATCCAAACATTTATGAATAGCATTCATACAGGCAAAAATAAACATACATGAGTTTTACGATCCTATACCCTAAATATTGGTATATTGCAACAAAATCTAATAACACTTGTGAATCACAAAAATACGTTCATGAATAAAATCTTCTCAACCTTACTCCTATCCTGTGCCCTTTACCTGCCGACACTAAATTTTGCGCAACAAAAAAATGCACTTCCTCAACTCATTCCATTTCCGCAGCAATTGGAGGCTAAGCCAGGCCTTTTTCAGCTAAAGGGTCAAGAATTGGGTTACTATATTGATCCAGCCCTATCTTCTAAATCATTATCGGGATGGATCGATCATTCCCTATTCGGGAAACTAAACAAAAAAAACGTAAAGAAAGTTAGCGCTACATTGCAATTGATTAAAAATCAAGGGCTCTCAAATGAGGGGTATGAATTGATAATAGATCAAAAAGGTATCCAGATCATCGCCGCATCTGAAAAGGGTGCATTTTATGGATTACAGACAATCCAGCAATTATATTTACTCTCAGGAACAACAGCTAAGCTTGCTCTTCCCTATGTAACGGTCAAAGACAAGCCAGCTTTCCAATGGCGAGGTGTCGAACTCGATGTAGCCCGTCATTTTTTTCCAAAAGATTATATTTATAAATTTATCGATCTACTTGCAACCTACAAGTTCAACAAATTTCACCTGCACCTGACAGACGATCAAGGTTGGCGCATAGAAATCAAGAAATACCCGAAATTGACCGAACAGGGGGCTTGGCGTACCTATAACAACCAAGATTCGGCCTGCTTTGTGAAAGCCAAAGAGAATCCCGACTTTAATATGCCAAAGGAATTGATCCGTACCACAAACGGAAAAGAAGAATATGGTGGCTTTTATACGCAACAAGATATCAAGGACATTGTTGCTTATGCAGCCGACCGCCAGATAGAAATCATTCCTGAAATAGACATGCCCGGGCATATGATGGTGGCTACCAAGGCTTACCCCGAACTCCTATTAGACAGCGAATCCGCGGGCTGGGGAAAACAATTTTCTGTACCCATCAGCCCCTGGAAAGAAAGTAGCTACACCTTCGTTGAGAACGTACTCGGTGAAATTGTTGACTTATTCCCTTCGCATTATATTCACATCGGAGCAGATGAGGTCGAAAAAGACTCCTGGTCAAAATCAGCAACGGCCCAAGCTTTTATGAAAGAAAAGCAAATAGCAAACTTACATGATCTTCAAAGTTATTTTGTCAAACGGGTGAACAGTTTCATTCGTTCAAAAAATAAACAGAGCATCGGCTGGGATGAAATATTAGACGGTAGTTCGGACACGAGCATGATGGTCATGTATTGGCGTGGTTGGGTAAAAAATGCACCTATGGAAGCTGTAAATCGTGGTCATCAGGTTATAATGACGCCTACTAATCCGCTCTATTTTGATTATTTACCCAATAGCAGCAGCCTAGACGCTGTGTACAATATGAGTGTGGTCCCTTCGGATATATCGAGCCAAAAAGCAGCACTGATTCAAGGTGCACAGGCCAATATCTGGACAGAAATGATCCCTTCCACCGCTCGGTTGGAATTTATGATTCTACCGCGGTTAAGTGCGTTATCGGAACGTGTGTGGACCAACAAATCACTGTATGATAGCTATAGAAATCGTGTAATTGCTCACTTTGGACTGTGGAACAAAATGGGTTTGCGGTATCGCATGCCAGACCTGAACGGTTTTGCTGAAACACAGGTGATTGTCGACGGGCAATCGACCCTAAAGATCGCGAATGAGCTTCCTCAAAATCAAATACATTATACCACAGATGGCAGCCTACCAACACAGCAAAGCCCCGTACTGAACGGTTCGCTTGTCGTTAAAAAGGAGGGCCCTATTCGTTTTGCAACCATTTCTTCTTCGGGTGCAAAAAGCGAACTTTATCAGGTTGATTTTAAAAATGATACTTGGAAAAAGAGCATAAAACTCGATAATAATAGCCTAGCTCCAGGGCTTACGGCAACACTTTTCAACGGAACTTTTGCTAACACTTCTGCCATTACGGGGCCTCAAGTTCGCCGAGAAGTGATCAGCAATGTCGCCTTAAGCGATACCATCAAGATGCCTTCATTCGGTGCAAAAATAAGAGGGTATATCTATGTCAAGGAAAAAGGAATCTATAATTTCTACTTCACCTGTGATGATGGCGGTGTCCTACGGATACATGATCAGCTTGTCGTTGATAATGACGGACAGCATGCACCGATTATGAAAAGCGGACAGATTGCGCTAGAAGCAGGCTACCATCCAATTGCTGTAGATTTTATTGAGGCAGGAGGAGGTTTTACCTTAAAACTTCAATATAGTGTCAATGATTCAGAAGTGATTGAAATTCCAAGAGAATCCTTTTTCCATAAAAAGGACTAAAAAATCACGATCAGATAGCGATAATTCCATCCCCAGGGAAGTCACCCCTCACTGGGGATATTTTTTGCACCACCAAACCTTCATGACTTCGTAGACACCAACAGCAATGAAAGCGAAAGAAGGTTCTTCCTAACCAATAAGATCAAACACTTTTAGAAAAAAATAGCGGTTTAGTTCGAAGCGAGAGATAACATATTTGCAAAAAGGCGATATGCACCTGCGACTCCTGCTGGCAGCTGTCTAAAGAGAGACAGACTAGTATAGATATAATAACCCTTTCCTTTTTTGCTAAGTAGCAATAAACCATCTTCATCGCCATTATCTCCATTGCGTCCGCGCAGGATCGGCTCAAAATCAGCAGTCCATTTTTGAGGGATAAAAAGCGCCCGGTCTTGCACCCAATTTTGAAAATCACGTTGCCCGATTACATTTGGATAATTCAAGATACGATGAGCCGGATTCAAAAATGAAATGTGGCTTTCTGTATCGGTCATTCTTTCTCGGGAAACAGTCAAAGGAAAAGGCCCAACCTCCGTCAAATGCAGGTCATACGGTGTATTATACTGCGTAATCAATACACCACCTTGCTCAACATATTGACGAAAGAGCTGGTGAAATCCCGCTATTAGGGGATGTGTATTATATATTCGTATGCCCAGTACAACCGCATCAAAAGTGACAAGATCTACTTCGCCGATTTTCTCAAATGGAATAATCTCCAGCTGACCAGCGAGCTGGCGCAAGCTCCCAGCGAGTTCATCATTCATCCCTGAAATATACGCAACTTTCTGTGCCGTAATATTCACCGGTAGGCTTAAAACACGTAATAGACCTTTGGGAAAATAGGTTATTTTATCAACATGTGGATAAACGATCTTTTTGGATGTGAAAGTACATACGGCGGTAATCGTCTCAATTTCAAATCCAATCTCTTGAATCTGTTCTTGCTGTGAAGATGAGCCCAACTCAAAATAAATTCTTTCAGTCGATTTACCTGCAATGTTGAGATTAATTTCCTTCGGAAACGCGTGTAAGCCATCCGGAAGCGTTAACCTCACGTTTATCGGTAAAGATTCGGATACTGTCGATTGCAGCTGTAATGAAACTAAACCTTTGGTCGCATCGGAAAGCACCACTATTTCTGAGTCAAAAGTTGCTGTTACCGGAGGAGCCACCACAACAGGATTACCAGCATGCAACACGGGAACTTTAATCGCTATCGGCAAGCTTGCAAATTGCAGTTCCAGACCAACTTCCAATTCCTTTCCATAATTCGTCAATACAACATCCGCAGGCGATAATGGTGCATAATTATGCGCATCGCCATCCGATCTCAACCAAGTTGGAAAAGAAGGTGAAATCGTATCTAGAAGCTGACCGCTTAAATGAATTGTTTTCGATGGTGACAAAGGATCGTCTATCTGTCCTATTCCTTGAATAAAAGGAACATTGACGGCCGTTAATTGCAGATTGGACTCCACCGGAATATGAGCATGTAAGATCATATTGACTTCTTTCCCTGATACCCACAATTCCTCCAATGCCTGTACTTCTAAGGATACACCGGCACTATCAAGCAGAAGACGTTCTACTTCGGCCCGTTTTTTATGAATAATATTGTCTTCCGGAACCATCTTCATCCAAAATAAAAGCGTAGCAAGCTCCAATGTAAGTCCAGCCTTATCCGACTCACATTTCACGATCAGGTTATCCACCAAGCGACTGAATACGGTTGCATAAGAATCTTGCACGGACGGATCCGTAAAAATAGTATTCGCAGCATCTGAAACAATCGGTTCACCTTTTATCAATTCAAAATATTCGGTACTCGAATGATGCTGTACCAGACTTCCCATGGCCTGAGAACGATGCTTATTACGGCTTTCTGCAGCAATTTCACCATAATGTAAACCCAAAGAACTATGCACCACAGGAATTTCCAAAGAAAGATAGGCCGGCAAAGGCAGTACTTCTCCGCCTATATCTTTAACGCCACTATCCTGATATACATTCCACAACAATTGACGGGTCTGCCAAGGTGCCAGTTCAGTTAACTGCTCGCTGTAAGCCGTTGGGTCAGCGGCCAGATCAAATGCTTTTGCCGTTAAGATTGCTGAGGCTTGATGATGTCCATGTAAATCAGGGACATCCGGTGAAAATCTAGTTACAATGGCCGTGGGACGAAAATAACGGATAGTCCATACGATATCTCCAAGCACAGCATTTTCATCCCATCGCGCCAACGTCTCTTCGGCTGTTTTTGAAAATCCAAAATCCTTAGCCCGCGTGAAAAACTGTCTTGTTCCCTCTATCTTACGTGCCGAAAGTGATTCCTGCACCCGAAGTACCCCTAAATCTACCCCCTTTTCTGTACCTATGAAATTCTGGCCGCCCTCCCCACGAGTCACAGAAAGGTAGGCCGTATCGACCAATTGATGTTGCGCCAAAAAGGTCAATAACTTATTGTTTTCGTCATCCGGATGGGCACCGATATATAACACACGATCAGATATTTTGAGCATACACAACGCTCGCATCATTACTTGTTCTTTATACGAAAAGGCCTGATCCAAATGCTGTGCTTGTGCCTGATGTGTGAAAAATTCCATTGCCATATCCTTCCTGTTAACTAATTCTACGACTCAAATATAGGAATAATTTTAAATAATCTAGTAAATAGGTAGATTATATATTACAACGAACATAAAACACTAAATACAAAAGACTTAACAGTAAAAAAACTAAATCAATCCAAACGTGCTAATATACCTTCTTTATGAGAATAAAACTCGTAACTGGCTTCTCTTCTAAAACGCATGACCTTTTCAATATAGATATTACCATGGTTTTTACTTAAGGCAAAATACTTTTGCTGAAGTTGGAGTGGTAGACCCGTCCAGTGGATAGATCGTTCAAATTCCAATCCATGTGCTTTACTATACTCCAAGATAAAATTTGTTTCTCTCCAGCTCAAAGCTAATTCGGTGTTATTCTCCAAGTGTTCCACGGCAATCTGTAAACCATTTTGATCAACGATCTTACGGGAACTGCTTGCCAACAGCACGATCCCCGAAACCACCATAGCACCATAGCCTATTTTTTTAAAGAGCTGATCACTAACATAAGGTAATATAAACTTAACCGTCACCGAAGAAACGATTGTTGCTAGAGCAATCGCAAGGCCCAGACCCAAAGCTGTCCTAGAATCCAAACCCAGGGCAATATAAATAATAAGCTTTACGAAGTGTAAAAACACTTCATTGGCAGCACGGGTAGCTATGATCTCCTCTTTGGACAGCCCCATTTGCAAATAAAACCGATTGAATAATAGCCCGATCGCACCCGTAACCCCTGAAACAAAGCCGGAAAGAAAACCGATAATGGCCAAAAAAGATTTTGAATACTTATTTTGTACAGGTAAATCGGCTTTTTTTGATTTAAATAATTGCGGGATATTTCCGATCAAGAAAAAAGCAACAATCAACTGCAAATAAGAAGGTTCGATATATTTGATCAGATATCCACCCAGCAATACGGCTGGTATGGAAAATGGAACAAACCATAAAAAGATTTTCCAATTGATATTCCGTTTAAAAACGACTATTCTTGATACTGAACTGGTGAATGTACCGATAGTCAACGAGAACGGAATAAACGATGAAGGCAACATAAAATTTAGTAAGGGAATAAGGATAAGACTTGCCCCACCACCACAGATAGCACTGATCCAAAAAGCTACTATCGTACTTAAAAACAGGACAACTAAACTTGTAATCATATTTCAACACTTAAAAAAGCCACTTAACTGAAGCTCCTGACAAAAATGCGATACCTTTCTGTAGAAATTTAGAATTGATAGCCCTCCGCCCTTTCTATCGGATCTAAGACATTTAGACGCCGCCTGCCCGGTCTTGTTTTGTATAAAAATTAAATGCTTTCGTATAATATAGCTTGTGTGGAATAACCCAGAACCTAGATTTGCAAAGATGTCTTCCAGGAGCAGGTACATCAAATGATTTTGAACATATATAAATTACTAGCAATGAAAACTAGGGAAGTGTTGATTTTTAAAAGTTCGGTAAAGACGAAAGACAAGAAAAATTTTTTGATACAATTGGTCAAGACTCATCTCCCACAAATACAGCAAGCTACAGTCGATCTTGATGATGAAGATGCTATTTTCAGAGTCGAAACAGAAGAGTGTTGCATCGACTATCTGACAAATTTTCTACATGGTCACGGTATCCAAATTGATTTCCTTGATCGGTTTGTGATTGCCTAATGCAGCCAATAGCTTACAGCAGTCCTCCGGTATACTGTTTAAAGAAAGATTCCCGATAGATTTCTCCGATCGGAATTTCAAATTTGTCGATGTAAACTGTATGGTTGTCAAAAGAATCAATAAACGACAAATTAATCAGATAAGATTTACTGGTACGCGCAAACAGGTCGGCTGGAAGTTTCTGATGGATTGTTTTTAAGTTCATCGCCGTAATCAATTTATTGTTGCGTGTATAGATGACCACATAATCTTTAAGTGCTTCTATAAAGCGAATATCCGTAAAAGCAATTTTATAGTATTTCCGGTCTGATTTAATAAAAAGTGCATCCTCACTGGCCTTTTCAACCGTGCTTTGATTTTCTTTTAAGGCCAGTAATTTTTTATAGATTATTGCTTTATCAATCGCTTTGGCTAAACGGTCTTTCTTGATAGGTTTCAGCAGATAATCTATGGCGTCCAATTCATAACTTTTCAATGCATACTGCGCATATGCAGTCGTTAGGATCACCAATTTATCATCTGGAAGAGACTGTGCAAAATCAAGGCCGTTGACTGTTGGCATCTCGATATCCAAAAAAAGTAGATCCACCGAATTTGTTTTGATACATTCCAGTGCTGATATGGCATTGGAAAAAGTGCCGACAATCTGAATGGATGAAATTTCCTCGATCAGATTTTTCATTTCTTCCCTTGCTAGGGGTTCATCATCTACAATAATACAGTTCATAGCGGAATAGTAAGTTTAACCTTATAGAGTGCCTCAGTTGTTGAGATAGACAGTTCGTAATCATTTCGGTATAGGAGATCCAACCGTCTTTTGGCATTAGCCAATCCCAGTCCACTGTATTTACTTTGCGCAAATGGACTGTCGGCATCTTTCGAATTTTCACATTCAAAACAAAGCCGCTGATCCAACTCCGAAAAATGGATGCTGATGAAAGTATGCCCATCACCCGCGCTGAGACTGTGTTTAATGGAATTTTCAACAAAAGCCGTAAAAAGATGTGGCGGTAAAAATATCCCCTTTTTTTCAAGTTCCGCGGCACATGTTATATGTGTTGTCAGATTGTCTCGACGTATTTCTTCCAATTTCAGGAAATTGGATATAAAGTTGATCTCCGACTTTAAAAGCGTCTTGTCATCGTTATTTTCGTATAGCTGATACCTCAAAAAGTCCGATAACTTGATGATGACCTCCGTCGCCATAGTAGGATCTTTTCGAATCAATGCCTTCACATTGTTGAGCATGTTGAACAAAAAATGCGGCTGAATCTGGTTCTTCAAGGAAATAAGTTCAGTCGTCAATGCTAGGTTTTTCAGATCAGAAATCCGCTTGTTGTCCTCCAACCAACGTTTAAAAAGTTTAAATGTCGTGGTCGTCAAAATAATGGGAATACAGATAAATAAAGCTGCAATCAGCCCCATAGAATCCGACTCGGGCTTTTTGATAGCTGGAATATGGATCAAATAGATGTAATTGGCAATATACATCACCACAAGTAGACTGGCTGTCACCAGCAGTATCAATGCCAAAACATACAACTCATACTTCCCTTTAAAGAAAAATTTCGGTATCAGCACATACATGTTAACGTAGAACATGCATACAAACACAAACCAAAGGATAATGGAGAAATAGAACCGATAGCTGCCTTGAAAATGAGAGCTCGAATTAGCATTTGCGAAGAGTAACAGTAAACCGATCAAAAAAAACACATGCCGCAATGGCCTGAATTCATTTTCCGTAAAGTACCGTAAAACAATACTATTATTGAAGTCTTGCATGCATTAGAATAATTTTAACCTGAATAGCAAAAATAAGTCTTTTCTTGGCAACTATCCGATCTCTTATACAAAGGACTTCTTTTTTTATACCAAAAAGCAATTTGCAAAGTTCCGTATTCCTTTCACTATTCCGAGGAATAGAACTTTTGTAGAATAATAAGACCTGTTAGTCTAAAAAAAAATTCGCGCCTATAAATTTCATTTATTCTTACACCGACTTCAATCATACATTTATGCAAAAGATAATTTTAATGTCTGCTTTGGTGCTCGGATTTTCCAATTCCATCGCACAGACAAAGGCATATTTTAGGAAAGAGGTCTTACAAAATGGGCGAGTTTCTATAGGTTCCGATTTAAACAGTACGATCTTTTATCTACATGATTTTCAAGGATCCGATAAAGTATACACCTTTAGCCAGATGGAAATCAATTCGGGTCTGACTTATGAGCATAATTTGGGCCGATCTTTTATTGCCACCCTAATGTCAGGTATAAAAACAATTCCTCGCGCCCGGATATTTGAAAAAAATAAACCCCAGCGCGATTATGTCTGGGAAGCGAGTCCTGGTCCCTCTTTTTACATGAATGCAGGACTTTCATTCAACCCCTTTGCTAAAAAAAGGAAATAGACTATTAGGTGCACATTTATTGAAATACACTATCCTTCATCTTTTGTATTTTTGATTAATCCGATCCCTGAAAAGAAAAATAACAAGGATATCACACCGACGACGATGAGTGTCATATTGGTTGTATCCCTATGAATCAATCCATTTCCTGTATAAATAAGTCCAACGATACCTAGTATCGTCAATATTGTTCCAAAAATTCGCTTTACATTCATGATATATTATTGTTTGTTATCTGAAATATTTTTTGAGATCTTTTCAATGACTTTTTTTAGATTAATTCCTTTACCAAGTACAGGTTTAAAGATATCACCTACGGCATGCATTCTCTCTATTGCATTGAACAGGGTGAAATCACTGATTTTCAAACCTTTTTTAACTTCATCCCAATGCAGTGGCATCGATACCGTCGCACCAGGCTTGGGGCGCACTGAATATGCCGCTGCAATAGTTGCGTGTGGCCTATTTTGAAGAAAGTCAAGATACATTTTACCTTTCCGATCACGGACGGTTCGCTCTAAGCTTGTATAATCCGGCAGCTCGGCATGAATCAGGGTAACGATAATACGCGCAAACTCCTTAGACTGATCGTAACTGTATTTATTTCCTAGCGGAATGTAGATGTGAAGTCCGGTAGAACCACTTGTTTTACAATAAGAAGGCACTCCCATATCATCCAGCAGCTGCTTGGTGAGCTGGGCTGTTTCGATCACTTGATCAAATGTGTTTTTATCCGGATCCAGATCAATGATACAAAACGTCGGATTATCCGGTGTCTTGACAGTGCTACTCCAGGGATTCATCTCGATACAGCCCAAGTTAGCCATATACAACAACGTAGCCTCGTCCTTTCCGACCAGATAATGCCTATCACGATCATCTGCCTCACTTTGGTAAAGGTAGGTTTCTGCCCATTCCGGTGCTGTATCAGTGACATCTTTAAAATAGAACCCCTCCCCTATGATACCATTTGGGTATCGATTCATGCTTTGTGATCGACCTTTAAGGTATGGTAAAATAAAGGGTGCAGCCTGATCATAATAATTAATCAAATCGCGCTTGGTGATTTTTTCTTCTGGCCAGAATATTTTATCAAGGTTAGTAAACTTTAACTCATGACCATTTACCTTCCGAACCTGGGTTTTGTCGTTTGGATTTAGCATTGTTTTATATTTTTTCGCGTAAGGTGATTTAAGTAATGACAAGGAGTCTTCAGAACTGCTTGCCGTGAAGGATACATCAGCAGCAATAGAATTTCTCGATCTCTCCCCTTGATCTTCAACGTCATTAACAATATCTGTGACGGATTGTTCCTCTTCAAAGATCACTTTTTGAGCATTTTTATCATCGCGCATGCCATCAAATGAAGGATGCCGCATGACGCCATCACTAGTCATTTCCGTAAAACTCACTTCGCAAACCAGTTCAGGGCGCAACCAAGTTACTACAGCATGAGGTGGATTGGGTCTAAATCGTGATGGCTTGTTGATATCAGGTTCGTCATCGAAAGGGCTATTTTTTGTAATCAGGGGTTTGAATTGTACCATCATTTCCTGCTGTAATTTTGTATTGAATCCGGTACCAACTTTACCCGTATAAACCAGCTTTTTACCGTCATATAGCCCCACTAACAAGCTGCTAAATAGCTTACTGGAGCCATCATTTTTAGTAAAACCGCCAATAACCACTTCCTGACGTCTGTTGGCTTTGATTTTTAACCAATCGTGTGAACGATCTTTTAAATGATAAGTACTTTCCTTGCGTTTCGCCATAATGCCTTCTAGACCGAGTTTTTTGGCTTGTTTCAAGAATTCAATTCCAGATGTATCAAAATGCTCACTTAATAAAATTAAATCATTCTGCGGTAATACTTCCTTTAAAATCGCTTTTCGTTGCATCAAAGGTAGATTTGTTAGGTTCTTTCCATCATACCACAAAATATCAAATACATAATACACTAGATCACCGTCTGCCTCGCTCCGCCAATTTTGCAAAGAGCCGAAATTAGCGGTTCCATTTTTTTCCAATACCACAACCTCCCCATCTACAACCGCATTGAGCTCCATGGACTTCAGGCTGTCATATACGGGATAAAACTTTTCATTGAAGCTCTTATCGTTTCTGGATTTTAATTCCACTTGACCATTTTTCATAAAGGCAATAGCACGATAACCGTCCCATTTTACCTCATATACCCAATCCTCGTCATCAAAGGGCTTGTCGACCAGCGTCGCCAACATAGGCTGCACAGCGGTATAAAATGCCTGCTTCGGTGATTCTTTTAACAGCTCTGAGATACTGTCCTCTTTTTTAAGCGTCTTGCCATTTTTCTTATTAGGCCCTGCATGCAGCCGATCACTAGTTATCGCAGCCTTCTGAATCTCCTTTCTTGTGCTATTCTTTTTGCTAACAGGCTGTCCATAAACGTTATCGGGAGATTTTTCCATTTGCGCTATTGTTTTGCCCGAGAGTACAGATTTATCATGATGTGTAACATCTTTGACGGTAGCATATTGATCTTCCAGCTTCATCAATAACCAACTATTTTCGCCCCTGCCATATGCTTTTACCAACGCAAATTCCCCTTTCAGTTTCCGTCCATACAATCTAAATTTGAGCTTTCCGCTATAAAGCTGATGGCGAAGATTTTTATCCATCCTTTCAATATCACTAGTCTCCATATCTACGGCTTCATAACTACCTTCATCCCACACGATAACCGTTCCACCACCATATTGTCCTTTTGGAATGACTCCCTCAAAATTTCTGTAATCGTAGGGATGATCTTCAACCATCATCGCTAAGCGTTTGACTGAAGGATCCATAGAAGGTCCTTTAGGAACCGCCCAACTTTTAAGTACACCTCCCATTTCAAGCCGAAAATCATAATGTAAGTGAGAGGCATCGTGTTTCTGCACGACAAACCGCAGCTCCTTCCCGTTCGGTCTTCCGCCAAAGGGTTCTGGTGTTTCTTCAGCGGTACGTTTTTCGCGATATTTTGATAAACTCATACGCCTATTTTAAATCTTAACGATCTTTCTATCTTAACACAACGATAAAGCGAAAAAGGTTTTGTTTTTTTGGTGCCTGCACAAAACCTAGTGCATTAGTCACCCTGAACGCAGAGGTTAATTCACGGTATGCTTTTGCCAATTCCCAAACGAGATAAAGTAAATTGAGAAAACACGTCCCGAGTGTAGATTTGTTAATATGTACCTATAACAAGAAAGGCTAGGAAATTAATTCCCAGCCTTTGAAAAATACAATATCTAACCTACATTAACTATTGATTGGACCATAAAGGAACACAAATAGTTTTAAATATTTTCAGGAAATTCATCTTTCCACCAAGTAAAACGCCAATCATCGGCTTCTTCTTCTGTCAATAGGCATTCTTCCAATTCCGCCATATGTTTTTCTCTATCCAGATTCTGACCGATAAAGACCAATTCATTTTTTCGATCTTCCCACTCCGGATGCCAACGTTGCAGGAGCTCAGTTCTTATTTCAGCATAACTAGGGTACTGATAACGTTGCTCTTCAGGCATGCTACTCCACCAGGAACCCGCGCTTTCCAGCCTAACACTGCCACCGGCCTGACTAAAACTGATTGCCAAGTCTGGACGAGAGGCCAACCAAAGGAGACCTTTGGCTCGTAAGATATTGTGCGGATACTGTTCGTTGAGATACCGGTGCAATCGCTGTGGATGGAATGGACGTTGTGAGCGAAAGACAAAAGATGAAATACCATACTCCTCCGTTTCAGGTGTATGTTCGTTTTCAAGCTCCCTGATCCACCCCGCCGAAGAGGATGCTTTGTCAAAGTCAAACGAGCCGGTACCCATAATTTCTTTGGGATCAATACGGCCAAACTGGCTTCGAAGAATCTTAGCCCCTGGATTGAGACGTCCAATAGCGGCTTCCAGTGTCCCCAAAGTCGCCTCTGATACAAGATCAGCTTTGTTCAGCAGGATAACATTCGCAAACTCGATCTGATCGGTCAACAGATTGACAATTGCCCTATTGTCATAGTCATCATCCGTCAGTTTTCGATCCAATAAGGTATCGGCACTTCCAAAATCTTTAGCAAAGTTGAAACAGTCTACCACTGTTACCATCGTGTCAATATAACTGAATGTAGTTAGATCAATCGCATTGTCAGTATCAACATAACTGAATGTCTGAGCGACTGGGATAGGTTCTGAAATACCCGTACTTTCTATGAGAAGATAGTCAAAACGGTTTTCTTTTGCCAATCGCTCCACTTCCACTATTAAATCCTCCCTTAACGTACAACAAATACATCCATTGCTCATTTCAACCAACTTTTCTTCCGTTCGCGAAAGCACGTTTTCGCGTTCAACAGTTTGTACATCGATATTGACCTCGCTCATATCATTGACAATAACGGCAACTTTCTTACCGTCCTTATTGTGTAAGATATGGTTCAAAAGTGTTGTTTTCCCGGCGCCTAAAAACCCACTTAAAACGGTGACAGGCAATTTAAATTTTGGAGAAATGTTGCTCATAGTAATTTCGTTTAAACAAATGTAAAAACAAAACAATATAAATGCAACAAAGTTGCGTAATATATTAGTATCGATAAAATAGTTCCCCTTGATTGATCATCTTAAAAACGGTTACGTATGGATCTCATTTCACACGATCAGCAATCCGCTGCCGTAAGATACGCTCAAGATCAGCATGCCAAAACTTGCCAGTACACCGAGGCCAATTAAACTAGCTTTCTTAAAAAACTCCCTCTATCCATTTGTTTAGAATTGTTACCATCCGAGATTGAGCGGAAGTAAATATTGGTTTGTCTACGCAAGAGATTGAAATATCCTTTATATCCAGCAATAAACCTACAAACAACAAATGGGGAATCAATAAAAAGTTAAAGCCGCCTGATGTAGCAAGATCAGAGCGGCTCAGCTTACAGCACAGGAAAGTCTGTAAAGGTTACCTACCAGTGAGTCTATTCGCTTAAAACAAACGCACTTTAAATCCCAGTTGATACTGGTCAATATGTGCATCCCAGTTGTCTACGATTTTATTATTCTTTTTGAATTGACGATATCTAAAATACAACGCTCCAAGGTCTATTCCCAAGGCGTAGCCTATACGTGTGCGACTGTTGAACGCCGGTGTTCCATCATTGAGTTTATAGGCATCATCGTTAAGCAACAGATTAAAGTCCAGGCCACCTAGGACCGAAAATTTTCCCGTAAAATTAATTTTAAGATAGACCGGTGTGTTGAGATATTTCAGCGAGCGGGTTCCTTTGGACAAGCCTCCGGAAAGGGAAGCTGTATTGTCATTGACACGTATTCGGGTCAAATTGTAAGTAGGTTCAACTTGGATATCCATTTTACTATTGAGGGGAAAAATCAGGTCTCCCCCTAATTGATATCCCACTCTATTTCCTCCGAATGCATTGCCATTTGCGCGCGAAATATTACCACCAATCCGAAGTCCAGCCCCCATTTGCCCGTAGCAAACGGACTTGAAACCGAACAATCCTATTATCAACAAGCAAATTAACTTTGCACAGTGCATCAGCTTTAATCGATCCATTTTTATCATTTTTACTACACAACATTATTACCTCATACAAACAACTTTTTTTCAATCATTTGTCATTTCACAAAATAAGCGATATTCTTCTTCTTCATACTTTCCTTCAACATTCGGGCTTCCTGTGTAAAGTAAGTATGATGTCGCAGGAAGATTACTGTCAGTGTGATTCATCCTTTGGTTGAGATCTAAAAAGATCTGCTTGCTGAAGTAAGGTTGTGTAATCCATTTAAACAAAGCTAAAATTCCTCGAAAAATAGATTTAACAAATTATACAAAAGAGTCCATTTTTTATACCAAATGCCCCTTCAACAAAAAAGCCAGGTAATCCTACCTAGCCTTTATCCTTAATTTTCCTTTTTCTATCAAATATCCTAAGCGCCAAATCGCTTGAGATGCTTAATTTCTATTCCTTAAACTATTTAATCGTTACAGCAAAGGCATATTCATCTGGAGGAAGACATTGTGACGCGTCACAAGCTTGCCATTCCACGGTACCTTTTACTGTTGCAGCTCCTTTAGTGAGCGAGACCTTTTGCTGAAAGATCACTTCATTTGTGAAGTAGCCAACATCCATTTTGAAAACCTCCTCGTGTTTGATCTTTGGTTTTGGTTCAGCAGTCTTGCCGACTAAAGCATAACCAGCGGCCTTAGCAAAATTGAAAGAAGTTGGAATTGGCCCGCCATCTTTTACATTTTGAGAGTAAATGTGCCAACCATCTTGAATAGTTGCCTTTACATAGACCATGGCTTCCTTGTTATTCAGTTTTTTACTGGCTACCGTCCATTTAACAGGTTTATGAATCTGAGCAAATGCGCCCGTAACGGCAAACATAACCATCGTCACTAAAAATAAAATCTTTTTCATCATTGTATCAATTTTTCAGTTTATTATTTCATCGGCAGTATATTTCATACAGCATTCTCCTACAAAAGATCCTGCACAAATACTTATCACAATATTCGCTATAAACAGAATAAATCACAACATCATCATGCCAAAACAATAAATTTTATTAAAAATAGTTCTTAAAACCATATTTTTTCCAATTTAAGAGGATCTGTTATTTCCATTCCAGTAATATATTCAAAAACGTAGTATTCAACTAAAATAAAGGAACTTGCCAAATACAGTTCAAATTCCCGGCGGATAGCTGGGAACAAACTTTTTAAGCAGATCAATTTTGCACAATTATTCTCAAGACAATATATACCAAATATAATTAACTAGTCGTAACCTTTCCACTAATCCAATCAGTAAGGCTAGACTTTTTGCACGCGGCTATAAAATCGAAATAGCATCCATAGTTGTCTATATCTTCAAAAAAACAAAAAATAGTAAACCATCCCCGGATAAATATTGTTATTCAATAAACAAATATATTCATTGCTATGGGAAATCTATTGTATACTATCGCTGTTATTTTGGTCCTGGTATGGGCAATCAGTTTTTTTGGGGGCTTTGTCAGTGGCGGGATAATTCATATTCTTTTGGTAATAGCTATTATCGCTGTACTTTTACGCGTAATAAAGGGGAATGCGTGACAGTATAGAGCCGCAAAAGTTTGTTGCAAATAAAAGCTTCTCTGCTTCTAAACAGAGAAGCTTTTGTTTTATGCTATTTCTTACGCGCTAAACATTCAGATCTCCTTCTTTACCTATGTCCTCAGTCTCACCTGTTACTTTAGCTTTTAGCATCTTGAACAGATTAAGGATCATATTGGAGTTTGAATCCCAATAATGTGCATCTTTAGGTGTCACCTGTATCAACCTGATATTGGGATCGTCCTTGCCTTTTTCAAACCACCCTTCCATCATTTTGTTCCAGTAGCGATCTATCCTTTCCTGATCCCGCGAAAGGCTCGCTGTACCATTAATACTCAAAAAAGTATAGTGTTTTGGATCAGCATAAAATAAGGAAACTCTTGGATCCTGTAAAATATTTTTAAAAGTCTCACTTTCAGCAGAACAGATATACCAAATATCCCCCTCTTCATCCACCTCCTGTCTGCTCATCGGCACACCGTGAGGATAATTAGAATTTGCTGGAAAGGAACAGATCGTCCCTATATCAATTTGATCAACAATTACTTTTAGTTTTTCTAACGCTTCTTTATTACTCAAATTATTCTCTGCCATAATATGTAGTTTATGAATGAACAGTATAATGTCGCAAATCGTTTATTTTTTTAATAAATTCAAGCCATCTGCGTTGAACAATGGGGAAAAATACGGCTCCAAAAAAGTAAATCAAGTAATTTTACGTCTTTAAAATACTAATATTATTAGTATTTTTACAGCCAAATATTAAAGGATAGATCATGTTTGGATTTGATGATAAATTGCAGATACTGGCTGATGCCGCAAAATATGACGTAAGCTGTAGTTCGAGCGGAAGTAAACGAAAGAATAATGGCGGTATTGGCGATTCGTCAGCTAGCGGTATTTGTCATACCTACACCGAAGATGGCCGCTGTGTCTCCCTCTTAAAAATCCTAATGACGAACTATTGTATCTACGATTGTGCCTTTTGTGTGAGCCGGCGTAGCAATGATGTACAACGCGCAGCATTTTCGGTCAAGGAAGTTGTCGAGTTGACCATGAACTTTTATCGCCGTAATTACATCGAAGGTCTTTTTTTAAGTTCGGGTATTTTCAAATCCGCAGACTATACCATGGAACGCTTAATGTTAGTCGTTAAGAAACTTCGGACTGAAGAACGTTTTAATGGTTATATCCATTTGAAAGCTATTCCTGGTGCCAGTGAATTATTATTAAAAGAAGCGGGGTTATATGTTGACCGAATGAGTGTGAATCTCGAAATTCCCACAGAGGAAGGTCTCAAGTTGGTTGCTCCTGAAAAGGATCATCAATCCGTTCGCGAACCTTTGGCGATTGTTAATAATGAAATCCTCAACCTTCGGGAGGATCGAAAAATTAATAAGAAAACGCCTTTATTTGTACCGGCAGGCCAAAGTACTCAAATGGTTATTGGCGCTACACCTGAAAGTGACCTACAGATTATGCAGGCTGCCAATACATTCTATAAAGATTACAATCTCAAACGGGTTTATTATTCGGGCTATATACCCATCAACGCGACCGACTCCAACCTTCCTCAGATTGGAACAACACCGCCTCTTGTACGTGAAAACAGACTTTACCAAACAGATTGGTTACTCCGGTTTTATGGCTTTTCACTCCATGAAATACTCAACAGCACGCATCAGCAGCTCGACCTGGAAATAGACCCAAAGCTTGCTTGGGCACTGCGCAATCCTCAATTCTTTCCTGTCGACATCAACACTGCTAGTTACGAATGGATTATTCGAATTCCGGGAATTGGCAGGCAGTCCGCAAACAAAGTTGTGCAGTCGCGCAAATATGGAAAACTAAAAGAACATCAGCTTCGAAAAATGGGAATTGCCTATAATCGCGCCAAATATTTTATGGTTTGCCAGGATACATTGATAACTGCGGGCTTCCACTACCCCGAAAATATCAGAAAGTCTATTCTTGAACGCAACCCTCAAGCACAAATCGCAGCTTCCAGTAGCCAATTGACCTTATTCTAATGAATTATATTTTTGATGGAAGTTATTCCGGATACCTCTGCTGCATATTTGAAGCCTTTGAACGGAAAGAATTTGATATTATTCCTGCTACAATTCAAACTATGGAAATTAATATTTTTTCAGAGAATCGACAGATTAATACGGATGCTAAAAAAGCTAATCGCATTCTTGCTGGAATGGAAAAAATATTAGGAAAGAAAGAAACAAAAATCTTTTACCACAACTATTTGTCCGATAACCAATCTGAATGGCTCAACGGATTTCGACTGATCACCGAACTCTTTCGCAAAGGAAAGTTGGATATACATAATTATGGGCACGCAGCTATACTCCGTATGCATCAGACGGTCAAAAAGATCAGCCGTGAACGGCACCGTATGAAAGCATTTATCCGATTTGTAAAATCTAACGATCACCTTTACACAGCCATCGTTGAACCTGACTTTAATGTGGTTCCTTTAGTTGTAGACTTCTTTAAAAACCGATTCGCCGACCAGAGCTGGTTAATCTATGATATACGGCGAAACTATGGATTCCACTATGATTGCCAAAACGTCGTGGAAGTATACAGTAATGATAACAACGAGATTCGAGATCCATATCAACTAGAAGTGGATCTCGATCCTCAGGAAAAGGAATATCAGCATCTTTGGAAGACTTATTTTAAAAGTACCAATATTGAATCACGTAAGAACTTAAAGCTCCATTTAAGACATGTTCCCAAACGCTATTGGAAATATCTGGTCGAAAAAACATAAAGGTCTAAGTACTGAAACTCCCAGTCCTTATAATCATTTTGATCCACCAAACAATTTGCTCACCAACCAAATGACAATAGCGACTACGACTACAACCAATAGAATACCTGACCATACACCAGCCTTAAAAATACCTTCAATTGCTGCACAGCTAGCTACGAGCATCAATAAACTCGACATAAGTGCAAATGGAATTATCTTTTTCATAAATACCTGTTTTAATTATTAATCGGAAGTATGACAATACTGGTGTTAAAAATGTTTTGCTGCAAAGATGTTCATGTATTTTTCACACCTTGTTTCTGCTCTATTCAGCACTTTATTGCATTAAATACCCAAGCTATCCGTATTTTTTTGGTATAAAATAAAATCTCTACGTTATTTCCATTCTAAAAATACGGTTATGAGACCGATGGAAGATTTTGGGTATAGCATTTGTTTCAGTTCATAGAAAGCGTAAAAGAATATTAAACAATAATCAAATAAAGATATGGACACTATACACCAAAAAGCACAAAAAATGGGATTGGAAAAAGGCTATTATTTGTTATTGATGGCTATATTGGATCTGCCTGCCGAAAACAAGAAAAAATCGAAAAAGAAAAAATAAGTCGGGACCGACACAGACTACAGGAATATTTCCACACTTCAACTAGCAACAATTATTTTCCCTTATTACTTTTGAATAAGGGAAAATAATTTATTACACAGATCTTTAATAACCTTCGTTCTGCTTAAAATCCTTGGTCACATCCATGACACTTTGCGGAATCGGAAACAGACGTCTAAATGGCTGTGTTGCTGGTTTAGCACTATACGGCAAATCATACTTTCCGAACCGGATCATTTGTGGACGGCGAAGAAGTTCCCAATACGTTTCAAAAGCAATTTCGCGATAAAGATCGGCTAAATTTAAGGTTACAATGGTCTTTCCAGGCTCATTGCCATAAAGTGACTCCCGTGTGCGCGACGAGCGCAATTTATTAATATCATTGCGTGCCAGATTTACTTCTCCTTTCCTAAAGTAAGCTTCTGCGCGCATCGTATAAATTGCTCCAAGACGCACTAATGGAATATCAACATTACTTGAACCGTTCCCGTCGCCGGGATCGTATTCATATTTAAAAACACGTACACCACGATTGATCTGATCTTGTTTAAAGATGGCCTGTTTTGGATCGTCAAAATTCAGTTGAGGTGTAAAGATCATTTTTGTACCGGCACTTTTCTCCATAAACAATTCCGATACTTTAATGCGTCCGTCTGACGTCATTTCAAATGCACCGTTCGAGGTCAATTTAGGGCCATACTGCTGGCCTTCGATAATGCCACGGTTAAAATGAAACCACATCAGATTAGTCCCCGGTACGATATCAGTAGCCGGAACACTTTGTTCACGATCGTTGTAAAACCAGGTACCGTCACCGTATTGATGTTTTCTCGAAAAACGTGGATCATCATGATTTCCATCCCACGTAGCATAAAATTCAGGCGTGGTACAGGCAGCATTCGTTCCTCTATTGACTGGTGTAGGTCGTTGATTACGTTCCACACAGACATAGGCAAAAGAATTGGATCCATTTCTGATTTTATCGATTTTCTGTGTAATCACCCAGATGAGCTCTGGACCTTTTTCATTTTTTATTGAAAAACTATTAAAATAGTTGCTTTCCAAACGAAATTTAGAGGAATTGATTAACAGGGAAGAATAATAGATTACCCTGTCCATATCTGTTCCTTCGCCTGACAGGGCTTTTTCAGTAAATTCATAGGTATTTGCCATTCTATTTTTAAAAACTGCCCGATTTAAATACATCTGTGTTAATAAACCGTACGCAGCTTCCTTGGTAAATCGACCGTTGTGAGTAGACTGCTCACCCAATGACGCCAAATCAGGAATTAACGTTTCAACCTCCAGGATCAGCTCATCGATCGTTGATGCGGCCTTTTTTATTTCTAATGGTGCGCGCTCGTTTAATGGGTCCCTATATGGAACCTGGCCATAAAGATCCAATACCGTATACATATAAAATGCCAGCAGTCCTCTCGATTCAGCAAGAAACAGCTTCTTTTGGGGGATATTCGATTCTGTCACAGCTTTAACCGCTGTCATTGCACGGGTGATTCCATTGGTCAGCATATTCCAGTTGTCCGTAACAATCGCATTATCTGGAGTCCAGGTAAATTCATGCATGGAACGCCATTTCCCACCATCGCCCCAATCGCTTCCGCGGGTAGCTAAGATCGCTTCATCTGTGGTGTATTGCTGAAGCGCAAAAACACCACCATGATCAACAAAAGTTCCTTTTCCCAGACGATCATAAGCCGCCGCCAATGCACCTTCGGGATTTGAAGCATCGTCACCAAGAACCTCATCGAGTACCTGCTCATCCAACTTTGTACAACTACCTAACACCAACATGAAGGACAGGCAGAGGATATATTTGTTAAAAAAAATCTTTTTCATCATTAAAATTTAATCGTTGCACCAAATAAAAATGTCTTCGCCGAAGGATAAGCCGTATAATCGACTCCCAAAGACTGGTTACCGTTGCTTACACGGGGACTATTGATCAACGGATCGTAGCCCGAATATTTTGTCACCGTCCATAGATTTTGACCCGTCATATATAATCCGACAGATTGAATCCACTTTTTACTAACCAAAGGTATCGTATAGCCTAAACGAACAGAATTGAGACGTATAAAATCAGATTTTTCGAGATAGAGGGTTGAAATCTGAGGATTATTGGAAGGACTAATATTTGGCGCATAATATCGATTGGACACATTTCTATCGGATGCCAGATTATTTATGTTCAATGCATTCATCGCCATATTGTTAAAGTTATAGCCCCCCAGCTGTCCGATAAATGAGAAGGAAAAATCGAAGGATCTATAATACATCTGGCTATTCAAACCATACGTAAATTTGGGTAAGGCACCTTCTATAATTCGGCGTGTATCGCTATAGATGTAATTACCTTTATCATCTACCCCATTGTAATCCCATAAATAAAAGGAACCTGCGGCATAGCCACTTTTATAAATATTGACATTGACGCCCGATTGCCCCGGGCCTGCAATAGCCCCAGAAAGAATCTCAGAAACAGGTAAATTCTCAATTTTATTTTGTAACGTAGCTCCATTAATATCCACGGTCCAACTAAATTTCTCCTTATTGATCAGCTTCGATCCCAGTAAAAACTCAAATCCTCTGTTCACTAGTTTACCATCAATATTGACCCATATATCAGCTGTGGGGCTTAATACTTGCGAAGGAATATTTAATATGGCATCCGTTGTAGTTTTATTATAGTATTCTAATGTTCCATATAATTTACCTCTCCACAAGTCAAAATCAACACCGAAGTTGGTTTGTGTCACAACTTCCCATTTTAGATTCGGATTAGGCGTGCGGTTGACAGAAACCCCGTTGACAAGTGCCAGATCATCATTCATATAATAACCATTGCCTGCTGCCAATGAATAACTTGCTTTGGTGATCTTGTTTTGAACTTCCTGATTACCGGTATTTCCCCAACTAGCCCTAAATTTCAGGTCATTCAACCAATTAGTGTCTTTTAGGAAGTTTTCTTTTGAGATATTCCATCCCAAAGCAAACGAAGGGAAATATCCATATTTGTTGTTCTTCCCGAATCGGGTCGATCCATCGGCACGCAACGATGCTGTCAAAAGGTAACGGTTGTCATAGTTATAATTTACACGCGTAAAATAAGACTGCAGTTCATTGACCTGTGAAAAACCTGTTGCTGTAGTTGGACGTCCGGCATATCCCGGATTATTTTCGGGCAGTACCCCCTCCCCCTTATTTGCAATGCCATCAATAGTATAGCCATTGCCCCCATTGTCAAATTTCTGATAGGAAAATCCCGCTAAAGCCTCAATCTTATGCTTATCGATAAGTTTGCTATAATTCAGATAGTGTTCCAGGAGGGTATTTTTAGAGTTCTGATTATATTTCATAAATCTTCCGCGTGGATTGAGATCCGTAATATTTGGAAAGATCGTTGTATTCCGTTCTCCCATTGCCCGGTCTATCCCCAGATTGAATTTATATACCAGTCCGTCGATTATACGAAAGGAAATATCAAGATTACCCAATGCACGTAGGGTACGCGTATTGTCCCGATAGATGTCCAAGAGATACATCGGATTATAATGGGCGTTCATATTGAAATTTGTAAAATTTCCATTTTCATCAAACACCGAACGGGTTGGATTGGCCATCAATGTATGTGTAATCAATTGACCAAATGCTCCTGTGTTATCACTTGTCGGCACGCCGATATCTTTGGTCTCACTGGCCGTAAGATTAAACCCAACCGTGAGTCTTTTATCATCCAAAAACGATTCGGAAGCATTTACACGAGCGGAAGTTCGTCTAAAATCACTATTTTGTACAATACCCTGCTGATCCATTTGCGCCGCAGACACATAATAATTACCTGTACTACTTGCTTTTGAAAAGGAGAGGGAATTGTTTCTTGTTTTTGCCGTGCGATAGACCACATCTTGCCAATCGGTGTTACTACCGTGATCAAAAGC
>JAIRVH010000037.1 GCA_031253985.1 Sphingobacterium sp.
AACAAATACCCTGTATTGATTTTTCTCCGTTTTTCATATTTCTTCTTTTTTCACAAAGCTTCGGCCGAGCGCCAAAAGCCATGTAACGAATTGATTATTTTATTTCCCTTTAAATTCAATGTTGACAATACACACAACATGTTATCACATTGTCATTGATTAAATAACTCTAGACAGGCGCCAGTCGCATCATGGCTACTCCGACGTCTATTAGCGTAGTCTAGCTAAAGACTAATGCAAATTGATGGTATGCCCAAGATCTTCCAGCGACTTCCCTTTTGTCTCTGGCATAAACTTCAGTACATAAATAAGCTGTAAAACCATAAATAGTGCAAAAATCAAGAATGTACCGCCGCCGCCTAGCATTTCCGTCAATGCAGGAAAACAAAAGGTAATAATTGCCGCCATCACCCAATGTGTCAAGCTGCCGAATGTCTGCCCTTTAGCGCGGACATCGTTCGGAAAAATTTCTGAAATAAACACCCAAATCACGGCGCCTTGCGAGAATGCAAAAAAGGCAATAAAACTCATTAGATAGATGGTGATTGCAAAACCTGTTGTCTGGCTGGTGTAAAAAGCATGGGAAACGAGCGCCAATGAAACAATCAGCCCGATCGAACCCACCAACATTAATTTTCTTCTGCCGACCTTATCGATGAAATTGATCGCCAGCAATGTAAAAATAAAATTGACAACCCCGATACCTACTGTCGAAAGCAATGAACTCTGGGAGCCTAAACCAGCCATTTCAAATACACGGGGAGCATAATATATAATCGCGTTGATACCTGAAACTTGATTGAACAGCGCAAAACAAAAGGCCAATAAAATAGGTTTGGCATTTTCGCGAACGAAGAGCTTGCCTTCTCCTGTGGAATTGTTTTTGGACTCCTGAATTTTTGAAATCTCCAGCTCGTAACCATCCGAATTAATTTTTTTCATAATCCGTGTTGCCTCGGCTAAATTACCTCTGTGCAGGAGCAACCATCTCGGACTTTCCGGAATGAGAAAGATCAAACAGAAGAATAACAGGGACGGAAAACACTGTACGCCTAACATCCAGCGCCAGGACTCTTCTCCTATCTGACCGATAAAGTAATTGGACAGATAGGCAATCAAGATCCCCAATACAACGTTGAACTGGAAAAGTCCGACCAATTTTCCCCGCGATGCCGCCGGAGAAATTTCCGATATATAGATTGGTGCAGTTACCGAAGAGACACCAACACCTATACCACCCAAAAAGCGGAATAAAATAAATATCGTCCAGTCATTCGCCAGTGCACTACCAATCGCTGAAATAAAGTAAAGGGCTGCAACAGCAAATAAGGTATTTTTACGGCCTAATTTATCGGAAGGCAGGGCACCTAATGCTGCGCCGACAACTGTCCCAATCAAGGCGATTGCCATTGTCAGTCCATGCTGAAACTCACTTAAATGCCAGTGCTCCTGAACGGCCTTTTCTGCTCCCGAAATAACCGCTGTATCAAATCCAAATAAAAATCCGCCTAAAGCCACTACAAAGGACCAAGCTAATACCGTGTTTTTGTTCATGTGATGATCTATAATTGATTAATCCAAATTTAACACGTGATTCATCTTTACTTAAATTTGGACTTCGCAAAAACATTTATTTATGTAACATTTTTTAAAAAACACTAAAACACTAAAAATCTAACACTTACATTCATTTTATTTTTCAAAACTTTCACTTTTTAAACAGAAAATTTAGAAAATGATACATTTTTGAAGGTTCCTATTTTAGTGTAAAATATACACTAACACAACCACTGTTACCCCAAAAAATCTAAATAATGTATATTCGGATATTTAAGGGGAAAAATCATGGGAAAATATTTCATTTATGGTGGCATATTGGCCTTGCTTCTTTTTTGTGGATGTCAACCAATGGTCCGGAAGAAAAAGCAGGTCATCGCTTTTTCGCAGTGTATCGGAAACGATGCCTGGCGACAAACAATGCTCGAGGAAATGAAAAGGGAACTTTCCTTCAATCCCGATATTGAATTTCTTTATCGCGACGCACATGGCGACAATAATGTGCAGATCAATCAAATTCGTGAATTAGTCAAACAGGATATCGATCTTCTGATTGTATCCCCAAATGAGGCCGAGCCCCTTACCCCTATAGTAGATTCTGTATTTCAACGCAATGTACCCGTCATCGTAACTGACCGTAAGACGTCTTCGGGCCAATACAATGCCTATGTGGGGGCAGACAATCTTGCTATCGGGAAACTGGCCGGTCAATATAGCCGCACGATTTTACAAGGAAAGGGTTCGGTCGGATTAGTCACAGGGCTATCGGGCACCTCAGCTTCAATAGAGCGTGAAAAAGGCTTTATGCAGCAAATTGGAGATACCACAATGATTAGGGTGAGCGGCGTCATTCACGGCGGCTGGGAGAAAAATAAAGCCTATCTGGAAATGCGTAAGCATATAAACGTCATGAGCCAGAGTGATATCATCTTTACATTCAATGATCAGATGGCCATGGGGGTAAAAAAAGCATTGGACGAGGCCCAGATCAAAAAGGACATTAAGATAATTGGTGTTGATGCTCTTCCTGGTCCCGGAAATGGCCTTGAACAGATCATACAGGGCAAAATGTTTGCGTCCATACTCTATCCCACTGGCGGGGCCGAAGCCATTCGAACGGCCTTGGCTATCATCAACCACCAAAACTACCGCCGCGAAAATATACTCGCAACCTCTGTCATCGACAAAACCAACGCGGAGTTGCTTGCCCTGCAGTCGGATAAAATAAAACAACAGCAGCTCGATATTGACAAAAGACAGGAGTTCATTACGGAACAGAATAAGATTTACCAAAGCCAAAAGTCCGTTCTTAATGTATTGGTCGTTAGCTTGGTGCTAGCTGTTGTCTTTGGTGGAATTTCTATTATCGTGATCAGAAGCAACTGGGAAAAGAACAAACATCTGGAAATCCAGAATAGCGAGATTCTTGCGCAACAAAAACAGATCGTCGAAATGAACAGTCAAATTCAGCAAGCGGCAGAAATCAAAAATAATTTCTTTACCAATATCTCGCATGAATTTAAAACCCCGCTGACCCTTATCATCGCACCTATCGAGGACCTTGAATTACGAAAAGATCTTACCGAAGAGGTCAGAGAACAGTTGTCGCGCATCAAACGGAATGCAAAAAAACTACAACGTTTGGTCAGCGACCTTATTGATATCCATCGCATCAGTAAATCGAAGATTAAGCTACATGCGGCCATCGTTTACATTGACCCATTTATTCAGCAGGTAATAGGTAGTTTCAAACCCTTATTTAAAAAAAACAGGATCTCCGTCAGTTATGTCAACAAAACAAGCTTGAAAGAGGTTTGGATGGACGAATACCTCATGGAACAGGTCTTATCCAACTTATTGTCCAACGCGATCAAACATACGGCGGCAAGTGGCAGAATTGAAATTATACTGGAAGAAAACAATTTCAAGGACTATTTCTATCTACGTGTATTAGATAATGGCCTGGGGATTGCCCCAAGTGATATTGAGCATATTTTTGATCCTTTTTATCAGGGCGCCAGTAGTCGTAATGGCTCCGGAATCGGCCTCGCCTACACCAAACAGATCATCGAACTGCATCATGGCCAAATCACTGTGAGTAGCAAACCCGGCCATGGGTCGATATTCACCCTCCGCATGCCAATTGGAAATAGTCACTACGAACCTGCTGAACTGGCCGATTTCGACAAAGGAGAAAAACCGCTGTTTCAACAAGACGACATATTGGACGCAACACGAAAGATGGTAGACAACAATCTTTCTTTTCGATCCAACAAATCAAAAAGTATTATGATCGTCGAAGATAATGATGAAATCAGAGACTATCTCCGCTCGCTATTGGAACAGGATTACAACCTATTTCTGGCAAAAGATGCCCAGCAAGCCAACAATATGATGAAGACACATTTTCCAGACCTAGTGATCACCGATATTATGCTTCCTGATGGAAGTGGTCTGGATATTTTAAAAGATATCAAAGCTTTTTATCAGACCGCACATATTCCCGTCATCTTACTGAGTGCACTCGCCAATGAGGAGACCAT
>JAIRVH010000042.1 GCA_031253985.1 Sphingobacterium sp.
ATACTTCGCTTTGATACGGATGTGCCTGAGTTGTTTTATCATCATGGAAAACGCCAGGTAGTGGAAGTTCGGGCCAAGAAATACAGCCTTTGGCATATTTATCTCAATAATGCTTATGTCGGAAGTATTCAATATTACCCCTTCACTAAGCAGTTCAATTACCACCTTGAAGACAATGGCTTATTGACCGATGATCACGTGCAAAAATATATCGCCATGATACAACGTGGGGAATTAAAGTGGATAAAGGACGATATTCGATGAAAAACGATATAAAAGGAATAAAAAAACCTTGAGTCTGGGAGGATCTCAAGGCTTCCTAATTACTACCTATTTTTGAAAAGTACTATTAATACAATATCGAATCCTGTTTGGTTTTAAAAAAATTATTTCTAGCTATTGAGCACGCAGCACTAGCCGTCAAAAAGTTTTCTGTTACCGGATTTTTGACTATTGATGATCTAAGCACTAAAAAATATTTAACGTTGACAGATCAGCTGTGAATGATCATAGAAGAACTCTTTGCCTAATGAGCAAAATTATCCCAAATAATCTAACGGTCTTTACAATAGAGGAATACCGAAAGCCGGTTTAAATTAGGTGACGAAGCAATAAAATCTATAGATTCAGTTATAATATATCCGAAAAGCGAACTGTTTCTAAAATATATAGAATGTCCTAGACGTAAAAAATAGCTGCTTTGCGATCGTGGCGGATGATATAGCGATTGATCGCAGAAATTTCAAACCATCAACCATGATCTTGTGTTTCACTACTGAAAGGTGTATATTGCAACTAAGTCGTGATAGCAATAATCACTTCTATTGAAAAATTTATTGATTTATTTAACTGTCCTTAAAATAATAAAATATGAAAATTATAGTAACCGCAATATTTATACTTTTGTTCGCAAACTCAGCGTTCTCCCAGTATTTTACCCTTGCGCCAACCGGTTTCATATCTAAGGAAAACCAGGATTATGCTGTTGTAGAAGTTCCAGGCACCAAACAGAAGGAGCTATACGATAATGTACTTAAGTCGATAAATAGTTTGTATTCCAATCCCAAAGATGGCTTGACTTTGATTCCTGGTCAGGCTATTACTTTAGCAGGTTATAAAAATAAGGGACTTAAAACCTCTGGTTTCTCGAAGGCTTATTATGATGTGGATTATACCTTAACTTTTTTGTTTAAAGATGGAAAGATACGAATCAATAGCCCAACATTTAGTGCCCAAATTATGAATTACAACGGTACTTGGAATAAAATGAACGTGAAAAAATTTTATTTCAAGGGCAATGGTGAACCTAGAGGAGAGAAAAATCATCAGTACGTAAATACATACTTTAATGATTTGATCAAATCCATTCTTGATAAATCCGCCAACATCGAAAATTGGTAAATCTGATCTATCAAAATAATTCTGTTAATTATACTTAAAATATACCTATACCTGCAGGAAAGGGAAGTAGTGAATTTATTGCCATTGAACAAACAGTTGACAATTCAATTAGGTAGTACTTACGCCTTTTATTGATTTGGACAAACAATATCATATTGAATTGGAATCTCTTTTACTGACTTTTTACAACGATTAAACAACGGACAAGAATGGTTCAAATGAAACTTATTACCAGAAGAGCGTCAGAGGCCCTAAACGTATTGTCAATAGTGGGGCTGACATTAATAAACGGGTGTTGGATAGCTAAAATAATGGCGTTGGAAATTTCCAAGTTTTCGGTTAGGAAGAAACGTTTTAAGGTATCGAAAATTTTTGAATAGAATTAACAACTGATATCTCAAAATAATTTAGCAAGCTTTACAGAGTCTGTAGAGTAACTATTTTGGTAAATTCATAAGTAGTTCCTTTGCAGGTACTTCTTGAATTTTACCATCAACCTTTACCACCAAACTTTCAGCCTTTGCAGCACTTTCTTTTGCCAATTTTCGTAAAGCCTTTTGCACTCCTATCATTATGGTATTTCGATTTTAGTGTTACTTTCCTACTTTTGTTTTTTTTACTAATTAATTTAGTATTTTTGAATTTATTATTGTATATTTGCTTGATAACCAATTAATAAATATTATGGCTAGATCAAAAAAGCACTTGGGTAGGTATGTAGATCCACGTACCGATTTCGGTTGGAAATTTTACTTTGGTAGGGAGGACAACAAAATCTTACTAATTGAGTTTCTCAATAGTCTATTTCATGGAGAGAAGATAATTTCGGATCTAAGATATAAGCCTGTAGAACATGATGGTGATTATGAGGAAATGCGTCGTGTTGTATTTGATTTACATTGTATCGGCAGCGATGGTGAGGTTTTCATCATTGAGATGCAGCAGCTCTTTCAAGAATTTTTTAAGGACCGTGCAGTGTACTATACCTCCAGTCTCATCAATAAACAATTAGCGCGAGGAAAGAAGGGTAGTGATTATTACCTACCGGAGGTTTACTTTATTGGTATTTTGGAGTTTGATATGGATAGAAATGGAAGTTCTGGTATATCCAATGTCACAGAACGTTCTTATTTCTATGATGTGGCGCTGTGTGACAAATTGACCAAAGAAATATTCTATGATAAATTGGGATATAAAATGATTTCGCTTCCATTATTTAATAAACAGTCGGAAGAACTAAAGACAGTTATGGATCAGTGGTTGTACTTACTTAAACACTTGAGTACCATGGATAGATTGCCAACATTTTTGGATAAACGAATATTTGGTCTTATCTTTGAGATAGGAGAGATAGGTAAACTAACGGAGGAGGAGCTAATGTCATACGAAGCAAGTTTAAAACATAAGCGTGATGCTGAGAGCGTATTTAATTCGGCCAAGAAATCAGGAGAAGCTTTAGGTCACGCTAAAGGCCTAGCAGAAGGTAAAGCTAAAGGCCTAGCGGAAGGTAAAGCCCAGGGCCTAGCAGAAGGGGAGCGCAAAAAAGCTCTTGAGACTGCTAAAGCATTTAAGGAAATGGGATTACCTATAGCTGATATTGCTAAAGGCACAGGACTTTCAGTCAAAGAGGTCGAAAATATCTAAGTTTCGTTATTGGAGGGCTGTCCCACTAAGTGTACAAATAAAGATTACGCAGTTCAGCTATGTTCCCTATAACTGGACTCTGTTTCCATATAGAGTTAAGAACTGATTTAGGATAATGTTCAATTATAAATAGGAATTGCTCATTTTTCTGGAGATCTCTCTCAAAACCAAGTATATAGATTTCTCTAAAATAATCTCGCGATCTTTACAATAGATGAACATCCCAAGCTGATTAGAATTAGGCGACAAAGCATTTAGCCAATATTGCCTCCCGTGGCGGTTAACGAAGGATGCTTCTTTTTATTTAATTTTTTACTTTATTGTCTTATTATAGCTGTTGATTAAATCAGCTACGGTTTCCCGTAACCAGCCCTACTTTCAAACCAAACCTTAGCCCTACAATTTGTAATAATCTTGAAAGTTAATAGCCTTAAACATATTAATTCGGCATTCCACAACCAATTCTAATATTCCAATAGCGGCCAATGTTGTCATCGGCACCACGGTCTTTAGCGATATAGGAGCGAGCTATGTAGATTTCTTTGGCGGACGCTCTACCAGCTATGAGAAGAAAATTTAGCGCTGCCAAACCTTAAAAAGACAACCAAGATATGAAGATACAATTGACAATGATTGTCCTGCTGAGATGTTGTGCAACGTGATAATTATTATCCGTTTGGCAAGCGTAAAGTTGTGGGTATAATAAATATCTTTACAATGGTAAGGAGATCCAGGGCGAGCTTGGTGAAACTATGATTATGGCGCTCGTTTTTATGATGCGGAAGTTGGTAGGTGGTCCGTAGTCGCTCCGGCAGCGGAAATCTATTAGTCTTATTCACCATACAATTATGTTCTTAATAGCCCAATCGGTAAATTAGATCCGAATGGGATGTGGGAGAAAAATGACTATGGAGGCTGGTCTACCAATGACCCTAAAGATATTGCCGAATTCCTTCTGCAAAATTAGGGGAAAGATAAGGGGGAAGATCCACCTAAGAAAAGAAATCAAGAAAACAAAGGAACTGAGAAGAAAGACGACAAGAAGAAAGAAGCTGAAAATACTCTCCTAAAAGAAAAAGCAGGTAAGGATAAAGCAATGTCTACAGCCTTTACTTTGATAATGTGTTTGCTGGAAAATTTGAAAATCTCTTTTCTGCAGAACACACCAAAGGAGCAAGACCAAGTACCTTAGGTAAGCATCAAAGAGGACAATCTAGAAGAGCAGCAGATAGGGGGGAGAAAAAAGAGAATCTTTACCTCCAAGAAAAAGACACCTAATTGGAATGGTCCATGGCCTCCAAAAAAATAGTTATTTAATATGGCAAAAGGAGATAAATTATATTTTAAAGCTCTCGAAGAAGCGGGTAAAAATACTGAGATAGGAAATTCAAATGCACTTGAGTTATTACAGAAAGCAATCGACAAGAATAACAGTAAAGCGCAATATGCTTTAGCGACTTGGTATCTATATGGGAAAAACGTTAAAAAAGATTATAAAGTAGCCGTCAAGCTATTGTTAGATTCATCCCTTCAGAACAATGAACTGGCCTGTTTCGATTTAGCTGTATGTTATGAGAATGGTTTTGGAGTAAAAAAGAATACGAAAAAAGCTTTCTTGTTTTATTCAAAAGCTATTTTACTTGGTGAGAAACAATCTATTTATGAGGTTGGTCGGTGCTATTATTATGGCATTGGGGTTAATAAAAATCTGGAGTTGGCTAGCGTATATCTTGATATAGCTAGTTTGTATGGAATAGAAACCTAATTAGGCTTATTGAAACTATCTTCAAAAGTAATAGTCGCTATGCTTCATGGGCAAAGCTATCGAATCTATAATGATTAAGATAAATCTCGATTATCAAATTATTATCCATAATTTGTAAGCTTATTTCTAGTGAGAGAATTAGCATTCCAGCTTTTCCGATATATGGCTAAAATCAATAATTTGAGGATAGGTTCAAACTTGATAGCGGCTTTTAGATTTTGGTTAATTATCCAATGACACAGTTCAAGTTACACTCCCTAATGGCGTTGGAAATTTCTAAGTTTTCGGTTAGGAAGAAACGTTTTGAGGTATCGAAAATTTTTGTATAGAATTAACAACTGATATCTCAAATAATCTAGCAAGCTTTACAGAGCCTGTAAAGTAACTATTTTGGTAAATTCATAAGTAGTTCCTTTGCAGGTACTTCTTGAATTTTACCATCAACTTTTACCACCAAACTCTCACCCTTTGCAGCACTTTCTTCTGCCAATTTTCGTAAAGCCTTTTGCACTCCTAAACGAACTCGTTCAGCAAGATTGATATTTTCAATAATTACCTTATCGTTCATTATCGTATTTCGATTTTAGTGTTGACCAAATTTCGCTATTTGAAACGAATTCTCCAAATTTATCACCTTGAGCAATTATTTCGGGTATTAGATCCATGTTATCAAAAACCAGCCATCGATCACATATCGGAATATAAATGTTAAACAGGTTTTCTAAACCACGATGATATCGTCTTTCTATCACATCAGATGGAATATTGTGTCCCCCGTTTTCTACTCTCTTCTTTACACGTTGTACAGCTAGTGAAGGTGAGTCGATGCGCTCCAACATAATTCGTCCAGCTGATACAGCTACGCTTTGCGGGTTGAAAGGAGAAATACCTGCTGCTATGTTGTCATCATTTACAAATTCTCTGGAAAATAATGTCGAATTATTTAGAAAAAGAATTGGTATATTAACCTATCTGTTCTATTTTTGCTCCACGCGATACTGTTCCTCTGAACAAGTCATTAAAAGTCCTTTCTGAAGTTGACTGATCGACTGCCATCAGCTAGAGATATGGAGTGAAGATCGCAATTTTAACCAGTAATGAACATAAACTGAAAATCACATCAAATTATTGCAAACATAAATGAACCAGGTTTTTAAACTCACCATATTTGTATTAACAATACTATTTATTCCTCATTATTCTTCTGCACAAAAGAAAGCGGATTACGTAGAAAAAATTGACAATTTATTAAAAAACCGAAATCCCAGAGATTTTAACGGAGTGGTTTATATCCAGCAGAACGGAAAATTAAAATATGCAAAAACCTATGGATTTGCCGATTTTGATAAGAGAACACCTCTAAAAATCAACGACCATTTTTCTACAATGTCCATTGCCAAACAATTTACAGCGGCCCTTATTTTACGGCAGGTAGAACAGGGTACGATCGATCTGCAGGTACCTATTCGCAAATATCTGCCAGATTTTAAATATGCCTGGGCGGATACCGTTACTGTTCATCAGTTGTTAAACAATACTTCGGGATTGAATAGTGACAGTATGGACGAACCCCTGAAGTTTAAACCGGGTTCTGCTTTTAGTTATTCAAACATAGGATATTATGTGGCGGGACTGGTCCTGGAGAAGCAGAGTGGTGAAAAATTTGAAAAACTTGTTGCTGAATTGTTTAAAGAGTGCAAAATGAACGGGAGTTATTACCCCAACGAAACAAATAGTAAATTTTTAGTGAAAGGACACACGATCAAAAGCGACAGGAGTTTCGTCCTTAAGGAAAAATCAGGATTTGATGCGACTCACTGCTTTGGAAGTCACCTAATCGTTACTGCGCCTGACTTAGCTCTTTGGAACGAATGCTTGCACAAGGGAAAAGTTTTGAAGCCTGAAACCTATAAAATGATGACTGATTATGTAATCACCGCTGTACATCCAGTTTTCGGTGACGAACCCATTGGTTATGCATATGGTTTACGAATAAATGACAAGGCTGATATTTATGAAATTGGACATACTGGCTTTCACCCAGCGGAAGGTTTTACAGCTGTAAATCTGTATTATCCGAAAACCAACACGAACATTGTCATTATGGAGAATGTGGGCAATGAAAATTTTGACATCGCCTATTTTTACGAGCAGAAAATCAGGGACATAATAAAACAAAGTACGCTTTTAAGATAAGCCGCTTCTATGAGAAAAATGCTTTTATTGATTTGCTGTTTAGTGTCATTAGTAGTAAATGCAGAGACCGGGCGTACCATTTATTCAAAATCTTACGGACAGCGTAAAGATCCTGCAATTATATTTATTCAAGGCGGACCGAGTGGAAATTCAACACTTTTTGCGGGGACGACCGCTGAAACGCTAGCAAGCAAAGGATTTTATGTCATCGTTTACGACAGACGTGGTGAAGGTCGCTCTATTGACAGCACTGCAAAATTATCCTTATGGAATTATTCAACTGACACGGTTTTTGTTACAGTCTCATCTACAGCCATGAATGTTCCCAGAAATGTGTTACAATACCAGACTTAGTAAATGACTTTGCCTGTCTGATTTCACTGTAATCGTATTCAAAAACCTCTTTAACTTCTATTAAGCTAAAATCTATATTTTTAAACTTTGATAATGTTTGTCTCATTCTATATGGACCAGAATATTGGGGAGTAAAATAATTTTCTCTATCACCACTCAAATATATTGTATTTATATCTTTTACAATTTCTAAAAAGAAATTTTCATTTGGTATTCCAGCAAAAAACTCCGATGCTATGGTGTAATTACATGGATCAACTAATACAAAACCTTTTGTTTCCTCATTAAATAAAGACATAAAACCGTCTACATTATTTAAATGGATGTCCCAGTCAATGTATATACCACCATAATGATGAACTAAAAGATATCTAGAGATATCTGCGGCTTCGGCATGATTTCTAGCATTTGAAAATGCATTATATGCCCAAGGGTAATTATTATTTATGAATATTGCCAATTTATAGTCGTCCCAATATCGGATATCGAAATTTTCTTTTTCCATCAAACAATTCCATGAACTAACACATTGCTCAACAAGCCTAGAAGGGGTCTCCCCACATATTTGGTGGATGATTTTTGGAACCATGCTCAAAATTGTATAATTGAAATTAGTAAATACCATTGTTTTTGTAAATATATATAATTATATTTATTTAAATATAAACCAAATATATATACTATAGAAATGATTTTTGTAAGCGCACAGCCAGCTGAAGACTTTTTTCTTTGGCAAATTAAAGTCATGCTCAATAATTTTAATAGATTAGGTATTCAGGGTTCTGACATTCATATTCTATTCGGATACAAAGATGAAATTCCCTTAAATGTAATTGACTTTGTTCAAAATAACAGAGAAGCACAGTTTTTCTTCTATGAAGATACAAGGCTCTCAAAAGTATATCTTTCTTCCATCCGGCCTCACATTTTAGCAAAACATTTCAAGTTACATGCAAATTTGTCTCAAGAGTGCATTTTTTATCATGATGTTGATATTTTATTTACAGAAAATTTTGATGGTTTTGAATCTCTTTTAGAGGATGAAATCTGGTACTTTTCTCCAGCTAATTATATAGCTGCTTCTCAGGTAATTAGCATTGATGGTTTAAATGTCTTAAAAGGCATGTGTGAGATTGTAGGTATTGATCGCAAACTTGTTCAAAGAAATGATATAAATGCAGGTGGAGCACAATATATTATGAAAAACCTAGATTATACCTTTTGGGATAAAGTAGAGTTAGATTGCGAAAATATATATAAATTTCTTTTAAAAAACGAAGAAAAAAAACCGTACAAAGATCATATATCAAGCTGGTGTACAGATATGTATGTTGTTTATTGGAATAGCTTATTAAATGCTAAAGTTAAGTCAGTTAAGGAACTCGACTTCTGTTGGCCCCATGACGATATTAAGCGTTACTCTGAATGTTCAATTTTTCATAATTCAGGTGTATTTCCGAAAAACGCTAAAGACTATTTTTATAAATCGGGGTTTTACTCATCAGAACCTTATTTTAAGGATTTTTCATTTGTTTCTGAACATTGTTGTTCATCAAAATATGTGGAAGAAATCTATAAAACTGAAGATAAATTGCTTTATAATGCTAATGATTGTACTTTTATTATTCCTATTAAAATTGACTCCCCAGAGAGATATGAGAATTTAATCACATCTGTTAGCTTTCTTTTAAAATTTTTCGAATGCAAAATATTAATATTAGAAGCTGATATTTCTCAGAAGGTCTATTTTAAGCATCCGAATGTTGAATGTTTATTTATATATGATGCTTCTAAGATATATAGACGTCAAATGTATAATAATCAGATGGCTGCACTTTGTACTACAAAGATTATTATAAAATATGACTGCGATGTCATTATTCCGCCTTCTCAAATTTATCAATCAATATTAAAAGTAAGATATGATACAAATAAAATATCCTACCCATATGACGGAAGGTTCATAAATGCTGCTGGACCTTTAAAATCGGAATTTATTGCAACTAAAAATATTAGAATTTTTGATAAATATCTTTTAAAAGTATGGAATAGTATGTTCCTTTCATGTGGGGGGTGTGTTGTGTTAAATAGGAATACCTATTTACAAGTGGGAGGGGATAATGAAAAATTTAATGGCTGGGGTTTTGAAGACCAAGAATTAAAAAAAAGGTTTGAGATATTAGGGCTTTTTGTACACAGAGCGAAAGGTGCATTATACCACCTTTCTCATCCGCAATTGAACAATTCGTATTTCTTTTCAGAGGAGGAAAAGAATAATAGTTATAAAATTTATTTAGATACATGTGCTAGCTCTAAACATTTATTAGAAAAATATGGCAATTAGATATAATAGACTTGAACACACTTTAAAAAAATTGAGCGATACAATATTATTAAATGCTGGAATATTGTCTTCGACCGGAATTAATAATGGAAGTTTTGGTAATTTATTGTTTTTATATGAATATGATCGTTTTAAAGCCAATGATTTAATTTATGAGTTAACAAATCGAATTTTTCTTAGTTCGATTGAAAAGGTTGGACCTGATATAAGTTTTTTGGACGGCTTATCAGGAATAGGAATTTCGATTTGCTCATTAATCGAAGCTGATTACATAACGATGAGTAATAGTAAGATTTTTGACGGTTTTGATCATTTACTTTCGGATTCCTATAAATTTCATTCTAATTCTATTGATTGCTTTGGCGCAGCACTATATAATATTTACCGATTGAAAATGGAGGACAATCTCATTGACTATCTAAGAAGAGAATTTATTATTTTGACAATGAGTAATATTGCTGATGCACTAACAGAATATATTTCTTACCTAGAAATATCAATGGATCATGCACTCGTTTTTTCCATCCCTAAATTCATTGAAATAAACTCACTCCTTTATAATTGTCGAATTCTGCTACAATGCCAAAAATGCCTATCTGTACTTTATCCTGAAGGTTATCAATTGTGCTTAGATAAGGTCCAAATCATTATCGATTTGATGTTGGAAAAAATTGAAAAATGCAAAACAAAGCAAGAGAAAACAATTCAAAATGAAGTAATTAAAGATGTTCTAATTACAATTGTTAAATGGTGCAACTTTCTTAATAGAGATGTTAAGAAGCCAGAAGAATTACTTGCGTATTTATGGCGCGCAAAAAAAGCATTATTTTATAACAATCCAAACTTTAGAGATCATCAGTTACTAAAAGAAGTTTTTGGAGAAAATTTTCTAAATTTTGAAGCTACACTATTTAATTCGGCGTTGTCCTTAATTTCTCCAATTAATTCACAACTTACCTTCGGGCTGTCTGGCTGTGCAGGTATCGGTTTGAATATACTTGAATTTATTAACGGAACAGTCATTCAGAAAGATAATATTTATTTTAAATAACATGGACATTATATTTACGGATGATTTTAGCAATGGAAAATTTATTAATCGCATTGTAAAATCTAAATTTAAAAACGTTTATTCAATAAACATATCCTTTAAGATATTTCAAGCAATAAAGATTATTAAAAATGAAAAGGAAATTGCATCTACTTTGATCAATATGGAGGATCTTGTAAATTCTTCTTTCGAAATATTCTTTAGAGATGTTATAAACTTTATTTTATTGTCTAATATCTCATTAAATCCTAAAATTAGATGCGTTATTTTTTCCCCATATCTTTTAGGTCTAATTTCTGCACTAAATGATAAAGATGTTAAACCTGTCGTGATACTCGATGACTCTTTATTTAGAATCGATGATTTGTTTTGGAAAAAAAAAGATCTCAATAGTAATATATCAAACTTTTTATCAAAGAATTGTGATATTATTTGTTCTCTAACGATAAAAAGTAGAATAGGAAAAATAACAAAGAAAAAGGATATTTTAGGGTTTGATATGGAAGAATCGATTAATAATTGTTATAAAAATAAGTCTGAAATCTCATCAAATAAAACTTTTGAAATAGTGATCTTAAGCGGAGCATTTGACTCTGCTAAAAAAGCTGTAATAAAAACCTTAGAAAACAATAAGGAAAAGAGTTTAATTATATTCGATTATGGTAATTTTAATACATATTTCGATGAGTTACCCGAACATATTCAAATGCAAACGACATTGATTACAAATTATGAATATTCTTCTATAATAGAGAATATTTTGCAAGCGACACTCGTAATATTTGATAGTTCTAAATATGTCGATGAATTCCTATTTCACCTAATTATTAAGGTGAACAAAACGACATCCACAAATGAAAAAGGATCAGGTTTTGAAGGAGAAAAAAAATTGGAGGATTTACTGGATGATTTTATTTGTTAAAGTGATTAAACGAGCCCTATTTATAGTAATATCATTACTTTTATTTTTTAAAAGTTCATTTAGTCAACCGAACGAACGTGAAAGGAGAAATTTAGAGGCCTTTTCGGAGATATTTGGCACTGTTAGATATTTTTACCCTTCTGAAGTTGTTAAATCTATAGAATGGCCTGTTTTTGCTATCTATGGAACAGGAAAAATCATAGGCGCGAAAAATGATCAGGAACTATTGAAAGAATTAAAAATTTTGTTCAAAGATATTGCACCTGACCTCAAACTTCAATCGGAAAAGATATCAAAATCCGATAATGGATTTAAGCAATATTCAGGCAAAAACGGTATTAAAATGCATTGGCAACATAAGGGTATTTCTGAACTCGAAAGTAATCCTTACTATCAAAGCGTTTTAGTAAATTCTACAGTACAAGAATCCCCTTTTTTGCAAAATCATTACTCAGTAATAAATGTTGCAAAGATTGATTTCGTAGATGGAAGAGCAGGCACAAAATTCAAATTAATGTTTGACCTTTCCGATAAAATGAATAGTGACAGCTTGCTCCTTAGAAATTGTTTTTCTTATCAAGATTTTGAAATAGTAAAAGTGCAGAGGCAAATTGAGGATAAAAAATATTGGCACTTTGAAATTTTTGGAGAAAGAAAAGAACAAAGTAGGTTTTTTGCATTTAATCTAATTTTCTCTAAAAACAATAGTAAAGACCGTTTCTTTCCAAAAAATGTGAAATTATATATTTTTAACGAAAATAAGTGGGCTGAGGAGAATTCTTTGATAATTGAAAATGAACCTCGAGATCAAACTATAATTCCATTTGGCCTAGAATTAGTTGAGAATGTAACTATGAGGCAACCAGAATTATTCAAATCTGAATTGTCGGAGAATATTAAATTCACGAATAGTGTAAATGGGATAAATTATGAGTTGCCTATATTTAAATATAGTTCTGAAAATAATGTTCAATTTATAAAGGATCGTCCATCCATCGATTCTATCAATTCTGTTTTGATGGATTTTATGAAAAATAATGATTACAGCTCTCGAACAACATTTATAGCAAATTGGGTCATTGTAATGAACAATTTAAAATATGGATTTCCCTATTGGGCAAATATCGATATGTCATTTAAAGAATTTCAACATAAAAGTTTAGGCTTTATATTCTCTAACAAGAATGAGTTTGAGCACGTTGACGGTTTAAATAAAACTCTTGCATTATTGAACGATGGGCACGCAAAAGCAAGCCTCCCATATCTAGTTAAGCGTTTCTTTCCGCCAATCACTATAAACAGTCATAATGGAAGTTTCTATGTTGAAAGAACTGCTGATACAATTTACAATAAAAAGATTGGATCTAAAATATTGCGTATCAATGGTATATCCATCGATAGTTTGTACAAAGTCACCTCACTCAAAGTATCAGGCTCTCGCCAATGGGTTCATTTTTGGAGTCTAAAGGAGCTTCTTTCTTCTTCGAAACAAGATACAGTTGTTATTGAACTTAAGCAAGACGATTTGTCAACTGAAAATATAAAGTTAGTTAGAAATGTAACGGAAAAGGATTATAATGAGATAATGGTAAAGAAAATAAAACCCAAAAATGGGAGATTCAAAAAAGATCTGTTTTATTTTGATTTAACATCTGCTACTATAATTGATGATTTTCTATCAAAATTTGACTCTTTAAATAAAGATTCAAAGATAATTTTTGATTTAAGGGGATACCCGAAAGTTGAGTTGAATACTTTGTTAGGCTTCTTTTTAAAGCAGGATACAGCCATCAGTTACTTTGGAACTCCGCTGCGCGAACATCCCGACGTTAAACGTTTTAAATTTAATTTTAACAGCCAGAAGATCAGAAAGGAAAATAAACCATTTTTAGGCAAACTATATGTTTTGATAAATGAAGAAGCTTTTAGTGCATCCGAAACTATCATATGTATGTTCAAAGATCTAACAGATGCTATTTTAGTTGGACATCCAACCTCTGGGGCGAACGGTGCTACTCAGTATTTTTCACTGCCCTATGGATACAACATTAGTTATACAGGGCAAATGGCTAGGGATCTCAAAGGCCATGTCTATTTTTCCACTGGTATTGCACCTCATCACTTGATTGAAAATATTTCATCGATGAGTTTCGATGAAATCATAAAAAAATTAGATCTATGATTGATCAAAATGAAATTCTGGAAAAAATCAAAGAAAGTTTACCCTTATCGAGTATTCAGAAAGGTAAATTATCGAATTCTCTTTTTACGGGAGGGGCGGGAATACTTCTATTTTATGCACTAGAAATGTTGACCACTGAAGAAAATTATCTAAATGAAGATTTTGAGCAGAGCCTAGTTATTTTATGTAACAGAGCTAGCGAATATTCGACAGCATCTTTTTGTAATGGTTACGCTGGTTTCCTATGGTTGTTGGATTTTTTTAAAAAGAACAATATTTTAGATGAAGCATTTGACCTAAATATCTATTCTGATCAACTTCATCGTGATTTGAATATCTATGTAAATAATGATAATATGGACTTTTTACATGGTGCAACCGGACTTGCCTATGTAAGTTTAAATATTTTTTCGGATCCGAAACTCGAACTTTATTTTAATACTCTACTGAATAAAGTTGAAAAAACGGATGAAGGATACTGTTTGTCGACTAAATTCACTTTGGAGCATAGAGAGGTATATGATTTTGGATTGGCTCACGGTATGATCAACTTACTTCCAATTTTGGACTTATGTATTGATAGAAATATTTATAAAGAATTAGCAAAAGACATATTTAATGGAATTTTCAATTATTATATTAATACAATAGGGCGGTATTCAAAAAAGTCATTTTTTCCGAATTTTTTAGATCTTACAGATCACAATTTTTCCAGTTTTGAATCTCGGTTAGCTTGGTGTTATGGCGACTTGGGAATATTATTTCTTTTATATAAGTATGCTTCGAAGTATTATAGCCGGGACAAATCTTCTTTTCTTTTAGATAAATTAAAAATTACAGCCAAAAGAAAGGATGATATAGATACTGAAATCGGAGATTATAGTATTTGCCACGGAAGTACTGGTGCGAGTATAATATTTAAAATACTGTTTATTAAAACAGGGGAGGATATTTTTAATGAAGCTTCTTCTTATTGGGAAAAAAGGAGTATGGAATATTACTTAAGTAATAATGTTTCTTCGGGTGTAAAAAATCATTCAATTATTGAAGGTTCCTTAGGGGTGGGTATTTTAATTTTGATGAATAAAAACAATCTATTTGCCAATGATTTTCTTCTGAAATGGGCAGATATGTTTCTTTTATAAAAAAAATAAAAATATATTTTAAATCAAATTATTTTTTTAACTTAGGGTAAGTTATAAATCAAAAAAATATGAGAAAAAAGATTAATCTAGACAAGATCGTTTTAGGGACTTTGTCTGAGGACCAATTGAAATCCATTGTTGGAGCGGAAAGTGGAAGTTCTAAATCTTACGTGACCGAGTATAAAAATGGTCCGAAAAAGTGTGTTGATATTTCTGTCACTCTTCCTGAATCAAGTGTTATGAATGGGTGTAACACACCAAAACCTGTTTCGCCAACATCCAAACCTTATACATGTTTAACCGCTGCTATTTAAGCTTAACATTATAAGGATGCTAATTTTTGTTTAAGGATTAGTCCTTGACAAAAATTAGCATTTTTGATTGGTAATAAAGTTAACTTTTGGTACGAGTGTTTAATCTTGAATTTTATATTGTCACCATTTAAAATAAAAGGCGAGAATTTAAAAGGCAGGGTGAATTTTTTCTTATAAAGTGTGTTATAGGTTTTGTGAGTTAAGAGTTAATATCAATATTTTATTTGCATGCTGTTCATTTTTCCAATTTAATTATGAAGACCAGACCCTATCTCAGAATAACACAAACCGTTCTCTTCGGTTTAGATTAATTCTCGATATCAATATTTATGTTTTTTATAATTATTTTCCATTTTATTTCGGGTGACCTAATATACTATACTGCTTTAGTTTTAGGAACTGGATCATACTATTACCTCAATTTTACTTATGCCAATTATTGAAATCTTTAAAAATGCGATTTTAAGAGTCCCACTATTGACTTTAAATAATTATAGAGACAAGAATATCATTACCGATAATAGATTTAAGGAGGCTATTCAATTAGCAAGTAACTCTCTATATACTAATTTTTATGATAAAAAAGAGAATGGGAGATATGGAAAGGAGGCGAAAGCAATCTTTAAATACCTTAATAGAATGTGTAGTAGAACAGTCCCATTTGGAACTTTTGCTGCTACAGGGGTAGTCGAAATTGACTGTGATGAAACTAAACGAGGTCTTACCTTAAGCTGCAAGGATTTTTATTCAATCACCAAACCATCTTTACCACTCAAACAATTTTTAAGTAGAGCGAAACATATAAATGAAGTTAAAACGATTGAAAAAAATGGTACTCTAATTTTTAATGGAAGTAGTATTAGATTACTTCAACCAACTTCGGATTTAAATAGGTTAAATTACAATTTGATAGAATTCAGTGGCAATGAATCACTTTTCGGATTTTTAAAATTCATAGAAAAAAAGAGAAGTTTGGAGAGCTGCATAGATTTTCTTATTAAAGATGGGTTTGCTGACAATGAAGCAGATGGATTAGAAATAGTCGAAAAGTTGATAATTCATAATATTTGCTTTTCAGATTTGGAAATTAATGCCTTTTCAACTATAAATAATCTTTTCAATTCCAATTCTGAAGAGGTGAGAAAAATAATAGCAAACATTAATCTCATTAATTCCAAGGAGATCGGGAAAAGAATGTCTGAATTCGAAATCCTAAATAGTCAATTGAATTGTATAGAAAAAAAGGAGCATATTTCACAAAAATTCATTAATACGAATACCTTTATTAAGTCTAAAAAGATCCATCTTTCTAATAAATTATTGAAAAAAATTTATAACGCCATAAGTATACTTGATGGTCTGAACAAAGAAACATTTAATACAACTATCGATAGTTTCAAAGACCAGTTATATAAAAAATTTGAACACGAAAAAGTTCCATTATTAGTGGCGCTGGATCCGGATCTTGGAATAGGATTTGACGATTTCATTGATGAGACTGTTAGAAGTAGAATTCCTTCTATTTATATCGGAGCATCTAGAAGAAAAATGGGTAAGGAATATGATGATATCAATATTCATAAATATCTATTGCATAAATATCTTGATTTTTTAGACTCTGATCGTAAGGAGCATATCATTATAAATGAAAATGAGTTAACTTTATCAAAACTTGAAGATCTCCCTCCAACATTTTCCGGATGTTTTGAAATTTATTCCGCCGGTAAGCCTTTTGAGGAGGATAGCATTTTATTAAAATATATCACATCAAGTAGTCCCACTAATTTAACAAATAGGTTAGATGAATCGAATAATGGATTTAAAGAATTGATCTTAGAAATAGCCAATTATGAAAACGATGTTTTCAATAATGTTGTTCAAGCTGACATAAATTACTTACCATCGGATATAGCAGGCAAACTACTAGTGCAAAGAAATCGATTGCGAAAATTTGAAATACCAGTTTTGACTGTGTCGTCCGAGGCTGATAATTCGGAGATAATTCCATTAAGCGACTTATATATATATATCGATTTTAATCACAATCTCAGATTAATATCAAACAGCCTCAAAAAGGATATTTTGCCTCGAAATGGAACCTTACATAATTTTTCGGCGGCATCCAATCCCATTTACAAATTTTTATCTTATTTTGAGCTATCCTTTTTGAGTAAAAAAAACTATTTAAAACTTTCTTGGGGAAACTTACTTTATTTGCGATCTTTTTTACCTCGTGTACAGACAAATGATGGTATTATTTTGTCTCTAGCAACCTGGGTATTTCATATAGATGGCACTATGAATAATTTCAACCAAAAACTTTTGGAATTCAAAAACCGCTATAATATGCCTTCGAAAGTTTGGCTTTGTAATTTAGAAGAGGATAAAATATTTTTTGATCTGGAGGTTTCTATGAGTATTGAGATTCTTGAAAAGGAAATGAGAAATAAAGGAAGGCTAATATTTCAAGAATTCCTTTTCAAAGAAGCTTCAGCTTTTATTATTGATGGTGATACAGGTTCTATGTATGTAAACGAGCTATTTTTAAATTTTCATAAAATATGACTAAGAGGATCTTTCTGCCGGGGGAGGAGTGGTTATATGTTAAGATATATTGTAATGAAACAATATGTAATAAAATCATTAAAGAAGATTTATCTTTAATTATCGATAAATTAGACCAAGAAAACACTATTAAGCAATTTTTCTTTATTAAATATGCTGATGAAGGCGGTTTCCATTTAAGACTAAGATTCCTTCTTGCTAATTTTGATTTATCCGCAGTCATACTTTCGATTAACAAGTTTTTAGCCCCATATATTCAATCAAATGTTGTTAGAAAAATACAGATAGAAAATTATCTTCGAGAATTAGAAAGATATGGACAGGATAATATAGAAATGATTGAAAGTCTTTTTAATTATCATTCGCGTTCTATATTAAAACTTTTGAAAAGCTATTCTTTTCAGGATTTGTGGATGATAAATTTAATATATATTGATTCTTGCCTTAGTGAGTTTTCTTTGAGTAGGAAGGAATTGTTAGCATTTTATTCTTCGGGTTTTGAACATTTGAAAATCCGTATGAATTTGCATAATTTTAAGCCACTGGCGTCGTACTATAGATTAAATAAGGAGAAAGTTTCAGCCTATTTTAATAGCAATAAAGATTTTCTAAACGATGAAAATTTTAGTCAATTCCGTTATCTTTTAGCTAAAGTTTTCAAAAAAAGCATACAAAGGGAGGTTTATGATATATTTCATATGAATTTTAATAGAATAGCCGAGTATGGTTTTAATGATATTGAAGTTATGAGTTACTTTTTCTTAATTCAATATTCAAAGGAACTTCTTTTAAAGCCATCCGTCTAAAATAACCATTAACATTATGTTATTTCAGAAACAATTGAGCCAAAGTGACTGTGGAGCAGCATGCTTGAGAATCATCGCAAGTTTCTATAATAAGAATGTTGATTATTATAGTCTACAGAAAATATTGAGGATTAGTAGAGTTGGAACAAGTATGCATTCTATTAGTAAGGCAGCAGAAGAAATTGGTTTCAAAACTAAGGGGCTCCAAGTATCAATAGATGATCTTAAATACCTTCCAACGCCTTCTATTTTACATTGGAACCAGAAACACTTTGTTGTGCTGTTATCAATTGGGAAAAAGAAAGTGAAGGTTGCTGATCCAGCAAAAGCAATCATCACTTATTCTATCGAAGAATTTGAAAAATATTGGATTCAAAGTCAAGTAGAAGATAATATGAAGGTTGGAATTGTATTATTACTTGAACCGACCAATACTTTTACCGAAAGTACCAATCTCACAGAAAAGAGCCGCGGATCAATTAAATTTAAAGATTTTGTTGGTTATTATAAAAGGAACAAGGGGCGGTTTTTCCAATTACTTCTATCGTTTGTTGTACTTTTTGCCATACAAACGATTTTTCCTTATCTGTCTCAATCTTTAATTGATATCGGGATAAATCTTGGCGACAAAAAGACAGTAATAGTTTTGCTAATAACGCAACTGATAATTACTACCTTTAGTTCTTTCATTTCAATGATCAGTTCCAGGATTGGTTTAAAACTTTCCAATTTTTTAAACCTGTCCATACTCTCTGATTTTTGGATAAAAATAATATCTCTTCCGATCAATTATTTTGGCAATAAAAAAACAGGAGATATACTACAAAAGCTTGGTGACAACCATACTGTACAGACTTTTATTTCTAATATTATATTGACTTCAAGCCTTTCAATACTTAGATTTATAATTTATTCTACAATTCTTTTATTTTATAGTCCTACTTTATTTCTTTTGGTAATCGCTGGCGATTTATTGTACTTTGGTTGGATAAGTATATTTTTTCCCATTAAAAGAAAACTGAATTTTCTGACATTTGATGCTTCATCCGATGAACATTCCATGACTATTGAAATGATCCAGGGAATGCGAGATTTAAAACTCAATAATAGTGCGAATAGCAAAAGGTGGGAATGGGAAGATATTCAGATAAGATTGTTTTCGCTTCGATTCAAAACCTTGGATTATAATCAGATTCAGTCAATTGGGGTTTTATTAATTAATAGCATTCAAAACATTGTAATTACTTTTTTAATTGCAAGCTATGTTATTGACGGATCTTTTTCTCTAGGGCAAATGATCGCAGTACAATTCATTATATCACAAATTAGTGGCCCCCTTCATGAAATTATTGGTGTTATACAGGATTATGAGAATACAAAAGTTAGTTTACAGAGACTAAATTCTGTATATGAAATTGAAAGTGAAGAGAATGAGAATTGTAAAATAGATTATGTTAATACCAAAGAAGGGATTTCTATAAAGAATTTAAATTTTTCATATTTACATTCAAATGGAGATATTTTTGAAAATATTACGTTTGACATTCCATATGGTAAACTTACCGCTTTTGTAGGAACTAGTGGAAGTGGGAAAACTACTATGATGAAGATACTTACTAAATTGGAAACAGATTATAGAGGAGAGGTTTTAGTCGGTTCTACTGAACTACAATATATTAGTCCATCTTTTTGGAGGTCAAGGATTGGTGTAGTCTTACAAGATGGGTACTTTTTTAATGATTCCATCTTAAAGAATATTTGTTTCGACGATACCACTGCGGATATGATAAAGGTGGAAAAGTGCTGCGAAATAGCTAATATTCTTGATCATATAAAAACTTTACCTAACGGATTCAACACATTAATTGGTGCTGAAGGCCTTGGTTTAAGTCAAGGACAGAAGCAACGAATTTTAATTGCTAGAGCTATATATCGCGATCCAGATTTTTTATTTCTTGATGAAGCGACTAATTCTTTAGATTCAATGAATGAAAAGGAGATTGTAAATAATTTAAACCAAGCATTTGAAAACAAAACCTTAATAGTCATTGCTCATAGGCTTAGCACTATAAAAAATGCTCATAAGATAGTCGTTTTTGATAACGGAGTCATTGTTGAGATGGGAAATCACGAAGAATTAATGTTAAAAAGTGGAATTTATTATAAGCTTATTCAGAATCAGTTATTTAATTAGGGAGGATAAATATTATGATAAAAGAGTCTTCAAATCCATCATCTTTAGCACAATACTATTTTTTTAACAAGAAAACCATCTTGGAAAAGTATTTTGTTCAGATTCTTTTTATAATAACAATTATTATTTGTCTGCTTTTTTTCATTATAAAATTGCCAGATACCTATGTTACTAAAACTACAATTTTTTCGACGAATACACCATGGGAAATTTCCATAAATGGAAAGATTGAAAAATTAATAAAGAAACAAGGTGATCAAGTAAAAAAAGGTGATGTTTTAATTACGCTCCATAGCAGTGCAGAATATAGTAGTATTATTAAGATGATCTCATTTATTAGCAAGATTTCAGGAACGAAGCTTTATAATGAACCTTCGAGTATCTTAACAGAGCTGTCTAGGATTAAAGATCTGTCACTTGGTGAAGTAGAGGAACCTTATCAAAATTTTTTGACGCTCCTAATGAAATATGATCAAAAATGTCAGTTGCAGGAAAAATTTGATAAAATGAAATATGAATCATCATCCTTAAACTTAATTAATCAAAGAATTTCGAATTTGAAGGAACAGCAAGACGTATATGATTCTATATTGACAGCGAAAAAGGAAACGTTTGAAAATTCTAAAATTCTATTCAAAAAAGGAATTATATCAAAACAAGAATTAAAAAGTTTTGAAATCGATTATCTCTATAATAAAGATCCTATGTTCCAGGTTCAAAACGGTCTAATACAATCGGAAGAAAGTTTTATTGGTAAAAAACGTGAGCTAGAATTGCTGAGAGATGAATTGAATTATCTCAAGGTCGATCTTTTAGATAAATTTAATATTTTTCAGAATAAACTACGAGAATGGACGAACACTTTTACTATAAAAAGCCCAACCGATGGTAGTATCTCTTATACTATACCTTTAGAGGAAGGTAATAAAATAGATAATCAAATAATTGGATATATACAGCAACCAATTATTAAATATTATGGGTACTTATATTTTGATCAGAAAGATATTAATAAAATGTCAGCAGATCCAAAAAAGATACAAATTCAAGTACGCCTAGATCCTTATCCTTATCAGAAATACGGAATAATTAAAGCTAAACTAACAAGCGTGTCGAAAATTGCAACAAAGGAGGGATTTTTGGCTAAAATAGAGTTAGAGGATCATTTCAATACGTCAAAAAACAAAATGAATTTAAATAAATTTGAGGGAGTCTCTGGCGAGGTATTAGTAATTTTTAAAGAGATTTCTCTATTTAAGAAAATGACTGGAAATAATGTAATTCTATAACTAAGCAGTTTTTAATGATGCTGACTTAATTTGTACAGAAGTGAAACATCATCATGTAAAAGGCTTGAAATATGATTGGTAACTTACGTATGTCCAATTTTCTTAAATAGATTTTATAAGGCTACGCTTTCCCATAACCAGTCCTACTTTCAAACCCATACCTTAGCCTTATAGTTTGTAATAATCTTGAGGGCTAATATCTGTAAACATATTAATTCAGCATAAATAATGTATATTAGGCTTGGGTATTAACCTTGACCGATTGAAAAGTAGCATGCCATGATAGTAACCACGACCAATTCCATCGAAGGAAGGGAGATTTCACGATATAATGATCCAATAGCAGCCAATGTTGTCATCGGCACCAATATCTTTAGCGATATAGGCGCGAGCTATGTAGATTTCTTTGGCGGTCGCTCTATCAGCTATGAGAAGAAGATGCAGGAAATGTACAAGCGCGTTACCAAAACGCTCAAGCAGCGTGCACAGGCAATTCGTGCTTGCTATTATTGGGCTTAGTGTCGATATCGACGGAATTTTAGGATGTAATACCCAACTCTCGATGCCACTGATATAATCCTCCGGGGTCGAAGACATTCCCTTTTAAAAAACGCTGCAAAAACTCTGTGAGGGACGACGTCAATGCAATTTTAGGGTGCGTTGCATTAAATATTTCATATCGGCAATCTCCTAAATACCTTAATCCCCATATATCTGAATTAATCATATATTCTGAAAAATAAAACCAATTATTCCCATAGTTGTCTGAGTATTTCATTATTCCATCAAGTGGTATAATATTGAAAATATCTTCATTACAACCGAAACCATTACATAAGAGATAAAATCTTCTAAACTCATCGGGCAAAGGAAATCCAATTTTTTGTTCAAAGGTATCAATCTCCGAGAGCATTGCTCCAGGATAGATGTCAATTCCATCTCTCTCGTGCTTTTGTTTTATAGCTGTAATTAATTGTCTCATTGCTATTATGTGGTAAAACTGGCGGGGTATAACATCATCTTAAGATAAAGTTATTAAATATATTCGTCCATAAGTAAACGCAGTAGGAGTAAATGTAGTTCTGATAAAGTTAATACCTCCGTTCCAATTTCTCGAAACCTTCGGTGGAACCATAACAAGCATATCAAATTCTTTCGTTTAAATTTCCATTGTACTCGTACAAAGCAACACTTTAAATTTATTGTCAGCGGCTTTGAATGTTAACAAGTCTCCCTGATTAATATCTGTTATTTTTAGCATAGGATGTTTAATCAATAATTTTAAAGTTCAGTTTGTTATTCCCTATTAAAAGGAGTAGTTCTTCGTTCGTTATACTTCCATCAATTTTTTTCGGTAGTACAACGCCAACCGGATGTCCAAAATTTAAGTATTCGGTGCTGTACATGGTTCCTGTCGAATCAATCAATCGTTCTGAGTCAGACCATTCGTACCCAATGAAATCAACTTGGTCTACTAATTCTTCAATCGTTTCCAATTCAATAATATCTTTGGGATATTTTAAGTCAATTATTATCGAAGGAAACACGGGAGGATTAAATTTGTCCTTGCTTTTCCAGTTTTTCAAGTATTTGGAAATGATTTGCTCAAGTTTGTTGAAATTGAAGACAATATTTGCTCGAACTTTGTGATTTCCTCCATTTTAATGATCACCGCCAGAATAGATCCACATCGGCTCTGTTTGCCCGGCTCTTTCAAAACCGTTCTTTTTATAAAAGTCTATGGCTTTTCCATCAGCAGTAAGCATCTGCATATGAAAATCCTTATAAATCTCTTGCATTTTATCCATAATCAAACGCCCAACCCCTTTGCCTTGATAGGAGGGGAGCACCAGTAGATGCGGATAATAAACCACGAGGTATCCATCGGAAATAGCATTCCCTAGACCTACTAATGTTGTACCATCCCATGCCGTAACTAAAGAATGCGAATTTAATAGTCCTTTCAGCAGTAGTTCTGGTTTTTCGGCTGCACTCCATTTATTAGCTTGGTAAAGTTGCAGAATGTCGTTTGCATTTAAGTCTCTATTAACACTAAGCTTTATGTTCATATATTATTCTGTAGTTTTGGTGTGTATACTTAAGTAAATGTTCGTTGTAAATATGCGAACATGTAAAAATTGAAGTTTATGCTTAATATTACTCGTAAACTTTTGCCCCCTTGAAAATATCAGCAAATGTTGACCACGCAGCTTTTTCAGCATCTACGTTTGCCTCAGTATTATCATAATACCCTTGGATATCTTCTGCGTATGACGCCAAAGCCTCCAGAAAATCAGGTAAGGTTTTGTTTTCCCAATTTTGAGGCTGTTGGAGCAAATCCTGGCGAAACAAATCAAGAAATTTGACGAAGCTTTGTCTATCTTTTACGATCACTTCGTTTAATTGATTATCCATATTATATACTTAACTTTTTATAATTTAAGACGCTGATTTTGATGTTTTTCGTCCATTTTTATGAAATTCTATCATATTTATCCTTCTGCGCATGTACACCCAATGCAACTCCAAATCCAACAAGTGAGCACCATATGATGACAATATTCTCACGGCCGTTAAGCAATGTGAATTTAAATAGGGGATGCGCGTGTATATAATCTGCTATTGGCCATACAAGTACAGATAATCCAATTATTATCGCCATTGAAAGCCAGAACTTAGGAAAAACGAGGATTATATTTGTAATAAGTGTAAATAGTATTGCAGCTAAAGCCGAACCAACATACATGGCATACAATCCCATTGGGGAAAGAATAAATACAGTGATGCCAATTGTGATTATAAAGATAACAATACTCAAAAACCAATGCAGCAGTATGCCTATCAATTTCTTCGGAAAACTGATCCTATCAAAATTGCTTAATGAAACGGCTAATGAGATTAATGTTGGGATAAGGATAAACGACCAGTCCCATTTAATGCAAACCGAAAAAATGATGCTAGCCAAAATGCAGCAAAGCGATGTCATAGCTATTCTGATAATTTGCATACTCCTACTTTTAGATTTAAGCCTGAATACCGATCCTTTTTTCCTTCGCACCAATTTACATGAACAAAACTGTGATCTGATTTATGTGAAGAGCTTTTCTATTTGCGCCCTGTCATAGTCAAGAATCCAGTCTTTGTGGTTTTCGTAAATTGGTCTTAGTGTTTCAATATCACTAGCGACAAGATCAAGACCTCTGTCATCGTACATATTAAAAATAAGTTTTTTATTGATGTTTATAAGGTAAATCTCTTTGTTCGAAATTATATGATTATACTCTAACCTCGGGAATTTTGAAGGAAAGTCTTGATTTGCAATTGCCATTAATAAGGTTTTATGATTTACTCTGCCTGACTTTAGTTTAATAATGGCAAGATTTCGAATATCAAATTTATCGCGAGGATCGTAAAGCCTTATTTCTTTCGAAAAATTTATTTCGGCTGCATGGAGATCCTGAATTTGTTTAAAGATAAAGTTCGAACAGCGAATTTTTCTGCGTTTGTATTTATAGTCCATTAAAACTAGAAATACACTGTCAGAATCGTCAAAGGCGCTTTGGAAAATTGTTGTTGCACGCCTGTTAATGTTGTGAAAGTATTTTTCTGTATTGGTTTCGCCAATTTGTAAGTCAAATCGAAGTCCAAAATCACAGCTGTAAAATAAAGGAGCTCTAAGCTTTAGTCTCTTGAAGTGATCTTTTAAAAACTGTCTATATTCTTGTTTGGTTGTTTGCACAGTGAAGATTTAATTTGATGAATATTAAAGATGATTTATATGGACATCTCTTAATTACTGCCCTACAACAAGGTCTTCCTGCTGTATCAGCTTATCTTTTGTACTTTTTGGATTGGCGGATAAATTTAGCTCGAACCATCTAAGAGTTCAAAAGTAATCTCTCCGGTATGATGTTTTCTTAATTGGTCAATTAATGGGATACAAGACTCATCATAAGCGATATGTGTTAGGTTTTTAAAAGTTAATATTTCAATTAAAAGATTGGGAATATCAGTAACATGAGCATTTTTAAGAACCAGTGTTTTTAGATTTTGTATTCTAAGGTTGGTCAAACCGATTAAATCAAAATGATCCAAATACAAAAAAATCAAATTTTCAAGGTCATTTATCCATAACGGGATCTCATAGGGACTATTTTCTTTTACCCTTCTACTACTGTAATCGCCTGTTAAAAATAGTTTATCAAGTTGGTAAAGGTCTTTTACATGTTCATTTGGTAAGGTATTGCTGTCAAACCTACTTGTTGTATATAAAGCAAAGGGAATATTACAAATTCCTAATAAGATCGTTTCTCCTTGAAAAAATAGTACTGATCCATTTTTTTCATCACCCCAATTGACATGGAGCATACCACTGCCCTTAATAATGCTTTTTCCTTCATTGTTATCCTTTTCCATAATGACTAAATATGGGATTTTACAACAGCTAGGCTACAGTTTAATTTCTCCTGCAATTCAACTATAAATTCAGGTTTCAATTCAGGCCAGTTCCAAAATGTAAATCCAAGATTGCTGAATCCCCACTGTGGTTCAAAAACATATTGCTGGATTTCGCTTTCGGTGGCGCATATCGGACACAACAAATTATCGGTAAAACCCTGGCACCAGGAATCCAGATCCCATTCATTGTCCACAATATTTTCTGTACAACTGGGGCATATGATACGATCGATGCCATTTTGGCCGGTATCAAATACAGTGCGCTCACTTGTTATTTCCAGACCATTTATATCAAGTTGGTATGGAAGGAACTGAGGTTCCGCCACAATGTTTTGAGCACCGTCAGAAATTGCATATCCAAGGTTGCCCAGTGTGCAATCCGATAGTTCAGCTTTGACGATATCTTTCGAAACGAACCACTTTAAAATATCATTTACAACAACTTCATCAGAAGCGTACCTGGACACTTTAGGCACAAGCGAAATAGTATAGTCACTCATAGACTAAAAATAAAGAATAATTGGAACAATGTTCTAATGGTTTTCTACAAATTTTCTTCCAAATAACTGAATAAGTTCGGAAAGAAAGCATTCGGGACCTACGAATTTGCCTTTTAAGTTTTCTTACGGCTTCCCGTAACCAATCATTCTTTCAAACCACTGTATTGTAATAGCCTTTTATATTTCTTTTTTTCATAAATTTAGAAAAGAACAAAGGCAGGTGTTTAGGCTAGCGCAAAATTCAAAGTTTTTGTTTTTTCGCCCACTATTATCGCCAATACGCAACCTGTTTTGTAATTTTTAGGAAATGCAGAGAACTGAAATCTTAACTCAAAATCAGGTTATCGAATTAATAGAATTTATACTTTCAGATTCTAAAAATGAACTGTATGAATCTTATTCTGACATGGAAAAAGAAATTATTAGATTTAGTAATTCAACAGAATTTGATGATTACTTTCTAAAAGGAATAATTGATAGTATCCAACCGACCAGCCATAAACTTAAAATAATGATGAGGGGTAAATGCTTTTTTGTCGGGACAATAATGGAATATCCCGTTGGAGTTTCATGATGGGTTGCAATACCGCTATACGGCCTTTCCATAGTCAATTTGTTTTATAGGTTGTAGCAATTCAAATGGTCTAATTTTCCGATGGCTAATATGCAATAAAAAAACGAATTAGCGTATTGACTTTAAAAAATTAGTTCCTAATATCTCAGTTGAAAGGCGCTTCGCGACATACCTTAAAAGTACTGGTTAAAACCTCTATAGTACGCACAAACCAATTTACATACATTCCCTGATGGGAGAGTAGTAGATGCGAATATGTATCATATCGATGCATTGCCTGACTTTAAAAATTATATTCATGATAAATGGATTTATCCGGAATGGTTATTTTCGGTATGGTATCTGTGGGGTCAAATTCATTTGTTGGTCCAAGGATGTTGTTCGCATTACTTGGAACTTTGTTCTTAGAAGTACATGAAAATAGCATCACGGCTTTCTTGAAAGTATTCAGGGCACTGGAATGCAATTATTTAAAAAGGATTTTTCAAATGGCAATTATGATCCCATCAAGGTGTCCAATGGAGCTATAATACCTGATCCATGTTAAATTCAATAAAAATGATAAAAATGAAAAAAGCAACAATTCTATTTATGATGGTTTTAATCACAGGTTTTGTTTTCTCACAATCTAAGGATAAAAGAAATGAATCAGGTAGACACCTCAAGCCGGCTGGGTTGAATAAATTTTACGGTACTTGGAAGTATGAGCGGCAGGATGAAGTGTTTACTATAGTTTTGATCAAAGACGAATATTACAACAAAATTAATGGTGATCAATTGGATTTTGCAGTTGGTTACCATTCCTATAAAAAAGATGGTGTTTTGATCGATGGTTATTATGTCGGTGGTAAGAATACCATAACTACCGGATCTTTTGATAAAAAAGTAAATAATGAAAATATATTATCTTTTCGATTTAGAGAAACTAAAAATCCTGTCAATGCCCGAGGAACCTTAACCTATGTCAAAGGAAATCCTGATAAACTAGTTTTAAAACTCATATTAGCAGAGGGTGGGGGAATGATAAATATAGATGGAAAAGGTGGTCAATATAAACTTCACGTTCCGAATAATATTGAATTGAAAAGAGTGAAATAGAAAAATGTATACTGCGTGAGTGATATTTGCGCAATTTCAGATTAACACAATAGCTAAAATGCTTCTCTCTGTAGGTTAGAGGGAAATATTTTTTTTAGGCCCCAGCGGATAATCAATGGGCTGTTTCAAAGAGCGAGGTCACCGCTGATCTTTCAATCACTGTGATTTGAGCGGAAAAAAATTCAAAGGCAATTATATTATTCCTATTCTTTATCGAGTTAGTTTTGCCCAGGCGGACATCTAGCCAACATTGTCTCCCTCGACTGTTATCGAATAAATCAGCTACGGTTTCCCGTAACCAATCCTACTTTCAAACCCATACCTTAGCCTTACAGTTTGTAATAATCTTGAAAGTTAATATCTGTAAAGATATTAATTCAAAATAAATAATGTATATTAGGCTTGGGTATTAACCTTGCCCGATTGAAAAGTAGCATACCATGATAGTAACCACGACCAATTCCATCGAAGGGAGGGAGATTTCACGATATAATGATCCAATAGCAGCCAATGTTGTCATCGGCACCAATATCTTTAGCGATATAGGAGCGATTCTTTGGAGTCCTTTAGAGTCTCCCAAAGGTATTCCCATCTTAACATCTATAAATTTAAAATTCTGATAAAATTTGATATTAATTGTAATACAAAATGAATATTAGCCAAAAAGAGCGGATATTGAAGGGTATAGAAGATATCCTTTCTTTCAACTTTGATAAATTGATTTCTGATAACAATAAAACTGACAATATTGAGGATATCTTCTTTAGAAATTATAAAGCTAGCGAATTTAAAGCATTATACGATAGGACGTTCAATCAATTAAAAATTGAATTGGAACAAGGTTTAGGACTATTTCTTCCGAATGTAATAAATACTGGAAGTGAGTATGGAACAATTGATATCAATAATGAGATAACTAATTTTTTTGCTTATTTACAAGCATTTCCTCATAAAGATGCCGCTGCCGAGGTTTTAAATAAAATAATTTATTATGAAATATTCCATGGATTTTGGGATAAGTCATCTATTAAGTTTCATAATCTAAGAGGAGTTGATTTAGCTGGAGCAGAAACTAGGGTTGAACTACTGTCCAAAATATTAGAGGAGCGTGTTGCTGAACTTAAAAATTTAAAGGACGAAAGTAGTGAAGAATTTGAGAAAATAACTAAACTGATCGATGATTTTACTACTAAAGCAGATAACATTCAGGACTTGCATAAAGATCTATCAATTAAAGGAAATGAAATAAATATTCTATTGAGCAAATCAAATGAATCTAAGGAAAGTATTGAGGCAATACAAAAAGAATCAAATAATGAGCTAAAAGAAATTAAAAAATCTAACGAACATTATGAGGAAGAATATCAAATTAAGCTTGAAGAATTTGATAATATAAATACTAAAATTCTAAAACTGGAAACAGAGAATAAGAATTTAAACGATGAAATCAAAGAGAGTCATGAAAATATTAAATCTCAAGAAGAAACTATTATTAAACTAATTGGTTTGGCCGCCGATGGTAGCCTAGGCTATAAATTTGATGATCGAAATAAACAATTATCAAATAATGCGAGAAATTGGATAATTGGAACTGTTATTTCTGTTGTTTCTACAATAGTATGGGTTTATCTTGTATTTACAGTTTTACCTTCGGATATTGGAATTAAGTGGATTGATTTACTAATCAATGCATTAAAAACATCGCCTGGTTGGTTTTTAGTAGCATTCTGTGTAAACCAATACAAAAAGGAACGAAATTATCAAGAACAGTATGCATTTAAATCAGCGGTCGCGATGACCTTGACTTCTTATACAAATATGTTATCTGACGAAACGCCAGATAATATGAGTGTTAAAGACAGTCTTTTAATTCAGGCAGTATCTGGTATTTACCGAGAACCATCTTTGGAGAAAGAAGAAGTCAATGTTCCAGAGAAAGCGATGGAAAAAGCTAAGGAATTATTGCAATCCACAGCAGACTTAATAAAAAGTGTAAAGTAAAATCCTTACGATTATTTTTATGTCAGAACATTCGTTTTATGATCTAACCAAAGATTTTATCGTACCTATTATAGGTTCAGTTTTTGGGGTTTTAGGTGCTTTTTTTGTCTTGAAACATCAGTTGAAAAAGCAAGCACAAGCAGAAGAAGAAAAGTCCAATAGCCAATCTCGTTCAGTAAGAAGAATATATCAAAGCAATATTCAATCTTTAATTGTGGAATTAGATAAAATTCATTCTGCTATTGAAAGGGAATATGAAAAAATCAGTGATGAGAATTTTGATTTTAACCCCTCAGTACTGAGCTTTAGACCACAGTCCTTAAAATTACTTCTAAAACTTGATTACGAAAATCATTTTGTATCACATCTGGTCGCTGGGTTTGATAGTACAGAACATTTCAATTTGTCATACAAGTCGTTGATACGGTTAGATCTATTAATTGACAAAGTAAACAACGATGTTGAGAATTATCACTACAAGTTTTCTAAAGTTTTGCAGGACAACCATTTGTTTATAAATAGTATATTACAGCGTAAATCCGTTATTTATATAGGCATAAGAAAGATTATAAGAGAACAGTATCAATCTTTGGAAGAAGGTGAAAAAGAAACGGCCTTTTTTCAGCAGACCATTTTTAGAAAATCTTTAAAGTCAGAGTTCTTAAACAGCCCGCATATTGATTCTGAATATACTGAAAGCTTTATAGAAGAATGTAATTTGGCATTAAATAAACTAATGGAGTTGTCGGTTGAAGCAAACAAATTGGAGGAGAGCTTTTTCACATTTTTAGGGGAGTATGATAACCTGAAACAGAATTTAGAACTGATAAACAAATAAGAGTTTTGTGTCATTTAAATTAGTTTAAAGCATGTTTAAAAAGAACGATATCATTGAATTTGACAAGATCAAATATAAACTCAAAGAACAAAAGGGTAGTGGTGGTTCTGGTACCGTTTGGACAGCAGAATCCAATGGAACTGATTTTGCAATCAAGTATATAAGTTCAGAAAGTTCCGATAAAATAGCACGCTTTAAAAGTGAAATATTATTCTGTAAGAATACGGTTCATAAAAATATTGTAAAGGTAATCTCTGAGGGTGTCTATAAAGATAAATCATATTATATAATGCCCTATTATTCAAAAACACTAAGGGATATAATTGATTCAGAAACCGATGTTGATACCTTAGTAAAGTATGTTTTAAAACTCTTCAACGCAGTAAAATTTATTCATAAAAAGGGAGTGCTTCATAGAGATATTAAACCAGAAAATATCCTTATTGAAGGAAACGAATTAGTATTAGCAGATTTTGGTATAGCACATTTTAAAGACTATCATCATACGAAAAAAGGTGAATGGCTCGCGAACCGTAATTATATGGCTCCTGAGCAAAAGTTAAAAAACAACGCCAAAAATGTTGACAAAGCAGCTGATATTTATGCTTTAGGCTTAATTATAAATGAATGTTTTACAAAGCAAAATCCTGCTGGCTCACGCTTCAAATTAATAGCAGATGTTTATCCTATTTTTTTTGAAATAGATACTCTTGTTGAAAATATGATACGTCAAAGGCCTGAGGAGAGGTATAATATAGAAACAGTCGAGGCACAATTAAAGTTTCTTTATAAAAAAATAAAACATGAAATTGATGAACTAGAATTTTACCTTAAGGAGGATATCGCCCCTAAGGCCCTTGGCAGATCTTTAATAAACCAAATTGTAAAAAGTGCAAGCCAAGATATTCTATTTGGAAAATATGTGCTGCATAAAGTAACTAATCAGCAGTTAAGATCTTATAATCACAATTGGCATATGAAAATAACATATTCTGTTGACGATCTTTTATTCAATTTATATGTTCAAGAGCAGATTTTTGCATTGTGTAAGGGAAAGTTCGAATATGAGAGTAATATTTATCGCGCAAATAATTGGTATGTGCCTCTGGACCTGAAAAATAACTCTGAGCATAAATTACTTTATAGCAGGATGAATGAATTGTTAAACAAATACGATCTAAATGAATATGGTTGGTCATTATTAGATTTGTCAGGTAAAATATTAAAATACTTCTCTTCTTGCTCTGATTATCATTGTCAAGAAATTTTAAATGCTATAGACGAAGAAATTAAGAGAGCAGAACATAGACTAATGGACGCTCCAATTTTATATATTGTATCTGCTTTAAGGTATGGAATAAATAAAAATCTAGAGATTTTTTTAAATGGTTTCAGCGGATTGGCAGGGACGTTTGAGCTCAATTTTGAAGAGCACATTTTTATTCACTGGGACCATGCACAACACTATAAATCTAATAACGACGGCGATGGCCTATTGGATAAATTCTATTTAGAGAAGGAAGAAGAAATACATATCATTCTTTCAGAATTTCAAAAACAGTGGAACATAAATTATTATAAATTAGACAGAGATTATTACTCAATAAAGTTCAAAACAACTTCTCAATATGAGAAGTTTAGAAATTATGCTCTAGAACTATCTAAATCTCATTATATTTTCGAAGGAGATGTTTTAGATATCTTAAAGAATCCTATTTATTTAGGAAACATGGTTGAGTTTAGAATAAGCAGTGTATTCGAGATACCAAATACGATAGCTCAGATTGTTGGTTTGAAGGAAGTTCATGCTTAATCAATACAAGATTTTAATCTTTTCCCTTTTATATTGGCTTTAGAGCGATAATTTTAATATGTTTAAATAAATGAGAAATAAACCATATTTCCTTTATGTATAATGAATAAGAAAAATGAATTTAGAAGAATTTATAAGAGATTTGAAAAAAGATTGGGTTAAAGTTTGAGGAAAGCCAACGCGTTCAGTACATTGAGGTTAGTGGCGCTTTTACCTTTTGGAACCAAAATAGGACAACTTTACCCTACACAAGACTTTTGGGCAACGAATTGTCCAAAAAACTTGACAAAGTCGTAAGAATAGAAATTCCGTATGAAGGTGAATATTATCCTGTGTGGACAAAGGAAGATGGAATAATAGATTTAAATGAAAAGTTTGTTAGGCTGAACGGGCGATATTACACCATCCCATTTCTCGAAAACTTAATAAATAAAGTCAATGAGTTTAAGAGATTAAATATTTAAATTTTAAACTAGCACTAGACATTCATTTTTGATAAAAAATGAATTATGTTTCAAATATAAGATCAATAAAAAACGCTTAATCAGACCTAAGAGTAATATTTATGAAAAACCAAGAACGAGAAAGGGTTTCATTTTTTGCCAAAAGAGGATATCACGACTTAAGGAAATATAGTATTTGCTTAAAAGAATATCACAAAAATATTGATAAGGAGATTGGACTCGAAACAAGTACACCATTATTTTTAGATGCTAATGTACTCCTAAGATATTATGAGATTTCACTCGCAGCGAGGAAAAAACTGTTAACTTTTATTGAAAGCAATATGAAGCGTATTGTGTTGACCTATCAGGTTCAACAGGAATTTCTTAAAAACAGGGAGGAGGTGATTGACAATTTTTTTAAAGATGTTACCGCAAAAATACCAGGGAATTTCACATCTGAGGTTTTGAATAAAATACATAATTTTTTAAATCAGAACAAAGTAATTCTTAAAGATTACCCAGATTTTGAGAGCGATATTTCAAACGCTAAAGATAACTTGGAAAAGGCCAGAGAATCTATTGATGTAAAAATAAAAACGGTAAGCAATGACTATAAAAAACTAAAATTTGAAGATCCTTTTCTTGACATAATTAATAAATGTATAATTTTGGATGGGTTAGACCAAGAGTATTTAACATCAATTAAGTCTGAGTTTGATGACTTGAAAAAGGATACCAAAGATGTTAGTTCCGAATCTATATCAAAAAATAGAAAGATGATTTTTCCTGGATTGGGAGATATTAAAAAAAAACCTGAAAACCCTTATGGAGATTTTATTATCATTCATGAGATTATGAAATATATGGTTGATAATAGTACTAATGCGGTCTTTTTAACTTTTGATGCTACGAAAAAGGATTGGATGTCTGCGTCAAAAGAAGCTTATTTACACTATATTGAGAATGTTTATTATAACACAGGAAAGATAATAAATATTTTGGATGCAGATCGCACGTTAGAAGGTGTACTTGAGGTTGATCTTTATTCTTTAATTGAATCTGAGTTTGAGATTGAAGCAAGTCAATTAACATTACCTCTGCTTAATCAATATTGTAGTAAGCATAAAGTATTGAGGAACTTTAAAAGTTCCAGTTTTTTAGAGCAGCATGTTGAAGAGTTAATTGCAGCTGGATTCGGAACAGTAGAAGACCTTGATCACGCACTTAATGAAGTCGAAGAAAAATTCCTCTTATTTTTACTTAAACAGAGTAGTATTACTAAATTAGGAGCGCTGCGGTTTAGCTTAATACCTTACAATAAAAGCTATCAAAAGATTTATCTTAGGCTTCAAAAGAAATGGATCAAACCGTCGAGTAAATACGATTCGAAATATATAGAATGGCTAGTTTCTTAATGCAATCAATAGGAATTTTGGGAAATGTAATGTAAACTTTAGCAATGAAATAATTAAAATATAGCTATTAGGTCGTCTTATGTCTTATTTGATGGGCAGCAAGGAGGAGACAAGACTGTAAACTGAGCTATATCAATGGAATAATTCATAAGATTACTTAAATTCAATCATTAAAACGATTCTGTCCTGAAAGAAAAGAATATATTTGGTTTTTCGTAAATGTTGTTTTTAAAAGAACTCCTCATAGGGCTCTAAAAATAGAAGTTCGTGCTAAATTTATAATTTAAATAAGATAAAAAGATACGCTATGTTAGAGCCAGATAAGGCCTCAATGAACCTAATTCATTTAATCGAGAGCGGAAAACCTAAGTATAAAATTGTGACGACAATAACAGGCCTTTCCTTTGTCTCCTCTTTTCGGATACTTGAAAATGGAAATTATAATGTGGATATGACTATTCATCCCGAAGAATACGAAAAAGGAGTTGATCTAGACTATTTTTTTCGGAGCCCCATCGGTTTAGTTACACAGGATGGGATGCGTATATTTGTTAACAATCATAAGGTTGTAAGCGGATCTATGGGATTGGACACTAGCGCCCCTTTCAAATGTAACATCGAAATAAAATCTTTCAAAGGAGATGCTGACGATTCTTTATGGAAGAATTCTCGCCAAAGAGCATACATCAAATATGATACTAAATCATTTAACGCTTTGAGCTCGGGGCTTATATTCGATTATACTACAGCATCCGAGGATAAAGGTTTCTATAATGCAGTACGTTTAAAAATTGAGAAAACTGAATTGTTGTTTTACCATGAGCAGCTTGGAGATGGTTTGGGGGTTTTCGTCATTTGGCCAAAAAAAATGATCGATTTCGATGTATTTCAACCTATGGTCAGCGCAATCATTACAGCATATGGCCTTTTGAATGGGTTCTATATGTTGGATTCGATTTATTATATTACCGTAAAAGCGCTAGCAAACACAAGCACAACCTCATTTTATTATGAAAATTCTAAGGCCGCTATTCTATCAGGCAATCCCATGCTCGATTCTGGAAACTACCCAGATGTGCCGGAAATTGAACGAAAGATGACTTCAACTCAATTTAATAAGCTGGTAAACATGTTCTATGAAGATCCGGATTACCAGCGTTCAGGCTATTTGCTCATTGAAGCAGGGTCTTTAAACGATACAGCTAAGGCCTCCATAGGTGCGGTGGCGCTAGAAACAATTACAAAAAAAATAGGCGACAAAAAAACTGATAGTAAAATTATATCGGATTCCTCATTAATATCCGGGATCAAGCATAAACTCAAAAAGGTATTGAAGGAATACAATGAAACTCTTACCAAAGAGCAACATCAACTATTGAATACCAAAATTGACTTAATGAATAGTATGCCTAACAGAAACAAACTGACTTCCCCATTTGATCAATTAGGGATAGAGCTTTCTGAAGAGGAGTTAGAATGTATTAAAAGTCGTAATTTTTTTCTACATGGCAACCTTCCAAATAACAAAAAATCTGATTTGACGAATCAGGAATTGCTCAGCGTTATGGCTAATCGGCTTGTTATGCTCAGTGCGATGTTGTTGTTAAAATCAGCAGGTTATGATGGATATGTCATTGACCGTGGTATTACAGAAGTTATCAAATGGAGAATGATCATGCAAGGTATGAAGGTTCAGAGTGGAAATAGTCTAAGACACATTGCGAATCCTGATCATTTAATACATGAAAATAAGTAATCGATATTCTTAAATATGGTATTTCATTTGGAAATTGTTAAGAAATCGTAAAACCTCTTTTCCGTTTGAAATCTATTTCTATTGAAGAAGGTAGATCGCTATTATCCGATCTACCTTCTTCAATAATTTAAATAAAATATCTATAATCATAGGTAATACCTTCCCTCTTAGAAAGGAGTTTTCCAATACGTGCGATATCATTTGAGGAACTTACAGTCGCGGGCAACTGACTATATAAGTCAAATGAATTCCAATTTACTTTAGTCAATCCTAAAATTTCATTGGCAATTGTTCCTATATTGGAATTACCATGATGTTTGATTATCTTCAGTGGACCTGGTATGAATCTACCACCTAGATAATATTTTCGATAGTTACTTTGTACGGAGGTAACAACACCATGTGTCCATAGCAGAGCGCTATATTTGCTTAACAATATACACGTTCCACGTTTAACAGCATAGCCATCAATATTAGCTCTTCCTTCGTTATCCACAATACTGGCTAGAAATCTCATGTTTTCTTCAAAGTTGATTTCTATAAGATCCAATTCTTCTATACCATTTCCTAGCAAACTATCTTTTAAGCCATTTAATTCGTCATTTGTATAAAATGTTCGTTTATGGATTACTACGCGTTTTGGCAGTTTTTCCATTGTTTTATAGAATAGGTCCCGAATAGCAACACCAAAACTATAAGCATCATCATAAGACAAGTGCGGACTTTTTTGATGATCCCAAAAGATCTCATCTTCAACTTTGGAAAGTTTATATTTGAGGCCTTGTCCTTTCGAATTGTAGATATGGCTACAACCAACCATGATTTCACTATTTTTTCCTTTTCCAGCCAGGCTATACCCAATACCAGCAAAAGCAGTTTCTGGATCAAGATTCTGTAATACCCATGGGGTTCGCATAGATTTTACGAAGTAGGATAAGGCTAGCCACCAATTAATCTGACAAGACAATTCTTTATCTTCAACTGTGCTCTGTAAAATGAATTGGGTTGCGATACCTTTTTCAGCACAATACGCTTTAATAAAGTCATGCAAATCAAAACTTTCATTATCTATGTCATAATCTAGGTAATAGAGCCATCGTGTCGGAATGCATATGACCATTACTTTATCTGAACGGTCTCTTGAAAGAAAATTGATACGGTCTATAATTTTGTCTCGCAAATCTAGGATCGTAAATTTGATATCTGCTCCAATTGTCGGTTCAAGACATATAGACCAATTGTCATCCGCAATATCAGGAATTTCCAGCGTTGAATTAAAGGCATCGTAGAATCCGGGATAATCTATTAAATAATCAATATTCTTTTTATTAGAGCCAATTTTTGTATTTTGAAGCCTAAGGAATGTACTGAAAAGATCAGTTTCCTCTCGGGGGCAGATAACGGCTAGCTGTATTTTATTTTTTAAGAATACATCTTTTGTCGGATCGTCATAAGGTTTATTTTTTGATACGCCGCGCATAGGATGGAAATCTCGAGGTTGTTTTGATGTACTATCGTGTTTGTTACTAAACAGTAATAAAGGTTCAGGATATTGAATTCCTTTAAATTTAAATAAATTATAAGGGACATTACATTTGCTTAAATCAATAGTGCCGTACTGAGCAGATGAGTCCATTATTTTTGCAAAAGCAGGACTTTTGTCAATTTTAAAAATAAATCCGGTACCTGAGTCCAATGGAAATTCTAAATTCAAAGTTTTTTCCTCCGAATTTAGCAATCGTCTTCTCCAATCGTTAAGATAATCATTAAACTCTTTATTGCGCATTTTTTCGAAGTATTGCCTTCCAACTTCCTGCCTGACGTCATTGGACACAATTACTTCTGGGTCTGAGGAAGTTACTTTAAAGTCGGGCATTAAAGACAGATACATTCTATTATTGTCTGATACAATCGAAAGTCGAATTGCTTTATGAGTTAAATACAGAGTATTGTTTAACATCCGCGCGGTATCATGTTTGTAAAACCAGAGTAGGTCCTTATTATTGGTTTGTAGATTGAATTTCTTGGCAAACAATTGGGTTAAAGCAGAAAGCATTAAAGAACTCAGGACGGAACTTCTACGTATATCTGAATGCTCTAAATGAACACGTGTAATTTTTCCGAGCATTCTTGAACCAAAACAACTATTGATATCAGCTGTCTTACCCATAGCCCAAACATATCTTTTAAAGGGAACTGCGACAATATCGTAATCTTTTGTTACGCATTTTAGTAATTCCCATGCACCTATTCCTACGTCATATTTGATTTCAAACTGATAAATATCTTGTGGTAACTCTATAGGAAACAAGTTGCTTTTAACTATAGAATTCGTCCATCTAACGTCTAGAGTAAATGGTGTTCTATGTTCCTTTGGCTCTTGTTGTAAGAACACGGCGTATTTTGAGGCCAGGTCAGGATATATTTTATTACTAATTTTGCATAAACTCAACATCAACTTATCGAACCCATCAGTTGGGATATAATAGGCGATACGATTGTTTTCTCTTGCAACTTCGATCAGCTTTTTTACTTTTTCAGGTATGTTTCTGCCATAGCCACACCAATATAAGCGACCTCCTCCTTTTTGGCTGTAGCTTTCCATTAAGGCATCCATAATAGAATCGTCGCGGCCACTGTATCCAGAGATAATTAAATGCTTGTTTTTTATATATTCAATTAAGTGCTTTCTAAATGTCGCATCTTGAGTTTTGAGTTCTTCTTCTGTATTCTTTAAATTGCCATATTTATAATCACCATGAAGTTTTATAAGCAGCAATTCCTTTCGATTGTCTGCCCTAAATATCCGTTCTACCGTGTCTAAGCTTACATTAATTAGTGTATTATTAGTTATACTGGTGGCGCTTTGGACAAGATCGTCAAAATTAGTCGTCCAAATCGTATCGATTATCCCTGCTTCATGGAGTTGACAGCAAAGCTTATATCCAATGGAAGGGGTCTTCTTTTCACAAATACTTTGGAAAAATAAACGGATATCATCTTTAATGAAAAAACAATCTTCAACATAGAAGCTATATTCTGAAGGATCATCCAAAGGAGGGTAACCTCCTTGGGTATCAAGCCAATTTTGTATAAAGGTTCGAACGTGTTCAGATTTTAGATCCAAATCTACACTTATATCTTTGGGGCCACTTGTTGAATATATCTTTTTTTTCCATTCCCAAATACAATCATAAGCTGAAGGTATTCCTGAGTTTATGGATGCTCCAGCACCTAGAAAGATCGAAAAGGAATGGTTAAAGCTTACATCGATTGATCGGATAAATTGGTCGTATTCTAAATAATAATTAATCATAAATGTATATTAATAGCTAGCATAACAAGATAGAACTCCTCATGATATTTATTTATCGGTATGATTTGGAAATCAAAGTTTAAGAAAATGATTTTCTGAATAGCGGTTGGTATCTAAATTACTTCTCCCTCTGTTTATTTCCCTCAGCTTTGGTCTCGGCATCAACAATAACAATCTCAACGACTACGTTTTCCATCAATTTCGACTCAGTCCCGTCAGCTTTTTTCTTAGGTACTTTTTTATAATGTATTACAATTTGCTCATCTTTAGGAATTCCATTGGGGAAAAAATCATCCAAGCTTTTCAAACCAAACACATTCTTTAATATTCCCATATGGCGGACGTTATACTTTTCAGGTTGGTCAAGTGATTCGCATTTACCTACAAATTTTACTGCAAACCCCATTTTTTCGCTTAATAGCTCTTGTGACCAGCCTTTTTCCTCACGTAGAGCTTTAGTATTGCAGATCAATTCATACTCTATTCTAAATATAGATTTTGTTTGATAAATTTCAATCATATAAATAAATATTACGACCAAATATTTGGTCGTCTTAAACATTGTTTTTATATTTGTGTAGCCAATCTAGGATTGGTTATAAAATAGTTAACTAACTCCACCTAAGTGGAGCGTGAGTTGAACGAGCCTCTGAGTCCATAAACTAGCAACTTTAAATTCAAAGCGAGGCAGCAGGTTTAACCCACGTCTAAAGATATTGTGTATATTTACACAGTCTTTAGGCAGGGCCTGTTGATTACCGCTTTGAGGGCTGCTAGTCCCTGGATTCAGGTATGCGACAGATAACCCTGCCTTCAGCATTTTGGGTCGTTCACATAAAAACCAAACAATTATGAGAACGAAACGAACAAACACCATCCATCATCTGCATTCGATCAGAGATCGCATGACAAGGTATTCCCGTAAATCACTTTTAAAGAACATATTCCGCGCACCTGAATAGGTTGGGCTCAATCAAAACAGGCTTTAAAGAGCATTAAAAAGGGGAGGTGTTTACTTTCCTTAAAATGAAAAGACAGCTGAACCCAGTTCAGTTTAATTTCCCTTTTTTTTACGCCTGTCACCGACCTATACATTTATATTATTGCATAAAAAGGTAATAATGGACAATGTTACAGCTTGATTTAAAATTCGCACTTTAAAATTAAGCAAATTTTCATTCAGTCCAAACTTTTTACCTTTAGTTTTTATTGCAATCCAATATTGCTGTAGGTCGGTCGATTCTTCTTTCTGGCAGGAAGCGCCATAATTAACTCTATTAATGCTTTGAAACTGTATCAAGGCGCTTTTCGGACTTCTAATCTCATTTGTCCATTTCGCATAGGTCTCTTTTGACCTGTGCAATGACAAGCCATTTGAACGCGAAAAAATCGCGAAGGGGAAAGCTATGGCCTTATTTTCCGTATCTCCTCTAGGTCTGTCATACTTGATGAAACTAAATTATGAACCAAAAATCAAACAATCTGCTACCCTTTGAGCTAGCATGTTATGAAATATATGACAATGGATACGATCCATTAAATACCATTCGGGAGTTCTGGTCCCAACATAAAATCACCGATTGTCAGGAAAGCCTGTGGGTACTCTTTGAAAACTATAGAAAGTGTGTATTACAGGTAGATACTGCTAACGTTGAGCAAATGCATGCTTTTATGATGCAGCTATACCGTGTGCTGATCGCTTATTTCTTGGTGCACTTTCGCAAGATCAAGATTGATAATGTACCATTCACATTTGCGGAGTCTACAGAAGCCATAGCCGCCGATCTGGAAGCTAAGCAGAAGATCCACAGTTTCTTTAACCGCATTGCTGAATAATATCTAATCCATAAGCAGATGATAAAAAAATCAAAATCATTGACTGCCTTATTGGATAAGGTGGTCAATATTCCAGTTATACAGATTACAATCTTAGTAATCTTGTTCATTCTAGTTTCTATGTTTAGTTTATCGGCTCAGACGCCCCGCAGGGACAGTGGGGCGGAAGGGCCAACTCCGCTGCAGGTCGGCGATACGATCCCTGAATCGCTATGGAGTATGCCTTTACAGGTGATAAACCATCCAGATGGTAAAACGATTACTACTTTAAGTGATTATCGAGGAAGCCTCATTATCTTGGATTTTTGGGCGACTTCCTGTGGAAGCTGTATAAGCGCGCTCCCCAAATTGACTAAACTGCAGCATTCATTTAAAGACATCCGCATATTGCCGGTAACGGCTAACGAAAGGGAATTGATTACAGCATTTCTCTCGAAATCTCCAAATTTAATGGGGGATGGATTGCCTTATATCGTTGCTGAAAAGAACCTACAAAAATATTTTCCGCACCTTTCAATACCACATGTTGTTTGGATAAACGCTGAAGGTAAAATCATCAATATAGGCTATGGCGAATATGTGACTGCCGACAACATTAAACTGGCCATTGAAAAGAAATTGGTCGATCTGCCTATCAAAATTGATTTCGAAGAGGATCACTACGATGAACCGCTGATTAGGCAACTGGCAAAGACAAAGGATAGTGTTCAGATCCTTGAAAGCAGTATACTAACGGGTTATCTGCCTTTTGCTGATCTGATTGCGCGGTTCAAGCAGGATTCCATATCAAATAGCACCCGATACTATGCTTTTAACCATTCTCTGAATCACCTGTTCACATTAGCGCTTCGGAGTTCCCTGCCATTAAATCGAAAAAGATGTGTAATGCACGTAAAATCCCCGCAAAGGTTTATGTATGGGCAGGGCGAACTGTTTTTCCAGGACTGGCTGCGCAAATATGCATACTCTTATGAGATCGTATTGCCGTATCTGGCGAGTATGAATGACATTAGGCAGCGTCTACGTAACGATCTTGAAGGGGCACTGCGATTAAAATCGGAAGTTAAGGAAATGCCTGTTCAGTGTTTGGTCCTTTCATATCGGAAAGACCATAAAAAGAATAATCGTATAAAATCGAATGTTACTAAAAAGGAGAGATTTGACACATCATCCTTTACGTCGATGTTGAACAACGATACAGATCTGCCGCTCGTAGTCGATGAGGTAAACGATGCTGATCTGGATATCCTATTAGCTGATGATTGGAAAACAGTAGCCGATCTCAATACTGGACTACGCAAATATGGTTTGGAGCTGATCCCCGCGAGCCGTACGATGAAGATGTTTTTGTTGGAAGATAAATCGCCAAAATCTTTATAGCATATGAATAAAAGTGTTTTATTTATAAGCTGTATAGTATGGCTTTTAAATGGATTGAATGTCTTTGCTCAGCAGAAAACGGTTAAAGGAACCGTGAGCGATGGGATCAATAATCGTCCGATCGGGGCAGTAACTCTTCGATTTCTTCCTGATGGTGACCTTCAAATATCAGATAGTTTGGGCAGATTTAACCTAAGCAAACGTCCTATGGATACGCTATTATCGGTCAATCATGTCGGTTACGAAAGTGTCGTGCTTCGAGTAGTAAACGAAGCTGATCTGCCGATCAAGCTCTTCCCAATAAGTAACCGCCTGGAGGAAGTATTGATCTCGACCGGCTACCAGAGCATCCCCAAGGAAAGGGCTACCGGTTCTTTTGAGTTTATCGACAATAAATTGTTCAATAGGCAGGTAAGTACCGATGTAATCAGTCGATTGGATGGTATAGCGAGTTCGGTGCTTTTTGATAAACGTAAATCAAGCAATCAGGTTTTTAGCGTGCGGGGACTGAGTACATTGACAGAAACAAATGCTGTCGATAGACCACTGGTTGTATTGGATAACTTTCCATATGAGGGTGATCTGAATCTGATCAATCCAAATGATATTGAGAATGTGGTGGTACTAAAGGACGCGGCTGCGTCCTCCATTTGGGGGGCAAGAGCTGGTAATGGGGTATTGGTGATCACTACAAAGAAAAGCAAGTATGGACAGCCGCTAAAAGTATCTTTCAATTCAAACCTGACTACCGCCGCAAAGCCTGACTTATATGATCAACAGACCTTATCAAGTGAAGATTTTATAAAAATAGAACGGGATCTTTTTGACAAAAAATTCTATGATGCGGACTTAAATAACAACAGAAACCGGCCTGTGATTTCTCCAGTGGTCGAGCTGCTGGCGCTGGCAAGATCAAATGGTATTGATAAGGAAACCTTAGAACGGAAGCTTACAGATTTGGGTAGGCAAGATGTCAGGAAAGACATGCTGAAGTATATGTATCGAAATCCACTGAACCGCCAATATGCGCTCAATCTGAGTTCAGGTGCCGAAAGTTTTAATTATGTAATCGGTCTGGGGCTTGACAAAAATGCTGGTCCATCGGTTGGTAATAAGTATGACCGTGTGACGCTTCGCAATAAGCTGAATTTTAAAGTCAATCGTCGAATGACCGCGGGTATTGCCGTTTATTATACCTATAGCAGCAATAAAACGAATGCTGTTAGCGACATCTCACCGGGGGGAAATAAACGTGCTATTTACCCTTACGCCCAGTTGGCTGATGCAGCAGGAAAACATCTGGCGATTGAAAAAGGCATTCGTTTAAATTATGCAGATACTGCTGGTGGTGGCCGCCTGCTGGACTGGCTATATAGACCATTGGATGAAGTTGGATTTGCCGATAATAATACAAAAGAGAAAAGCCTAATGCTCAATTTCAATATAGGTTATCAATGGCTCAACTGGCTAAAATCAGAAATTCGCTATCAATATGAGACTGCCGAAACGGATTCCAGAAAGCATTATGGTCTGGAGACTTATTATACAAGGGACCTGATCAACAGGTATACGCAGGTACTCCCAACAGGGGTAGTTTACAATCTGCCTAAAGGTGGAATTTTAGATAGAGGAGAGGGCAATATGAGTGCACATAGCGTTCGATTGCAACTGAATGTTGACAAAGGATTTTATGCGGATAAACTAAAGGTAACTGCAATTGCGGGAACAGAAGTAAGGCAAAAAGAGACGACACAGTCTGACAGCCGCCTATATGGATATGACGATGATCTGTTAACGACAATGCTTGTTGATCTGACCAAAAGATATCCGATCTATGGCGGGCTTGGCGGTGATGCTTTGATACCCGGCATACTATCGCCATTAAGTGGTTACCTAGACCGTTACGTTTCGGTCTTTGGAAATGCCAACCTCGGTATAGCCAGCCGTTATAATATTTCCTTCAGTGCGCGAAAAGATATGTCCAACCTTTTTGGCGTAAGTAGCAACAATAAAGGTAGGCCATTATGGTCGGTTGGATCTTCATGGGATATAACTAGGGAAAAGTTCTGGAAATTTAAGTCGATAGACATGCTGAAACTACGCGCTACCTATGGATTAAGCGGCAATGTAAATAATTCCCTGTCTGCTCAAACAACATTGCGCTATTTTCCCGCAAGCCTTGGAAGCCTGACTGATTTACCTTATGCGGTCGTCGGCAACCCGCCGAATCCCGAACTCAGGTGGGAAAAAGTGGCCATGTTAAATTTAGGTTTGGACTTCGCTCTTTTTTCGAACCGGATTTCCGGAAGTTTTGAATATTATAGAAAAAAATCATCCGACTTACTGAGTCTGATGCCTGCAGATATTACCATAGGAGTCCCTAGTCTCACACGTAATGTTGCGACGCTGGCAAATAAAGGGATCGACCTTACGTTAAATGCACTTGTGATAAATAATGCGTTTAAATGGCAGACAAATTTGCTCTTTTCGATCAATAAAAACAGGGTAGAGCGCTATTTACAACGGCCAAGGTCACTGGCTTCCTATGTTGGCGGTGGGGCAACGATTTCTCCGATTGAAGGGCAGCCTGCTTATAATGTCATTAGCTATAGATGGGCTGGACTTGATCCGCAGAATGGCGATCCCATTGCTTATCTAAACGGTGTGCCCAGCGAAACTTATGACCAGATATTGAGGACAAACGACTGGGCAGATCTTGTCATTCATGGATCGGCGACACCGCAGTCCTTTGGGTCGGTACGCAATACGTTCTCCTACAAACGCTTGTCCTTGTCGTTTAATATCACAGGAAGATTTGGATATTATTTCCGACGAAATAGTATTGATTATTATGCGCTGTATTATAGTTGGCTGAGCCATACGGATTACAATAACAGATGGCAAAAGCCTGGAGACGAACTGCACACGGATGTACCATCTGCTGACTATCCGGTCAACACACAACGCGGAACCGTCTATTCCAACTCGTCAGTTTTGGTTGAGAAGGGGGAGCATATCCGCTTGCAGGACATCAACCTTTCGTATCAGCTGACCTCAAAAATTAATGTGTTTTTCTATGTCAATAACCTGGGAATCTTGTGGGCTGCTAACAAGTTGGGTAGAGATCCCGACTTCTACAATACCTTGCCTAACCCAAAGACATACTCAATCGGAATAAAAGCAGACTTGTGAAAAATAAAAGAATAGCAATGAAAAAGTATAGCAGCATGATTTTTCTGTCATTATTGATAATGGTAGGATGTAATAAATTTTTGGAAGAGAAACCTGATAGATCTTTGGCGATCCCGTCTTCGCTAAAGGATCTGAGGGCGATATTGGATATGAACTACAATAACTTAAACTATCCGATAAGTGGGGCAATGGCTACGGATGACTATTATCTGTCGCTCAAGGATTGGGAAGGAATAAGCAATATACAGGTGCGTCAGAATTACATCTGGGAAAAAGATGATCTTGATGAAATGGACTGGCGCAATGGTTATCGGATAATTTTTAATGCAAATGTGGTATTGGACCATATTGGAAAAATGAAAACGGATGACCTGGAGGAAAGAAATTCAATCGAGGGGACTGCTTATTTCTTCAGAGCGTTGGCATTACATCAGCTTTGTCAGGTATTTACTTTACCGGGAAAAGATGGGAGTAAAGCCGAAGGTCTACCAGTTAGGAAATCTGCCGATATCAACTTGCCGACGGTAAGAGCAGGGCTGGGAGAAACTTATCAATTTATTGTCAATGACCTGCAGACCGCTTCTCAACTATTGCCAAAGAATACCGGAAAATACAAAACACGACCAACTCAAGCTGCAGCCTATGGCCTTTTGGCCAGAGTATATATGGCAACGGAAGATTATCCGAATGCGGCTAAATACGCAAAATTTGCGCTTGAACAATATAGTTTTCTGATGGATTATAATCAATTGGATAGCAGTAAGATGAATCCATTTACTTTATTTAACGATGAAGTTATCTTTCATGCCACAACAGCTTATGCACCTTCATTGATTTCTTCCATCTGTAAAATCGATTCAACATTATTTCAGACATACGATGCATCAGATCAGCGTAGATCGCTGTTTTTTGGGCTGAATAAAGACGGTTCGCATAGTTTTAAGGGGAATTATCATGGACAGTCTGATGGAACTCTTTTTATGGGGATCGCTACGGATGAAATCGTTCTCATAGCAGCCGAAGCAGCTGCCAGGCAAGGGGAATCTGCTGAAGCGATAGCTCAAATAGAAAAGTTAATGGTCAAACGGTACCGTGGTTTCACTGGCTTGAACTTAATATCAAATGATCAGCTACTGGGGCTTATCTTAAAGGAACGGCGCAAAGAACTGGTTATGCGCGGTGATTTAAGATGGTCAGATCTACGCAGGTTCAATAAAGATAAAGGTGATGAGTCTTTTACGCTAAAAAGGTTCCTCGGAGCCAATACGTATGACCTGGTGCCGGGAGATCTGCGATATGCTTTCCTGATCCCCAAAAGTGTTATCCAGGAAAGTGGAATATCCCAAAATAAGCGCTGATAACTGATTGGAAAGAGGTATCCTCTACGTGCGATTATACAACGTAGAGGATACCTATTTGTTTAGTTTTTCACGCGTACATCAGCTTCGCTAACATCTCGATCTTCAATTCGATCTTTTAACGCATTGCTAAATTGAGGATGTCCAGGATTAGATGGATCCTCTGTACTAATTACCGAACAAATGTTTGATCCTGTACTGCATGGTAAGGATCCGGTGGGACGAACGTAATTATTCGGATTTTGCTCCTGGGAAAGATCTCCCGGAGTTCCTTCATATTGCCATTCCTCTGTTGTAAGTACTTCCGTACGATCTTTATTTTCCATTGCATTCACCGCGAATGCAATGCCTAATGTTAAAGTCAATGCCGATCCGACGGCGATTAGACTTTTCTTGATGATTTTTTTTGAAATCATATCCGGGTCTTTTTTATAATAGCAAAAAAAGGTTGCCTCAAAAAACTTTGTTAATTATCGTGTTATGGGTGTCTTTTAGCAGACCTCGCTGGCTGGCTTTGCATCCCGATACGCTGCCGGCCTTTTCCCAGATAAACCCCTGAGGGCCATCCGGGATCTCCGTGAACAGTGCCCCTTTACGGTTGTGCGACCTTCGCTGTACAACTCTCTTCTGGGCGAAGGCAATCCGATGCGGTAAAGTGTCCAGCTGAAGCAAGTCTTTGACCAGCCTGCAGACCAAAGCCTTTGATATAAACAGCAGATGCACCTGCGTCCTCAGGGACGAGTACAGCTTTCCGATCCAGCAGAAAAGGGCTGTCATAACGTTCAATATACGATGCATCCTGTTCATACAACTTTGTTTTACCTGATCCATTTGTCTGTTCTCAGCGGCGCATCCTTGGCGCGGCCTGCCCACTGGGCTTTTTTGCACTTTGTCGCTGTACCCGCGTTCCTATGTCCCGACATCCGGCAGGAGCCATCGCGTATCGGCGGATATCAGTAGCTGGTCTCACAGCCGTTGGCTACCTTGTCTGGGACTCGACCATCGGAAAAAATGGCGGATTCTCCCGATACGCTTCCAATTTCTTTGTCTAATTGTATTAAAATCAAAGTTACGGTAGGAAGCAGCGAAGCCTTTGTAGCGAAATGCAGGCCTTCACACTATTTTCAGTTTCAATACAACAAAATCTCACAAATAGGAGCTAAGTATTCTTTTTCCGATAGGCCGAAGGTTGCATGCCCATCGAGCGCTTAAAGCTCTTGGTAAAATGGGACTGGTCTGAAAATCCGGTCTGATAGGCGATGTCGGCGATCTTGATAGTGGTTTCGAGCAGCAATGCACAGGACTTACTGATCCGAAATTCAACCACATAGCGGCGCAACGTGCAACCCAGGCTATCTCTGGCGACTTGCTCACTGCAATGGCGCGTCCAGCCCAGGCTCTTCTTGATCTGCTGGATGCAGCAGCGGCGCTCGTCCATATAGTGCTGCTCGAGGTAATTGTCCAGCGCCATCCGCAGCGCTTCGGAACTCCGTCCTGCGGCCGCGGCCGCTGAGACAACACCGCCATGATAGTGATGAATGACTTTTCCCAGCAGCTGCACCACACGTGCACTGTCTTGCAGGCCTTTGATAACCGTAAAGCGGATCTCATCCAGCAGATCGAGTATCATTTTATTGAGGAGGATGGGAGCTAGGCGGCAACAGGCTTTCGCGCGCTTCGCCCGGGCTTCCGTCAGGGGGCCAAAGGCCGGATAGTGGTCGCCGAGACCGGCAAACCATTCCTCTTCCAAGGCGATGAGCGCAAAACTATGCAGGCCATGCTCGAGCAGCACGGCATTATCGCCGGGGGGGTAATAGCATAGGGAGACGTAGGGTCGATCCGGACAGGTCAGCAATGTACCCTGTTCGGTATAGAAACGGGCGGTACCCCGCAATTGGACATATAAAAAATAGCTTGGGACCGTCAAGGTAAAGGGGATGGTCAGGTCTGCAGAAAGCTGCGCTTCGACCAGCTGCAGATGGGCACCGATGAGCTTGCGGGACTGCCGGCATAGGCGGCCTTCGGCACAGCGCAGCGTCTCCCAGGCGGTGGCCCGCAGCGGAAAGACCGCATAGTCGGGCGCACTGCCGGTAATCTCTACCCGGCAGTCCTGAAGTTCCAGAAACTGGTCGATGGTAATGCTATCTTTCATAATTTCGCCGTGCCGCAGGGCATTGGTGAAGCCTCTTATAATAAAGAAGGAAGGCATAAGCGCCTTCCTTGACACAGCGATGAAATGAAAACCAACTGTTTGACCCTCCCGAAAATGACTTCTGATCGACCCCGGTATTAGCCGCCATTGGGGCGGCGGCTAAGCGGGGTACTGTAGGTTCCTGACCTTAACCTATACTTTCTATCTTAACCCTAAGTTCGGATGAAAAATCGCTTTTTCGATCGGGATTTTCCCAGAACTGAATCGGAAAATTCATAGAAATAAATCGGAAAAACAGGGGAAACTGGCCCGGTGCTGGTCCCAGCGGTATATCCTAATCGCTGGCTTGGCCAATTTCCAGTCTATCAAACTTGCCCGATGCATTCAGGTGAAATTTAAAATAGGTTTTAAAATCGCCCCAGGTGTCGCTGTGAAATTGCCCATAAACAGACATGCCGTTGTCTTCTACCTGATCGATGGCTGTAAAATGCTCATGTCCGATGGCTTCTGTCGAGAATTTTTTAAAATCTCTTGGATGCCCGTCATCAAGCAGCTTTGTCCCTGTGGTAAAAAAAGAAAGCCACATCGTAGCATCGCCTTTTTGCCAGGCTTCTATGGCCGCCTTTACTTTTGGGTTACTTATTTTTCCGTATTCCATGTTGGTAACTGCCTGATGTCGATGATTACCGACCTGCCCGCAGGCTTGCAAGGAACAGAGGAGCAGAATCGGTAATATTTTTTTTAATAGATGCATTTGTGATCATTATTGCGTGGCTCCGCCGTTTACCAATAAATGTTGTCCACTCACAAAAGAAGACAGATCACTGGCAAAGAATTCTGCAATATTAGCAACATCTTCCACTTCTGCCAGCCTGCCCATCGGACAGCTATCAATCAGTGATTTTCTCAATTCAGGGTAGCTTCCTTCTTCCGCAAAAATTCCCGAATGATCTACAGCAAAAGGAATAATTGTATTAACAGTCACCCCACGGTATCCGATTTCTTTGGATAGTACATCGACCATATACCTTGGTGTTGTTTTACTTCCCCCATATACCGCCATACCGGGTACAGGAAATGCAGTGGTACTGGAAGCGATGTAAATAATCCGTCCATTATCTTCCACATCGGTTGCTGCCTGCTGCATCGTAAAATATGCCCCTTTGGTATTGATGGAAAATAAACGGTCAAATTGTTCTTCGGTAAATTCGGTAACGGGTGTTTCTACCATTTCAATACCTGCATTGGCAACAACAATATCAATTCTACCAAAAGCCCTTTTTGCTTCTGCAAAGAGATATTTAATATCGTCGACTTTACTTACATCTGCTTTTACAGCGATTACTTTGGCTCCCATCGCCGTGATATTGCTTGCTACTTCCTCTGCCGAAGCGCGATCGCTTGAGTAGTTCAGTACAATATTGGCGCCTAAGGCAGCGTAACGTTCGGCTATAGCTTTCCCCAAACCTCTTCCTGAGCCCGTAATAAGGGCTACTTTATTCGCTAATGTATTCATTGTTTTCAGTGATTTATATTCGTATTAGGCCATAGCGCCATTTGCTCCGATCGTTTGTCCACTGATCCATTTGGCATCATCGCTGGCAAGGAATGCAACGATTTTTGCAATGTCTGTTGGCTCCCCCAATCGGTTGAATGCGTTGAGCGATGCCAGTCGGTCGATGATTTCCTGCGGTTTACCGGCTGTAAACAATTCGGTATTGGTCGGTCCCGGAAGAATAGCATTGACATTGATTCCTCTTGCACCCACTTCTTTTGCAAAAACACGTGTCAGTTGCTCAACAGCGCCTTTAGTAGCGACATAGGTACCATAAGTAGGCATTAGAAGTCTTGTGGTTGTGGAGGAGAAATTGATGATACTACCATGATCAGCCAGTTTGGTAGCGGCTTCGCGCAAGGTGTTGAACGTTCCTTTTACATTGATATCAAACTGACGGCTAAAATCTTCATCCGTTGTGTCTTTGATAAGCTTGGTAATCATAATGCCGGCATTATTGACCAACACATCGATTTTTCCATAATGACTGATCGCCTGATCAAACAATTGTGCGACGGCAGTGGCATTGCTGACATCAGCCTGTATAGCGATCGCGTCACCGCCCTGCGTTTTGATCCGGTCGACAACCTGCGCTGCAGCATCTTTTCCGCCGGCATAATTTACAATCACTTTTGCACCCGCTGATGCCAGTTGTTGTGCGACCTCAGCACCGATCCCTCTAGATGCTCCCGTTACCAGGATTACTTTGTTTTTTAATGTATTCATCTTACTTTGTTTTTATCCTTGTTAATTTGATAAGACAAAGTTGAGACAATATGATTTCTTCTGACGTATAAGAATTAGAGGAGATGTTGCAAATTTTTAAGATTGCTTGCTGAAATACTGTTTCCTGTAATCAGCAGGACTGATCGACGCGTGTTTCTTAAAATAATTGCTAAAATGTGAAGTTTCCTTAAAACCTAGGCGGATTGCAATTTCTTTGATACTGAGTGCTTCGTTCTGCAGGAGCACTTTCGCTTCTGTGGTTGTCTTGTCAGCAATCCATGAACTGATCGTTTTGCCGGTCTTATTACTGATAACGCTGGAGATATAGTTCATATGAAGCGCTTGCATATCTGCATAGTCCTGGAGCCTTAATTGAACGTCAGTTTTCCCGCTGATGAGGTCGCGGAAATGCCGCTCAAGGTTTAGCTTAAAAGTTTTAACAATCTGAGAGGTTCGATTCCCCTCATAAATAGGGTTGTAATCCTGAAAAAAATAGGCTTTGATTTTTAATAAAAGCACAATCACCAAAGCACCGATAATCTTATTTTTATAAAGGGCGTCGCCTCTATATTCCTTGTATATCAGATTGTAGAGTTCCTCAATCTGGGCAAACTGCTCCTCGGTAAGCACACGGGGAGAAACCGTTTCTGATAGCAAAAAAGAGAAATCCTGATAAACATTGTCATGTACACATTCCTTCAGAAAACCCTCTCCGAAAGTAATCAGGCAAGTATGTTCTAATTTCTCCCATTCAAAAATGCGGTAATTACCGGGGTTGGTGAAGTAAACGGTATTCGCCACTACTTCAAAACGCTGATCATCTATCGTATAATGACCAAAAGCATTTTTTACAAATAGAAAGCTGAAATAATTAGGACGGAAAGGTTCCGAACGGAATGGCAGGGATTTAAAAGTTTCTTCTAAAAAATGGATTGTAAAGTTGAACTCTTCCTGTATGTAATCAACAGGAAGGCCAAGTTCCAGATACAATTCACGTAGGGTTTCTGCACTGATGTTGTTAGTTGCCATTCATTCGTTTCTTCAGATTAAATTTATTCATTTATTTACCAGTAGACTATATTTTTATTAAAATTTTATTTTTAAACCTCCCAATCCGTCTATACCTGCAGTACCTACCTTATCTCCCGTTTAAAAATCGGCCTTCATTTTTTATTGACATATCAGCTCAATTATATTTTTTACATTTACTAATATTTTTATTTTTATCCTTATGAAGGCAACTATCGTCCCTCAAGAGCTTATCGGGGCCCCTTATTATCGGAATTATCTTTCTATAGATTCTGTAAATCTGGTGGAGTCTTGTTCACATAATATCGCGGAACAAAAAGGAGGTATGTTCCTAAAAGACCACATGCTACTTTTTGTACTACAGGGAACCAATTGTATTACACATGGAAAGCATAAATATATTGTCCATAAGAATGAAATGGTGCTTCTGAAAAAAAACATCAGTATCACGTATGATAAAACAGGTTCTTCTGAAAATGGAGAAATATATGAAAGTATGATGTTTTTCTTAAAAGATGAGTTTATCTCCGATTTTATGAAGATGGCTAATATAAAAAACATGAAGACGGAAAGGCTTGCCGACGTAAATATAAAACCTGTGTATGAGCCCTTACTTTCTTTCGTTAGCTCAATCAAAGGCCATTTTAATGCCCCCGAAAAAGTAGATAAACGATTAATCCGGATGAAAATAATGGAACTGCTCTTTGATTTGGCACAGTTCGACAATAATTTACTTCTACAGTTGATTCAGTTAAAGAAACAATTCATGACAGATATTACAACGGTTGTTGAAGAAAATTTTATGAGCCCACTAAGGCTGGAAGATCTAGCTTATCTTTCGGGCAGAAGCCTCGCTAGTTTTAAAAGGGATTTTAATACGATTTACAAAGTTGCGCCAGCGCAATATATTAAAGAGAAAAGATTGAATAAAGCAAAAGAGTTATTGACATCAACAGATTGGCCGGTTAATGAAATTTGTTATTCCATTGGTTTTGAAAATATTTCACATTTTTCACGAGCTTTTAAAGTTTATACAGGAAAGTCTCCCATTGATTTTAGAAAGGCGCAAGATGACTAAAAGATAGAGGATGATCCTGTATCTTTTAGCGCTATAGATTATCTAAAAGACCTAAATATTTCTTGCAATTCCTTTACAAAATCACTTAGGTATTTCGATGATGATCGAATCTAAACTTTTTAAAGACTTTCCACATTTCTTCCGAAAAAATTTTGGGTTCCTCAAAAGCTGCAAAATGCCCACCTTTATCCACCTGGTTCCAATAAAAAAGGTTTGACCAGGCCGCTTCCGCCCAATGTTTTGGCGGTGTAAAAGTCTCCGCAGGAAATAGTGTTGCGGCCATGGGTAAATCAATAGTCCCCGAGGCTGCCCTTAATGCGGCAAAAAAATGATGGGTTCGTATCGTACTGCCAACCCCTTCCCAATAGAGACGGGCAGCAGAAGTTCCTGTACCCGTAAACCAGTATAAGGAAATATCATTTAACATTTGATCGATAGAAAGCGCATCTTCTGGTTTACCATGATTATCGGTCCATTCCCAGAATTTTTCATAGATAAATGTTGCCAAAGCTAGCGGAGAATCATTGAGTGCGTATCCAATTGTCTGTGGTCTGGTATTCATAATATCTGCATACCCTGATTTCTTATTCAGATAGTCTTCGATACCACGGATAGCCTCTTGTTCCTCAGCTGTAGGATTTTCTGGGTATTCATCCGGTACAACAAAGAGAAGATTGACGTGAGCCGCTAATAGACCCTCAGCTTTCAGATCCGCTAAAGCATGTGTTACTGCAGAGCCAAAGTCACCACCTTGTGCCACCCACTTTTGATAGCCCAGCTTTTCTTTCATCAACACAGCATACGCTTTAGCTATACGCAACGGACTCCATCCGAGTTCTTTTGGTTTATCAGAAAAACCAAATCCAGGCATAGATGGTACAACAACATGAAAAGCATCTTCCACTTTTCCACCAAATTTAGTAGGATCAGTAAGCCGTTCTATAACATCAATAAACTCCACAAAAGAACCTGGCCAGCCGTGGTTCAACAGAATAGGCAGCGCATGGGGATGTGGTGATTTGGCATGGATAAAATAAACGCCCACGCCATCAATAGTGGTACGATATTGCGGAAACTGATTCAGACGATTTTCAAATTTGCGCCAGTCGTATTCATCCCGCCAGTAATCCGTTAACTTTTTGGCTGCTTCCAATGGAACGCCTTGCGACCAATCATGAACAAGCTCTTGATCTGGCCAACGGATTAGATGTAGTCTGTTTTTTAAGTCAAGAATCTCTGTATCGGAGATATGGACTTTATAGGGTGTGATACCTTCTATTGCCTCTGGAAATATAAAGTTTAAAGTTGATTCTGTTGACATTTATTTGTTGTTTATATGTTTCGTTTTTAACTGTGTCTTATTTCTTATTAAAGCAGTACTGCAGGCTAAATTCTTTGTTTCTCCATTTGATATCTTACAAAAATCATTAGCCATGCGAATACGCTAAAAAAGCAAGTTACCCTAGGTATATTAGCAAAGTGCAACGATTAAGGCGCTACTCTTACCATTTTGCGGTTTACAAACTCGCTTATACCAAGCGCTGAAAGCTCTCTGCCAAATCCAGAATTTTTAATTCCGCCGAACGGTAAATAAGGGGCATCAGAGAAACAAGAGTTGATATAAACCATACCTGATTCTATTTTTCCGGCTATCTCTTTTGCATGATCTATATTTTCGTCAAATACATATCCGCCAAGACCGTAATCAATAGCATTTGCTAGTGCGATTGCCTGCTCTTCTGAATCGACAATATAGAAAGACAGTACAGGTCCAAAAGCTTCTTGTTTATACAGTGGATTGTCTTTGGTGATACCTGTAATAATGGTTGGTTCAAGATAGAATCCTGGTCGATCTACTCGTTTACCTCCAAAGGCAATTGTTGCACCAGCATCTTTCGCATCGGCGATCTGTTTTAATAAACCTTCAAGAGCTCTTTCGCTCACCAAGGGGCCTAATGTAGTTGAAGCATCATGCGGATCCCCAACTTGAATTGCAGCAAAACGTTCGGTGAGCAGTGACAGCATTTTTTCACCACGTTCTTGCCCTACAACAATCACCCTCTTAATATTGACGCAACCTTGTCCCGAATTGTAGGTTCGACCCATAATGATTTGATCAGCAGCAAACGCTAAGGATGCACCTTCCAGAACTAATGCCGGGTCGCTACCCCCTAACTCGAGGATTACTTTTTTTAGATTTCTGCCGGCACGCTCACCTACAGATATACCAGCACGCTCACTTCCTGTCAAAGCCACACCTCTTACTCTAAAATCATCGATAAGCCGTCCAATCTGTTCAATACTACTAAACAAGTTGGTATACACGCCTTCGGGGAGGCCTGCTTCCTGGAAAAGCGATGCAAAAGCCAATGCACATTGAGGAACATTTTCAGCATGCTTCATTAGTACCACATTTCCGGCAATTATTTGCGGAACAGCAACCCGAGCGAGTTGATAATATGGAAAATTCCAAGGTTCGATAGCTAGGATGACACCAAATGGTTCGGAGAGAATGACAGCATCCTTTTCTTCTTCTATATTTTTTGCAGCTAGCATCTCTTCGGCATGAGCCACATAGTATTCAAATATGTCGACAACAAGATCTATTTCTAGTAGGCTAAATTTGGCTATTTTACCCATTTCCAGGGTGGCTAGTTGTGCAAAATGTTCTTTTTTCTCTTTCAGTATCTCCCCAGCTTTTTTTACCAGCGCTATTCGGTCTGAGATAGGGCGCCATTTCCAATCGCGCTGAAAACGTTCATGTGCGTGGTCCAGTAATTGTGCTATTTCTGCATCTGTTTGATTAGGAAATTCTTTAAGAAGTTCTCCTGTAGCCGGATTAACTGTATGAAATTTCATTTTTCTCTATTTTTGTTTAATCTTCATGTTTTGTCGATGTATAAACTATTTAGCCCTGTGCTGCCACAGCAACATCGTTCCACTCTTCCCAGGTCTTCATCTTTTTAGCATACTCTTGTTTCGTTTTTTTTAATCCGATTTTTCCCAGAAATAAACGCAGTGGCGGATTTGTGGAATCAATAAGTGTTAAGATTGCCGGTACAGTCGCTTTTGGATCTCCATAATCATGTGCAGGTATTCCTTCAATCTCATGGAGTTTTGATTTCACCTTATTGTAGGCTGATATTTCTGAGCCCAGTACTGCTGAAGATCCGCCAAATTCAGTGTTGTATCCATTGGGTTCTATCATCGTAACATGTATTCCAAGTTCTTTGGCTTCACCGGCGAGTGCTTCACTCAGTCCTTCAACAGCATACTTTGTGGCGTTGTAGATTCCCAATGTTGGGATACTATAGATTCCCAGAACGCTAGATAGTTGTATGATGTGCCCCTTGCCTTGTTCTCTGAATATGGGTAGGGCAGCTTGTGTTACCCATAGTGTGCCAAAAACATTTGTTTCAAATACATTTCGTATTGATTTCTCATCGACCTCTTCTATAGCTCCAAAGACACCGTAACCGGCATTATTGATCACAACATCGATATGTCCAAAATGTCTTTTTGCATCTTGCACTGCCTGAAAAACAGCGCTCCGGTCTGTTATATCTAGGGAAATCGGCAGCAGTTGGCCTTGATACTGATTCGCCAGATCATGTAGCGATTTCGCGTCTCTTGAAGTGGCAATTACATTGTCTCCTCTTTTAAGGAAAGCCTCTGTCCATAGTTTTCCAAAACCTTTAGAGACTCCTGTTATAAATATTGTTTTACTCATTCTATTTATACATTATATTTTATGTTGTACAAATTTACAGGGGCTCATACTATTCGAGTTTTTTAATTAGCTCACATATTTTGATAAAATAGCTCAATCTGGAAATTGATCGGAAAATTCGGCTTATAAACTGCTGAAATAGCTACTGTCCATCGCCAGATAGCGCGCCAGGTCCTTATTGGAAATGCTGTTGGCGCTTTTGCCCAGCCGCCGGTAAAGCTCGGCTTTTTTCTCCGGGGCTTTGAGCAGCAGCAGCTCCTGCCGGCTGCAGCGCAGGGCGCACCATTGGTGGACGATCTGCTGGTAGCCCTCAAATACAGCCCGATGCTGCGGAACCAGGTCGACGAGCATGCTGACGGGGAAAAGTACCACGGTGCTTTCCTCGATGCTGCAATAATGGAAGGTCTCGGTCCCGGTGGCGAATAACTCAAAATCGCCGGGCTGGAGAAAGAGCTGGATATCGCCGCTCTCACAGTCTTCCTTTTTCAGCAGTCCGGAGACAACAAAGAGGTAGTCGTTGCGAAAATTAGGCAGGGGACTGTTTTTTTTGAGCTGCCGTACCTGCAGCTGGGGCAGCATCATGTCGATGATCTCGGCGCTTAAGGGCATGTAAGTCGCTAAGACTGCTAAAAAGTTTTCTGTAGCGGTATTTTTCATTAATATTTAATAAATTCGATTAACTGTTTATGATTGTGATTTAATAATTATCGTTGTCCGATTTTTTTCAAAACTAGAAATCATTTTTTTTGGCGGCATTAGGTCTGTTGCTATACGACAAGATTTCGGACATGCCAGCTAAAATTCGGACAGGAAAGGAAGAGAATCTAGGTTTTAATGTAAAGGATAAAATATGTATCAATTGTTTAAAGCATTGCGGCCGATCCTTTGGCTGCTGCACCTGGCTGTGGTGCTGCTGGCTGTATACGCTGTTATTACGCTGCTGGAAGGGGCAACGTTCTGGGGATCTGCCGGACTGGAAGAGCAGCTCCGGCGCGGACTGTTTTTAGCAGCCGGCTATGGACTGCTGGGGCTGGGGACCGACTGGCTGATCCATTACCGGATTCCGCGGCTCTCGCAGCTGAAGGCCAGCCGCCGTGCCCTGCTGATCTACCTCTGGCGCTCTTACCTGATTCCGTTGCTACCTTGCCTGCTGCTGCCGATGGGGTACGGTACCTTGTGGCATCCACCCGTAAGCCCGGTGGAAAAACTGACGGCTTTGCTGCTGCTGAGCCTGCTGCTGCTCTGCCTGTTTTCCCTGGTGAACCAGCTCGCCCTGGCCCGCCATTTTCTGGCGACCAATGCGCGGGCCGTAGCCATTGCCCGCCTGCGGCTTGCTAAGGTAGAGGGCGACGAGGCGGTGGCAGCGGAAGGAAATTGTCACGGGCTGGAGGGCTATATCGCTTTCTGCAGGCAGGAGAACCGGGTATTGGCCTACGACGAGCAGGGGCAGACGGTACTGCTAGGGTTCCGCTCGTTGAGCAAGGTAAAGCTCGCACTGCGGGGCGATAAACGGTTTTTTATGAAAGGGGGCTGGATACTGCGCTTTGATGCCCTGGACCGGCAGGAACTGATACCGGAAACGCGGGCAAAAAAGCTCTATCTCAAACATACCAGCAACTATTTTGTGCTGAATAAAAACGATGTCAGTGCATTTGCGGACTGGCTAAAAGAGGTCGGCACCTCCGGAAACCCGAGGCTGAACTAACCTGCAGCAATCCTTCTTCTAAATTCAAGCGGTGAGATTTCCGTTTTCTTTTTGAATAAGCGGTTGAGTGACTGCGGCTGTTCAAAACCGAGCTGATAGGCAATCTCCGCAACAGAAAGTTCGGACCGTGACAGCAGATCCTTCGCTTTTTCAATGAGTTTATGCTGGATATGGTTCTGTGCGCTCTCTCCGGTCTGCGTGCGTAACAAGTCGCTTAAATAGTTTTTCGACATGTTGAGCCGCTCGGCAAAATAGCCCACCTGGGGTAGACCGCTACGCCCGGTTTCATCGTTGATGTACTGGTCCAGCAGCTGTTCGAAGCGACTGACCAGCGGAACATTGTGCACTTTACGTGTAATAAACTGCCGGTTGTAAAACCGCTGCGAATAGACCAGCAGCAGGTCGATAAAACTGACAATGGCATCCTGGCTATAGCTGTCGATCGGACTGTCGTATTCGCTCAAAATCCCTTTTCCGATATTTCGGATCTGCTCTTTTTCCCGGTCCGACAGAAAAAGTGCTTCGTTGACTTCATAGTCGAAAAAACTATAGCTGCCGATTTTGTTGGCCAGATCATAGGTGCGGATAAAGTCGGGATGAAAAACAAGGGAATACCCGACTTCGGCAGAGACCGTCGTGGGGTCAACGCTGATGGTCTGCCCGGGTTTAAAGAAGGTCATCAGGCCTTCCCTGAAATCGTATTGATGGGGGCCATACCGCAATACGCACTGCGCATCTTCTTTGACAGAAATGCAGTACAGATTGAGTTGAAAGGTAGTCTCGACCGTTGGATGCACCGGTTTATTTCGCGAGAAATCCGTGATGCTAAAAAGTGGATGCCAGGGTTTGGGCAGCTGCAGTGCTTCATGATAGTCGGCGATGCTATTGACCCTGACCAGTACTGATTCTTTGTTTGACATGCTTGTATTGCCTGTTAAATGATAAACGAATTTAAGTAAAATGCCAGGTGCTTTCTGCCACCATGGCATTTATATTTTTTAGGACTGCAGGGGTATGCTGACATCCCGCGATCCTGTATCCAGGCCGACCGGCAGAATAGCTTCAATGCGTTCCAGTTCTTCGGCGGTCAACTGGATATCGGTTGCGGTGATATTCTGCTCTACATAGCGCACTCTTTTTGTGCCCGGTATCGGCACGATTTCCTTCCGGATGAACCAGGCAAGGGCCAGCTGGGACGAGGTAACGCCTTTTTCCCGGCCGATTTGTTCGAGCTCGCGGACCAGATCGAGGTTTTTATAAAACTGCTCGCCCTGAAACCGGGGGATCAGTCTGCGGAAATCATCTTCGGGGATATCGTCCGGCGATTTGATCTCACCGGTGATAAATCCGCGGCCCAGAGGGGAGTAGGCCACCAGGCCGATACCCAGCTCCCGAGTCAGATCGTACACACCATTGGTCTCCACTTCACGTCCGAATAGCGAGATTTCATTCTGTACAGCGCTGATCGGGAAGGTCGCATGTGCTTTTTGGATCTGTTCGGCACTGACTTCCGAAATACCCAGGTACCTGACCTTGCCTGCGGTAACCAGTTCGCCCATGGCACCGACAGTTTCCTCAATCGGTACATTGGGGTCGGGGCGGTGCATATAATAGAGGTCAATTACATCGGTATCCAGGTTTTTTAGTGAGCGCTCGACAGACTTCCGGATATAATCCGGACGACCGTTGATGCGCCAGGTCACCTGATCGTTATCATCAATCTCAAAGCCGAATTTGCTGGCCAGAATAAATTGATCGCGTTGGCCGCGTATAGCTTTGGAGATCAGCCTTTCGTTTACAAATGGGCCGTAAAGATCGGCTGTATCCAAAAAGTTGCCGCCCAGTTCCAGAGACCGGTGGATGGTAGCGATGGATTCCTGCTCATCGGCCTTACCGTAGATATCGCCTGTGGATGCAAAACTGCTCATCCCCATGCAGCCCAAGCCGATCATGGGAATTTCAAGTCCCTGCTTGCCTAATTTTCTTGTTTTCATCTGCTTCTCATTTTTGTTACCCAAAATTACGGCGTAGGACCGGCCGCAGGCTTACCCCAATTACAGAATATTGTAACTGAATTACAGATCTTAACAGGTGATTGCCCTTAAATACCAGATGTCCGGAGGTAGTTTTTTCCAATTGCAGCGAAAGCAATGCTTCGCTTAATCAGGATGAATATGATCACACGGTGCTGCTGATCGAGGCGAGACATGCGGCGATAAAAAGATTGTTTGGGCGGTAAAACAGGAAGAAAGAATAGAAAGTATAGGTGAGGTTTTCGCTTTGGGGGCTGTTGCCGCTAAGACCAGCATTGGGCCTGTACGGTTGCTAGATCGATACCGGTATAGGACGCAAATTCCTCGATCGTCACGTACTGATCGCATCGTTTGCCATAGGCCGCTTTGATGGTCGCCAGGATACGTACAGCCTGCTTGTAGCTCTTACCCAGAAGAGTACTCACATCTTTTGCATAAATGCAAACGCGTTTGGACATAAATCTCCTTTACTTTATAGTTAATACATAACAGTCCTGTTTAGGGTTGTTTTTTGGTCGCCATCTGCTCGGGCCAGGCACGCTTGTAGCACCTTTAAAGCACTTTTCGCTTTGTACCAAAACAGTACTATATCCGTGCTTTATCTGTACTATATCTGTGCTATATCCCTACTGGGACTGTGAAGCTTCCGCCGGACCGCTTCCCCCGGCTACCCAAACTGCCGTAAACATTAATTTAAAGTTACAAAAAAAAATAAATGTAAACGATGGACATATGACCCCATTTGACCCCATATGACCCCATCCGGGTACATATCGCCCCATCCGGGTACAAATGGGTACAAATGACCCCATATGGGGACATATGGGACAGCAGTTTATTTTCTGCCCTGCATCTTTGTTTCGTAATCCAAGATATACAATCATGGCAAGACAAGAAAGCTTAGTGAAGTTTAAGGGTAAGATCGGGGATCTATCCTTTTACAAGACAAAAGATGGTTATCTGGCACGCACCAAGGGCGGGCCGAGCAAGGAGCAGATCAAAAGCGATCCACGTTTCCTACGGACCAGAGAAAATGGCAGCGAATTTGGCCGTGCGGCCAATGTGGGCAAAATGCTGCGCGAACAGCTCCGTCCGGTGCTGGTCCAGGGAGCCGACGTGACGTTCTCCAACAGGCTGACAAGCTTAATGAACCGTGTCCTGCGGGCCGACGAGGTCAACGGCCGGGGCGACAGGCAGATCATCGCCAGCAACCTCGGGGTACTGACAGGCATGGAATGTAATGTGCGCGCCAAACTCAGTGAGGTGTTTTATGCGCAGGCACGTCCGGTCTATGACAGCGCCACGGCAGAGACCACGCTCGAGCTGCCGGAGATGATCGCCAAAAACCAGATCAAGGCACTCCAGGGGGCCACACATGTGCAGGTGCTGCTGGCGGTGACTGAATTTGACAGCAACCGTCAGGAAGTTAATGGGCTTTCCATCGTGCGTTCTTCGTACCTGGATATCGGCCGCAGCGATCCGTCGCCGGCCCAGGTGCTGCATGCGCAGCAGGAGGATCTGCCCCAGCCGGGCACTGCGCTGCTCGTGCTGATGGGGGTCAGCTACTTTCAGTTCGTCAGTGGCGGCTACTATCCCCTGGCCAATGGGCAGTACAATGCGCTCACCTTTGTACAGGTAATCCAGAGTTAGGCTGATGAAAAAGCAGCATATCCTGCAGCTCCGTCGGAAGTACGGCGCTGCGGGGACCAACGGAACGATTACCTACCGCGGCGAAGCGATATGCCATACCATTGAATTGCCCGACCGAAACAACCTGCCGCGCATCAGCTGTATTCCCGTCGGCCAGTATAAGCTGGCCAAAAGGCAATACCCGCGCCATGGGGAGCAGATCGGAATCCCACATGTGCTGGGCCGTGAGGCCATTCTGATCCATGCCGCCAACGATGCGCAAAAGGAGCTGCTGGGCTGCATTGCGCCCGTAACCACCCTGACGGGGGAAGGGCAGGGAACCGAAAGCCGCAAAGCCCTGGCAGCCCTCAAGGCGCTGGTGTACAGCCTCTGGGATATGGGCGGTGAGGTGTATCTGTGGATTAAGTAAAGACGATGAAAAAACTGTTCAACAAGATCGGACAGGCGCTGCAGGTGGTCCTGCTGGCGCCTGTCAAACTGCCCGCGAAGCTCGGGGACGGACTGCGTTACCTGGCCATGGTACTGGGCCTGCTGGAAACCCTGCTGGAGGAGGAACCGCAGGAACAGCCACCACCGGGGGCAGCAAAGGAAACCGGACTAGCACCCGATTCGCAAGCATCACAGCAGTCGGTCGGGAAAGCTGTCGTGCCGCTTCCGGATGACCAATTTGTTCCACTTTCGGAAAGGTTGGCTGCCGGGCCGCCCCTTGGGCAGGCACTGCAGGAAGCCGAACGGGCGGCAGAAAGCGCTGTGAACGATGCTGCGGAAAGGAGCGTAGCTGATGCGTCTGAATGAGATCCGCATCTCGGCCATCGGCGGTACCCTCTGTTCCATCTGGGCCAGCATTTCCCTGGGGGATGTGTTGCAGACAGCGCTGACAGCGGCACTGGGTACTCTGGTCAGTTTCGCCACAAGTAAGCTGCTGGCGAAATTTGGCAAGCGAAAATGATGAGTGGGGTAATTGAGGCGCACAGGAATGTGCGCCTTATCTGTTTTGAAGCTTGGCTAGCTATAACTGCTTACCGGGGTGCATCTGTTTTGTCCGGTCCGTCGGCCAAGAGGGGCTACATTATTTTTTAAATTTAAATCAATCCTTGTTTTGATGCTAATTTTATCAACTCTGCTGAATTCTTAACGCCCATCTTACCGATAAGATTCTGGCGATGTACTTCCACTGTTCGTTTACTGATAAAAAGCCTTTCGGCGATTTCTTTATTTTTAAATCCTTCACCGATCAATTCCAAAATTTCCAGTTCGCGTTGTGAAATGCCAAATTCGATGATTGCGTTCGTATTATGATATACGCTGGTCGGATAACAAGATTCATTGAGCAAATAGCTGGTCAATTCTTCACATAGATAATGGCCTCCACTTTGCACATAATTTAACGCATGCAGCAGTTCATTGTAACCTACGTTTTTTACTAAATACCCCTTTGCGCCATAAGTAAATGCCCGGGTTACCTGAGAACGATTTTTTAACAAAGACAGCACGATTACATGAATCGTCGGATAGCTATCTTTTAGTTTTAACATCAATTCAAAACCGTCCATCTCAGGCTCCAGCGTCAACGCTGTTAAAATAATGTCGGGTCTTATCTTATTTTCCAATAAACTCAACGCTTCCTTACCACTATCCGCTTCTCCGATAACAGAAAGATTATCCTTTCCATCAATCAATAATTTTACGCCATTTCGAACAATAGGATGGCTTTCAACAAGAATAATCTGTATCATATATCGCTTGCCTCTATATAAATGCCGAAAATTGGTAATATACCATATTCACAACATTATATATTTTATTTGCAATATTTATGTTTATTTAACCGCATTCACACCATCAATTGTATTTGCTGGATATGTATTAATACTTAATTTTTGTTTTTGTTCTGAGGGGTAAAATACTTGAAATGTTGATTAAAGTTATTTTTGTAAAGCTTTTCGTTATCGCATTCAAAAAATGAGAAATAAAGGCATACCCTACGCTACCAAGACAAGAAAGACACGTACAAAAGGTGAAAGGTATTATAAGCATGTCCCGGAAGGAGACGATGGTTATAGTATCTTTAAGGGGAATTTCTCTGCATACGATATGCTTACTAAACGCATGAAAAAAAATCTATGAGCTACCTTAATTAATTATAAGTCATGACTATACCATACGACATAAAGTTGATGCACCGAAGAAAGCCGAATATTTTGAAACGTATCATGTCAAAGAAGGAGGTTGCTGTCAATAAGTCACAATTGATCTTGCACAAGACCTCACTAATTTTTCCGGAGCGTTTCAGAGCTAATTTTCCTATACTTTCTAAAATACTGGGGCACTCCATAAAAACTAGTTTTTCAATAGATACCAGAAGTTATACCTTATTTACTCTTCCGGGCACGGAAAGACAATTTCTTTCCGATCATTCATTTCATGGCAATGTACCCACGGGAAATGAAATACTGGATTCGTTCTATGGTTTATTGGGATATTTTTCTGAGGTCATTAATACAGAGACGGCGCAGTATTCTTTTTTTCAAAGCATGCGTCCCGAAAGCCTCTTTGCCTCTCCGAGTATTACCGGCATCATTCAGGAAAATATTTCGCCAGAACAACTAGGCTTCTTGAACCAACTCCGGCGGATTTCATGCGAAGAAGGTCAACTGGAGATCTATGTGCATAATATCAATGGGAGGATTTATGGTACTAGGAAAAACGCCGGGACGTGGACCGGTGTCGGATGGTCGCTAAGACCGGATTTATCTATTTTTCAAAACGCCGGTAGCGCAGCGGAAGAAGTTTTATTATTACCCATATATGAATATGATGATTGTACAAATTTGCAAGGCTATTTAAATGGCTTGATAAAGGGAAATAATTCATGATATGTCCTACAAAAGACATGTTTTTGCCTATAAATTTGAGAACAATGAGTTTTATTTTTGCAAAACAATGCGTTCTTTGTGAACAAAATGTTTTCTGTTAACCTGCTAATTATTGACTAATTCTAAAAATACGCATAGCCAGTCAACTGTATCAGCAACTGTCCGTTTTTAGAATTTTTGAAGAATTAATTTATTTTTTAAAAGATTTTATCATGAAAGCTTTGCGATATTTGAGTGCATCTTACCTACTTCCGGTTACGGGGGCACCTATCAGAGAAGGCGTAATCGCGGTAGATGGAGAGGGGGTGATTCGTGGAATCTTTCGTCTGGATGAACTCGCTGCAGATCAGTTACACAAAATTGAAAGATACAATGGGATTATTATACCTGGCTTTATCAATGCACACTGTCAGTTAGAATACTCCCACCTATTGGGGATGATTCCCCCAAAAAAAGGACTTCCATATTTTTTAAGTAAAACGATAGAAACGTCCAATACTCCCGTGAGCATGCTTGACGATGCCATGGAGCGAGCAGATCGCGAAATGTATGGAAATGGAATAGTGGCCGTGGGAGATCACGTCAAAACCGATATTTCGACGAAAATTAAGAAGAGTTCTTCGCTCTATTATCACACTTTTATTGAAATGATGGGCGGAGATAGTGCTGCCGAAATTGCCTTTAAGCTGAAAGAGGCCACCTTATTGAAAGCCGAATTTTCTACCACTCCTGTTTCTATTACCTTAAGTTCGTTTTCCTCGTGTGCAAAGATCCTGGTCAAAAAATTCACTAAAATGTTGCCCGATAACGATTGTTTGAGTATTCGTAACCAGGAAAGTGAAACGGAGAATCAGCTTTTTAGATATAGATCTGGTGAGCTTCTTGATTTTTATGAAAAAATTGGAAGAAATATGGATGCTTTCAGGGCATCTGCGAGAAATGCCCTGCAAAGCAATCTGTTGAACCTGCCTAAACAGAAAAGACTGATGTTGCTCTATAATACATTTACCTCTGTTAAAGATATTTATTTTGTACAGCGGATGGGGTATGAAGTAATCTGGTGCTTTTGTCCAAAAAAAAGTTTATATAGGGAAGGAGTTCTTCCAAAGATCAATACTTTTTTTGAGTCAGGACAAATGATTGCTCTTGGAACCGGGAGTCTAGCATCAAATAATAAGCTGTGCCTTTTGGAGGAATTAAAAGTAATCCATGAAAATTTTAAAGGGCTCACATTTGGGGAGACATTAAAATGGGCAACAATAAATGGCGCGATGGCCCTGGGCATTGAAGACCAATATGGCTCTTTGGAAGTCGGTAAAAAGCCGGGTATACTGTTGCTTCAGAATATGTATGGAATGTCACTGAAAAAAAGAACTTCGGTCTCTCGTTTAATTTAACAATAATATAGTAATCAGCTTTTGAAACGAAATAATTCTTATCATGAAAAATAAAAATTATGAGGCAAAAACACTTTATGAACTCTACAGCCGCTTGGGGCTGTCGATCAAAAATATACAAAGTGTAGAGAGTTTTACTATACACAATCTTAGGGATACAGGCTTTACACTGCCTTATCAGTCGCCTTCATTTCGACCCGACTATTTCTCATTTCTTTTTATAAAAAATGGGATGGGGAAATACACAATAGATGATCATGCATTTGATGTTTTTTCAAGGTCCATATATTTTACCAACCCAAGCAATTATAGAACTTTTAGCTGGACAGCTATCGAAGATATTTATCTCATCACCTTTGACGAAGATTTTTTAAAACGGTATGTGACTTCTCATATATTCGAAGAATTTCCTTTTTTGCTAAATGATATTATAGGTCCAAAGGTAATAGATGATAATTTCTACGCTATAGTGGCCGGTCTCGTGTCAGATATGGAGAAAGAATATGTAAAAGAGACAGCAGAAAAATTTAAGATAATCGGGCTTTTTTTGGGCGTCTTGCTGCATAGGGTAAAGGAGGTTTTTTGGCAGGAAGAATGCTCAGTCCATAAGGAAACACGCAGTTCGCAAATTGTGAAAACATTTAAGGCCACTTTAGATCGGCACTACAGCGATATAATTGACGGTAAAACCAAAGAAACATGGGGCCTAAAAGAATATGCTAACATGCAGCGGCTTCACCCACACTATTTTAGTACGGTTATAAAAAATCAAACCGATAAAACAGTTTCTTACTGGATTACTGAGAAGAGAATTCGAACAGCTAGGCTTTTGCTGATGAAATCTAATTTTAGCATTAAAATGATCGCGTTTCGATTGGGGTTTTCCGATGTCTCGCATTTTAGCAATTTTTTTAAGAAAAATGTATCTATTTCTCCGACGGAATATAGAAAGCAATATAAGTCCCGCTTATTTTAATTTTTCCACTAGCCTAGCAAGTCTTCACGGTCAGGCCTTAGCTGTCTTTTGAGGTAAATACGTATTTTATTTTTAGCTCTCCTTGCTTTTTAGAAGTTTATTCGTAAAAAAGAGATTTTTGCGGCGTATAAATTTGCCTTTCAATTTAAAAAAGGACATTTCGGAGCATGTAATGCTGTCGTTTCTTAAATCTTAGCATAATATCAATAAACAAATAATTAACAATGAAAGAACAATTTAAAAAAAACTATGTGGCTCCCAAGATTGAGGTATTTTCGATCGAGTTGGAACAAGGTATTGCGGCCGGATCTCAGGTTGATAATACCGTACAACAACAATTTCAACAGGGGGATGACGACTCCAGAGAACAAGCTTGGTTTTAAGTAATTAGTTAGGTAATAATAGAAGAACATAATGAAAAAAACAATATCGACTATTTCTAAGGCATCAGCATATGCTCTTGTTTTAATAACCTTATTTGCCACTTCATGTAGCAAAGTTGATTCCGTTAACGAGAGCGTATTAGCCGATGGACAGGCACGTGTAAAAATTAATCTAACAGGCGTGCAAAAGCGTACTGAAACATCTTCGGATGACAAAGCCAAAGCAGGAAAAGCAAGTGCCAAACAAGTCACTACCGGTATTCAGACTGCCAGTGCGGCCTTAGCAGAAAATTTAGTTGCTATCGCAACATTGGAACCTGTATCTGACAAGTCTTTAGCGAACACTGGCATCCGTACCAAAGCGAGCTCATTGCGTGCGGCAGCGACAGACGTGAAAGAAGTTTTAGCAGAGGGTGTTAAATATCGTGTGCTCGTATATGATGCAAATGGAAACTATGTGACTGAGAAAGATTTTACTGCTGGTCAAAGTTCGTCTGCTGACCTTACTTTGAAGACCGGTGCAACCTACACCTTTGTTGCCTATTCCACCAACAGTACGACAGCACTTCCATCGGTAACGGACAAACAAACGCTAGCAAGCGCTTCGGTCAATGAGGTGAGTGAAGAGCTGATGTACTTTGCTGCTCCAATGGAAGTTACTGCCGATGGTGACAACGTGCTGGATATTCTTCTAGCACACCAATTTAGCCAAATTACAACAGCATTGATCGTAGGGTCTGATCTTGTTGGTCAAGTGACGGGGATTGGAAATGCTACGATTTTGCCAGGTTATGCAAGTGCAAATATCAATCTTCAAAATGGTGCTTTATCGTATAATGGCGGAGCCAATGTGGCTAAAACAGTCGTCTTCCCAACCCTTGGAGATGGCGTGAAGACAGCCGTAAGTGAGCCTACTACGTTGATCCATTCGGCAGTAACAGACGGTACAATCCGCTTTGAAAGTCTTTCTATTGCTGGGGTGACTAAAAATGATGTGGTTTTTGAAAATCTGAGAATTACTCCCGGTGAGCGTTACAATTTAAAAATTACATTCAAAGGTCCCTGTACCGAAGAAGTATATGCGGAAGGTGGAGACCAGTTTGAGATTGTAGACGGTGAAACGAAAACATTTGATATGCCAGCTGCAGATTACGGATTTACTTTTGATATCACGGAGATTGATAACTCCTTCCAGTTAAATATCAACGGCACGGATCTAGCGACGCAGGAGCTACAGTTTCAGTCGGGAGTTCAGGGACTTGCTAGAAATATTCGTTTCGCTTCCGATAGAGCTGTATGGGGATCGAATGGTGTTCCCCAGGTGTATAACATGAAAGGAGTGGAAGGAAAACCGGTAATCCGTGTTGTAATAGGTCCAAAAGGAGAAGTTGAAATGTGGGGATCTCGTTCTTCTCAGGGAGAATTAGAACCACTGGAATTGTTTAATGGCGTTACATTTAACAAGATACAATGGAACCCCAATAACACCAATACGGTAATTGCAAGTCAGTCTGTCGTAACGATAACTTACCTGAGAGGCTTCGGTTATGGCCGTAAAATTATTACTTGTCCGGGAAACTAGGATGATAGCATCCCGCTTGGGATGGGCTTAAATAGCATAAAAAGGCGAGTGTATCGAACAGATATACTCGCCTTTTTCGTACGACGTTTAGGAGGTCAACTTATCTTCTGTCTCAGACGTTAAAAAGTCAGCATTATAAATACGGTCCTGGACTTCTTTGGGCAGCGAGATCGTATCATTGATATATTTCTCGATCAGCATATTGGCAATGGGACCCGCCCATGTACCTCCGTAACCAGCGTTTTCAACAAAAACAGCTATGGCGATTTTGGGGTTATGTCTTGGCGCGAATGCAAAAAATACCGCGTGGTTCTCCCCATGTGGGTTCTGTGCTGTACCTGTCTTGCCACACATTTCAATACCTGGGATACGTAGCCGATATCCTGTTCCTCCCGGCAGATTGACGACGCGGCTCATCCCTTCGATGACCGGCTCATAATATTTTTCTTCCACGCCTGCATCCATCCGTTCTTTAAATTCTTCCTTGATTATTTTTTGTTCTCCTATTCCTTTGACAAGATGCGGGCGGTAATAGAAACCGCGGTTGGCAACAATTGCCATTATATTGGCCATCTGCAGCGGTGTAATACCAAGCTCGCCCTGGCCGATTGAAAGCGATATATTATAACCCGATTGCCATTTGGGGCTTCCAAACCGCCTGGTATAGTATTCGGATGTTGGAACAAGTCCAGTTTTCTCGCCGGGCAGGTCAATGCCAAGCTTATGGCCTAATCCAAATTTTCCCAATGCCTCCCGCCATAATTCGTAGGCCTCGGGTGCTGGCATTCCTCTTGAATCAATCATTTTAGCAAATGTATAGCCATAATAGGTATTACAGGAACGCTGAATAGATTTGATGAGGTCTGTCGGGCCGTCTACGTGCTCACATCGCATGATGGCATTTCCCTTACCATAGCGGTACCCTCCGGGACAGTTGAAAATAGTGTGCTGGTCGATCACACCGGCCTGTTGGGCGGTCAGGGCTGCAACGACTTTAAAAGCCGAACCCGGTGGGTAATAGGCCTGAATCGGACGGTTAAATAAAGGCTGGTTCTGATCCTTCAGCAGCTTTGCGTAATTGTTGCCTCTTTCCCTGCCCACCATCATATTGGGGTCGTAGGAAGGCGCGCTTACATAGGTGAGTATTTCACCTGTAGCAGGTTCTATGGCGACTACAGCGCCTTTTTTTCTGCTCATCAGCTTTTCTGCCAATTGCTGTAGGTCGCGGTCAATAGTTGCGATAAGGCCCTCTCCAGAAACCGCCAAGGTATCATATTTGCCATCCATGAAGGAGCCTTTTGGACGGTTGAGTACATCCACTACGGTATTGCTGACTCCGCGTTTGCCCCTGAGGAGCTTTTCATACGAACGCTCAATTCCCGTGGCGCCAATATAATCACCGGAACGATAGAAACCTTCTGATCGTGTGATGTCACGTTCGTTCACTTCCTGAATAAATCCCAGCAGTTGTGGGGCGATGGGAGCAGGGTATTTCCGCACCGTACGATGTTGCACATAAAATCCCGGTAATTCATACAGGTGCTCCTGCAACTTCGCATACGTTTTGACGGATAATTGTTTTTCAAAAATAGAAGCGCGATAGGGCGAAAACTTTTTCGCCTGGGCTAGGCGTGTATGGTATCCCGCTTCATCAATATCAATGAGCTGGCACAACAGAGCTGTGTCTATATTTTTCATTTCGCGTGGCACCACCATCAGGTCATACACCGATGTATTTCGTACCAATACCTTACCATGACGATCATAGATAACACCTCTACCTGGGTAGATCATTTCCCGCCGGAGTACATTATTATTTGCAGACATCCAATACGATTTATCGATAACCTGCATGTAAAAAAGTCGAATGACAAAGACCAGGATAACAGTGATGAAAATCCCTGAAATCACAAATTTACGTTCAAAATAATTTTTCATATACTAAATAAATTGTCCCAACACAAATAAAGCTTACCCGCGCCGGTCGGAACAGGTTGTAACAAAGCTCTCCCTAAAGATTCTTTAAGGATGCAAGCTCTTGACCAAAATGTCCCAATAAAAAAGAAGGATTCCTTTCGATGTTAAGTTAATCTTAACAGGAGATAACTCTTGATATTCCAATAAATTTTTGGAACTCACAAAATGAAAATGTGATCAGCGCAAATCTAAAGAAGATTTACTACAATAAATTATTTATAAGGATATATCTGTAAATACGTATTGTAAGTTTTTTATGACGGGAGGAATGGGGAGCAGTAAGGCGCACTTTCCGGTGCGCCTTATCGGATTATTATTGTCCTGCTCCAATGACGACTGGCCACAGCGGATTCTGGACGAGCAGCCGACCCTTACTTTTGTTGATTTCGTCCTGCGGTACCGGATACCAATAGTACTCTTTTACCCAGCGCCGGTTTTCCAGTGTGGTGCGTTTAAAAAAGGAATCCTGGTCGCCCAAAGGTTTGACTGTTGTGGTATGCTGGCCGTAGGTCTGTTGTACATTATCAAAACCATTCATGTTCATTCCGCTCATGCGGGTCATGTCGCCGTCCACGCCACCTTTGTCAGGTTGGTTGGCACTGGAAGGGTCACAGATCATCCAGCGACGCATATCAAACCAACGTTGGCCTTCACCCAATAACTCGACATGTCGCTCCTGAACAATGGCTTTAAATTGTGCTGCTTTATTGCCGATAACGCCTGTTTTAGTACCGCCGGCCTCCATCTCCGCATAACCGGGTATACCGGCACGTTGCCTTACCTTGTCGATGTACTCGATAATTTTGGGGTCATTCGGGTTAATTTCATTGAGTACCTCGGCATAGTATAGGTAGAAATCAGCTAAACGAAACAAAATAGAAGGTCTTGCCCAGGATGTATACACTGTAAAAGGCGTGCCGGGTGCACCGGCTACGTTAATGGAGCTGATCCCCTGAGCAATACGTCTATGCTTAAACTTGTAAAGTAAATAGCCTGCCCGCGGCCAGTTTTCGCCCCCGGCAATACCGGATGGTTTTCCGCGGCCATACCACTGGTAATAGACGCCATTGGGGTTGTTATGTTCGTTGGCATGGATATGCCAGCTTTTTCCGTTATAACCCACCGCCGCATAAAACCGGGGTTCACGGTTGGCATACATATTAAAGATATTTTGGTCCGCATGATTGTTGACATGTGTCGGATTATTGACCGTCGTGAATCCATTTTCTTTGTAGGCGGATCCGGCATCGTAGATCGTCTTTCCGTCGCTCATAAAAAATGCATCCACCGATTCCTGAGAGATACCTATGTTGGCAAAATTAGTCGGACTGGCATATAAATCAACGGGATTGGACCGTCGTTCCTGTGCGTTTGGATCGCTGTAGTCATTGTATGCCGTCGCCCAGATAATTTCGTCATTATATTTCTGAAATACCTGGTAAACGGATTCGTGTGGATTGATTTCCTGTACGCCGGGAGCGCTGGGGTCGGCCGGATAATATTCGACATGCAACCTGTGCCCGACACCATGCGCATAATCCAGAAACTCTTCGAGACGCTGCTTTGCGGTCTGTATCTTCTGGGGATTATAATCTGGAAACAACCGTGTACCGTCTGTGTTGACTATGCCCAGGCTTTCGGCAAATCCACCGTTAAAAAGTTTGGAAGAGGCATATACCCAAAGTTTGGCACGTAGGGCCCGCGCACCGACAAGGGTGGGCCGTACCATGCTGCCAGTGTCATACAGGTTTGCGCCGGTATTGCTTTTGACCGTCGCCGGCAGATTGGCCGAATTGATCACTTCGCCCAATAAACCGTCAATGTAATTGATGACTTCATCCATAGGCGCACGGGCATAATCTAAATTCTGATCCTCCGGATCGGCCAGTTCGGTGATCAGGGGTACCGGACCATAAAGCTCCAGTAAGGTAAAATAGGAATAAGCGATCAGAAAGCGTGCTTCGTCCTTCATGCGGTCTACTTCGGCCTGGGGCAATGCATTGTTGCCAGAACCCTCGATGGCATGGGCACGCTGGATAAAGATCAATGCCTGGCGGATCTGCATGTACTGTGTGGCCCAGCGATGATAACCGGCATTGCCGGCCGTATAACCGGATACCATCAGATTGCGGGCAAAGTTGGCAACGATCTCACCGGAGATGGCCGACCAGGGGTTGCTCATTCTGTCGGCGGAGGATGCATTTTTCGAATACTCGATGATGCAGTTAAAGATATTGCCATGCCAGCGTTTTGTGTAAGCCGCATTTTCGAATACTTCATCGATCGTCAGGTTGTCCGCAAGTTCGGAAGAAACATCCAGGTATTTTTTACAGGATACGGATAAGGTGGTGGTTGCTATCGCTAGGCAGATAAGGGCCTTATTAAATAGTTTCATAATGGTAGACAAATTAAAAAGTAACGTTTAAACCGAAAGTCCAGGTCGAGCTGAGTGGGTAACGTGATCCCGAACGCTCGGTCACTTCGGGATCCCAGAATTTGACATGATCCCAGGTGTGCAGATTTTCAGCCTGTACATAGAACCGGACCGTATTTAAATGCAGTTTTTTTACAAAATCTGATTTTACGGTATAACCTATTTCGATGTTTTTAAGCCGTAGATACGCGCCGTCACGGTACCACCAGGTGCTATTCCGCATGTTGTTGCCGTTATTGGCGGTACTCAGTCTCGGGAATAGGACATTCTGGTTGTAAGGATCGGAAAATGTCCATCTGTCCATCGCCTCTTCGCGTAATGCGGCATCACTGATGGAACGTGCAAAAGGGTAGAAGTTTTCCACCTTACCAAGGAGATTGGTTGAAAAATTACCGGCTCCCTGAAAAAACACACCGATATTCAGCCCGCGCCATTCGGCGTTGAGACCAAAACCATAGACGACGCCCGGCGTGATGTTGGAGGAGAAGATATGGTTGTAGGTCTGGTCATAGTTGTCGATCAGGCCATCACCATTCAGGTCTTTGTACCGGATATCGCCGGGAGCCACTGCAAAGCCTGGATTGGCGAAGCCCGGTTTAAGCTGATACGTCTGTGCACCATTGACAGGGTTTACCGTAATATCGAAGTCGTCCGGCGTATACAGGCCGTCGGCAATATAGATATAGGGTTTTCCGATACGTTGACCGGTATAGGCCTGATAGGCATAGGACGGTGGGATTTCATCGTATTCGGTCACCTTGTTTACGGTATAGGTATAGTTGAGACGCGCACTGAGGGTAACTTCATTGATCTTCTGTGTACCGGTAATATTCATGTCCAGGCCACGGTTGTTTGTCCGTCCAAAATTCTGCATGGGCGCCACCTGCAGACCTGCGGATGTGGGCAGTGTCCGGCGGCGCATGAGGATATCAAAACGCTGGTTGTAGAAAAAATCTATCGTCGCATCGATGCGGTTTTTAAACAGGCCGATATCAATACCGGCGTTAAATTTGTTTTCCTCTTCCCATTTCAACATAGGGGTTGCATAATCGCTTTCCACGATACCTGCACCGGGACTTCCCGAACCCTGGCCACTGCCGGCTCCCGAACCGCCGGTCCAGGAAAAATTATAACCCGGAGCACCTTCATTCAGCTTTTCGCGATAGGGGAAACGGGAGAGATCATTGGCTAAAACATCGTTACCGGTCTTGCCGTATGACGCGCGAAATTTCAATTTACTGACAACCTGCTCCAGCGGCTCCCAGAATTTTTCATGGCTGACCCACCAGGCTCCTCCGATCGAAGGAAATAGTCCCCAGCGATTGCCCATGGCAAAGTTTTCACTCCCCGTCATCCCCATACTGGCTTCAAGGAGGTAACGCCCATCGTAGCCATAGGTTGCCCGGGCGACGATAGACTGTTTGCGGTAGGGCAGCATTTCCAGACCATTGCCGCGGTTTTGATATTGTTTTTCCTTCTGATTATAGAGGACTAATCCGGAGACGTCGTGCCTGCCAAAAGTGTGTTTGTAATCCATGGCCGTTTCCAGGTAGATATTCCGTTCGCCCGAACTACCGGCGGCCGCGGGATTGGACAATGCCGCTCCGCCGCGGATCTGCCTAAAAATAAGATTTCCATCCGCATCCCTCGCATTCGCGTAGTAGGACTTAGCTTCCTTGGTGCGGTTGGTACGCCCCTGGGATAGGTTGTCAAAACCTACCGCTCCACGCCACGAAAGCCCCCGCGTAATGACATCCAAAGCCTGCGTCAGGTTGATTTTGGACTGCAGCGTCACTTCCTGATTGCGGCTATAGCCCATATTGTTCAGTAGATTGTATGGGTTGGCCCGCTCGGCAGTTCCAACAGAACCGGCCGAGTAAACAGGGTGTTCGGCAAAAGTTCCGTCGGAATACACCATCGGGAACATATACCGCGGTGCCAAAGTAATGATACTCCATAGGTTATCTGCTGTCTGGATCGGTGCATTCTGCTTGACAAAGAAGCCGGCAAGATCGACAGACATTTTTGTGGTCGAGGTCAGGTCCATATCGATATTGGACCGCAGATTGAAGCGTTCATATTTCAGATTGGCATTGTAGTTTTCAACGGTTTGCGAATTGTAGAGACCATTTTCAGTGTAGTAGGCTCCTGAAGTAAAAAAGCGGACCCGGTCACCGCCACCCCGAAAATTGATCGTATAACGGGATACATTGGTGTTTGGTTTTAAAAGATCCAGCCAGTTGGTATTCGGATACAGATCGGGGTCGGCACCGGTTAAGTATTTCTCCAGTGTAATATCGTCATAGGTCGGTAGCCATCCCGTTTTGGGATTGCCTTTCTCGTTCCAGGTAGCTTCGTTGTATAAACTTAGTGTTCGGTAGGAATCCAGTGAACTTGGCAAGCGCAGCGGCTTACGGATGGCGTGCTGCAGGTCGGTTGAAATAACGGTTTTTTGTGGCATACCGCGTTTTGTTGTGATCAGGACCACACCATTTGCTCCTTCGGCTCCATAGACTGCTGTCGCGGAGGCATCCTTAAGCACGGAGAATGTTTCAATGTCTTCGACAGGGATATTGCTCATATCGGATTTACTACGGGGGACCCCATCGATAATGATCAGGGGGCTGGTACCGCCGGCAAAAGAGCTCACACCGCGGATCCAAAAGTTGGAATCATCGTATCCGGGCTCTCCCGAAGGTTGAATGGCCACAATACCCGGAACCTGTCCCGCAATGGAGTTGGACAGCGAGCGCCCCGTCACGGCAAGGTCCTTGGCTGTGATGGTGCTGATTGAGGCGACTAAACTCTCTTTTTTCTGTTTGCCATAGCCGACCACCACAACCTCATCCAGATTGGAAGCGCTTTCCGTCAGACGGATATTTACGGTAGTTTCATCAGGTTTCAGCACATGTTCTTCCGTGACATAGCCTACGTAGGTAAATACCAGCGTATTTCCGGCCGCGGCCTGTAAATTATATTGTCCGGAAGCGTTGGTATTTGTTTTGGTGAGCTGATCTTTGATGGAAACCGTTACCCCTGAAACAGGATTTCCTTTGCTGTCGGTGATCAGGCCCGATACTTTTGCCTGCTGGGCGTATACACCAAAAGGTGCGCATAGCAGGGAGAGGGACAGTAGATTCCGGTGCATAAAACGGCTACTGGCTGTGCATATTGTTTTTTCGTTTATCTTCATAATTTTGTGGTCTACATTATTCTAAGGTGATGGTTACTGCGGCCGGAAAAACTTTGGTATCTAACGTGAAAACATAGGTCCGGTTGGCGCCTAAAGTCCGGTTGCTGACGGTTGAAATAATAGGTGCCCCCTTACTTACATTGCCCGTAGAGGTTCTTAATTCAAAACGGGTAGTGCCACCGGCAGAGGTGGGCTGTCCGGGGCTGCCGTAGAGGTTCTGTACTAAAGCGAGCGGGAAGTAGCTGTCCAGTGACCGGCTGGTTTGATAAAATGCCAGACCGACGGTACTTCCGGAGACATTACTCAGGAATAGGGCCTGATTGGCGACCAGTTTGATCTGATAGATACCATTGCCCAGGGGTGCCATGGCGACGTTTTTTTCGGGGTTCCATAGCGATGGATTCGCTGCCATGGACGGAATACCAAATCGTTCTTTGGGAGCGGAGCCATCGGAATCACCGATACCGCCATTGACCCAGACGCCACCTGTTTTACTGACCGGATCAAAATTGGCAAGTGCATCGCCCACCATCGGTTCGATCTTAAAGTATTTCAGTGCCTGATCGGCTGTGATGCGGTACTTGCCATCCATGGCCCGGAATTTATACGTGCCGTCCGGATTGCCTGAAAGGAAACTTGGATTGATCCACCAGTTGGCAATATCGGCTATTCCGTCTAATCCGATCAGTTGATTTTGTTTGAATTCTGCTTCGATGACCGCCATGTTATTCGTAAAACCCGGGAATTCGATACCGCCAAAGGAAGGTTTCAGGAAGGGCGCAGCTTCGAAACTACGGGTATCGAAAGAAACGGTATAGGTACTGCCCGGTGCCCGGACGATCTGGAAAGGAATAGAATCCCTGTTGGTGGCGTATGCGCTGATGCTTGCTCCGCCGAATAAAAAGCGATTTCCATTTTTTCCGTAGGCGGGAGCCTCAATCAGGGCGTTGAGTTTAGTACTGGGAAAAGCCGCGGTAACGGCATATCTGTACGGCTCTCCGGCCAGGGGATCCATCCTGTAGTCGCCATAGGCTGTTTTGAGGGTCAGATAGGGGAATTTGGGACGCGTGACCTGAATGGGAACGGTGACAGTCGTGTAGTTAAAATTCCTGTTTTTAACCATAAGCTGTATTTCAGCCGGGCCATCAGCGATAGCTTTGATAAAGGGTACCAGTAGTTTATTTGAATAGGTACCCGCTTTATTGGCCGGAATAATACTTTCGGCAATCTGCTGGTTGTTTTGGAAAAAAGTCGCCTTGATCGTGTTCAGCGTATAGGCGCCATCAACTGTAATATCCACAGGGATACTGTCGCCCATGTAGGCAACATCCACCGTTTGGTATGAAGTAATACCCGGCGTGTCAATTTGGACTTCTTCTTTGCAGGCGTATACCGCTGAAGACATCCCCAGTAGTAGGAAAAGTTTTGTTTTTCTTCTCATGACATGTGTTAATCAATTGGTTGTTTTTACTCGGTTTGTAATTGGTTAGGCGGCAAGTTGGCATAACAGACTTGGCCAGCCGACGACGGTTCTTTAAATCATGTGAGATGTGGTAAATTGAGTTTAAAAATTGGCTATGTAAATTTCCTCCGGTACAGTGTTGCTGACCACGGACATTTTGCATTGGTTATGGTACAAAGCTAATGGACTGTCCGATGAAATTCTGAGCCATCAGGGAAAAGTGAGATTGCTTCAGAGAAATAGCTGTTGCAATGGGGTGTATGTTAGGTTTTTACCAATTCCCTGTGCCGGGCAAAAAGTAGTTGCCGATGAGTTTTAAGGGCGGTGAAAATGGAGATGAGCGCCTGATCCAATAAGCCTATTCCTCTTCTTTTTAATGGGTTGGCAGGCTTGGATATTTACTTTTTTTAAAAAGAAGTGTTTTTGTAAGTTGTTTGTGGTTAGGTTGTTACTGTCTTTTTGTCGGTCCGTTTTTCTCATTTTTTTTTTGACCGGCTAGGTTGTAGCGGTTCGAAACGATAAATTTGTTCTTTACGGATTGATTGAAAGGATATCAATCGACAATTTAAACCCATTTTACCATTTGTCCGAAATACGATTTTTCGTATCGATGGAATGAGTAATTGTGATAAAAAAACTGATCAGTATGAAAATAAAAATATATATGACCCTCCTGTCTCTGCTCGTTATGACGATGGGAGCATCTGCTCAATGGTTGTGGAATATAAAAAGAATGACGTTGATCAGGGATAGCCTGCATACATCCGGTTATCAACCGGCTTACCTCCGGCTTTTGGAACAGGCAGGGGAGGTCATGGGGCATGACCGATATTCCGTCATACAAAAGGAAGCGATTGCGCCAAGCGGAGATAAGCACGATTATGTAAGTTTAAGCCGCTATTGGTGGCCTAACCCCACAACAGCCGATCACCTTCCTTATGTAAATAGGGACGGGCAGTCCAATCCCGAACTCCGAAAGTACGACCGTGATGTATTGGGCAGTATGTGTGCTGACGTGAATACGCTCTGTCTCGCTTTTTTCTATAGCAAAGACGAAAAATATGCCGAAAGAGCTGTAGAGCTGATCAGGACATGGTTTCTGAACGCCGAAACGCGCATGAATCCCAACCTGAATTATGCACAGTTTATTCCGGGCCGGGATGACTCGAAAGGGCGCCCCGAAGGACTAATTGACAGTTATTCTTTCGTGGAAATGCTCAGTAGCCTACAGCTGTTGAAAGACTCGCCGCGCTATACGGCAGATGATGAGCTCCGCCTGAAACAATGGTTTAGCGATTTTGCCGGATGGATGCGCCAGAGCAGGCAGGGAAACCAGGAAAGGACGGCGAAAAATAATCATGCAACAGCCTACGATGCGCAGTTAATAACCTATTTGTTATTTTCTGGTGATGAGCCGGCAGCTCGGAAAATAATCGCCGATTTTCCACAGAAAAGAATCTTTGCGCAGATTGAACCCGACGGAAAGCAGCCAAATGAATTATGGCGCACCTTATCCTACCATTATTCACAGTACAACCTGACGCATATGTTGGATGTATGTGCCACAACGCAGAAATTGGATATCAACTTACTCGGCAAGCAGTCTGCAGATGGCCGCTCCATTTTAAAAGGCATCGATTACCTGACCGGTTTTTTGGGTCAAAGTGTGAAAAGCTGGCCTTATAAGCAGATCAGTGGCTGGGATGCGAAGCAGCGGGACGTCTGTCGGGATCTCATCCGGGTTTTAGTGCTTGATCCCAGCCAAAAGGGCTACCGGTCACTGTATAAACGTTATGCCCATGAAGATAAGACGGAGCGATGGCGCCTCCTATACGGGGTAGAAGAGTTGATGCAACATGAACACTGAGTGCGGCTACCGTCCTGATCTGTGCAGCCGGGATAGCTCCGATACAAGAAGCTAATGCTGGCTATCCAGCTTTATTAAAATCGAAAATTTACCTGCGGCAAAACAGGTGTTTTTTGTTAAAATTGTTATATTTAGTTCCTTAAACCTGCCAGTGTATGACACCTGGTCTCGTGACTTAAGTAACCAATTTTTATGAAAATAAACCTATTGACCGCTGTATTTTGGATAGTAAATGTTTTTGCCTGTTATGGGCACAATGAGGTGGACTCTTTATTGCATCTTCTGGACGGGAGGATTCGGGATAAAGTACAGTTTCTGCGCCAGAAAGAGCAGAGGATACAAGGGTTGAAAATTCAGCGCCATGCGTTAATGCGAACCCCGGATAAAGGCTACAGTTTTAATTTTGCACTTTTTAACGAGTATAAAAACTATGTGTCTGATTCTGCCATCCATTACCTCAATCTAAACCGGAGTATTGCAGAAGAATTGAAGGATCAAAATAAGTGGAATGAATCGACAATTGCGTTGGGAAACCTATTTGTCGGGCTGGGTATGTACATGGAAGCGTCGGAACTATTGAAAGCCGTGAAGGCGGATGAACTGAGTGATGATCTTCGTATACCCTATGCAATTGCTAACAGAGAACTATACCTTGGAATGGGAAAATACACGCAACATACAGCGGCAAGGAGCAGGTACTGGGCGCAGGCTAACCGGTTTAACGATACCGTACGCGATCTGACACCCGAGCAATCGGAAGAGCATCTGCGCATTATGGAGAAAAAGCTCCGGCTGCAGAAGCACTACCTCGATGCACTGAAGATCAATGACCGCCGCCTTCAGCTGACATCAGCTGACAAACCGGGGTATGCGCTGGTCACATTCCATCGTTCATTGATCTATAGGGAACTGGGAGACATCGTAAATGAAAAGAAATATTTAGCACTGTCGGCACTGTCGGACATACAGCTTGCGATCAGAGATAATGCATCGATCTCGGTTTTAGCCAATTTGCTGATGCAGGAGGGAGATATCAATAGGGCCTATCAGTACATCTGTTTCTCCTTAGAAAATATCAAAGCTTACAATACCAGGATCCGCAGCTCCGAAATTCTCAATATCCAGACGATCATCGACAGTGAATATCAACGTAAAAATGAGCAGAAAAGCGAGCAGCTAAAAGGACTTCTCCTACTGGTTTCTATTCTGTCGGTCCTGCTGATCATCTCTGTGCTTTATGTATATAAGCAACTGAAGAAAGGACGGGCATCTGCGCGCAGATTAGCTGCCGCAAATGAAGATCTGGCTTCTTTTAACAGCAAACTGCATGATATGAACAGGGAGTTGGCCAATCGGAACCTCGAAGTCGCAGAGGCCAATCATATTAAGGAAGAATATATAGCCTATTTTTTGAATGAATGCTCCATGTATATCGCCAAGTTGGATAACTACCGTAAAATGGTCAATAAAAAAATGCAGGAGCGGCAATATGAAGATCTAGTCCGGATAACAAGGGATAACTCATTGAGGGATGAGGAGTTGAAAGAATTGTTTGCAAACTTTGATAAGATGTTTATCAATCTTTTCCCGGATTTTGTGGATCAGGTTAATTCGCTGCTGTCAGATGAGGAACAGATTGTTCTCAAAAGGGGCGAAGTGCTGAATACGGAATTGCGCATTTTCGCTTTGATTCGCCTGGGAATTGTTGACAGCCTGAAGATTGCCAACTTTTTTGGCTATTCCATCAATACGATCTATAATTATCGGACGAAGATGAAAAATAGATCCCGCGTGGCGCGGGAGGATTTCGAAGTTAAAGTAAAGAAAATAGGTGCCTTTATGTAAGGTATAGCATATACCTTTAGTTGAAGTGTGGTCTCTAAATATATAAAAATGAACTATAAACAGATTTTATACCTCGCACTGTTTCTGCTCCTAGCAAACGCTTCGCAGGGCCAGTTTATGACGACTGAACCTAGGGGTTGGGACCGTTTTCCGCCGGAGGTCCAAAAACCCGGATTTGGTCTCCATAAGAGTGAGCGTGTGCAGATGGACGATTCCGCTGAGCTCGAGGAAGTTTTACTTTTTGCAGCTGACCATGGTCATTATCCCTATTTTGATATTTTCAGGTGCTACTATGTGATCATCGGATACTACTCGAAAGAAATTAAACACGTCAGCGACATAACGGTTTCAGATCAGCGGGAACTGCTGCTGGAGGATAGAAATAACGACGGAAAATATGAGTTATACCGACGTTATATGAAAGATGGACACTTTTCTGTGGACAAAAACGGAAATAATTTAAAAACTAACTGGCAATTTGATCGCGTTGAATGGAAATAACAATGAAATACTTCAGTCGGATAGCCATGCTACTAATTTTGTTGTCATTGGCTTGCACATCACTCCCTGCACAGCAGAAACACAGGGCTCTTATTGTAACGGGGCAGGATGGCGCCCATTGGTGGAAAGGGAGCACGGATGCCATCGAAAAGATACTCGGACAGAGCGGTCTTTTTGAGGTCGATGTTGCGGTAAGTCCGCCCTTTGGGCAGGATATTTCTACCTTTCGGCCTGCCTTTGGCAAGTATAATCTCGTGATTGCGAATTACGGTGGCACCACCTGGAGCAAAGAGGCACAAAAGGATCTTGAAGCATATATGGTGAATGGAGGTGCGCTAGTCGTTATTCACTCTGCAATCGTGCCCATGGCGGATTGGCCGGAATATAATAAGATGACCGCCTTGGGAGCCTGGGACGGGCGGGATGAGTCCGTGGGACCCTATGTTTATTTTAAGAATGGTCGCATCGTATACGATTACAGTCCCGGACCTGCAGGACACCACGGCTTACAGCACCCATTTGATGTGACCCACAAGGCCGTGGAACATCCTATTTTGAAAGGACTGCCAACAGTTTGGAGTCATTTTAAAGATGAACTTTATACCTACCTACGCGGGCCGGCACAGCATATGGAGATTTTGGCAACAACGGTCGACGATACACGTCCGCAGGGAATCGGACGTGAAGAACCGATCATGTGGACGGTTAATTATGGAAAAGGCAGGGTGTTTGTAACTGTGATGGGACATGTCGGCAATGATCCGGAACTGCGTTATGCCATGGAATGTACCGGTTTTCAGGTCACTTTACTGCGGGGTTGTGAATGGGCCGTGACCGGAAAAGTAACGCAGCCTATTCCAAAAGACTTTCCAAGCAAGGGCGTTCAGACGTTTAGAAAAGAATTTAAGGCACCCTTTCATGCAAAATAAGAGAATGAATACGATTTTATCATCATCGGTCGGTTTGCTGCTTTTGCTGTTCTCGGGCAAGGCAATGGGGCAGATAGCAAAATTCACGGCAGATGGGAAACTGAATGATGCCATCTGGCAGACGGGTGTCTTACATCGTCCATTGCCCCTGGATACAACAGGGTCACTGGAAAATCTGGGCTGGAAAAAAAAGGTCTTACACCGCCATCAGCCCAAAGGAATCACTGATTTTGTCAACTGGAGGCAGGAGGGGGTGGGGAAAATTTCTTTGGCGATGAAGCCGGGTGAATCCGGCTCCGGTCAGGTAAAACTGCAGGTACCTACTGTGCGCAAAGACTGGGCACCGGGTGCGCCCGCAGATGGCGATTATGCAAACTATGGTGGCGCCTCGGCCGTATTTGAGGTTGGCGGAGAAAATTGGGAAAAATACAACCGCATTGTTTTTCGGATCTATCCCGATTGCGAGGGTGGTCGCAATGTGCATCTAAACCTGCATTATTACAATGAGGGTAAACAGAAAATTCCAGATGAATATTTCAGGGAGGGCACACATGAGATAAATTTGATCAATAGAACCTGGAATACCTGTTTTCTGGAAATCGGCGACTTGCCTCGGGATCGTATTACGCGTATTGCTTTCGGTGTTCCGGGCTTTGGTAAAGACCGTGTTACCGGCGATTCCTTAAATTTCTACATCGATGGCATCGAACTGCAGCAGGTAGAAAACCCCGAACGGATGCGGGGCTGGGAACCTGCAGCGGGTCGTATTATTTATTCATCCACAGGATACGATCGTTTAGGCGAAAAAACAGCGCTTTTAAAACGTAGCGAACAGGGGAATGCGTCGTTTCAGCTTGTGCGGGCTTCCGATGGTCAGGTGGTCTATGCCGGTAAAAAGAAAAAGGTCCATACCGCTATCGGTGAATTTGATGTGCTCGACTTTAGTGATCTCAAAAAGGCAGGGCAATATAAAATTAGGGTGGCGGGCCTTGAAAGTATGCCTTTTACCGTTGGTGATAACATCTGGCAGAATTCGGTCTGGCGCGTACTGAATTTTATTTTTTGTGAACGTTGCGGACACCCGGTGCCGGAAAAGCATGGCTCCTGTCATGCGGATATCGGAGCCAGTTTTGAAGGACTCCGACTCGCCTATAATGGCGGCTGGCACGATGCCGGAGATCTTTCACAACAGAGCCTGCAAACAGGAGACGTGGTATTCTCCCTATTGGAAATGGCCAATAAGGTGAAAGATAATAATCAGGCACTTTATCTACGGCTCTTGGAGGAGGCCGAATGGGGCATAGATTTTATTCTAAAAACCCGGTTAGGGAAGGGCTATAGGGCCAGTAGTGCAGGCATAGTGGTATGGACAGATGGTCTGATCGGAAATAAGGATGATATGAAGGCCCGCGTTCATGACAGCCCTTTTGATAATTTCCTGTTTGCGGCCTACGAGGCCTATGCGGCCCTAAGTATAACCCGGGATCCGGCTTTAAGTGAAAAACTGAAAAAAACGGCCATAGAGGATTTTGATTTTGCACTGGCCAAATGGCGGGAGACAGGCTATGATCATTTTCCGATATTTTGGGAGCATAGCTATGCGACATCCGAAAGTCAGTTTATGGCGACTGCCTCCTGGGCCGCCAGTCAACTGTATAAATTGACGGGGCAGGATAGATATGCACAGCATGCAGCCGATTTCATGGACGAGGTATTGTTGGCACAGCGCACAGAACCCCTGGGGGATGCCGATGGCCTGAAAGGATTTTTCTATCGGGACAAATCGCAAAAGGTGGTTGTCCACGCGAATCACCAGTCGCGGGAGCAGGTGTATGCCCAGGCCTTGGTCGCGCTATCAGAAGGGCAGCCTCATCACCCTAATCAATCGCGCTGGCAGCAGGCATTGCATGCCTATGGCGATTATCTACTCCAGATCATGAAGTATACCGCACCTTATGGCATGGTGCCCGCGGGCGTTTATCATATCGATGAAGCCCAGGACTCGCTCAGCTTTCAGCGGCAACATCTTTTTGCCGGTAAAAAAGCAAAAGAGGATTTTGTAGACCAGCTAAAGCAGGGTGTTAAATTGGACGAAGCGTATTATTTAAAACGTTTTCCGGTCTGGTTTTCTTTCCGTGGCAATGCGGCAATTCATTTGAGTCAGGGCAAGGCAGCAGCGATATTGGGCAGATATTTAAAAAATGAAAAGCTGTTGCAGATCGGCAGAGAACAACTCTACTGGACGGTCGGTAAGAACCCTTTTGGCCAATCCTTGATTTACGGCGAAGGAGCCAATTTTGCGCAACAATACTGTCCGCTCCCGGGGGAGATGGTGGGTGAGATGCCTGTCGGTATACAGACCCGCTACAACGAAGACATTCCATATTGGCCGCAGGCCAATAATGCAACGTACAAAGAAGTCTGGATGACCACTGCCGGAAAGTGGCTTTCGCTAACAGCGGAATATTAGTTTAGAAAAGATAAATAGATCATAACATGAAAAAACAAGATTTGACCCGAAGGATTTCGAAGTTCTTAGGTCGAAATATGGTAGCCCTGTGGATACTGGCAATCGGAACAATCCCCTGTTTAAACGCACAGACCAAACAGGTATTTGATGTATTGGTGCTTACTGAAAGGGGAGGACAACATGCTTCTTTTACCGACACAGGATTAGCATGGCTGAAGGAGACCGGTGAAAAAGGAGGCTTCCGTGTCACTGAAATCAATACTACAGAAAAGATGACAAAAGAATATCTAGCTAAGTTTAAGGTCATTATACAGCTGGACTATCCACCTTATAGGTGGACGAAGGAGGCTGAAAATGCGTTTATCGATTATATCGAGCATGGCAGAGGTGGATGGGTAGGATTTCATCATGCCGCACTCCTGGGTGAATTTGACGGTTACAGGATGTGGGATTGGTTTTCCAATTTTATGGGCGGTATACGTTTTAAAAACTATATCGCTAAAATGGCATCCGCTACGGTCTATGTGGAGGATCAAACGCATCCCGTGATGAAAGGGGTAAATCCGCATTTCCTGATACCAAATGATGAGTTTTACACCTTTGACAAAAGCCCGCGCCCGAATGTAAAGGTATTGGCGCATGTCGATGAAGGGAGCTATCAGCCCGTTTCAGATATTAAAATGGGCGATCACCCGGTTATCTGGAGCAATACCGCTGTGAAAGCGAGAAATGTCTATTTTCTGATCGGTCATAGCGGATCGCTATTTGCCTCCAAGGATTTTAAAACGATGTTCACCAATGCCATTTTATGGGCTGCAGACGGTCGGTAATTATCATTCCATCCCATAGATAAGTGAATATACGAAAGAATCTCTTTAGCTTCCTGATAATCTAACAGCAATACTGCTGTTAGAAGTCACGCAGTTTACTAACCGCGCACAGTATTCAGCAGATCATGCGGATACCCAAGGCTAATGGAGCTTAAAGCATCCAGTTTGGTCAGCTCATCAGCTGTCAGATTAATTTCAGCAGCTTTCAAACTTTGCTCAAATTGATCGATATTGCGTGCTCCCAATAATGGAAATGCCTCTTTTGATAAATTCCATGCAAAAGCGATCTGACCGGGCGTTGCTTCCTGTTTTTCCGCGATTGCTACCAGTTCATCAATGATCAGTTTGGTTTTCTCGTTTTCCGAATATTCAGTGTCAGAAGAATGACTGATGCGCCCGGCTTCTCCCTTTCTATATTTTGCGGTGAGCAGTCCGCCGGCCAGTGGCGAGTACATCATCAGACCCAGACCAAATTCCGTTGCCATCGGGATCAGTTCACGGTCTGCAGTACGTTGCAATAAATTATATTCAATCTGTGAAGCCGTGAGTTTTGTTGCTGATCCAATGGCCGATGCCTTCCATGCCGGGAAATTACTGAGCCCCGCATACACTATTTTCCCTTCGCTGACCAGATCTTGAAGTCCCAAGGCTATTTCTTCCAATGGAGTTACACCATCATCATAATGAGGCATATAAATATCGATGTAGTCCGTCTTAAGCCTTTTTAGACTGTGTTCAACAGCCTGCCGCATAGATTTACGGTTATTCCCAAAATTACTGATTGCAGGATGGGGATCACTACTTCGGGTATATTTTGAGCAGATGATAAAGTTACTTCGCTGCCCCTGTAGATAGCTGCCTACGATTTCTTCGGCCTCTCCAAATTGGTAAACATCCGAAACATCGATAAAATTACCACCAGCATCTGTATAAGCTGTTAAAATCTTTTTTGACTCTTCGGGATCGGCTCCGTAGCCTTTTCTGGTCCCAAAGTTGGCAGCTCCCAAAATAATTTCACTGGCATGCAGTCCTGTTTTTGATCCAAATAACTTGTATTTCATATTTTTATATTTACTTTGTTGCAAAGTTAAGGGCATAAAGTACCCGTGTCAATTACGGATAAATTTATCTATACCCACTTTATATCTTCGGAAAATATAGCAGCTATGTACGAAAAAAAGCTTCCGGTCAATCTAGATTGCGGTTTACATCTATTCCTACAGGTGGTTCAGGGAAAATGGAAAATAAACCTGCTCTGGGCCATACATTCAGGCATCAAACGTCCGGGTGAGCTGCAGCGGAAAATCCCCAATGCAACCCGCCGTGTACTGGATGCGCAGCTTGGTCAATTGATTGAACATGGATTAATCCATAAAGTCGTCTTTGATCAGCTTCCGCTGAAAGTAGAATATGAACTGACTGCGCTGGGGGAAAGCCTGATACCGGTCATCGAGGTAACAGCACAATGGGGCGAGGATCACAGAAATGAATTGGAAAAGATTTTGTGAGCAATCAAAATAACACCAAATAGTGTAAACTATTTGGTGTTATTATTTGGTAATAAGTTTATCTTACTTCACAAACAATGCTTTCCGTAAAACAGTTGCTGCATCCAACACAGATTGCTGTACAGCAGGGATATGCGCCAGCGGGTTCAGCATCCCATAATCATGGATAAAACCTTTATACTCTGTAACAGTTGTCGGTACTCCGGCATCATCCAATTTTCTTCCATAGGCGACACCTTCATCATGCAGAATATCATTCTCGGCCACCTGAACAAGTGCAGGAGGCAAACCTTTCAGTTCTTCCAGGGAAGCTTTCAGTGGTGAGGCGTATTTGTTGTCGCGTTCTTTTAAGTCAGGCAGATAATTATCCCACATCCATTTCATCAACGGCGTTGTCAAAAATCTTTCCTGCGCAAATTTTGTGTACGAAGCCCTGCTGAAGTCGGAGTCGGTGACTGGCCACAAAAGTACCTGCTGTTTGAGTTTGGGACCATTTTTGTCTTTGGCCATTAATGCCACCACTGCGGCCATATTTCCACCCACACTATTCCCAGCAACAGCAAGCCTGCTGGCGTCAACCCCGATTTCTTGTCCATGACCTGCGACCCATTTTGTTGCGGCATAAGCCTGATTGATGGCTACCGGAAATTTGGCTTCGGGAGAGGGTGTGTAATCTGGGAAAACGGCTACCGCACCGCTGTTGACAACCAGGTCACGAACCAGCCTTCTGTGGGTAGGGTAGTCGCCCAATACCCATCCGCCGCCGTGAAAGAACATAAATACGGGTAGTCCGGCTTGTGCCCCCTTGGGTTTTACGATATGTATTTTTACGGTCTGCCCGTCCTCCGTAATGGTTCTTTCTGATTCCTGGATATCGGAGTAATCGAAGCTTACCGAATTTTGGGCGCCCACCAACACCAATCTAGCGTCTTTTGGTGAAAGGGTTTCCAGCGGTTTTACGTCGCCGCTGTTCAAAGCTTTTAAGAATGCTCTTGTTTCCCGACCAATATTGGGGTCCTGAGCTGCTGGGTTTGATTGTGCCATGATATTGGAATTTAAGCTGACGAGTGCCGCCAATGTGAAAACTTTTGAATAGAGTGATTTCATTGTGATTATTTTTTAAGGTTGATGTTCAAGATGATTTTGAAGCTGAATGCTGCACTTACAGGACAGGTCCTTTCGGCCTCTCGGGCAATTTTTTCAAATTCTTCTGCAGAGATACCGTTTACTTCTGCATCAAGTAGCAGTTCGGACTTTGTGATCTTTCCATTATCCAAGGTAATGATGGATTTTGTCTCCAGTCTTTCGGGGGTATAACCTGCCTGGGTGAGATCCAGGCTCAGCTTCATTGTAAAACACCCTGCATGAGCAGCAGCCAGAAGCTCTTCGGGATTTGTTCCGACTCCTTCAGCGAAACGACTATTGAATGAATACTGAGTCTGGTTCAGAACGGAACTTTGTGTGGTCAGATGTCCGTTTCCTGCTCTGATGGTGCCGTTCCAAACGGCGGTAGCGTTACGTTTCATACTCTTTATTTTTGATTATTAATTTCTTATAGGACAAAGGTATGTCATATAGGCAATCTAAATAAAGAGCAAAAAGTCGATAAAAATTGTACTTTTTTCCTTTTGTAGTCTAATTTTTAATTTCTTTCCGAAAAGCTGCGGGAGTTTTCCCAGATTTCTGCGTAAAAATCCGGTTGAAGTAAGCCGGGTCTTCATAGCCCAATTGATAGGCGATTTCCTTTATGGTAAGCTCGCTGTAAAGGAGCAGGCGTTTGGCTTCAAGGACGATCCTGTTTTTGATCATCTCGTTCGGATTTTCAAGATTGAGTTTATGGAATTTGTTGGAGAGTGTTTTTGGAGCCAGGTTCAGCAGGTCCGCATAATCGGCCACACTGTGTTTTTCCTTGTAATGGATATTGACCAGTCGGCTGAAGTTCCTGAAAAAATCCTGATCCGTACTGACGAGATCGAGCGTTTCATTTTGGAGGTTCTGCTTTTTCCACTGCCGCGTTGCACGGATGATAATCTGCTTGAGGTAAGTTCTGATCATTTCTTCAGATGAACGGTCCTGAATATGAAGTTCATCACTGATCTGAGCGAATAATTGGGATATGCTATGCAGTTCATCGCCGTGCAGGGCCACTGCCGGGTTCTCAAAAATATTATTGAATAAAAGTCCGTCACAGGCAACCTCCTCATCATGGATCTGAATACAGTAAAAATCCCTGTTGTAATGAATTAAAAAAGCTTCATTCGCATTGGCCGACTGGATGTCAAGATATTGATTGGTATTGATGAAAACCAAGGTGGGATTTTGGGTTTCATACGCAGTGAAGTCCACCGTTAGTGCGTAACCCGCTGGAATGAGCAATACTTTGATGTAATGGCGGAAACTTTCGCCATTCACCACATTCAGCGAAGAGGAATCGAAAGAAATCAGGCCTAATTTTTTGTGGTTCGATTCGAAAATGGAAGTAGCACTGTTCATGAGGACGTTTGTTTATGTTCAAATGTATCTTTTTTGCTGATAAAACTAAAATAAACGGTACAATTTGCAGTAGACATCACAAATCACAGATCATGTGCCTTTTGTGTGACCTGAGCTTTTTTACCAAGTATAATTGAGCTTTTTTACCAAGTTGAATCAAAATGGTACCACTAATTTTGTTCTATAAAATTAACAAAAATGAAAACAGTCAATCAGATTTATAGCAACGGGGAATTTGTAACTCCTCACGGAACAGAGATCTATCATCTCATCAATCCGTCTAACAATGAAAAGATCGGTGAAGTCACCTTAGCCGATGCAATAGACACAAAAAATGCCATCGCAGCCGCAAAAGCCGCCTTCCGGACATTTTCAAAATCTACGATTTCGGAACGTATAGGCTACCTAACAAAACTGAAAATGGCCATTGAAAAGAGAAAACAGGATTTTATCAGTACAATGATCGAAGAATATGGTGGTACTCACCAATTTGTCACAATGAGCAACGAGCATACCGGAGCCTGGTTTGACAGTATGATAGAAGTACTCAAAAATTTTGAATTTGAACGAACAATTAATGCTGCTTCGGTGCGTTTACAGCCTGTAGGTGTGGTCGCTATTATTACGCCCTGGAACGCCAGCAACAGTTCGGTAACTAGCAAAGTCGCTACAGCAATCGCAGCTGGATGTACGGTAGTCATCAAACCCAGTGAAATGAGTGCGTTGCAGACGAGCGTGCTGATGGAAGCATTTCACGATGCAGGTTTACCTAAAGGTGTCATAAATGTGGTGACAGGTCTGGGAAATGTCGTTGGAACGGAACTCACCGAAAATCCCGGAGTGGCCAAGATATCATTTACGGGTTCGACAGCCGTCGGAAAATCCATCGCTAAACGGGCTGCAGATACCATGAAGCGCGTCACGCTGGAACTAGGTGGAAAATCACCCAATATTATACTGGATGATGCTGACCTGGATGCTGCAATTCCGATGGCCGTATATGGTGCTTACATGAACAGTGGACAAGCCTGTATTGCCCCGACAAGACTTTTGGTGCCGCAGCATAAACTAGATCAGGTTAATGCAATAGCAAAGGCTACTGCAGCGCGTATAGTGGTCGGTCTGCCTCAACATGCCGACACAAACATCGGTCCGATGGTGAGCGTAAAACAGTTTGACCGGGTGCAGCAATATATTAAAACTGGAATCGAGGAAGGCGCCACGTTATTGACTGGCGGTTTGGGGAAACCTGAAGGCTTGGAAGACGGAAACTTTGTAAAAGCGACCATTTTTACAAATGTAAGCAACGATATGACCATTGCGCAGGAAGAAATTTTCGGGCCCGTTTTGTGTATTATTCCTTATCAAACGGAAGAAGAGGCAATCGAAATTGCCAATGATACCCCTTACGGATTGGCAGCCTACATCACATCGGCAGATAGGGAAAGGGCAATACGGGTGGCCTCGGAAATCGATGCCGGTCGAGTCTGTATCAATGGATTTAGTCACGACCCTTTCGTTCCGTTTGGCGGATTTAAGCAGTCGGGTATAGGTCGGGAATATGGCGCCTATGGGCTGGAACCTTATCTGGAAATCAAAGCTGTGCTAAGCTAATTTTTTATAAATTTGATAAAGCGTTGTCGCGTGGACAGCGCTTTGTCTTGATCAATAAGCTAATGATAGAAAATTCGGACATTGTCTATTCCTGTTACCACAAAGTGAGCAGAAAAGGAGAAAACTTTGTGGCTCAGCATACGATTTCATACCAGATGTCGGGTAGTTTTGTATTGGCAGACAACAAAGACAAGTATATTGCCAATCCGGGGGATTTTCATCTCATCAGGAAAAACCAGCTGGTGAAATTTGCGAAAATTCCGCCACCTAATGGCACCTGTGAAAGCCTGAATATCTATTTGAGTGATGAAAATCTAAAGAATTTTGCGCAGGAATATCAGTTGCAATCCGAACATGTAACGAAAGCAAATGTGCTGGTTAAAATCGATGTCAACTCGGTGCTTGAAAATTTTATCGCTTCGCTGCGGACCCTGCTCACGAGCAATCTGAACACCAAATCACTGACAGACCTGAAAATCAAGGAACTTTTGTTAATCCTCCTTCAGACGAAACCTGAACTCAAAAATATCCTGTTTGATTTTTCCGAACCGCATAAAATAGACCTTGAAGCATTTATGAACCAAAACTATAGGTACAACGTCAATTTGGAGCGTTTTGCCCGCCTCACGGGGAGGAGCCTTGCCACGTTTAAGCGCGATTTTGAAAAAATTTTTCAAACTTCCCCGCACCAATGGATGCTCAAAAAAAGGTTGGACGAAGCCCATTATCTTTTAAAAGAAGAAAAGAAATCTGCTTCTGACATCTTTGTTGATTTGGGCTTTGAAGATCTTTCTCATTTTTCCTCTGCCTTTAAAAAACAGTTTGGCTACAGTCCGAAAAGTGTAACTAAAATATAGTAGAGAGGCTTAAGCGGCCTTCTGCACTTCTTTTTGTGCTGGAAGGCCCCTTAAATTCCTGCCGTCGCCCGGTTTGATTTTGAAGTATTCAATTAAGGATAGTAGGGACAGGGCCGCAATTAATTGTAAGGCCAGACTGAAATCCCGCATCTGATAAATGGTATCCTGATAATAACTACTGGCCAGGTGAAGAGTTACTGCTCCTAAGGCGATCCCCATACCAAGTGCCATTTGCTGCGCCGTATTATACAGGGTATTTGCATTGCTCATCTGCTCATTGGGTATGTCTGCATAGGCCAGGGTGTTAAGGCTTGTAAATTGAAGCGAACGTGTAAGTCCGGAGAAAAAGAACACAATGGCGACAAGCCAGATCGGTGTCTGTAGGGAAAGCAGTGAAAGGCCGGCCGTAAACAATGTTAAAATAATACCATTCCCGATTAGCACTTTACGAAAGTCAAATCTTCGTGTGATCCATATGGCTACGGGCTTCATGCTCATACTGCCCAGCATGTTGGCCATATAGAGGAGGCCTGCGTGAAATGGGCTCAGTCCAAAGCCCAGCTGTAACATAAGCGGCAAGATAAACGGAGCAACATTGATCACCATACGGGTGATCGATCCAGAATAGACCGTAACCCTGAATGTCTTTATTTTGAGGACACTATAATCGATCAATGGGTACTTGATACGTTTGGAGTGCCAGATGGAAACGGCCATTAGCGCAAAGCTTACAACAATAGTAACAATGGGTTTGGTATAATCTCCTTTGGCTGCACCGATCATTTCAGTACCCAGCATGATGCCGGCGAGACCGATCCCGCTGATAAAAAAACCGATAATATCGAGTGGGCGGATATTTTCAGATTCCATCGCTGGAATAAATTTATTGACTGCCCACAGCGCAAATACCCCGACGGGTACATTGATAAAGAAAATCCAGTGCCAGCTAAAATAGGTCGTAAAAAATCCGCCCAATACGGGACCAATAATAGGTCCCAATAATCCAGCCCAGGCAATATAACCGATCGCATCAACCAGATCTTTCTTTGCGGTATGCTTTAGTACAATGAGACGGCCGACAGGTACCATCAGTGCGCCGGCTGTACCTTGACAGATTCGCGCGATCACGAAAGCTGTTAAGTTGGTACTCAGCCCACAGGCGATGGACGAAAGTATAAATCCAATAATTGCCGTATTGAACACTTTTTTTGCACCATAACGGTCGGCAATCCAGCCGCTGATTGGAATAAATACGGCTAACATGACCGTATAGGAGGTAATGCCCGCGCTGAGCTGTACCACATTACGCTCAAAATCATGTGCCATTTTGGGTAAGGCCGTTGATATCGCTGTGGTGTCGAGCATCTCCATAAGCAGTGTGCCACCAACTATGAGCGATATGATGCGTGATTCTTTCTTCATTTTGCTCTTCTTCAATCCCGGACGGGATACATTTGCGACAAAAGTAAACCTATCCAAAAAAAGAAAAGTCATTTAAAGGCAATTAAATGTAGACCAATCTGGCTGCGTACGTGTTTGCCGGAGAACCGAAGAAAATAAATTGTAAAATTAATATTACTGCACTGGAAGCCGCACCTTAAAGGTGGTTCCGCCCGCGGAGTTGCTCTCTACAGCGATATGTCCATTATGCAGTTCTACAATTTCACGGCAGAGATAGAGGCCTATGCCAAATCCCGAGATTGTTCCGACCCGATCTTTTCCTGCCCTGTAAAATCGCTCGAATATCTGATCGCGGTCTTCCTCGGCAATTCCCATCCCTTGGTCGCTGACAAAAATTTCTATATCCTTGTTTTCCGTGGCCAAATAGCCAAATGTAATCTGGGTTCCTATCGGCGAATATTTGGCTGCATTTTCTACCAGATTTTGGATTACCTGTGCAATCTTATTCAGGTCAGCATCGATGGATAGACTTTGCGTCAGGTCAGCGACAATCTGATGAGAGTGGATCCTCAGTTTAAATTCATCTTCAAGTTCAGTAAATAATTCCTTCAGATCAAATACTTCTCTTTCGATCATCATTCTGCCAGAGTCGAACCGCGAAATGTTCAGGAATCCATTGATGAGGTTCTTCATATTGCGGACCTGTCGAAGAGCTTTCATCGTGACATCCTGGTAATTCGTATTTGCTGTAAGAATTGCCTGACGCTGCATCAATTGAAGATAGGCGTTTATAGAGGTCAGGGGGGTCTTTAGTTCATGGCTCGCGATGCTTATAAAATCATTTTTCCGCTGTTCCTCAGCCTTCTGTTCGGTAATATCCCTTAACGTACCATTCAGACTTACGGCTTTTCCCTTGGCATCATAAAACACTTTACCACGGGCCTGCACGAGTCTGCCATTTGGAGCCTGTGGGTGGATGATACGGTATTCAATAAAGTAATTGCCATCCGACTCTTCGCTAAGCGCATCAGTGATGGCAGCCATTACACGTTCCTGATCTTGTTCTACGATGGAATTAATTGCGGCGGATAAATCCAATTGATCCTCATCGCTTAAACCGAACCATAGTTTTAATAGCGCATTTCCGGAGAACAGGTTCACCTCAGGCTCATAATAGAACGTGGCAAGCTCTCCGGCATCAATAGCCAGGGACAGCATTTGTTGGTCTTTTTCGCTTTTCCGGCGTTCAAGAACCTGGTCGGTAATTTCTTCCAGGATGATCAGAATTCCCGTAACGTCATTATCCGCTGAAAAAATAGGTTGATAAATGGAGTTTACGACCGCCTCCCGCAGTCCGTCCTTGTGGCGCAGCAGTATGGAAAGTTCATTATTTGTTTTCCGTTCGCCTTTTTCAAACGCTTCGCGGAGCCATTGGTTCATGGGTTGGCCTTGCAGCTCGGGCCTTGCGGTTTCGTGGGGCAGGCCTTGCACTTCCGCCAAATGACGTCCCCAGATCTTTAATATGGTTGGATTGGCAATGTCAATAATTAATTCCGGACCCTTTAGCATCGCTATGCCGACCGGCGCCTGCTCAATAATTGTCCGCACCTGTTCACGGCTTTCTGCCAGAAGATTTAAAGAGTTGTTGAGCTCATCATTTGTGGCGGTCAATTCTTCCAGCGTTGCGGCCATTTCCTCCATAAGCCCCTGTTCCTTTTTTTCTTTTTCCCGTATTTGTTGCTGATGCTGCCTTCTTAAAGTAACGTTGTGGGCAGTGTTCAAAATGCACCAGGTTTTGTTGTTTTGGTCTAATAGGGCCCTATATTCATAATCGAAATAGTCGGTCACGGGAACTCCATCCTTTATGAGCCTGGCTGGTGCCTCCTTAACGGAATAGGATTTGCCCGTACGCCAAACCTCCTGCAGAATAGATAAAAACGGCTGGTCTTCCAGTTCAGGAATAGCACTGATCAGCGCCTTTCCAATAACGGACGCGTCTTTCCCCCATACGCTAAGCATACCCTCATTGGCAAACTGGATGGTCATCTCTGTTCCAGTATAGATTGATGTGGGCTCGGGAGAACAGCTCAGTGCCTGTAAGATAAGGTCCTCGCCAAATGAGGCGCTGCCAAATATTTTTTTGATGTCCATTAGACCAAAGATAAAAAATACATTCTATAGCGTAATACATTATCTTCCGCTCCGGGAAGTAAAGTTTTGAAGAAAGCTGAACCATCTGCTTTCTGTATGCAAATCCCGGCGAAAAGTCGCTTAAGGCTTTGCATAAGGTAACCGTTCAATGCGGCTCGTGGTATGGTAGCTGTCAAGACCGCTTGTGGTCACTGTCCCGGCTTCTTCGATATCGATATAGCCATCCTCTTTTAAACAGTTGTCGGGCACGAAAACGGTTGCGATCTGGCCAATGACCAGGGTAGTTCCATTCAGCTCAATGGCTGTTTTCTGAACAAAGTTGCAGGCAAACTTTATTTTGCTCTCGCGGACAAAAGGGACCGGGATTTTTTCGAGGTATTCCGGACTGAGGCCAACCTTTTCAAATTCACTCACACCCTTGGGATATTTGGCACTGCATTGATGTGCCTGCTGGACAAACTCGGGTGAGACATGATTAATGGTGTAACATTGCTGATCCAGTATATTCTCCAGGGTGCTGCTAAAATCTGTCGCTGGCCTGAGTATGATACCGCAGAGCGCGGGATCTGCGCCCAGGTGGAACAAACTGCTGAACGTGGCTAGATTTTCACTTCCGTCCCTGTTTTTTGTACCGATCAATACCAGGCTTTTAAAACCGCCCAGCGAGTTGATAAAATTAGCTCTGTATCTTCTTTCAAATGCCGCAATGGCCTGTTCATTATAAATCATCGTTCACAAATACTTTTCTAGGTGTTAGCAATTCTATTAATCATGCCCCTAAATATGAAGCCATGGAAGGGCCATACTGCATACCAGTAGAGCCTTCCGGCAAGGCCAAGGGGCCTGAAAGTCGCGGTCTGTAGCAGGATATTATCTTCAATTTTAAATTCTAGCCATGCCTCTCCCGGTAGTTTCATCTCGGCATAGAGCAGCAATCGTTTTGTCTTTTTGTCTGCGATCAGAACGCGCCAAAAATCAAGTGCATCGCCGGCCGACAGGTCACTTTTATTCTTTCGTCCCCGCCGCATGCCCACTCCGCCAACTAACTGATCCATGAATCCACGGATTTTCCAGAGCCAGTTGCCATAATACCAGCCAGAATTGCCACCTATGGACCATATTTTCGTTAATGATGCCTCACTATTAGGAAGGGGAGCCGTGCGGACATCCCTAAAGCAACCATAAGTGGGCACTTCCAGCAAACGGGTGAGTCCGCCCGATAAAATATGACTCGTCTGGGCATCTTTCCAGCTGGAAACCACATTGTCGCTTTCAATTTTTTGAAAAGCTAACTGGATGGATGCGCGGTAATTGATCAACTTGATACCCAATTCGTCGGCCAGGCGATTTGGTTTACAGATCACTTCCACTTTCATGCTATCAACCAGGTTTTTGGCCAGGTTATAGGAAGTTGAGGTCACAAAATAGAGCCAGTAGGAGGAAAGCCGCGGCGTCATAAGCGGGATCACAAAGATGTGCCGCCTAAGTTTTCGTTCGGCAGCATATTGCAGCAGCATCTCTTTATAGCTGAGGATGTCTGGACCGCCGATATCATAGCTTTTGTTAAAGGTATGCGGGTTGGCGATAACACCGATCATAAATTCGATCACGTTGCGTATGGCGATAGGCTGACATTTCGTCTTCAGCCATCTGGGCGTAATCATCACTGGAAGTTTTTCCACAAGGTCGCGAATGATCTCGAACGATGCGCTTCCCGAGCCAACGATGATACCGGCCCGCAGGGTGGTGATCGGAATCCGCCCGCTAGCCAGGATGTTTTCAACGTTTCTTCTCGAGTCGAGATGCTTCGATAAGTGATCTGAATTAATTATTCCACTCAGATAAATGATCTGCTGCGCGCTGGTTTTTTCCATAAAGTTCCTGAAGTTGGTTGCACATTGCGCTTCCATTTGCTGGAAATCACCTGACTGCGTCGCCATGGAATGGATCAGGAAATAAGCGATGTCAATTTCAGGAGGAATATTTTTTAGGGTCTCCTGATCCAGGAAGTCAACTTCGACAACTTCAACAGGTCCCGGGATGGCTGACGTATCAAAACGATTTTTATCTCTTACACAGCAGATAACTTCATGCCCCTGTTCCAGCAACACAGGCAAAAGACGTTTTCCGATATACCCGGTAACTCCGGTCAAGAGAATTTTCATAGCCTGGATTGTTTTGTGGCAGTTGTTAATTTTGTTATATACAAATATACCAAAATGCAGACTATATTGTTTTTGTTTGGTGTATTTTTATTCTATTGTGTTGAAGTCTACCTTATTGATTATCGTGAAGTCGGAAATAAAAAAGGCGCACGGGAGCGTGCGCCTTACAGTTTATGAATGCAGTTTTGACAAACTGCTTTGGTGGAAGCGCTTAACTTCTGATTTCCCGCCGCATGAAAATGTAATAAGACCAGGCAAAACAGATCATCATGGCTGCGCTGAGCCCGCTGACCTGTGGCCAGACCATCAGAAAACTTTCCCGAAAGGAGAGTGGCGAAGGGATGGCACCGACCATCTGTTCCATGGAAATAGGGCCGAGGCTGCGTACCGAGGGCATTAATAGGGTAGTCGTAGCATCGCTATACAGCTGGCTCGGTGATAACCGGAGCAGATTTAAGATGAGTTCATTGTAGCCGATATACTCCTGCTCCGAAATATAATTGGGGTTGGGCAGAAAGGGGCGTATCGCCAGATTGACCAGGATCGGGAAAAATACGGTGAAAAATAGCCAGATGCCGATGGCGGTAAGTGCTGAGGTGGCCGGCTGCCGGAAGCGGATCGACAACAGGATGGACAGGCTAAGCCAGAAGGCAACATAAAGCACACTGATCAAGGTAAAACCCAAAATACGTAGCAGTTCCTGGGGTTCTATCCGAACGCCGGTACCCAGCAGACCGCCCCCGATCATCAGCATGACCAGCGCAACAAATAATGTTCCCACCACGGCCAATGGTGCCAGAAATTTGGCGAAAAGCAGATTGTCCCGGTAAATCGGCTGTGCCAGCAAACGGGTCAGTGTTCCATTGTTATATTCTGCATTGACGGCGTCAAAACCCAGGGCTATGCCCAATAGTGGCGCCAGAAAGTTTAAAAAAACATGAAATGGCGGAATGGAATTGTCCGTTGTGGTCAGTAGCTTGAGATAGAGAAAAGACTGATCGGGATCGCGCATATTGCTGACAGCGTCTTTGAGTCCCATAGATGAAACGTAGAGGGATGCGCCGAAGGTCAGTGCAATAAGCAGGATCAGTATAATAAAACGCCAGCTGCGGATATGTGCCGCAATTTCTTTGCGGACCAGCACCTGCATCGGAAAGGATGGCCGTTTATTGATATCTTTTGAAGAAACCGTTGGATTTTTCATAGGCATTATCTGTAGTTATGCTGTTCTCAAAATAGGTATTATAAATATCGTCGAGCTGGTAGTCGTTGCGGCTCACGGAAACAATAGCAGCACCATTGTTTACCAGCATGCGTACCGCCATTGCCGTCGTATCGCTGTCTGTCTTTAATTCGATGGTCAGTCCGTTCACCGTAAGATCACGGAGTCCGGGCAGGGCCTTTAATGCTTCTTCAAACCGTTTGATATCTCCTTGGGCATGTTCAAGGGTAATGACGGTACTGATGCCTTTCTGCTGCTGCAGGTTATGGGCAAGGCTTTCGAGCGACCCTTCAACCAGTAGCTTTCCGCCAACAAAAATACCTACGCGATCGCATACGCGCTGCACCTGGTGGAGGTGGTGTGAAGAAAGCAGTACCGTGAGGTTATGCTCCCTGCTGAGCTGCTTGATGAGTTCGAGGAATTCGTCAACACCCTTGGGATCAATGCCCAGCGTAGGTTCGTCGAGGATAGCAACCTCAGGAGCCTTGATGAGCACTTCGGCCAAGCCTAAACGTTGTTTCATCCCACGGGAAAATGCGCCCGTTTTTTTATGCATTTCCTTTTCAAGTCCGACAACATGCAACATATCTTTCGCAGATGCTTGCGCATCGGATTCCGAAAGGCCATTTAATCTGGCAATGAAGCATAGGTTTTCCAGCGCCGTCATATCTGGGTAGAAACCTACATTGTCGGGTAGGTAGCCAACCTTGCGTTTCACCGCGATCGGATTGCGCGTGGCATTATAGCCACAGACATAGGCGGTGCCGGCCGTGGGTTCGGTCAAGCCCAGCATCATCAGGATGCTGGTTGTCTTTCCGGCTCCATTGGGGCCAAGCAGGCCAAAGATCTCTCCGGGATAAATATGCAGGTCCAACTGGTCTACGGCGGTTACTTTACCGTAGCTTTTTGTCAGGCCTGTCAATTGAATGATAGGGTCCTTCATGATGATCATCTTTTTGTAACGCCCTTATCTGCGGCCGTATTTGCGGATGAGAAAATACACCAAACCTATGGCCAATACGATGACCAGCATGCCGATCCAGCCCGAAAGCAAAGAAGTCTTGACGATCATACGGAATGAAATGTCTGCGTTGCTCTGGGATGACTTGACCTCGAATTTGGCGGCATAGTCACCGGCAATGGTTTTGTCGGGAACTTTTAGGTTGACTTTGACGTCTATAGATTTACCTGCTTCGAGCTGTTTGATAGTGGATGGATCGAAACTTGCTTCCCATCTGCTGGGTAATTGGGAAGTCAGCTCCAATGTATTGAGTGGAAGGGTGCCTGTATTTTTGACTTTAAGCAGAAGTTCTTTGCTGCTACCGGATACAACTTCGTCGCTTAGTCTGCCACTGGCTGTGGTAAGCTCAAGTGCATAGGAGCCCTTCACGACCGCTTCTAGCGCAAGCTGTAAGGTATCTGTCGGGGATATAGCCCGCACGGGGATCTTATACTTGTCCGGCTTGGCCGTGATCGGACAACTGATTTCAATGCTGATTTCCTGTGCCTTGTTGGGCTGCATCTGCAGGGAGGTTACGAGCGACCCTTCCACGCGGTAGCTGATCTGCCATCCGTCGGGCAGTTGGGCATTCAGGTTGTAATTGACCAATTGGGCAGATCCATTCGTCAAGGTCGTCGTATAACGAAAAGGTTCGTTGCTGGGGGCCTCAATATTGATGAGCCTCGCTTCCAAGCCAGATTTAAGGGGTTTTGTGGTCTGCCCCGATAGATAGAAACTGTTGGCCAGCACTAGAAGTGCGATAAAAAATGGCCTGAAAGAAAAACGTCGGTCTGTGTTTGTAATTAGTAATTCTGTTAACATGATCCAATAACTAAAATTTATATTTAAATAGAATATTAGCTTTTAAAAAATGTCGGTTTGGGTAGCTCAGGTACCTTGTTGAAAAACCGCACCCAAATTAAAAATCAATTTGATAAAAATCAAGGCTTAAAGAAAAATGATTGTAAAAAAAATGTGTTTAAGTGGTCTGTAGGCCGATAGCCTGTGTTGTATGCGGGATTGTATTTCCGTCAGTCAAAGTTGACTGACCGGAAGGTTTTTTTAATGATCATCTTGGTATTCTCGGCCAATTCATCCAGTGTACAGTGAATGGACCGTAATTGTGTCTTCGAAGTCGCGGTGTCGTTCAGCAGAAGATTGATGCGTAATCGTCTCCTATCGGAGGCCTCTGGCTCACCGCGTAATTCATCAAATAGTTCATGAATAATCTTTTCACAGCTGTTTTTGTCAAAATTGGCGATCGTGATGTAACGTCCATGGCAGTACATCTGTAATTCAATATAGTAATTGGATGTTTTCATAATCTTTGCATTAAAGTCTAAAAAATAGGTTAGCCCCCAGGGGAGGCTAACCAAGTTAATGCTGCTATCTGGATTTTTAGGATATTTCGATCATCCGCGGTTCTTTCTGTTTGGCTTCTTCTTTCTTTGGTATGGTCAATCGGAGCATACCATTTTCATAGCGTGCCTGGATATTGTCCTGATCGACAACCTCCTTCTGAAGTTCAAAGCTGCGTTGGAAAGATTGGTAGCTGAACTCCCGGCGTGTATAGTTGTCCTGATGTTCCTCGTTTTCTTCCTGCTTAGCCGAAGATATGGTCAATAGATTGCCGTCGAGTGTCACCTTGAAGTCGTCTTTGGCCATGCCGGGTGCGGCGACCTCCACTTCGAAGCTATCCGGGTTTTCCTTAATGTTGACCGCAGGAACGGTGGTACTTGTTGATGAGTAATTTTTGTTGTCCCAGTTTAAAAGCTCTCGGTTAAAATTATCAAACATGGGCGAAAAAAGTGAAAAATTGTTCCAGTTTCTTTTTGCAAGTTTCATAGTAACCTCCTTTTAATGAAAGTATAACAATAAATTATAATTGTCAGTCGGCCGACTGTATTAAAAATATAGCAAAAAAAATACCGCGCTTAAAAAACTGAAATTTTTGCAGCAAAACTGTCAAATTTTACCTGATAAATTGACAGAAATGTCATTATCACTTCTTGGCTAGGTATGGACCCCAAAAGTTCGAGTCTGTGTCGGCAAACTGCTAATTGAAATTTTTTCAAACGATGTCCAGCTCAATGTTGTCCTTATAATAATCCATTTGATGGATAACTTAGTTAGTTAAGACCAGAGCTTCTTGGAGGTTTCTGGTCTTTTCTTTTTGCTGGAAGCTACCGACTTGGATGACCCATGAACGCCATTACCCTTAATTTGGTTAGAAATTTCCCCGATTCGACTACAAATGATTGCCCATGGATGAAGAAATTTGTCTTATTAAATTTAAAAGGAAGTAGACATGCAGACAAATGAAACAAAAGTAGCCCTTGTTACAGGAGCCAATACAGGTGTTGGTTTTCAGATAGCCAAAGCCCTTGCTGAAAATGGATATGATGTGTATGTTGGGTCACGAAATTTACAGAAAGGAGAAGATGCTGCCAAGCAGATCGGGGGTAAAACACAAGCCATTCAGCTGGATATTACCGATCCCGAATCAATCAGGCATGCAGTGAGTGAAATAGCGCATGATTTTGGATACCTTACGCTACTGGTCAATAACGCGGCAATTTCAAATGCAGGAACTCCCGGCCGCACCCTGTGGGAGATTCTTAGTGCCCAGAAGGCAAGCGTAGCATCAATAGAGGAGATGCGTCAGGTCTGGGAAACCAATGTTTTTGGGACCCTTGCCCTAACACAGGCTTTCTTGCCATTGCTGCGGAAAGCAAAAGCAGCGAGGATCGTAACCGTTTCAAGTTCGTTGGGTTCGCTGACCCTCAATGCAGATGCGGACAATGCCTTTCGCAGCGGATTTGATGCCGTTTACGGGGCTTCCAAAACAGCTTTAAACGGTGTTTTCCTGTCTCTTGCAAATGAACTGGAAAATACAAATGTCAAGGTCAACCTCGTCAGCCCGGGCTTTACAGCGACGGCGCTGAATAACTTCGAAGGAACGGATAGTGTAGAAGAAGGATCACTCGAGCCGATACGCGTTGCTTTGGCCGAAGATATTCCCAATGGCAGTTTTACGGGACCGGCAACTTACCGCACAGCACAAGGCAGTCAGATTCCATGGTAGTTTTTTTATAAATTTAGGATATGAAAAAGAAAGATGACACGTTAAGACGCTTTATTTCCATATCGGAGAGCCATGAAGCTTTTGGCCTGCCAAAACCTCAGCATCCACTGATCAGCCTGGTCCATTTCAATCAGGATAATCCATTCAATACGGATATGGCTCCGATCTACGATGTCCTAAGTTTCTACAAAATAACGTTTATCACAAAGAACAGCGGAAAACTGAAGTACGGTAGGGGATATTATGATTTTAACGAAGGAAGCATGCTGTTTTTTGCACCCAATCAATTGGTCGGCAGCACAGAATACAATAGGGATACCTACGCTTATCTGCTGCTGATTCATCCTGACTTTTTCCTCGGTTCCCCCTTGGTACATAAAATTAAAAAGTACGGGTATTTTTCCTATTCGGTGAATGAAGCGCTGCATTTATCGGATCAGGAAAGAGAAACGATGATTGCAATCTTGAACATCATGAAAAATGAACTGGACAACCGGATAGACGAGTTTAGCCAAGAAGTCATTATTTCCCAGATTGAGTTGATGCTGAGCTATGTCAACCGTTTTTACAAACGGCAGTTCATTACCCGGAAAATTGTGAACAATGATATTCTGCAGAAGGCAGAAGCGCTGCTCGATGACTATCTGGACAATGATCATCCGCTTGTTCAAGGTGTTCCGACTGTACATTTTCTTTCGGAACAGCTGAATCTTTCTGCGGGATACCTGAGCGATATGCTGCGGGCGCTCATTGGTCAGAATACCCAGCAGTTTATCCACAATAAACTCATTGAAAAAGCAAAGGAGAAATTATCAGCGACGCAGCTTACCGTAAACGAAATAGCTTACGAACTGGGTTTTGAGCATGCGCAAAGTTTCAGCAAACTGTTCAAAAAGAAAACGGCCCAAACACCGTTGGAATTTAGGGCGATGTTTAATTGAAGCTTAAATACCGAAACGAGTTGATGGTACCCCGTCAATGAAATGTATAAAATGAGCCAGGATATACTGCTGTGTATTTTTGTCGCAGCCTGTTTGATTTTTGTAATCTATTGTTTCTATTTCGTTATTACTATGGACGGCTGAAGTTCTAATTTTGTCCTATATATCAATGAAATATGAAGACAGATAAAGTATGGTTTGTAACGGGGGCTTCCAAGGGAATGGGGCTTTCGTTGGTCAAAAAACTCATCGGAAAAGGCTATCGCGTCGCGGCAACAAGCCGGGAATCACAGCGCTTAATAGACGCAGTCGGTCATCTTGAAGGACCGCAGTTCCTGCCCTTGGAAGTAGATCTGACAAGTGAGCAATCCATCCGCGAAGCTTTTGAACGTACGGTAGCACAGTTTGGAAAAGTCGATGTGCTGGTGAATAATGCGGGCTATGGGATCGGTGGAGCTGTTGAAGAAATAAATCAGGAAGAAATCAAGGATAGTTTTGATATTAATGTCATGGCGGTTATCAAAACCATGCAGTCTGCGATGCCTTACTTCAGGCAACAGCGATCGGGCAATATCATCAACATCTCTTCGATTGCAGGATTTGCTCCTGGAATAGGTTGGGCCATGTATGCTGCGACAAAATATGCGGTGACGGGACTTTCAGAAGCGATGGCGGAAGATGTGAAAGAGTTCGGTGTGAAAGTGACGGTGGTGGCACCGGGGGCATTCCGGACGGAGTTTTTGGAAGACAGCTCTCTTGTTTTCGCGGAAAAGAAAATCGAGGGCTACAGTGCGATCCGGGCTTCGCACGAAAAATATGCGGCCATGAACGGAGCACAGATCGGTGACCCTGAAATGCTGGCGAAGGTTCTAATCGATCTGGTCGCTAACCCCAACCCGCCTGTACGTCTCTATCTCGGAAGCGATGCTTACAGAAGGGCAACGGAAAAAATTAATGTGCTTGCAGAAGAACTGGAAAGCAACAAGCCTATTTCTTATTCTACAGATTTTAACTAATCCTTCGCTAAAAATAAAAAACGTTGTCGTGACTCAGCGGCAGCGCTTTTTATTTGATTTTCGTACATTTATCCTATGGAGAAGATGCAGTCACTGGAAGGATTTTACCAGTCTAAATTTGACCGGGTTCCCGAAAATATCCGAAACGCATTAGGGCATTTCAATGTTTTTAAAATGGATGAATATATAGGCAAGCATACCAGGCCGGCAGTCTATAGCAGGAAAGATTATTTTAAGATCACCCTGATTATCGGTAGAAACAGGATACACTATGCGGATAAGGTCATTGAAATTAAAAAGCAGGCTTTATTTTTTACAAATCCGCAGATCCCATACAAATTTGAATGGATTGATGATTATAAATCTGGATTTTTCTGTGTATTTACCGCATCATTTTTCCATCATTTCGGTAACCTCAGCGACTATGAAGTTTTTAAACCCAATGCTATACCTGTTTTTGAGCTTACGGATGAGCAAAAGGAAGATATAGAGCGGGTATTCCTGAAGATGAAAGATAGCCTGGATTCGGATTATGCACATAAATATGATCTGCTGCGAAATCTTGTATTTGATCTGCTTCACTATACCCTCCGGATGGAAACGGCGTCAAAAGCTGAAAAGCCGCAGGCGAATGCTGCGCAACGGATTACCCATATGTTTTTGGAGCTCCTCGAGCGCCAATTTCCGATTGAAGATTTGGGGCAGCGGGTAGGCTTTCGTTCGCCTTCTGAATTTGCGGGTCAGCTCGCCGTTCATGTCAATCACCTTAACCGCGCCGTCAAGGAGATCACTGAAAAAACAACCTCCATGATTATTGCTGAGCGTCTATTGCAGGAGTCGAAAATACTACTGAGACATACCGAATGGAACGTCTCGGAAATCGCTTACTCTTTGGGCTTTAAAGAGGCTACCCATTTTAATAATTTCTTCAAAAAAATGATGCAGCTGACACCGGTCCGCTTTCGGGAAATGGATTGATTATTATTGACGGCTGTGCGTGCAAGCTGAAGAAAGGAATCAGCCACTGGATTTGATTGAACTATTTTTGGCTGTCCGTTGTTCTCAAAACAACTGTACATATAGGTGACAGGTAAGATTGAAAACAAAAAGAACAACATATGAATGGATTCAATAAAAATATGCTGGGCGGACTGATCGGAGCACTGGCACTCAATATCGTCCATAGCGCAGCCAAAAGATTTGACACTGAAGCGCCTGAAGTCGATAAAGTAGGCGAAGAGGCCATGCAGAAAACAGTGCGGTTTGCCGGATTTAAACCACCCAAAGGGAATGCGCTGGTGGCGGCAACTTTTGGTGCTGACGTCGCTTCCAACGCCATGTTATATACCCTCATCGGCTATGGCGGTCAGAAAAATCTGCTGCTCAAAGGAGCACTGCTCGGAACAGTCGTCGGCTTGGCGACATTGACCATTCCGGAGCAGGCAGGTCTGGATGCCCAGCCGATAAAAAAGACCGACCGTACCAAGTTCATGACCGTGGCCTGGTATGTGATCGGGGGATTAGCCGCAGGGATGGCCATGAAAGCAATGAGAAAGAGATAGCAAAGTAAGATAGGATTGATCGGCCTTGAAGTTCCAAGCCGATTTCATGGTAGTGAATACAAAAATTAGATAAAGGAGCCGTGTACAATGAAATTTTTCAATCTTTGTACATGGCTTTATTTATCACACTGGACAACGTTTATCAGTTGTATCCCATTGATCCTTCAAAAAAGACAGATGGCATCGTTGTATTCCATCAATTGGCCGGATCAGGTCATGGATATACCGAACATAGCCGTTTATTTGACGGTCTGCTGCTTGGTTTCATGTTAAAGGGATCGATGAAAATGCAGATCCATTTCTTCGAGTACGAAATAAATGCCGGCGATATAGCGGTTTTGCCACCACAGCTATTATTGGATACAAAATATCTGAGTGAAGACGCCGAAATCGTCACCATTGCGATCTCCCTCGATTTTATGTCTGCATTTCCAATGCTGCGTGAATTTGTTATGAACGATCAGCTGCGCTGGCAGCCTGTCGTTAGGCTTCAAGAGGAGGAAAGCAGTCTACAGAATGAACTGATAAACCTCATAAAGGGATTTTACGATAAAAAGGCAAGCCCCAATAAAGCCGAAATCCTGCGGCACCTGGTCATGGCCATGATCAATATGATCGCAGAGGTATATACAGAGATGCCCAATTCCAGGAGTTTGTCCAAAAGCCGGACGCATGAAATTATCGATAACTTCTATCAATTAATTTTGAAACATGCGGGGGAACAAAGAAACGTGAACTTTTATGCGGAAAAACTGCATTTAACGCCCCAGTATCTTTCCACCTTCCTGAAAGAAAAAACAGGCAGATCGGTATCGCAGTGGATCGACCATATGTTGATACTGGAAGCGAAGACACTCCTTAAATCGACCAATCTGTCTATCAAAGAAATCAGCCATGCATTGAACTTTGGGGAGACCAGCATCTTCTGTCGGTATTTTAAACGGATAAGCGGGGTATCCCCAACATCATACCGACATCAGAAGACAATAGCCAAGTAGCTATAGCTAATCGGCAGATCATCTTAAAAATTGCACGCAAAACCCAATAGGGTGTCAATGCCTAAGTTTTTGATGCTGTCTATTTTTATGCCATGAAAAAGACAGAGAAAAAAGCGGCAGTTGGTTTTATATTTATTACCTTGCTAATTGATATTACAGGCTGGGGAATTATACTTCCCGTTGTCCCTAAACTTGTCGCGGAACTAATCCATAGCGACATCACTGAAGCAGCAAGATATGGTGGCTGGCTGGGTTTTGCCTATGCATTCACGCAGTTTATCTGTGCACCGCTGGTCGGCAATCTCAGTGACAGATACGGTAGACGTCCGATCCTGTTGATTTCGCTGCTGGGATTTGGATTAGACTATCTGCTACTTGCATTGGCTCCTTCAATTGGCTGGCTATTTATCGGACGCATCCTTGCGGGCCTTACCGGAGCCAGTATATCAACAGCAAGTTCTTATATAGCCGATGTGTCTACCGACGAGACCCGGACGAAGAATTTTGGATTGATAGGAGCTGCATTTGGACTGGGATTTATTATAGGACCGGTAATGGGAGGGGTGCTGGGGCACTATGGTGCCCGGATTCCTTTTTATGTAGCGTCGGTATTATGTTTGTTGAACTTCCTTTATGGTTATTTCATTCTTCCGGAGAGTCTGGATAAAAACAGAAGGCGACTGTTTGAGTGGAAGCGTGCTAACCCGATTGGATCACTGAAACTGCTGGCAAAGCATCCCAAAATTGCAAGTCTGGTGCTTGCTTTGATTCTGGTCTATATCGGACTCCACGCCGTACAGAGTAACTGGCATTTCTTTACCATGTATAAATTTCAGTGGTCAGAAAGAACGGTAGGCCTGTCTTTGGGGCTATTGGGACTTTTGCTCGGGTTGGTCCAGGGTGTTTTAATCAGATGGACAGCGCCTAAACTAGGTGAGCAGAAAAGCATCTATTACGGCCTGATTTTTTATGCAATAGGTTTATTGCTGTTTTCTTTTGCCGGTGAAGGCTGGATGATGCTGCTATTTCTAATTCCTTATTCATTGGGTGGCATCTGCGGGCCTTCGCTTCAGTCGATGATCAGCAAAAGTATCCCTGCGAATCAGCAGGGCGAGCTTCAGGGCGCCTTAACAAGTCTGGTCAGTGCGACTTCAATTGTCGGGCCGCCGATGATGACCAATCTTTTTTACTATTTTACACAGGATAAAGCGCCATTTCAGTTTTCAGGGGCTCCGTTTTTGCTGGCCTCTATTTTGATGATGTTAAGCGCTGTTATCATTTATGTTAATTCAAAAAAAGAAAATCTTCAATTAAAACAGAATAAGGGAACGTAAAATCAAAGAATAGATAAATCCTATCATAGGTTTATATCTATTCTATCATCCGCCTTTAAGTAAATAAATAATGCGGAGTCCTATTTTGACTCCGCATTGTCAATAATTTCGTTATTAAAAAATATTTTTTATCCTGTTTTTGTCAGTTAAACGATTGTCTGAACGCTAAAGGTGAAATATCCGTTTTTTTCTTAAACAGCTTGTTGAATGATTGTGGGTGTTCAAAACCGAGTCTGTAAGCAATTTCTGAGACTGATAGAGTTGTCGCAGCGAGTTTTTCTTTAGCCTTTTCAATTAACTTGTCATGAATATGCTGCTGTGTGTTTTTACCTGTAATTGACCGCAGCACATCGCTTAAATAACGTGGTGAGAGATTTAGGCTTTCTGCCAAATGCTCTACCGTTGGGAGCCCTTTGTTCAATGTTTCTTCTTGATCGAAATACTCGTCCAGCAGATGTTCCATTTGTGCCAGCAGTTCATTGTTAATAGCTTTTCGTGTGATGAACTGGCGTTCATAGAAACGGTTGCTGTACTGCAATAGCATATCAATCTGTGATAAAATAATATCTTGTGTGTGCTTGTCGATATGTTGGTATTCTTTTTCTATTTTGAGAAAAATTTCTACAACATCTTTTTCTTCCTGTTCGGAGAGATGCAATGCCTCGTTTAGGGCATACGAAAAGAAGTTATAATTTCTGATTTTGGCTGCAAGTGGGTGGGTATACAAAAAATCCGGGTGAAACATCAGCATATAACCTTTGCCGCACTCTATATTCATTTTTCTGATCTCAGAAATCGTTAAAGACTGAATCTGTTTGGGTGCAATAAAATTCATTGTACCTTTGTCGAAGTCGTAATATTGCTGTCCGTATTTTACTTTTGCAGTAACGTCTTTTTTGAGCGAAATACTGTAGAAATTGACGCAGAACTGTTCCCAGATTTTGCTTTCTTCAGGTTTTATTCCAGATACATCAATAACACTGACAAGCGGGTGTAAGGGGGCGGGCAAAGACAATTGCCGATGAAATTCGGATATGGAATTGATAATGTGCATCCTCTTTTTGTTTTCCAAATTTACAAAATGCAACTGTCTTTCCAGACAGTTGCCGATCTTAAAGTTACGCCTCAAATTGTTTTGCAATTTCTTGTCTGAAAGCTTCTTTTCCGACTGTCAGACGTCGCTCATATAACGCATTTGCATCCTGGCCTGCGAGATAACGTACTTGATCTTTATTGTCCGTTGCGGCTTCATAAACAACATGAGCAATCTGCTCTGCCGTGGAAGCGTTTTGCATCATCAGATCCATTTGTTCCAGGAGTTTGTTTTCGATATTTTCATAGTCGGAATTTCGATTCATATCTAAGGAACGGCCAGCAAAATCTGTAGCAATTCCACCCGGCGCTACTGTTTTGATCGATATCCCGAATTTTTTCAATTCAAAGGTCATGCTTTCGCTCCATCCCTCCAAAGCAAACTTTGTGGCATGATAAATCGAATGCAGCGGGAATCCCATAAATCCACCAATGGATGTGGTTGAAATAAATAAACCACTTTTCTGTTCCCGAAAATGTGGAATAAATGCTTGTGTAACCCGCAGTACACCCAATAGATTCGTATTGATCTGACGGAGTATTTTTTCGTCACTCAGCTTTTCAAACGCACCCATTAATCCATAACCTGCATTATTGAAAACCACATCAATTTTAGCTGACGAAGTTGCCTTCGCTACAGTTTCTTTGATTTGTTCAAGGTCAGTTACGTCTAATTTTAATAGGGTAACATTTTCGAGTTTAATTAGTTCTGTTTCATTTTCGATATTGCGCATCGTTGCGATCACATTCCAGCCCTTTTGCTGAAATAGTCTGGCAGTTGCTTTTCCTAGACCGGAAGAGGCTCCTGTAATGAAAATAGTCTTTTGCATCGTGTTATTGTCTAATTCAATATTACAAAAGTCAGGAGAAGGCTCAGAGTATCTGTTGCCAAATTGAGCATGGTTGTAGCCAAAATGACGAAGTAGTTCTCTTTGTTCTTTGAAGGTCTTGTTGGCAAGTTTCTTTTCAGCCCGTTATTTCTATGGATTTATTCGGTTGGATATACTTATCCATAATGGTATGCTATTATAATGTTTGGCCAAATGAATAGGGCAGTTTCATCGTTTAATAAACAAAATATGAAATTAAGGGGTTCTTCTAAAAGAGGATTGAGTATCTTCGTTTGATGTTAAAGATGAAGGTTGCATTTGGCAGTATTGTATATTGTAGAAGGAGCTCAAAATGGGAAAACGTAACATTATTGTAATTGGTGCCTCTGCAGGAGGCTTTGATGCACTTAGAGCGATTGTAAAAGATCTGCCGCCTGATTTGGATGCTTCCATCTTCATCGTTTGGCATATGGGAACCGATGTTCGGGGTATATTGCCCGATGTGCTCAACAAACTTGGCACTATTCCTGCAGCAAATGCCCACGATCAGGAGCCCATTAAACCCAACCGTATATATGTTGCCCCTCCGGATCGCCATTTACTTCTGGAGAAAGACCGCTTACGGGTAACTAAGGGGCCTAAGGAAAATCGGTTTCGGCCGGCTATCGATCCGCTTTTTCGTTCCGCGGCCTATTCGTATGGAAATCGGGTGACAGGCATCGTATTGTCGGGTGGCTTAGACGATGGGACCGCGGGGCTGTGGCGTATAAAAAACAGTGGCGGAATTGCTGTCGTACAGGATCCTTTGGATGCGCAGGTACCCTCTATGCCCGAAAATGCTATTCGCGGAGTGGAAATCGATTATTGCTTACCGGTTGACGAAATAGCAGATCTGATCGTGAAGTTATCCTCGGAAAATGCAATTGATGAGGTCAATACAAAAGATGAAAATACAAGAATTGAGATTGAAATCGCTGCTGGGGAGAATTCCTTGGAACGAAATTCATTGGATTTGGGTATTCTGTCTCCGTATAGCTGTCCAGAATGTCATGGGGTTCTTACCAAGATCGTAGAAGGTAAGCTTACCCGCTATCGTTGCCATACCGGACATGCTTATTTGCCAGATACACTTATCGCCGATCTCACACAAAAAATTGAAGATAATCTATACAGCGCAATGCGCGGTATGGATGAAAGTGTATTTTTGATGAATCATATCGGCGATCATTATGCCGAAGTCAACCAGCCTAAACTTGCTGCTATTTATTTTAAAAAGGCCAAAGAAGCCGAACAGCGGGTGAAAGTGTTAAGGGCAACGATATACGATCATGAGCAGCTGAGCCGCGAAAAGATTGCTGAAGAAGCCGAAAGGGAAAACTAACAGATTGATAAAAAACGGAATTAAAAGACGTAGCAGGGCGTACTATTTATAGCGTTAATTCTAAAAAAATAGAGGGGCTAAGCCGGAGAGTTTTATAGCCTAAAAAGAAATAAATAAATGAAGAAAAAAGGGAAAGACAATAAAGGAGAATTGAAAGTCACTGATCAATTGCAACAAAAACCAACGGATTTTTTGGTCGTGGGTATCGGTGCGTCGGCAGGTGGCGTATATGCTTTGCGAGATTTTTTTAGGCAGGTGCCGAGCAATTCATTCATGGCTTTTGTTGTCATTCTACATCTTTCTCCCGACCACGACAGCGAGCTTGCCAGTATCCTGCAGCATGAAACAGAGATGCCAGTGGTACAGGTGATTGAGAGAACACTGATCGCTCCGGATCATATCTATGTAATATCGCCCAATTGCCACCTGACGATGGAAGGTAGCTATATCTCGGTAACAGCCAACCAGGAATTTGAAGACCGGCGGGCGCCTGTTGATATTTTTCTCCGGACATTGGCTGATCATTATGGATCGCGTGCCATTAGCGTGATTTTATCCGGAACCGGTGCTAACGGGTCCATGGGACTCAAACGGATTAAAGAGCGGGGCGGAGCTACTTTTGTGCAAAATCCCCGACAGGCTGAATTTAATGAAATGCCTCGGAATGCTATCGCTACCGGACTTGTCGATGAAGTCCTGGATGTAGAAGAGATTCCAGTCCGTATCGTGGCTTATCGGAATAGTATAGGCACTGTACAGATCATTGAAGAAGTGCAGCGCCGTCCGGAACTTCAGCAGCAAGCACTTCGTGACATTTTTACACAGCTCAGGATCCGTACGGGCCATGATTTTTCGAACTATAAAAGGCCTACGCTTTTACGCCGGATAGAGCGCCGCATTAATGTACATAATTTACCTGATCTTCCTGCCTATGCCGCTTTCCTCCATGAGCATCTAGACGAAACTCACGCACTGCTTAAAGATTTGCTGATTTCTGTCACAAATTTCTTTCGGGACAGTAAAGCATTTAAAGTGTTAGAAGAGGATGTATTACCTAAAATATTTGCTGGCAAGACATCCGCAGATCAGGTACGGGTATGGGTAGCAGGCTGTGCTACGGGAGAGGAGGCTTATTCATTAGCCATACTCTGTGCAGAGCAGGCACTCAGTGTCGTTGATGCGCCCAAAGTGCAGATTTTTGCTACCGATATTGATGAATCTGCCATCGCTACGGCCAGAGAAGGCTTTTATACTTTAAACGATGCCGCAGACATATCTATGGACCGGCTCAGACGGTTTTTTACACGTGATGGAGATGGTTATAGGGTAAGACGGGAAATCCGGGAGATGATCCTATTTGCCAATCATAACTTTTTAAATGATCCTCCTTTTTCCAAACTTGACCTGATTACCTGCCGTAATGTGTTGATCTACCTCAACAGCACGGCTCAGGAAAGAGTGATCGAAACATTCCACTTTGCCTTGCGGCCGAAGAAATTTCTTTTTTTGGGTACGTCCGAATCTGTTGATAGTGCAAGTGACCTGTATACCGCATATAATCGTGACTACCATATTTTTCAGACGAGGGAGATTACCTTGCGCAGTTACCCCGTGCCTGATTCGGTGCCACAGTTCCAGTTTTCAAAAGCTGATTTGCTGCAGAAACCCGAGGAGCGGGAAAGCCGCACCCGGAGGGGATCTTTTGGCGAACTTCATCAGAAAATGTTGGAGCAGTATGCACCACCGTCGGTTGTTGTCAATGAAGAGTACGATATTGTACATATGAGTGAACGGGCAGGAAAGTACTTTGAATTTGCCGGCGGCGAGCCTACCCAAAATCTGCTAAAACTTGTTGTTCCCCAAATACGGCTAGAACTCCGGGCCGCTCTTTATCAATCTGTACAAAATAAAACCGCTATTGAGGCCCGAAACATCAGATTCACCATGAATGGGCAGGCCCAATCGCTTGACATCCAGATTCGCCCGGTTTTTGAAGAGGGTGATTCTGCCAAAGGCTTTATCTTGGTTATTTTCAAACCATCGGAGGAGAGCACAGAGGAGGGGGAGACACTTATGGTAGCCTCAGACGAACCGATGGCCCGACAGCTGGAAGAAGAACTCGTCGCTTTGAAAGCCCAGCTGCGCAATTCCATCGAACATCACGAATATCAGGCGGAGGAACTCAAAGCGTCCAATGAGGAGTTGCAGGCAATGAATGAGGAGTTGCGTTCTGCGGCGGAAGAATTAGAAACGAGCAAAGAGGAACTTCAATCCATCAATGAGGAATTGCGGACGGTAAATCAGGAGCTTAAGGTGAAGATCGACGAAACAAGTGTTACGAGCAATAATCTCCAAAATCTCATAAACTCTGCCAATGTTGGAACAATATTTCTGGACAGAAGTTTTTCCATACGCTTATTTACACCGGCAATATTGGATATATTCAACCTAAAATCCGGTGACTATGGCCGCCCGGTTACTGATATAACCAATAAATTACAGTATAATGGTCTCCTGCAGGATGCAGAAACTGTTTTAGAAAAACTTACCGTTGTGGAACGGGAGGTCATGACAACTGACAATCGATCTTTTATGATGCGGCTGTTGCCTTATCGTACTTCTGAAGATCGAATTAATGGCGTAGTGATCACTTTTTTTGATATTACCAAGCGCAGAGAATCCGAAGAGGCTCTACGGCAATCCGAAGAGCGCACACGTCTTTTGATCGAAAGCGCAAAAGATTACGCCATCTTCACACTTGACACAGAAAGGCGTGTTGTCAGCTGGAGCAGTGGTGCGCAGCTTATGTTGGGCTACACGGAATCCGAGATGATGGGCAGGGCGGGCGATATTGTTTTTGTACCTGAAGACCGCAAAGCAAAAGTGCCCGAGCAGGAAATTAACAAAGCCGAAAAGGAAGGCCGGGCAGAGAATGAGCGTTGGCATCTGCGTAAAGACGGTTCCCTGTTCTGGGGATCTGGGATAATGCGCCCTTTGAGGAACGAGCAGGGTGCGATTATTGGCTTTGTAAAAATAATGCGGGATCTTACCGAGCAGCGTCAATTGCAGGATGCCCTGCGCCAATCGGAAGAGAAGTACCGCCTGCAGCTGGAAAAAGAAGTCGAGCTAAGGACCGCAGAATTGACCGATAGTAAAGAACAATACACGACATTGGTCGATAATACGCCAGATATTATAACCCGCTGGGATAGGCAACTAAAACTAGTCTTCGCAAATAAAGCCTTCGAGAAGAAGCTGGGGGTTAGTATGGAGAAGGTACTTGACAAAACCAACAGCGAAATGGGCTTGCCTGACGATTTTGTGGTGCCTTACCTCGTGAGCTTAAGAAAAGCGCTGGAAACCGGTGAAATTGTCGAGCATTTTAGTACTTCACACCATTTGGGGGCAGAGACTTATTTCTATTACCGGTTAACGCCTGAAAAAAATGCGGCAGGCGAGGTCGAGACTATATTAGCTATTGCTAGGGATATTACGGAGATCAAAAAGGCCGAGATTGCTTTGAAAGAAAGCCGCGATCTGCTACAGTCTATTTTGGACAACAGCTTTATTGCCATGTCAGTACTCAAAGCCATAAGGGATGAAGCAGGAAATATTCTGGATTTTGAGATCTGTCTCACAAACAAAGAACTGGACCGTGAAACAGGCCGCAACGATTTAATCGGTAAGCTATATGCTGAAGAATTTCCAGGCATCCGTGCAGCCGGTGTTTTTGATGTCATGTTGAATGTCATGGAGAGCGGAAAAGCGGAAGGATTAGAATATCATTATACTTATGAAGGATTTGATAAGTGGTATTCCTGTATGTTTGTTAAGATGGATGATGGTCTTGTTGCCACTAATATGGACATTAGTGAACGAAAAATGGCCGAAGAATACGTCCGGAAATCAGAAGAACAGTTAAGGATGTTTGTGACGGCGAGTTCAGACCTTATTTACAAGATGAGTGCTGACTTTAAGGAAATGTTTGTGGTTCAGAGCAACAATTTTCTACAGAAAACGGACGCGGCGCCGACAGTTTGGATGGACTACTATATTCCAGCCGGAGAGCGCGAAAGAGTCAAAAAAGCAATCCAGTCTGCTATCTCAGCAAAAAAGCTCTTTGAACTTGAACATCAAATTTTACTTTCAGATAGTACCGTTGGATGGGCAAACTCCAGAGCAATTCCCGTATTGGACAAAAACGGTGAGATTCTGGAATGGTTTGGCGTCGCCAGCGATATTACGGCACGTAAGATATCGGAAGCCGAAATAGATAAAAATTATCTGCTCTTACAGCAGTCTGAAGAGGTAGCCAACACGGGTACATGGGATTATGATTTGTTGACAAAGATTTTTACCTGGTCGAATGGTATGTATCGCTTATTCAATCTAGAAAAAGGTACGCCGATCTCGCCTGCTATTTATGGCAGATATGCCGAAAAAGATTACGCTAAAATTGCCGAACGTATCGCTGTTAATATTGAGCGGGGGGATACCGATTTTGAAGAAGTACTCATGATCAATGTGGATGGGGTTACCAAAATTCTTAAGTTAAAAGCGACTGTCATCAGAGATAACAAAGGAATTCCGCTTAGATTGCTCGGTGTTGACGTGGATATAACGGCAAGCCGGCTTGCGGAAGAGAAACTTCGGCTGATGGAAACCGAGCAGCAGCTGGAGATTTTTAAAGTCACTTTGCAGGCGCAGGAAGAAGAGCGGCGGCGTATATCAGAAAATCTACATAATGGATTAGGACAATTGCTTTATGGAATAAAAATTAATGTTACTTATATCAATCGTAAAAAGGCTGTGGAGGATCCTGCCGAGTATGACCGCTCCAAAAGTTTTACCGAAGAATTGATCGCACAGGCAATTAAAGAGAGCCGCAGTATCTCGCACGAACTTATGCCTGCAACGCTGGAACAATTTGGCCTGCGCTCTGCTATAAGTGACATTGCTGAACAGTTGAATGGGAATGTACAATTTCATTTTGAATACAGTGATTTAGGATCTAGACTGGAAAAGTATTTGGAACTTGCTGTTTTCAGAACTGTGCAGGAGCTTATGCTTAATGTTGTTAAACATGCGAAAGCAACTGAGGCGGAGGTGTCCATTACTATCCAAAATGACACCATCTATATCGTGGTCCGAGATAATGGTAGTGGGATAAATGAAAAGGAAGTTATAAAGACAGGGATCGGGCTAAGTTCAATACGCAGTAAAATTAAATTACTAAACGGGACCGTGAAGATCAATTCGGTTATTGATAAAGGTACCGAGGTTAGTGTGGCAATTCCTATCGGGGGTATTTAAATAAAAGTGTTCAATTAAGTATAGTAGTTTAGCTTATCATGATTAGAATTATAGTCGTTGAAGACAATGAGATCGTAAGAAAGGGCATAATAGGTCTTCTCGATGAACAGGAAGACCTAGAGGTTATTGGAGATGCTGAGCATGGATTCGCAGCTATTGAACTGCTTGAAAAAGGGCTTGAACCCGACATCATTCTGACCGATTTTAATATGCCGGGAATGGATGGTGCGATACTTAGCGAAAAAGTCCATATCTTACGCCCGCAGATAAAAACGATCATATTGACGATGCATCAGCGGGCCGATTTTGTAGATCGGGCCCGCGCCGCCGGTGCCTCAGGATATATTCTTAAAGATGGCAACTTTGAGGAGCTTTTTATCGGAATCAGAAATGTCTACGCCGGAGAAGGATTTATTACCGTTGGATTGTAATTCCTTGCACCCCTTGGCCAGAAATATTAACCTACTAAACGCCCGGATTGCTGGGCATTTGTAGTAGTCCTTTTACTTCCGAGTTGACACCCATACATATCATGCTTTCGGCAGATAATTTTAATACTGCGTCGAATTTTTGAGTTTTGAAAAGTTTTACCAATGTTCAGATAATTTGTAATAATGGTTTAACTTGCATACTGACTACTGACGAGCGAAGTGGCTGTGATACGATAAAAGCGATAGATCGAGCGATGTCTTCGGCATATAACATTTCCAGAGCCCCGATTTTTTCACGCTGTTCTTCGGGCGGATCGGGCTGCATGTCGGTTCCGACTGCCCCCGGTTCGATGAGGGAAACCTGTATGCCCTTAGGATTGACTTCTTTGCGTAAAGATTCGGTAAATGCCTGGATGCCACCCTTTGAACATACATAAACAGAACTTTGCGCCTCGCGGGCATCTGCACTCATGGAGCCTACATTAACAATATGGCCTGATCCGTGGGGTTCCATCCTGAACAGCGCCGCTTGGGAACAGCTCAGATAGGCAAGAACATTCAGACGTAATAAATAGGCCTGGTCTGAATAGGTTCCTTCTTTAACCGATTGATAAGCGACGGCGGCATTGTTGATCAATAGATCCAGCCGATCATACATACCATCAAATTCTTGAAAGAGTGACTGGATTCCATCTTCTGTTGCCAAGTCTACCACAATACCGTTTAATGAGCCTGCACATGTTATTTTAGAGAAATCTTCCAGCGTGTCGTCCAGCTGCCGTTGGTGATGACCGCATATCAGTACATGATTTCCCATCGATGCGAGCAATAATGCCGTTGCACGTCCAATGCCTGTTGTGCCCCCGGTAACTATTACATTTTTATTCTTTATCCATTCTGGAAGGACAGAATTTTCATAATTTGTTGGATTGTCTATCATCATTTATATAATTAGTGACTATTTATTCTAAACCGCATAAGGGAAACATTTTCTCTTCTAAATTGGTTTGATACAGTGTTTTAAGACGTATTTGTTCGCCTTTTTGCGTATTTACCGATAAAACGATTCCTGCATGGAATGGTTCATCCCTATAATAATCCATAATAATTATACACACCTGGGGCCCGATATATGACATCCAGCCTTCAGCTCAACTAAAAATATTATGACACGAGACGGAATCAATAGAAGTTTTTGGCAATGCGCTGAATCCCCCAATCTTTCATCTGACTTCATCGATCTAGCATTTGACACCATTATCGTCGGAGCAGGAATTACGGGAGTAACTTTAGCGAAAGAATTACAAAATAGGGGTATAAAGTGCCTGCTTTTAGATAAAGAAAATCCCGGATTTGGTACTACGGGCGGAACTACCGCGCATATCAATAATTTTTACGATGCTTCCTATAATGAGATTATCGATAATTTTGGAGAAACAGCAGCACAACAGCTGCTTATCAGTACATTTGATACTGTAGATTACATCAGAAATAATATTGTTAGAAATAGGATCGACTGCGATTTTTCCATATGCGATTTTTTTCTGTTCAGCGCAGAGGAGGGACAAAACGAGCAACTTGATCAAATTTATGCAGCACATCAACAACTCGGATTGAAGACATCTTGGGTAGATGCGATCCCCTTTAGTGTACCTTTTAGAAAAGCGATGCGCATCGAGGGGCAAGGTCAATTTCATCCGATTAAATATATCGACGGATTATTGTCCGCCTTTATCGATGAAGGTGGTGCTCTCCTGACCAATCAGATTATTGAGGATTATGACAATGATGAAAATAGGATTACCATAAAAACAAGTGATAAAGGAACTTTTACTGCCAAAAATTTGGTTTGGGCAACACATACACCACCGGGAAAGAATAGATTTAATTTTTTATTAGCACCGTACCGAAGTTATGTGGTCGTGCTGAAACTTTCCGAGAGTTCGTCTGAAACCGGACAGGCTGCCGATTTGTATGATCCTTACCATTATTTTAGGTATCATCAGGCTGAGGACGCACAATATTTAATCGTTGGCGGATTCGATCACAAAACTGGAGATGAAAAGGATACGGAGAAACATTTTGATGACCTGAAGCAATGGGCTGATGAGCACTTTGATTACGATGAATTGGTTGCTCAATGGTCATCGCAATATTATATTTCGGCAGACGGCTTACCTTATATCGGAAGAATGCCAGATGAGTCCAATGTTTACATTGCTACAGGATATGGTGGCAATGGGATGACTTTCGGATCAATGGCCTCTCTGATTATTCCCGATTTGATTGAAGGTATGGAAACTCCTTTATCTGAACTGTTGTCCCCATCCCGTGTAAAACCGATTGCAAGTGTTAAAAGTGTGGTTTCCGAAGGGTTGGGTGTGGTCAAGCACTTTGTTATGGACAAGCTTTCGCCAGAGACAATAAAAGGGCTAGATGACATTCCCAAAGATGGAGGCAAAGTCGTCCGTATTGAAGGCAAAACATTGGCAGCCTATAGGGATAAGGAGGGGACACTATTCTGTTTAAATTCAGTGTGTCCACATATGGGTTGTACGGTAGCCTGGAATCCTTCGGAGCATACGTGGGACTGTCCCTGCCACGGATCCAGGTTTGATGTCAGCGGTAACATGTTAAATGGGCCGGCAACCACAGGTCTTTCTAAAATCGACCTAGATACTTAATGAATGGTAAACTATTCTTAATCGTATAGAATGTTCAAAATCGCTATCTTTCGTGCTCTTCAATTGGGGGATCTCCTGTGCTCTATACCGGCAATAGATGCCCTAAAATTGAATTATCCGGACGCGAAACTCTATTTTATTGGTTTGCCGCATATGCGTGCACTAATGGAGCGTTTTGACTGCATAGACGAATATATTGATTTCCCCGGGCATCCGGCGCTTCCGGAAATTCCGCACGACCCCAGGGAATTGGCTCGCTTTATATTGCGTATGCAAGCTGAAAATTTTGATCTGCTCGTCCAGATGCAGGGAGACGGAACTATAGTAAACGGTTTCTTAACACAATTTGGCGCAAGGCGCTTGGTCGGATTTAAACTTTTAGCGCCTGTAGGTGATTCGGATTGGCTGACCTATCCGAATCACCTGCACGAGGTGGACCGACATCTGGCACTCGTCCGTTTTTTAGGTATCGAAGAGGCGTCGCGCGCGATGTATTATCCAATATATCCAGCAGACTGGGCAGCGTATGAGCACATAAGATCTGAAATAGAACGACCCTTTGTTATCGTGCATGTAGGAAGTAGGGACGCGAGAAGGCGTTGGCCGGTCGAAAATTTCGCATATTTAAGCGAGTATATCTACAGGATGGGGTATCAGCTCATACTGACAGGAGTTGAAGCAGAGCAACAATTGGTTAATGAACTGCAGAAACTAATGGAATTTCCCGCAGTCAATCTTTGTTCCAGGCTGGATTTAGGCACATTGGGCTGTCTTTTAACAGAAGCATCGTTGTTACTGTGTAACTGTACAGGCATTTCGCATATTGCTGCAGCACTGCAGACCAAGAGTATCGTCATCAGTATGGATGGCGAGCCACAGCGATGGGGTCCGCGCAATACAACATTGCATACCACATTTGACCTCACTAAATCCATCGAGTTGGGACGGATTGAAAATGAAATCAGTCACCTTCTTCCATCAATTTCCTTTTGAGACCAGTGCGCTCGAGTAATGCATGGAATTTTTCGAGGATCACGTCGGTAGTCAAAGGCGCGATTTTAGTAGTGCCGTTCTGTTTATCAACGAAGATATTAATAGTGTTCTTTGACCGGGCCGAAGGACTGACTGGATATAAAACAAAATCTGAATCGCGGGACCAGGGGATATGTTGTGGATTAGTCTGCGCATAGAGTACCAAAGTAGGCCGTTGTAGCGCACAGGAGATGTGAGCTACGCCGGTATTTACTGTGATTACAGCAGCAGCCTGCTGTACCAATAGCAAAAGATCGCGGACGCTGGTTGTTCCGATGAGATTTACCAGATTCTGTGAATTGGGGGTTGACGAACAGGACCTTAAGTAATCATTATTTCCTTTGCCGACCAATACGACCTGAAAATTCAGTTCGATCAGTTTTTCAATGAGCGCTCGAGCGACCTCAATCGGGATACGACGCTTCTCTTCAGAGACATCGTAATTGAGAATAACAGGTTTAAACGCCGGATTTGAAACGAAGATTGGAAATCTGCCAGAAGGTATTTGTAAAGTGGGTAGGGAACTGTTTAGCGTTGAAATGCCAAGGTACTTCACTAATTCAAGATCCCTTGTAATCTGATGCCGGACCTGAAACAACGGTTCTTTATCGGGAATCCATTGTGTGAGCAATGTATAGGGGTTTTCACGCATATAAGCCGCTCGCTTTGGAATTCCTGCAAGATATGCTAACATAATCGCCGCCATGGGATTCTGGCTATATACGTTGAATATGATACAGGCATCAAATTGTTTTTCCCGAATATCGGCGATCAAGGCCTCAGTGTAAGTGGCGGAATCTTGATTCCCTAATTTCATCCATGGTGCATCGTATTGGATATAAGCATCCACAGTACCCAGAAACGGGATGATGGGAATAGCCATTTCTGATGCTAGAAGTGTAATCTTGCAGTGCGGCATGTTCGTTTTTATCTGCTGAAAGGCGGCATTGTTCATGATTAAATCCCCCATATTATCCAATCGGATGATCAGCATATTTTTACAATCTTTCCATTCATCCATATTAGCTGATCTTTTTTAAGAATTGGCCACCATTTTCCTGCACACGTTCTATAATCTTAGTCGTCGATTGTTTGTGTACATGTGGAATAAAGACAAGTTGGGTTCCCAGTATTTGAAGCAGTCCCATTTCGGGCATTTCTTCGCTTTTATAAGCCTCACCTTTAACAAATACATGGGGCTTCACTTTTTCGAGTACCGGAATCGGATCGTCAGAAAATTCATCACCAAAGGGAACGATGTAATCTACAGCCGATAGCGCGCGCAGCACTTCGATACGTTCGCTCAGTGTATTTATGGGTCTGGAATCTCCTTTCAATCGAGCAATGCTTTCGTCTGTATTGATGCCGACTATCAGGATATCTCCTTGCGACTTTGCTTCATTGAGGTAATGTGCATGACCGGCGTGAAAGATGTCAAAACATCCATTTGTAAATACAATTTTATGTTCACGGCGGAGCATATCGCACACTGATTCAAGATTGCTAAGATCCGTGATCAGTTTTTGATCTCTGTTGTGGAGCTCGCGAGCAAGCTCTTCGCAACTGCAGCTAGCGGTACCACTTTTATGAATACCGATCTGGGCAGCCTTGACACTCAAGGCAAGGGCTATATCCTCTTCCAGTTTATTATAGTAAGCTAGGCAGAGCACGGTCAGAAAAGTATCCCCAGCCCCTGAAAAATTTCCTTCTTTTAAAACAGGTACGGGATAATGTTTGGGTTCGCTGTCTTTTTTGAATAAAATCACGCCATCTTTATCCAGGGTAAGAGCCACCCAATTTGCCTTCGAAATAACACATAGGCTCTCTGACCATTCGAACGCTTGTACTATGCGGTCCTTTTCGGGCTTATGTCCCAATATCTTGCATGCCTCCTCGTAATTTGGTTTAACCAGATCGGGCCGAAGGCAGTTATATTTGTAATAATCTTTGCTGTCAACTGCTATAATTTTAGGGTCTTTCTGCTGCTCCTGATAAAGTAACTGAATCAGCTCATCGGTAATGTTGCCTTTACCATAATCCGCTATAAAAATGATATCAATATGTTTGAGCACTTTTTTTACATCAGCGAGATATCGTTTTAATAGGGTGGGAGTATAGTCATAGACCTGTCCGATATCATAGCGTAGGAGACATTGGTTTTCTCTGCGCAATCGAGTCTTGGTAAGGGTCTGACAGTTGGCATTAAAAAGTATGTTGCTCGTGTCAATTCCCTGTAACCGCAAATCCCTGGCAATCGTCTGGGCACTGTAGTCATCGCCCAGCATGGTAATGACAGAAACTTTAGCGCCCATATTGCAAAGATTGGTAATGGCGTTTCCGGCCCCGCCAAGGCAGTACTGTACAGACTTTACATCCAGGACCGGAACCGCAACATCTGGCGCCAGCCGGCTACACTCACCGTCTAGATATATATCCAACATGCAATCTCCTAAAACAAGAACGCTGGGATTGTTAAATCCTTTTGCGACCAACTTATTTAATGTAATTTCATTCATAATATTCTTTTTCTAATGTGACAACCTGATTCAATTCATAAAAATCGTCGAGAATGAAATCGGGTCTAAATTTAGGGTCTGAAATTCGGTCTTTTTTGCGTTCTTCGTGATTACGATCTACCAAAATAGTTTTGCAGCCCGCGGCTCTGCCAGCACCTATATCATTCAGAATGTCGCCGATCATCCACGATTTTTTTAAGTCGATATGAAGCTCTTTCGCTGCTAGCAATAACATTCCCGGTAACGGCTTGCGACAGCTACACTGGAGCTCGTTCGCTATATCGCTATGTGGACAGTAATAAAAGCCGTCCACCTTGATACGTTCAGCCATGAGCTGTTTTCGAAGCTCAGAAAAAGCAATTGCCAAATCTTCTTCCGTAAAATAGCGCCGTGCAATACCCGATTGGTTGCTGACTATAATTAACTTATAACCTCGTTTTTGCAGAAGTCTTAAGGAATTGAATATATCGGGGTAGCATGCAACCCTTTTCGGATCCACGTTGTAAGGCACATCTTTGATGAGCGTTCCATCCTTATCTAAAAATATTGCTTTTTCCATGGGTTAGGCGATCAGTTTTTTTTGTACTAGGATACGTTCATTTCCCTCTGTTTGGGCAACCATTTGTTGTTCTACAAGTGCACAGAGCTGGTGGATTATATGAAGTTGTACTTCCTGGATGCGGGCTGTATTGTCCGATGGCACAATCAGGTTGTGCTCGCCGTACTGCGCTGCCTCGCCACCGTCCTGCCCCAATAGATTTGCACAGATGATTCCTGATTGATTGGCTTCTTTTAGTGCATTGATAATATTTGCTGAATTCCCACTGGTACTGAGGCATATCAGCATATCGCCAGATTGTCCAAGCGCCTGTACTTGCCTCGAAAATACCGTGTCGTAGCCAAAGTCGTTGGCCCAGGCGGTCATGACCGAAACGTCGGTATTGAGCGATATCACCGGATATCCCGGGCGCTGCTGTATCGCAAAGCGTCCCACCAGTTCAGCAGCGAAGTGCTGGCTCTCTGCAGCACTGCCGCCATTGCCACAGATCATGATTTTCCTTTTCCCTCGCAGCACCGAAACCATTTTCGATGACAGTCGGGCAATCCCGCCAGCCATAACTTCTGCTGCCCTCTCAAAGGTTTGTGATGAGCCGATGAAACTCTGTTTTATCTGATAAATTGCTTCTTTTTCGCTCGTCTTTGGTAGGCATTGTTCATAGAGCCTGGCTATACTTTCAGTAACGGTTTTCCAGGTAAAAGATTTGACGTGGCGCAGTGCGTTAACAGAAAATTTTAGGCGCTTACGGTCATTGCTTACCAATTCGATAATAGCCGAGGATAATTGTTGTGGCTGCTGTGGGGGCACAAGTGTACCGGTTTCCTCATGGCGGACAGTGAACGATATTCCTCCGACATCGGCACCGATTACCGGTGTGCCGCAAGCCATTGATTCCAATGGTGTAATTCCGAAAGGCTCATACCAGGGCGTCGTAATAAATAACTCACTTGCAGCATAGAAATATTTGAGTTTATCGCGATCCTTTTGTCCCGTAAAAATGACTTTATCTTTGATATTGAGTTCGGTACAAAGATGTTGCAAATATTCATATTCTTTCAGGTCATCGACCGAATCAAAGTTGCCGCCCACAATTAAAAGCCTAAGTTCAGGTAATGCGTGTTGCGCGTGTGAAAATGCCTCAATGACGTTGTCGATTCCTTTGCGTCTGACCATTCGACCTAGCTGTAAAATATAAGTGAAGGAAGGATCTAGGCCCAATTTTCCCTTTGCCTCGGTACGGTCTATCGGATGAAAATCAGTAGGATTGTAACCACAGGGGATAATCTCTATCTTATCCTGTGGCGCCTGATAATGTTGAATAAGATCTTTTAGGTCGTTTGGGCATTCTGCTATAATACGCTCCGCCGCCCAAATAATATCCTTTTCAATTTTTTCACGTATTTTCGGAAACTTATCCGAGCAGCCCTGATGCATTCTACGCACTGCGCCTAAGGCGTGGAAGGTAATTACAAAAGGTATTTTTAACTGTTTTTTTATCTCCATGGCCACTATGCCCGAAAGCCAGAAATGAGCATGGACCAAATGATAATTCAATTGGTTGTGAGTAATAAAATCAATCATATTCGTGCTGAACTCTTCCATGTGATCATAGAGCTCCTCTTTTGGCAAATCCTTTGTTGGCCCTGCTAAGATATGAACAACGCGGATATTGGGCTTCCAGTTGACGATCTGTTCTTGACGCTGATTTTCTGCTCTCGTATAAATATCGACCTGGTAACCCATTAGAGCAAGTTGCTTGGCTACTTCGGCCACATACACATTTTGTCCACCACTATCTTTGCCGCCCAGTGTGGCGAGTGGCGAGGCATGATCACTAATAAAAGCTAATTTTTTTTTCATAATACAATGTATTAGTTAATTTTTTTGTTGATTAAATATTCCCATTGTTGCGTAAAACGGGTAATATCAAAAAGCTCCCGGGCTTTATGCTGTGCACGTGCACTTAATTGTTGCGCGTGTAGCGGATCGCTTAGCAACATATTCATTTTGGTGATCAGCTCGTCGACATCTAACCCGATATATCCGGTTTTTCCATTTTCGATGACAGTCGATAGTTCTGTTGTTGCTAATCCAATTATAGGGAGCCCAACCATCATGGCTTCGCAGATTGCTAAACCAAGGCTCGTGTAACGTATAGGGTTAAAAAAGAAACGGTAATCTTTAATGAAGTCAGGCAACTGCGGATGTAGCACTTCACGCTCGCCGTATGGTGCATTATCCATACCAATGAGATCTAGTGGTACTTGCTTCTGCACGCGTTCAAAGATATCGCTGCCAAGCATACGTCCGCGGGAAGGAAGATTATTAATGACAACGATGCCCTTTTTTAGTCTGCCGTTATAGGTAACCCCGTGGATATCGACACCATGGCTGATTACACGAACGTCTGGAATGTTTGTCTTCCACATTAGATTGTTAAAATGTGTAACATGGACCAGTGTAACAGCTGGATTTGTTACAGGGTGGATTTCATCACAGGGATGATGCCAGGGCGGATCATGTTCGATATAAATCTTGGGCAATAGTTGCTGTGCTTCTGACAAGATCATGTATTGATCTTCCAGATAATTTTCATCACATTGAAACAAGATAAGATCGAACTCAAGATTACGTACCTCAAAGGCAGGGACTTCGATGACATTTTTACCGAAGGGAAACGTGTTGCCTCTTCCGACGTATCGTGGTCCTCTTTCAGGTGTGTAAGGGACGTACAAAATATAATCTCCTTGTGATAAATAATATAAGTAGGAGCCATGAATATGCCAAGTCAGGATACGGGGTTTTTGTGCCATATTATTTTTTATTTAACATTCTCTCGTGCGTCCATGTCGGTAACAACCATAGATGGAGATCATGTATTCTTAACCTTTGTCTGATGAACGGTTGCAAGAACAACTTGGTTTAATGGACTAATACTCAATTATATGTATGAAGTACTTTATTCCTGGTATTAATTCTGTGAAATTTGTTTTATTAACAGCTGATTATTTCATTAAAAGAAAAGGTTCTGGATTTTATCGTTTCGTACTACAAGGATTGACAGGAGTCTTCAGTCTTGGTTAATAACAGCATGTTTTATGCACAGGTTGCTTGGATTGTAAAATGCAAAGCATCTATTGGTTAAGTTCGTTTTATGAACTAATTTACACGGTGCGTACTAGTACTAATAGTTGCTGATTTTTACCCAAAATTTGCAGACGCACAACCTTTCCGTTTCTTGTACTGTTCAACATTCAAATAGTTCAAAACTTAAACTCATCAGATATGAAAAAAATTAGTGTATTGATATTGGCAGTCCTCGGGCTTTGGGGATGTGCTAATAGTGGCAACAAAGGAAATGACGCAAATGGGAGCTATGACTCTTCTGCCCATGTGGACGATGGGCAGTCAGGCGCGGTCGCCAATGACTCTTTAGGCCGTGACAGTACGGATTCTCTCCAAAGGCAACCCTCGCCGGCTAAACCTGACTAAAGAATAAAGTTGTTAAAATAAAAAAGAGAATGGTAAAAAGTGTAAATTCAATCATTTTTTCAATGCTTAGGCTAAGTTGGATACTCCAGCTTAGCCTCTTTTGTTCTGTTGTTCGTGGTCAAAAGATCGATTCAATCCCGGCAGCAGCCGATTCGGTAGCTGTGCGGGATTCACTGCCTGAAAATCCACTGGCCACTGCACGAACGTATCTTGAACAATGGCGCAGCCAAGTCGATCATTATTATACAGCATTTGACAGCGTAAAACGTGGAGCGGCTTGGCAGCGTGGAGAGGGGGATAAAGGGGGGGCAACGGGTGTCCAAAGCTATATACGACAGGTCAAGCCTTCTGTACTGTTGCTACGTGGCAAAGTTGATGTGCTACGGAAGCAAACGGTGCCGCAAGACTCAACAGCATCCTCCTGGAATGCTGTCCAAGACAGTGTAGCGACTTTGCAACGAGATATTGAGTCGCTGTTATTGGATATGGAAGACTTAAACACCAAAGCACAACAGCAACAAAACCTTGTTCAAACGTCACAGACAGCGACATCTTGGAGATATTGGAAAAGTATTATACAAAAGAATCTCGAGCAGGACGGTTTGTCTCAACGTTATTATGATAGTGCTTGGGACGGACGTTTTCTTCTGCTGATATTGAGCCTAGCTTATTTCTACTGGCTTTATCAGATGCGAAAGCGTGAAATCGGTGCGCAAGAACAGCTTCCTTTACATCGAAACAAACCTTGGTGGATCCCTATTCTGAAATTCGCCGTTTTTTTTCTTATTCTTTTACCGCTCACATCTTTTCGTGTTCCAGTAATTGTAATCGAGTTGAGCTATTTATTGATTTTTGGCTTTTTGTACCTGCTCACTACCGCACAGCTGTCAGATGCTAAAATAAGGATGATGCAATTTGTTTTCCTTTATTACGTCCTCTTGCTGATCGTAAATCTGGTAGTGGACATAGACTGGATTTCGAGGATCGCTTCGTTAATGGTCGGTGTGATCGGCATCAGGCTCGTTTGGGTGCTTGGACGAAAAAAAAATGGCAAAGTCCCTTTCGATTCCTTGCGCCCTTTTGCCCGTTGGGGGCTTTTAGTAATCATGACGGCTGCGATACTATTTAATTTGTTCGGCTTCTTAAATTTAGCACGTACCTGCAGTATTGCTGCTGGTGTGGGTCTACTTCAGGCTTTATCGTTACATGCTTTTCGGGATATGATGTCTCATGATCTGCTAAATTCCTATGAGAATGCTAAAGAAGGACATTTTGTAAGCAGATTTGATAAGGAAAAGATGATTACCGCATTGCATCGTGTAATCGGACTTTTTTCTACGATATTGGTCATTATCATTTGGGCCAATACGCTCCATATGACCAGTGAAATCCGTAGACTTTTTGATCGTCTGCTTCACAGTAACCATTCCGTTGGAAGTATCACTTACACCTATGGTGACGTGCTTTTAGCCTTTGCGGTTATCTGGACGGCAAACTGGATCCAGAAGAATTTAAAGGATCTGCTTGATCAGCCGGCGGCAAAGATAAATCAGCGCCGTACAGCATTACTGCCGCTTGTCCGCGTGGTTATCTTTATTGCCGGCTTTTTGATAGGGATCCGTATTCTAGGTCTGGGAGTTGATAAGCTTACTGTTATTGTTGGAGCACTAAGTGTCGGAATCGGTTTAGGTCTTCAAAATATTATAAATAATTTTGTTTCCGGCGTTATTTTGGTGTTCGAACGTCCTTTTAAAGTTGGGGACTATGTGGAACTTGCCGACAAGAAGGGTCAGGTTCTGCAGGTGGGTATTCGTTCCAGTACTTTACTTACTGATCAGGGGGCGCAGGTAATTATTCCCAATGGAGACCTTCTTTCGGGACGCCTGGTCAACTGGACATTTGAGGAATCGGATATTCGCTTGAATCTGCAACTTACCATTGTAACGGGCCGCGATATTGAGGAATGGAAAAAATGGCTGGCGGAGCGTATTGTCGAGTTCCGAGAAATTGATCATGGTCTTCCTATAAAGATTCTTACGAAAGATATTACCGCGGATGCCTATGTTGTATCGATTCAAGTAGGTATACAGCATGTACAACAAATAGAAAATTTTCGGAGCAGCTTTCTTGAAAAAGTAAAAGCTGAAGCAATGCTTCATGATTCTAAAGTGACTTCAGCCTAGCTCTTTATCGATGACTAAATCACCTTCGTCGGGTAATCGCTGGAGTCTCATTGGATTCGTTCTCTGGTAATTCTAGATTAGGATTATCTGCAACATCTTTCGAAAGGTAATCGTGGCATTATTTTGCAACGTCTGCGAATGCAATGATGGTTTCTTGTGGGGATTTCCCGGCAGAAATCTCCTATGAAAGAAAATAGTTAAGCCTAAAATCCAACCATTCGGAGGCGAGCCATGTTATTTGCATAATAATGTAACTCCACTAGCAGTAAACGCTGGAAGATTACCTTAAAAAGTGACACCGTAAATTGTAAAATTATGGGCTTAACGAAATACCGCGAAAAACGCGCTGCGGGAGAGACGCCAGAACCATTTGGAGGAAAACCTAATGGAAAGGAGCTCCGCTTTGTCATCCAAAAACACGATGCATCGCATCTCCATTATGATTTCCGTTTGGAAATGGACGGCGTTCTCAAAAGCTGGGCTGTACCAAAAGGTCCGTCCACAGATCCCGAAGTAAAGAGGCTGGCGATGATGGTCGAAGACCATCCTTATGATTACCGTAATTTTGAGGGAATTATTCCAAAAGGTCAGTATGGTGGCGGGACGGTTATCGTCTGGGATGAGGGAACCTATGAGCCAGTCGATGAAGAGGATACGGATATTTCAAAACAGGAGAAGAGTTTGCTGCATCAGCTACATTCAGGAAAATTAAAGTTTAGACTGAATGGCAATAAGCTCAAAGGTGAATTTGCGCTCGTGAAGGCTCATGGAAGGGGAGAGAACGGTTGGCTTCTTTTTAAGCTGGACGATAAGTACGCCAATAAAAAGGATATTACATTAAAGGACAAATCGGTTATATCGGGTAAGAGTATTGCACAAATGGAAAAATCACCTGACAAGATATATGGAAAGAATATCATTAAAAAAGATACGACCGTAAAGGATAAAAAGGGAAAGGGTACCAAGAAAGCCGCTGAAATTATTGAAGATCAACTGCAGGCTGTGCCCACTGAGACCAAAACAAAAAGCAATGTGGCAGCTCTCTTGAAAAAGGCTCCCAGACAGGCCTTCTACCAGACTTTGGACCCTATGCTTGCCACATTGGTTGATAAAGCTTTTGACGATCAGGGCTGGGTCTATGAAGTAAAATGGGATGGCTACCGTGCTATAGCCTTTAAGAAAGGCAGTAAGCTAGAACTAAAATCAAGAAACGGTAAGAGTTTTAATGAAAAATTCTACCCGATCTATGATGCCCTAAAAAGCCTGGATGTAAACGCTGTATTGGACGGTGAGATCGTCGTACTGGGTAAAAACGGTACGGCAAATTTTGGCTCACTTCAGAACTGGCGGAGCGAAGCGGATGGCGATCTTGTCTATTACGTATTTGATATCCTTTGGTATAAAGGAAAAGATCTCAAAGAACTGCCGCTTACAGACCGTAAGGAAATCCTGAAGGTAGTTTTACCACAAAGCAGCAACATCTTGATCAGCGAGCATTTTCATACTTCGGGCATTTCCTTTCTGGAAGAAGCCAGAAAGCTTGGACTGGAGGGTATAATGGCAAAACGAGCCGACAGTCCATATTATGCAAAGGCCCGTTCAAAGGACTGGCTTAAAATAAAAGCTAACAAAAGACAGGAAGTTGTCATCGGCGGTTATACCCTGAATGATGATTCAAGCAAGCTTTTCAGCAGTATTCTTGTCGGAGTTTATGAGGGGAAAAAATTGATTTATACTGGAAAGGTCGGTACAGGCTTCAATGAGAAGCTACAGCATGAAATGATGGCGCTTTTTAAGCCTTTAGTCATTAAAAAAGCACCATTTGCCGAGGAACCTGATGTCAACAAACCCTCGCGTTTCCGTCCTAATCCGCCGCATGCTTCGGTAACCTGGCTCAAGCCTGAGCTGGTCTGCGAAGTAAGCTTTACGGAGATTACAAGCGATGGTGTCATGCGGCATCCGTCATTTGATGGAATGCGCGAAGATAAATCAGCAAAGAAAGTTATCCTGGAGGAGGAAACTTCAACGGAATCAGTTGTAGCGGATACATCCGCTTCGCTCGTCAAAGCTAGAGATGACAATAGGAGAAAAACCTTGCTGAACCCAAAAGATAAAATGCAGGTTCGGAAAGTAAACGGCCATGAACTGAAATTTACTAATCTAGATAAAGTGTTCTGGCCAGATGAGGGCTATACAAAGCGGGATCTGATCAATTACTACTATCAAGCTGCGCCCTTTATACTTCCGTATTTAAAGGATAGGCCGCAGAGCATGAACCGTTTTCCAAATGGAATCGAAGGAAAAGGATTCTATTTTAAAGACGTGACCGATACAGCTCCCGACTGGGCGGATACGTATCTTTACCACAGTGATACGGACGAAAAGGACAAACACTATCTGGTCGGAAAAGATGAAGCAACCTTACTTTATATGGCCAACCTGGGCTGCATTGAAATGAACCCCTGGAATAGTACGGTCAAAAGGCCTGATCATCCGAGTTTCTGTATAATAGATCTTGACCCTGATAAAAATTCTTTCGATCAAGTCATTGAGGCTGCTCAGGTTACAAAAAGCATACTTGATGATATGGGGGTGCCGAGTTACTGTAAAACCAGTGGTTCGACAGGTCTCCATATTTATATTCCTTTTGGGGGGAAATATGATTACGAGCAGTCAAAGGAATTTGCGCGTGTGGTCGTTACCCTGGTACACAATGAACTTCCAGATTATACAAGTTTGGAACGGACAGTAAAAGACCGGAAAGGAAAAATGTACCTTGACTTTTTACAGAACAGACCGCACGCTACAATCGCAGCTGCGTATTCGGTAAGACCGAAACCCGGAGCTACAGTATCGATGCCGCTGCACTGGGAAGAGGTGAAGAAGGGGCTTAAGATCAGTGATTTCAATATCCGGAACGCCATTGCGAGGATGAACGAAATGGGAGATATCTTTAAACCGGTACTTGGAAAAGGAATCGATCTGAAAAAAGCAATTGCTAAATTTTCAGAAAAATAGCAAAAATGGCAATTCATATCAGACTGACACCGTAAAAAAGAAAGAGGCTAGAAAGCAGGGGATTTCAGCCGGGTCACCCCATGTGTTTCTATAAATCAAAGTAAAAGGTTGAACCCTTACCTTTGATACTTTCTACCCGTATTTCTGAGCCATGCTGGCGAAGTATTTCCGCAACCAGGTACAAGCCAATCCCAAATCCGGAGATATGGGACGTATTCAGATTGTCGACACGGTAAAAGGATTTAAAAATATTCTTTTGATGTTTAAGGTCTATTCCAATACCTTCATCACGAACGTATATCCGTGTTTTATCGCCAGATCTCTCGGTACCGACCGTAATCTTTCCTCCCGAAGGCGAGTATTTCACGGCATTGCTGACCAGATTGCTGATCACCTGATCGAGTTTTGCCCTGTCTGCAAAAAGGTAAAGATCCGGATTACTGAAAATTTCAACAGGATGTTTTTCTGAATCGAGATTATCCGTACAGTCCCTTATTAATCTTACCAGCTGAAAGCTGGTCTTATGAAGCTGAAGTTTACCTTCTTCAGCCTGGGCAATACTTAAAAAATCTGCAATCATTAACATCATCTTTTTAATCTGAGATTCGATCTTTATTGCCATTTGGGCACTTTTCTGTCCAAAGATATCTTCGTGGAGCTGCATCATCTGAGCACTCATCAGCACGGTAGTGAGGGGAGTTTTAAGTTCATGGCTGGCCATGGATATAAATACATTTTTCCGCTTTTCTTCCTGTTTTTTTTCGGTGATGTCCCGGGCAATCTTTGAAACGCCGATAATCTCCCCATGATCATTTTTTATAGGAGATATGGTCAAAGATAAGTCAATCAATTTTCCGGACTTAGTTAGCCGCACGGTCTCAAAATGTTTTATGGAATGTCCAAGACGCATGCTGCCTAGAATATAATCCTCTTCAGCATGTCTGTCGGGCGGAATTATTTTTAAGATTGACTGCCCAATCATTTCATTGGATGTATAACCGAAAAGATCGGAAGCAGCATCATTCCAGCTGGTGATGACTCCCTCCAGTGTCTTCCCAATGATCGCATCATAAGAAGAATTTACGATAGCTGCCAGTTCAGCACTTTTTTCAATAGATTTTTTCTGATCTGTAATATCCATGATAGTTCCTATGATCCTTCTTGACGTCTTTGGGCCACTGAAGTAGGCAAGCCCTGTTGTCTTAACGTATCCAATGGTAAAGGTTTTTGGTTTAATAATCCGGCAGGTAAATTCAAAATGATCTTCGGCACCGCTTTCACTGAGCCCATTCATCTGCTGGTAGATGGCAAAACGATCCTCCGGATGAATAATTTCTATTACCGTATTTTTAGACTGGGCAGGGTAGGGCAATTCGAGTATTTGCTGTGCCCTTTCGGATAAATTGACAACTTCTTTCTGAGCGTTCCAGTCCCAGGTTCCTAATCCCGTGGAAGCAAGGGCAAGACGCAGACGTTCTTCCTTTTCCCGTAGTATTGCTGTCAGCTTATCTTTTTTTTGTTCAGCAAGCACTGCGTCTGTCACGTCTTTGGTAAAGCACATGGAATGAACGAATTCATTATCTTTCATTAGTGCACTGGAATTTATGGTGACATGTTTTATATTCCCATTTTTGCATTTCAGTACCGCCGGATAATTCTCAATGCGCTCGTTGTTCAAGAGTTTTTTTAGAATAGTGGAAATTGTACCCTGATCCGCGTGAAATGAAGCTATGCTGGCACCAATGTATTCCTTTTCATCATAGCCGAGCAAATCAAGCTCTGCCTGATTGGCCCAGATGATAATACCATCACGGTTTACCCAATGAAGGGCCAGGGAAGCTCTGTCAATAAATTCTGAAAGTTCAGCTATTTTGCTTTTCAGTTCAGTATTTTCGGTTGCCAATTGCGCAGCTGTAGATGGACTGTTCATAGAGATCTTTAATGAATGATGATACTGACAAAATTACATAACGTAAGATACTTAAAAGGAAGGTAAAAATACGTTGGCTTATAAGTATATATTACAAAATTTTAAATAGAGATTTAAAATTTTCTAGTTATGTAAAAATGGCAGGCTAATTGTTCGGAATTGGATATAACAAACGATTTCTCTATTAAAGATGTATAAAATATTACTTGTCGACGATCACACCTTGGTCAGGAATGGCTTGCGACTAATATTGGAGTCACATAAACAGTTATCCATAATTGGGGAGGTGGGAGATGGATTTCAGGCGCTGGAATTTTTAAGTAAAGGGGGGGCACCTGATCTTATCATCACGGATCTCAAAATGGGAGAGATGAATGGCATGACATTGATCCATAAAGTGAAGGCCAAGTATCCTGAAATTGACATTGCTGTTTTATCAATGATCGAGGATAATAGTACCGTGGCTGAAGCATTTAGTGCAGGAGCAATTGGCTTTCTATCGAAAAATTCGGATTACGATGAACTTGTTGAAGGTATATTAAACATAGCTCAGGGTAAAAGATATATTTCGACGGAGATAGGTCTTTCACTTCTTGATCATTTTCAACTAAATAAGCCCATTTATATCGATAAAGAGGCTATTTATCATCGCTACGATATTTCTGAACGGGAATTAATTATTTTGGAACTGATCTCACGTGGATTTACAAACGCTGAAATAGCAGATCAGATATTTCTGAGCAAACGTACGGTTGAAGGGCATCGGCAGCAGCTGATTGATAAAACAAAAACAAAAAATACAGCTGATCTAGTCCGGTTCGCCTTTCAAAATAAACTTCTTCAATAAATGCTTATATTGATCGAACCAACAACTGCAAGGAAAAATCACTTCAAGTTATCAGCAGGGCTGCTCATGTTGAAGCGATTTTTCCTCTTAGCTTATCTTAGGGTTTCAAAACTACTTTAACGCAATCGTCTTCTTTCTCATTGAAAATTTGATACCCATGCTCAGCTTCAGCAAGAGGAATGCTGTGGGTGATAATATCATCGAGAACTACTTTATTTTCGCTAACAAGGTCGATAAGCTTGTCAATATAGTTAAGGACAGGCGCTTGGCCCTGCTTTATTGTGATGCCTTTATCAAAAATCCTGAATAGTGGAAAATTATCGTATGGTGAACCATATACACCCATGATAGATACCGTACCCATTCGTCTGACCGCTTCAAAGCACATTTCCAATACTTTTATTGATCCTTTTTCAAAGTTGATCGTTGCTTTGACTTTATCCATAAAATTTCGTTCGGGTTCAAAGCCGACTGCATCAATACACACATCGGCTCCTCTTCCGTCGGTCATTTCACGAATTGCCTGAATAACATCTACTTTATGCGGATTGAGGATTTCAACTTTATTGACTGCTTTAGCTTTATCCAGGCGGTAATCCAGCGGGTCGATAGCGATAACTCGACCAGCACCATGAAGCCAAGCTGCTTTTTGAGCCATCAGGCCTACAGGACCCGAACCAAAGATCGCGACCGTTTCACCACCTTTCAGATTTGCCCAATCAATTGCGGACCATCCAGTGGGAAAAATATCTGTTAAAAACAAAGCCTGTTCATCAGTGAGGTGATTTGGAATAACACGGGGACTGATATCAGCGTATGGGACCCGAACGTATTCAGCTTGACCGCCAGAATATCCGCCGTAGAGATCAGTGTAGCCAAAGAGCGCGCCACCTTTTTGATCCATCAAGTCCCCGTTGGGCCCGTAATGTTTAAAATTTGAATTCTCGCAGGCGGGAGAAGCTTCATGCGTACAGAAAAAACATTTTCCGCAAGCAATCGGAAAGGGGACAACTACACGGTCGCCTTTCTTTAGATTTGTGATTTCCGAACCTACTTCCTCCACGATGCCCATAAATTCGTGTCCCATGATCAGATTTTCCTTTTGCGGAACTGCACCGCTTAAAATATGTAGATCAGAGCCACATATTGCGGTAGCGGTCACTTTTAGAATTACATCCCTAGGATCAAGTATAGTCGGATCAGGTACATTATCGACCCTGATGTCGCCGGGCTTATGGAATACTGCTGCTTTCATAATTTATAGTTTAGCATGTGAGTGTATTTAACCAATTATTAATCTGTGTTCAAGGGGAACTCATCCGGAACAGATTTGGTTCGATAAATAATGGTGCGAAAGTGTTTACATCTTGATTAAGGGTATTTTTCTCCTAAGATGAAGTATATGTAACATACACATGTTCCAAACCTTTATGTGCTTGGTGCTGTTCACGGTGAAAGGATAATTCATTAAATGCAATTGATTGACGTTAATAACTTGGTTTTGTGATTGAAAATTCAAATCAGATGGTGATGTGCAGGTATAACTGACATTTAAATAGCGAGTTAAAACGATTATCAAATCTTTTAAATGATCACAATGAAAAACAAAAAGAATAGTTATTTCTATAGGAACAGCCTTTCCATCGTATTTATCATTTTATTTGTATCAGCACTAGGCGCTCAGGCATTTTTTGGATGGAAAGAAAACAATGAGAATCTGAAAGATCTGGGGTCTCCAGAACTCCTATTTTCTGCATATTTGAGAAGCGGTCATTTTTTCTCATCAACATTTGAAAATTTCCAAAGCGAATTTCTACAGATGGCACTTTATGTTATGCTGACGATTTCTCTGCGGCAAGTGGGGTCTGCAGAATCAAAAGATCCGGAAAAGCCTGAGGAAGTTGATCGGCTTCCTGATCCAACCCGAAAAGATGCGCCGGGTCCCGTTAAGAAAGGGGGATGGCGTTTAATTCTTTACCAAAATTCGCTATCGATTGCCTTTGTGATCCTGTTTCTTGTATGTTGGGCAGGCCATCTCTATGGAAGTTTTAAGGATGCCAACCTGCAGGAAAGCTTGCAGGGCAAACCCGAAAAAAGTTTATTAGCGTTTCTAGCGGAACCGCAGTTCTGGTTTGAAACTTTTCAGAACTGGCAAAGTGAATTTCTTTCGGTCGCTTCGATTGTAATATTAACAATCTTTCTCCGGCAAAAAGGATCTCCAGAATCGAAACCTGTGGATGCCGCTCACACTGAGACAGGTAAATAGATCTAACAAAATGGCCAAAACAAGTTGATATATCCCTCCATGGCGTAATATATTGAATTTGCTACGGAACCTAGCAATATCGAAGCATGAAATCTGAACGCTATTGTAGCGGATCATTAAATTCACTCGTTCTTTCTGATGTATCAATAATAAATAACCAAGAAGTTATGAAAAAAACTTACAGTATCCTGTTTCCAGCTATCCTTGCTTTTGCGCTGACCTCTTGCAAAAAAGAAGAGAAGATAGCCGTCGAGAATCTTATCGGTAAATGGACAGTGGCAAATGATGATCCCAGGATAGCCGTAGATGGTTCCGTTACCTACAAGTTCAACTCCGACATGACCTGTATCAAGAATATCTACAATGCGCTTTCAAATCGCGACACATCTATCCAGCGCACTTATGTATTGAGTTATGATAAGACTTTGGTGACACTTTATGATGAAAATAAAATCTATACAGAACAGTATCTGATAAAAAGGTTGAACACGAAGGAAATGAAATGGGAGAACGCGTCACCCAAAGATGGAAACGAGGATAAAAGATTGGTTCGATCGAGCGATCAATAGAGTCGATCTGTCAGAGTTTGAAAAAAGGTAGCATATATCTGCTCTTAGCGAATTTGAGAATTAGGTTGAAGAAGTACGGACCTGTGTATTGTTCCTGTTAAAATGAATGCTCGGATTTGCTGGATTTGCTCAATTTTTGTATCATTGAGGAGATCATAACCAATGCAGCAGCTTAAGTCTTTTTTATACGCGTATCTCAGTCTTTTTCTTCTCCTTTTCATAGGTCATTTTTCGGCTTGGAGCCAGGCCAATACTTATGCGTTTAAAACCTTGACTTCTGACCAAGGCTTGGTTCATAATCACGTCAACTGTGCTCTGAGGGATAAGAATAATTACCTGTGGTTTGGTACCGAGTCTGGCCTGAGCCGATTTGATGGGGTACAATTCACAAATTTTCGATATTCTGCCAGTAAGCATACAGGCCTGAGTGGAAATGTGATTTCAGCAATCTTCGAGGGGCCGGAAGGTAATGTATGGATCCGTACGAATAACGGGATGAATGTGTATGATCAGCGCTCAGGCATTATCCACCAGCACCTGGATTCTATACTGACCAGCTTGAAACTTCCTGTTAAAGACGTACACACCGTAAGGCCGCTGGAAGGGCAGACCTTTGCACTATTGTATAACGATCGTATGCTGGTCCTGTACGACGGCCAAACGAAAACGTACCGCACTATGCCGCAGCTGACCAAAAGCAGTCGAATTGCTGATGTGATAGCGGGGAAAGGCCAAACGATCTGGGTAATTTACGAAAATGGCCTGCTGGGCTACGTCGATATAAAGTCACTGCAAAGTATCAAAACCTGCTTATTGCCCCTCAGTAATAAATTGGTGAATTATAATCTTTTTGCAGATCAGGAGGGTGTCATATGGATCTTCTCAAAAGATATTCCAATCGGCGTATACTGGTTTGACCCGAAAGACGGGGTAGTTCGGCATATTCAAAAAGAACTGTCCAATCCCTTTGTAGGCAATATCGTGCAAGACGATAAAGGAAATCTCTGGCTGGGTACAGACCATGGTGGCATCAATGTCTACAATAAGAAAACGAGCAGTATCGAAATCATTGGCAATGATAAATATGACTTACGGAGTCTGCCTTACAATAGTATAACGTGCTTATACCGGGATAAGTCAGGTATTATATGGACCGGAACCTATAAAGGCGGCATCAGCTATTATCATCCCAACCTGTTGTTATTCTCCTTAATCAAGAACTATCCGGGGCTTCCCAGATCACTTCCCTTTGATGATGTCAATAAGTTTGTACAGGATCGCAAGGGTAATCTCTGGATCGGGACAAACGGTGGGGGATTGCTCTATTATGATATCGGCCAGAAAACATTTAAGCAATACTTGCATGATCCTCAGGATCCCAATAGTTTGAGCTCCAACGTAATTGTTTCCCTGTTGCTGGATACGGAAGACAGGTTGTGGATCGGAACTTATCGAGGTGGTATGTGTCGATTCGACGGCAAAAGTTTTAAAGTTTTCCATCGTGACCCGGCGCCTGGAAAATTGAACGACGATAGTGTTTGGGAGATCTATGAAGATAGTCAGCATCGGTTTTGGATAGGAACCCTAAGTGCCGGCCTGTACCTGTTTGATAGAAAAACAGAACAGTTTTCGAAAACGTATTCTCGGCAGGGACAAACCATCAACATCAATTATATTTCTGTCTTATTTGAGGATTCAAAAAAACGGCTCTGGATCGGCACAGCTACAGGCTTGGCGCTGTTGACTCCCGACGGCAAGATTAGCTATATTAATACATCCAGTTCGCCCATGAAACTCATGAATGATCTGATTTATGATATTAAAGAGGATAAAACCGGTCGTATTTGGGTAGCAACACAGGAAGGGCTGCATGTAATCGACGGTACCAAAATAAGCTGTCTCACACAGCAAGATGGACTCAGCGACGATGCGATCCTGGCACTCTTGGTCGATAATCAAGGGGGGATTTGGGCTTCAACAAACAAAGGACTGTCGGCGATTGTCGGCAAAGGACAGGCAGAGAAGTTTATCATCCGCAATTTTACACAGGAATCGGGCCTCCAGGGGAATGTATTCAATGAAAACGCCGCTTTAAAAATGCGGGACGGAAGACTCGTCTTTGGTGGACCAAAAGGATTCAATTTTATCGACCCTACAAAAATTAGCAGCGAAAGTGAGCTGATCTTACCCCTTTTGTCCAATCTCTATTTATTCAACAAGCGGGTAGCCGTAGGTGAGGAATTTTCGGGCCGGGTCATTTACGATCAAGCCCTGAATAATCTCAAAGAACTGAGCCTTCCATACAATCTAAATGCCATTTCGCTGGAGTTCTCTACTTTTGACTACCTGCAACAGCATAATGGACTCTACCAATATCAGCTTGCTGGTCTAAGTGATGAATGGTTTGATTTTGAACCAGGGACCATGCGCGCCAATTTTACCAATCTAGACACCCGCAGCTACAGCTTATATATTCGGCATGCCATCGATTCGAATAGCTGGTCGGAGGGCGTGCTGCTCCTAACAATCGATATACAGCCGCCTTTTTGGCGTTCTACCTGGGCCTTTCTTTTCTATGCCTGTCTAACTTTGGTCGTCCTGTGGACCTATTTTTATTTGACAAAACTACGTGTCAAGACACGCAATCAACTTTACCTTGCCCAGGAACAGGCAACACAGGCAAAGGAGCTGGATGCTTTAAAAACACGTTTCTTTACTAATATAAGTCATGAGTTCAGGACTCCGATCAGCTTGATCCTAACCCCAACACAGCAGTTGTTGGATGAAGAACAGCATCCAGAAAAAAAAGCTGACCTAAACTTAATCAAGAAGAATGCCGACCGCCTGCTTAAATTGGTCAATCAGCTGCTGGACTTTAGAAAATTGGAGAAAAGTGAACTGGAACTGAACGAGGAGTATGGGGATCTCTTGGGATTTATCCGCGAACAACTCGATGCCTTTGCCGGAATGGCCCAAAGCAATCAAATCTCCCTACAGGTCAATATTGCCCAAGACACATACCCGTCCTGGTTTGACAAAAACAAATTGGAAAGCATTATTTTCAATTTGATGTCAAATGCGATCAAGTTTAGCCCAGTATCCGGTATTGTGGCATTCAATGCCAAAGTAACTGAACAAGAAGCGGGAAAGGTACTGCTTATTGAAGTTCAAAATCAGGGTACAGCGATTCCCGAAAACTTACAATCCCGCGTTTTTGAACGTTACATGCAACTGGCTGTACCAAATGGAAAACTAAATCAGGGTACGGGTATCGGGCTTTCTATTGTAAAAGACTATGTAGAATTCTTGGGTGGAAATATCAGGCTGAGCAGCAATGCGCAATGGACGACATTTTATGTTCAACTACCTTTAAACAAGGTCGCAACGAGCAATGACCCCGTCGAAAGCAACAAGCAGGATAAACCTGCTATTTTATTGGTCGAAGATGATATTGACTTCCTTCATTATCTGGAGCGGACCCTAAGGTCAACCTACGTAATCCACTCTGCAAAAGGAGTCAATGAGGCGAAATTGATTTTAAGCAAGCAACAAGTTGATCTTGTCATCACCGATCTTAGTCTGCCCGGGGAGAGCGGACTGGATTTTTGCCGCTATATAAAAGCCCAGGCTAAGCTGGTCCATATCCCTGTGCTGATTGTAACGGCGGTAGTCAATCAGAAAATTGAACTGGAAGCCTTGCAGACCGGTGCTACAGATTACATTAACAAGCCTTTCAATATCAACCTCCTGCGTTCGAAATTAGCGCAGATACTCAATCAGCAGCAGACAATGGTAAAACGGTATAAAAAACAGATTAATGTCAATCTGGAACAGCCCGATATTGCATCCGCTGATGAACAGTTTATCCGTGCGCTGGTAAAGGAAATTGAACAGGATCTCAGTGACCCTTCACTTTCTGTCGAACTGCTTGCCAAAAGAATGAACATCACCCGTGTAGGCCTTTATAAAAAGGTACTTGCTATAACGGGGTATTCGCCGATGGAATACATCCGGCATATCCGGCTCAAACGTGCCATGCATTTAGTTCAGAATTCGAAATTATCGATGGCTGAAATTGCTTATGAAGTGGGGTTTGGAAATCCGAAACAGTTCAGCAAATATTTTAAATCTGCATTTGGAAACCTACCGTCTTTTTACCGAAAAAACCTGTAATTCATAGGCTTAAAGTCAATGATGCCTGCAAGTATTCCTTTACATGTTAACAAAGTAACCCCCAAAAGTTAACAAAACATACCCTTTATACAACCGGTTGCACTCTATATTTGATCAGTTCTTTCAATAGGAAAGGACGCGTAATAACCAAGGGAATATAATAACCAATAAATCTTATTTAAATGCGCAACTTAACGTATGCTTTAAGTGGTCTGATGCTCTTCGCGATCGTGCAGCAGGGATTCAGCCAGACAAATAAAGCTCATTATGAAAAAACACCGAACGGTATTAAGGTTAGCTTCAAAAATTCGGAAACCTCCATTGATCAGGATGTCTATTTGGACGTCGTTACCGATAAGATCGTGCGTGTCACGGCTGTTCCTGCAGGTGTCGCGTTACCGACCCAAACGAGTTTAGTCATCGTTGATTCACTCCGTCGAGAAGTTAAATCTTTAGGGGTAAGCTCGACCGACTCCACCGTAAATTTAAAAACAGCCAATATGCAGGCAATCGTTTCTTTGGTGAGTGGCAAAGTAGCGTTTTACGATTTGAAGGGGCAATCCATTTTTAGAGAAGCAAAGCGGAATTCAAGTTCTTTCTTAACCAATAGTTATCAGGGAGATGCTTTTTATCACCTTAACCAAGACTTTATTGTCGATCCTGAGGAAGGGATCTATGGACTCGGCCAGCATCAGAATGCCGTGATGAACTATAACCGCGGAAAACAGGTTTCCCTGCTGCAGTACAATACAGAGATCGGAATACCCTTTTTACTCTCCACCAATAACTATGGTATCTTATGGCACAATTATTCCATTACAAAGGCAGGCGACGTGAGGCCATTATTGTCCTTAAATGCTTTTAAGCTGCAGTCTAAGGAAGGTGAACCTGGTTGGCTCACAGCAACCTATGTAAATCGAAACAAGGCCAACGAGGTCTATTTATCCCGGCCGGAATCGATCATCGATTATGGCTATCTAACGGATCAGCACAAGTTTCCAAAGGGAGTAAATCTGGCCGACAGTAAGGTCATCTATGCCGGAAGTTTCTCTTCATCCTACACAGGCAAACATGTGCTGCATTTTAAATATTCGGGTTATATGAAAGTCTGGATTGATGGCGAGCAGGTCGCCGACCGCTGGCGGCAATCCTGGAATGCAGGCACCTTTGAAATAGAACGGGACATGCAGAAAGATAAAACTTACCAGATCCGGATGGAATGGATACCGGATGGGGGTGAATCTTATTTTACCTTAAACTGGCAAAGCCCCATCCCGGAAGCGCGTAAAAACTTATTTTCCTTTAATTCGGAAGCCGGAGATGCCATTGACTATTACTTTGTTCACGGTGAATCAATGGATGAGGTTATTGCTGGCTATCGCCACTTGTCGGGCAAGGCACCGATTATGCCGATTTGGAGCTTTGGATTTTGGCAGAGCAGAGAACGCTACAAGACGCAAGCAGAAATCGAAGCGGTCGCAGCTGAATTTCGCAAACGAAAGATTCCGATCGACAATATTGTGCAAGATTGGTCTTACTGGTCTGAAAACGACTGGGGGAGTCAGAAATTTGATGTAACGCGTTTTCCAGATCCTCAGGCCATGATTAAGACACTGCATGATCAACACTTTAAGATCATGATTTCGGCCTGGCCCAAAATCAATGAAGAGTCTTCCGTATACCAAGAATTTAAGGCCAATAAATGGATCTATCCACGCAATATCTATGATGGCAGAAAAGATTGGATCGGAAAAGGTTATACCTCCACCTTTTATGATCCTTTCAACAAAGCAGCACGTGATGGATTTTGGAAATTGTTGGACAACAATCTTTTCAAAATCGGGATCGATGCCTGGTGGATGGATGCCAGTGAGCCTGATATTCACTCCAATATTGATTTGGACGAGCGCAAATCGGTTTTTCAGCCGAGCATAGGTTCCTCTGTCCGCTATTATAATGCGTTCCCTTTACAAAATGCAAAAGGTATCTATGAGGGCCAGCGTGAAACAGATCCTAATAAACGGGTATTTATTTTGACACGATCTTTTTTTGCAGGGCAACAACGCTATGCTGCAGCGGCCTGGAGTGGCGATATTGCTTCAAGATGGCATGATATGAAAGATCAGATTGCCGGGGGCATCAATTTCTCGATGTCCGGTACACCTTATTGGACAATGGACGCCGGTGGCTTTTTGGTGGAAAATAGATTTCACAAACCGAATATGACGGATTTAGAGGAGTGGCGGGAGCTCAACAGCCGCTGGTATCAATATGGTGCATTCTTGCCATTGTTCAGGGCGCATGGACAATTTCCGTATCGCGAGCCATACAATATTGCTCCTGCGGATCATCCAGCCTATAAAAGCATGACCTATTCGATCAACCTAAGGTATAAATTACTCGCCTACAATTACAGTCTGGCGGCAAAAACTTTTTTCGAAGACTATTCGATGATACGCGGACTAGCCATGGATTTCCCGCAAGACAAAGACGGATTCGACAGCAATGACCAATATCTTTGGGGACCATCTTTACTGATCAATCCCGTCACAGAAAAAGGAGCAACCTCACGCAAGATACACTTCCCGAAAGGAGCCAGCTGGTATGATCTATACAGCGGCAAGATGATAGCAGGGGGGCAGGATCTGCTTGTTGCGGCACCCTATGAACGTATTCCTGTCTATGTCCGGTCCGGAGCTATATTACCTATTGGACCTGTCCTGCAATATACGACGGAGAAAAAACCTGATGTGCTGGATCTTTACGTCTATGCAGGAGCTAACGGTCAATTTTCACTCTATGAAGACGAAGGAAGCAACTATAATTATGAAAAAGGGAAATACAGCCGCATTGATTTCAGTTATGACAATTCGACGCACGTACTGTCTTTGGCTGATCGTCAGGGAGATTTTGAAGGCATGCTGACCAAAAGAAAGTTCAATATCATTTTTGTCAGTGACAGAAACGTGGTCGGACTGGATGTTTCAGCAAGGAAATCAACAGCAGTAACCTATACAGGAAAAGCCTTACAGATCAAATTAAAATAAGAAAAAACCAATTTATAAATCAAGACATATGATAAGCAAACAATTGTTGAGCAGGGGCGTGGCCGTCGTGGTCATGACCAGCGTGACCTCTTTGGTCTGGGCACAATCCATCACAGGATCGGTTGTTTCGGCTGATTCAGGCTTGCCAATCGTGGGAGCGAGTATTAGCGTTAAGAATCAGAAGATTTCAACAAGCAGTGATGATTCGGGCAAGTTTTCACTGAAGGGCAGCACAGGGACTATACTGACCATTACTTACGTGGGGTACAAAACGGAGGAAATTAAAATTACCGGCCCCAATATGGTAATCCGCCTGCAGCCACAAGCTTCCGATCTTGAGGAAGTGGTGGTCATTGGCTACGGTGTACAAAAGAAAAAATTGAATACAGGAGCCAATTTAAAAGTAGAGGGTGAAGAACTGCAGAAACGCAATCAGTTGAACCCACTGCAATCGCTCCAGGGACAAGCACCAGGTGTATCCATTACATCGACTTCTGGACAGCCGGGAGCTGATATGAAAGTTGTCGTCCGTGGATTGGGAACCATCGGAAACTCCGGTCCTTTGTACGTCATTGATGGCGTCCCTGGAGGGGATATTTCGGTCCTGAATGCGGCCGATATTCAATCTATCGACGTACTGAAAGACGCTGCTTCGGCCGCCATATACGGTTCACAGGCTGCAAATGGGGTGATCCTGGTTACCACCAAAATGGGTGCTGCGGGCAAAAATGTACTGTCGTTTGATGGCTATACGGGTATTCAGAACGTTTCGCGTAAAGCGAAATTGTTGGATGCCGATCAATATAAGTTGATCATGAATGAACAGTCACTGAATTCGGGGGCGGCGGTTATCGATTTTAACAGCATGGATGGGTTGGCCAATACCAATTGGATGGATTACATGTTCAAGGATAATGCAAAAATGGACAATTACAATGTTGCCCTGACCGGAGGCAATGAGAAATCCACCTACGCCTTATCGATGAACTATATTGGTCAGGAAGGAATTGTAGGCGGTAAAGACGTTTCCAATTACCAGCGTTATGGTTTCCGAACGAACTCGGAACATAAGCTTTTCGATAATTTTGTGAAAATAGGGCAGCATCTCAACTTTAACTACATTAAAAATCGAGGCATCAGTGTCGGCAATCAGTATAGCAATACGTTGCGTGGTGCTTTTGCTACTTCGCCCTTGTCACCGGTGTATTCGGACAATGGCTTATACGGAAGTCCTTTCAATGACACATCGAACTCACCCTGGTACAATGGGGACAGCAACCCATATGGAGTGATGATGACTAATTCGAATAACGCCAATGATGGTCAAAAATTACTGGCTGATGTATTTGCGGAGATCGAACCGATTAAAGGCTTAAAGGTCCGCTCACTACTGGGGTTCAACTATTATGCTTCGGAATACAGAAGTTTTACACCCTTATACCGATTCTCCATCTACACCTACAACCAAGACCATACAACGACCTCACAGAACATGAGTAAAGGTCATACGTTGACTTGGACAAATACCGCTTCCTATGATTTTGATATTCACACGGATCATCGCTTTACGGCTATGATCGGTATGGAATCGCTACGTTACCAAGGAACTTACCTTTCGGGGTCCAACTGGAATCTGCTTTCCCAGTTCAACGATTTTGCACATGCCTATCTGGACAATACCACAGGCCAGGCACACCTGGATGAAAAAGGTAACGTCGTCGAAACGCGGACGGTATCTGGAAAACCAGAGAACATCACCCGTAGGGTCTCGTACTTTGGGCGGCTGGGCTACAATTATAAGGAAAAGTACCTCTTGAATGCTACATTGCGTGCAGATGGATCTTCTAAATTTTCACGCAGTAACCGCTGGGGATATTTCCCTTCGGTATCGGCGGGCTGGGTAATTTCTTCGGAAGAGTTTTTTAAAGAGCATTTATCGGCAGTAAACTTCTTTAAACTCCGTGCTTCATGGGGACAAGTGGGCAACCAGGATATCGCTGATTTTCAATATGCGGCACCCATCAGTACCTCAACAGGGATTACATCGTCCAATCCCGGAGCACATTATGTCTTTGGAACGAGCAACAATAATATCGCTGGGGCTTATCCGAGCCGCTTATCCAATCCGAATCTGACCTGGGAAACATCCGAACAGACCAATATTGGATTTGACGCCAAATTTGCAAACAGCCGTTTGGATGTCGTTGCCGATTTTTATGTAAAAAAGACGAAGAACTGGCTGGTTACAGCGCCTGTTTTGGCGACAACCGGAACGTTGCCACCTTTTATCAACGGCGGTGATGTGAAGAATACAGGGGTGGAACTGGGGCTAAATTGGGCGGACAAGATCAATGAAGTCAACTACCGTCTTGGGGTAAATGGTGCCTATAACAAAAATAAGGTTGGCCAGATACCTACCGAAGATGGTATTATCCACGGACAGACAGCTATGTTATATGATAATTCGGAAGAATTTTACCGTGCAGCAAACGGTCTGCCCATTGGCTACTTCTGGGGGTATAAAACGGACGGTCTCTTCCAGAACCAAGCCGAGATCGATGCTTGGAAAACAGCCGGGAAAGGTATCCTTCAGGCGGATGTAAAACCAGGCGATGTGAAATATGTGGACCAAAATAATGATGGTATTATCAATGCCTCGGATAAAACAAATCTGGGCGTGGGCATGCCTAATTTTACTTATGGATTTAATATTGGACTGGATTATAAAGGATTTGATTTTTCGTTGAATGCCTACGGTTCCCTCGGTAACAAAATTGTACAGTCTTACCGCAATCATGCCAATAAACAGGCAAACTATACCACAAGAATATTAGACCGATGGACGGGAGAGGGTACTTCCAATACGATCCCCCGTGTTACGGAAACTAATGTCAATTGGCAGTTTTCAGACCTTTATATTCAGGATGGAGACTTTCTTCGGATCAGCAATGTAACCCTAGGTTATGATTTATCGAAGCTGATCAAATGGAAGTACGCCAATCAGATCCGTTTCTATGTGCAAGGGCAAAATCTGTTCACCTTCACTAAATATGATGGGATGGATCCAGAGATCGGTTATGGAACCGATGGTTGGGTGTCGGGTATCGACCTCGGTTACTATCCAAGACCAAGGACCGTATTATTTGGGCTAAATGTTAAATTCTAAACACAAGAAATCATGAAAAAAACGAGCTATATCTATCATTCTATGTTATTTGGATCCTTAATCTTAGGGTCATGTTCATCTAGTTTTTTGGATGTCGAACCGATGACAAGCGTTTTGGAGAGCAATTTTTATAAAACGGTAGCCGATGCTGACATGGCTTTGGTCGGTTGTTACGATGGTTATCAACGGACTACTTCCAATGGCAGCCAGTCTTTCTATCTAACAGCTGAGGTGGCCGCCGACAATTGTTTTGGTGGAACGGGTACTACCGATGGTCGCAGCTTTCAGGCAATAGACCGTTTTGATATTGCACAATCGCAATCGGACAACAATATCTTTGACGGCACTTGGTCGGATTACTATGCTGGAATTTTTAGGTGCAATACGCTATTGGGAAAATTGGGCGGTACTGATTTTTCGGGGAATACAACTGCACGGGCACGCATTGAAGGGGAAACGAAATTCCTGCGGGCCACCATGTATTTTGATCTCGTCCGCCTATTCGAAAACATACCTCTGCTCACCAGCCCAACCAATGAGAATATCCCGCAGTCGGATCCGAAAGCTATTTATCAGCTGATTGTTTCTGACCTTAAATTTGCGGCCACCAATATTCCTGCAACAGCTTACCCTAAATCAGCTGCGGCAACCAATGATGGCCGGGCAACTCCGTTTGCTGCAAAAGCGCTATTGGCCCGTGTATATCTATTTTATTCCGGTTATTATGGAAAGGAAGATATCGGTATCTCCAAAGCCGAAGCCCTTGCAGGCTTGGAAGATGTTATCAGCAGTGGTCAGTATGCGCTGGTAGCTGATTTCAAGAATCTGTGGCCAGCAGCGAGCTATATTCCGAATGCTAGCAACAATACGCTTGATATCTCCAAATATGCCGGTAAGGGGAACGCTGAAGTTGTATTTGCACAGAAATTCAATAATACATCGAATTATAACGGATATGTCGATGGCAACCGCTGGGTGGTCTTTTTGGGCTTACGCGGTAAAAATTGGTCTCCGTATGGTCAGGGGTGGGGTGCATGTACAGTAAGCAAAAAATTCTTCAATGAGTTTGATAACACGGATACACGCAAGGTTGCCTCAATTATTGATATCGATGGCGAGAAGATCACGGGATTTGACCTGAAAGATCAGCGTGAGTATACAGGTTACACCATAAAAAAATACGCCCCTACAGCGTTGCCGGATGGTACCACGAATACAGGCGGCGATAAGGATATGCAACTGTCTCAAGACCAGGATTACTTTGTTATCCGTTACGCTGACGTCTTGTTGATGGCGGCAGAGCTCGGTTCCGCAAATGCACAGAAATACTTTGACGAAGTACGGAAAAGAGCGTATAAGGCCAATTTTGTTTCGTTAGCAGTTTCAAAAAATAATATTCTGAAGGAAAGAAAATTTGAATTTGCGTTTGAAGGTATCCGCTATTGGGATGTATTGCGGCAGGGGCTAAATAATGCGGCAGCTACACTGGAAACAACAGAAGATGTACTTAGCGGTTCGGTGCCGGAGAAGGTTATCGTGACTAAGGAGCGTTTTTTGACGACGAAAGGATTTATGCAGATTCCAAACAAACAGATTACTTTATCTAATGGTGTATTGAAACAAAATGCCGGCTGGAACTAGACAAAAGCATAAGTAGAACTTGCTATCCGTTGAATTATAACTAGACAAAAATGAAAAAGATATTCACATATATCATCTGCTTCTTTGTAGCGATGGTAGTCTTTGGAGCCTGTTCTCCAGAGAATTATACACTGGGGGACATCGATGTCACATCGGCACAGTTGGAGAAGGGAAAAGCCTTTACCATTGAACATGACGCCAATAATCCCAATATTGTGTATTTAACGAGCTTGATGGATTCCAGATACACCGCATTATGGGAGCATCCACAGGGACGGAGCCAGGAAAAAAAGGTGACTTTGAAAATGCCTTTCCCTGGTGAGTATACGGTTAAATTTGGTGTCGAGACCCGTGGCGGCATTGTCTACGGCGAGCCCGTGACATTTAAAATCGATCAGATGTATGCCGAATTTATCAGTGACGAAACCTGGACCTTATTGACTGGCGGGGCCGGGGAAGAGAAAACCTGGTACCTCGATCTAGATGCTGACGGTATCTCCCGTTACTTTAAAGGTCCGTTATATTTTTACGGCACCGGTGACTGGTGGGGAAGCATCAACAAAACAGCCGCACCCTTAAACAGCGATAGCTGGAGCTGGGAGCCCGATTGGAAAGGCAATAGCTGGCTGATGCCGGCAGGCAATTATGGGAGTATGACTTTTGACCTGAAAGGTGGCGCAAACATCAATGTGAATCATGCCATGCTGGGCAAAGTTCAGAAGGGGACTTTTAATATTGATACGCAAAAGAAAACCATCCGTATGACGGGGGCTTCGCCTTTACATGGAAAACCGCAAGATGGGATCGTCGTCGACTGGGGCGATGTCCGTATCATGTCGTTGACCGAGAATACCATGCAATTAGCCGTATTGCGAGATCCCGTGCTTTCGAATGATGGAGCGGCCATGTTGACCTTTAATTTTATCAGTAAGGCCTACAAGGAGAGTTTGACAGAAGACAAGCTGGATACCCAAAAGACCAAATAAATGTATGTTGAAGCAATTATTTGATAGAGGATATAGCCGAATAGTAGGTGTACTGTTCCTGTTATTGCTGACCACGGGTTCCATAAGGGGGCAGTCCGGAAAGGTGATTGATTTTAATGAGGGCTGGTGGTTTAAACTGGACAGCAACCGGCAATATAGCGATGGACGAAAAGAAGAAGGCTGGCGAAAGCTCGATCTACCACATGACTGGAGCATCGAAATGCCATTTAGAGCAAACAGCCCCGCAGGTAGCGGGGCTGCTTATCTCGATGGTGGCGTAGGCTGGTATCAAAAATCTTTTAAGTTGGCTAAGACTGAGCGAAACCAACGAGTATTTGTTGCATTTGAAGGTGTATACGAAAACAGTGAAGTCTGGATCAATGGGCATTTCTTGGGGAAAAGACCCAATGGTTATATTGGATTCGAATATGAGTTGTCTCATCATCTATACTGGGATGGTAGGGACAATCTACTTTCAGTCAAAGTAAATAATAAGAATCAGCCCAACTCGCGTTTCTATTCTGGTTCGGGGATTTATCGGGATGTTAAATTAATCAGTCGAAATCCAATCAGCATAGGTACCAACAGTACCTTCTTAAAGGCTGGACAGCTTAGTGAGAAACGTGCAGTAGTAGACCTGTCGCTGGCAATTGAGCATAGCCGTAAAGAATCAAAAAAGATAACGCTGTTGACAGAAGTCCTTTCAGCTAAAGGTGTTATTGTCGCAAGTAAACGTACCACTTTGAATGCTGTCAAAGCAGGTCTACATCCCATCGGTGAGCAGATAGTCCTCGAAAATCCTGTCTTATGGGATATTGAAACCCCGTATCAATATACAGCAAAAATGCAGCTCATTGTGGATGGTCAGGTGGTGGATGAACAGCGTACCAAATTTGGCTTACGCAATTTCAGATTCGATGATCACGAGGGTTTTATACTCAATGGGCGACAGCTTAAAATCCGGGGGGTCTGTTTGCATAGTGATCTTGGCGCACTAGGCATGGCCTTCAATCGGTCTGCAGCATTACGTCAGCTCCGCATAATGAAAGCAATGGGAGTGAACGGGATACGCACATCGCACAATCCTGCGGCCCCAGCATTTTTGGACCTTTGCGATAGTTTAGGCTTTGTTGTGATGAGTGAAACATTTGATGTCTGGAAAGGTCATAAAAACCCCTATGACTATCATTTATACTGGGACCAATGGTACAAGCGGGACTTCGTGGATCATGTCAAACGTGACCGGAATCATCCGTCGCTGTTTATCTGGTGCCTGGGCAATGAAGCCCAGGAGCAGTGGCATTCCAAAGCTGACGGCACAGCTATCCCGATATCACTGGCGGCGATTGTCGATAGCCTGGATGGTACACGTCCAACCACTATTGCCAATAATGAGCTCTCCAAAGCCAATCCCGTACTGATGAGTGCGGCGGTAGATTTAGTTGGCTACAATTACAACCATAAGAAATGGGCAAGCTTCCCACAGGATCATCCTGGAAAAAGGTTTATCGTAACGGAAAGCACCTCGGCGTTGGAAAGCCGTGGAAAATATGATTTGGTTCCGTACGACTCCATTCGTATGTGGCCCGAGAGATGGGATGTCCCTTTTGATAGGGGCAATAAGGACAGGAGCATATCGGCTTACGACAATGTATTCACGCCTTGGGGATCAAACCACCAGACAAGCTTGCGGTTAATGGAAAGATACAGCCATATTGCAGGCATGTATGTGTGGACGGGTTTTGATTATCTCGGTGAACCAACACCATACACTTGGCCGGCACGAAGTTCGTACTTTGGCATTGTGGATCTAGCTGGATTTCCGAAGGATGTCTACTATCTGTATCAAAGTGTATGGACAGAAAAACCGGTCTTACATGTATTGCCACATTGGAACTGGAAAAAAGGTGACCAGGTAGACGTCGTGGTGTATTTTAATCAAGCCGACCGGGTAGAGCTTTATCTGAACGGTAGAAAGATCGGGGAACAGTCCAAAGATCCGGACCGCTACGACCTTGTATTTAAAGGTGTGGAATTTGAACCGGGGAAGATTGAGGTAATTTCGTATCAGGGAACGAAGAAGATGCTAAGTAAAACAATCCATACGGCATCGAAAGCATACCGCATACAATTATCATCGGAAAATGCCACTTTCAATACGGCAAACAAAGACCTTTGCTTTGTACATGCTGATGTGGTAGACGAGTTTGGTACGATCGTCCCCAATGCGGCTGATACAATCGAATTTGAGGTGGAGGGAAATGGTGCTAAAATTGTAGCGACAGACAATGGTAATACAACTGATCTGACTAGTTTCCAATCAGCGTCACGTCAAGCATTTCATGGCAAAGCACTGGCGATTGTCAAAAGTGAAAATAAAGGGTCAATTGTCGTTAGAGCGAACAGCAAGGGACTTATTTCAGGAGAAGTTCGAATTGAGGCCAAGTAGGGAGTCTTTAACCGGATTGGATTGTAATGGATGAAAGCGGTGTTTCGATTCAATCGCCCGATGTAAGGGGCTAAATGAATTTTCCTATTTTGCTACCCTGACGATTCACGGGTGTTTATTGGATCTTTTATATGGTGCTGTTTATTACCTAAAACAAAAAAACGCTTTCTGATTTCTCAGAAAGCGTTTTTGTCTTGGCGGAAGAGGCGGGATTCGAACCCGCGGTACCGTTTCCAGTACGACAGTTTAGCAAACTGTTCCTTTCGGCCACTCAGGCACCCTTCCTCGTTTTGACATTGCAAACATAAGGCAATTATTTGATTCTGCAAAGTCTAAATAATAAAAAAAATGCAAAAAAAATGTAACGTTGCAATAAGCGTTTGAAATTCAATTTGTTGTTTGACAATTAAAATTACATTGTTTTTTTGCT
>JAIRVH010000117.1 GCA_031253985.1 Sphingobacterium sp.
ATGGGAATTTCAACAATTCCTTTATTTCATAAATATTACGCGGAACTAAGCAAATAATTTAGTTTTTCATTAGATAAAGGGTTATTTTTAAATTTTAGAAATAACCCTTTATCGTTTTATGGATTTTGATTTTCGTTTAATTGTATTTTACACTGCGGCTCAGCACCTTAATTTCACCAAAACGGCTTCGGCCCTTTTCATCTCACAACCAGCAGTAAGCAAAAACATCCAAGAACTAGAGAAGAAACTTGGCGTACCACTCTTCGAAAGAAAGGGCAACAATCTTAATCTAACCGATTCAGGTCAAATTCTCTATAAATATGCCCAACAGATTATCAATCTGTATAATCAGGCGGGCCAAGAAATACAAGAATTGCAGGAAGGGCGAAAAGGAAATCTGGTCTTAGGAGCCAGCACAACCATCTCCCAATATGTTTTACCTGCTCTGCTTGCCGATTTTCTATCCCAATATCCCAACAACCGTATCCAGTCTTTTCAATCCAATAGCCGAAGTATTGAGGAACAGCTTATCGACAAAACATTGGATTTAGGTATCACGGAGGGGTCTACCGACAACCGGGCGCTGAAGTACATTCCTTTTATGAAGGATGAGCTAGTTCTGGTCACAAATAGCCAAAACCCACTATTAGCTCAATTAAAAAATCCAATACTATCCGATATCACGCGCTTACCTTTGGTACTACGCGAGCAGGGTTCAGGTACACGAACAATTATTGAGAATGCACTAAAAGATAAAAGCATTAATCTCTCCGAAGTACAGATAGAGATGATCTTGCCTTCAACAGAGAGTATCAAAGGCTACCTTGCTCGCCGCAACAGCTTTGCTTTTTTATCTATTCATACAGTGCAAAAAGAAGTGTTAAATAATCTATTGAGCATCGTTGATATTCCACAATTGACGATAGAACGTTATTTCTATTTTACCCATTTATATGGAGGCCTTGCCGGTACGCCCAACCAGTTTCTGCAATTCTGTCTGCGGCAAAACTTCAAGTTATAACCAAATGTTATATCTCATAAACAAACTTCGTTTTAATTCCAGATTTGAGGCGGCTAGATTTGTACAAATGAATTAGCGTAATGGAATATAAAAAACTAACAGATTATTTAAAGGCACTCAGCTGGATCATTGTCGCATTGGTTATTACATGTACGACATTATGTGTATTTCCACTAAAACATGGGGAAAACAAAAAGCAAACAGATTCTCTTGAGATGCGCAACGACTCGCTTATTACGCACGTTTCCCAATTTAAGGAAATCTCATTCAAAGATAATCCCGAAGGTAAAATGGCCAGTTATGGTGAAAAGCTAATCAAAAATACATACGATTATTTCTACGACGGGGAGGTCAAAATCGGAAACAAACTTGCCTGCAGCAGTTGTCATCTCAATGGGGGTACAAAGGCTTTTGCGGCCCCTTATGTCGGGCTCACCAATGTCTTTCCAACCTATATTGGCCGGGAAAACAAAGTTGAATCACTCGAAGAACGTATCAACGGTTGCTTTGAGCGGAGCATGAACGGCCGAGCCATTCCTGAAAATAGCAAGGAAATGAGAGCCATTATCACCTATATTAAAAACATCAGCATAAATACAGTTAATAAAGGCCGCTTGGCAGGCCAAGGATTTATAAAAATGGATATTCCCAACCGTGCTGCGGACTTGAAACATGGTCAATTGGTCTTTGAGAATAAATGTACAAGTTGTCATGGAAAAGATGGTCAGGGGCTACCACAAACAGCGGGAAAAGGGTATCAATATCCACCCTTATGGGGAAAAGACAGCTACAATGATGGTGCTGGAATGGCACGATTACTGACCGCCACACGTTTTATCAAAGCTAACATGCCTTTGGGCGCAACTTATGATGCACCGCAATTGAAAGACGACGAGGCCTATGATGTCGCAGCATATATCAATTCTTTCGATAGACCTCAGAAAACAAACAAGCAATTGGACTATCCTAATCTTAGCAAAAAACCCAAAGATAGCCCCTATCCACCTTATGCCGATAACGTTAGTATAGAACAACATAAACTCGGACCTTTTGATTTTTAAACATAAATACCCCATTAAATCAATAATAAATATGAAAAAACAATTTACGATCGCTTGCATTTTAGTAGCGATAACGACTATTCAAGCGAAAGCACAGGACAATAAATTGTTGCTCAATAACCATCAATACAGCGGTGCCGTTGCTAAGAAAAAAGCGTATAGAGCCATTTATCAGCTGGACAGCAATGATCCAAAAACAATTGAAAAAGCAATCCGTAATATTAACAATGTCTTGAAAGACCCACGGTTAAAAGGACACTTACAGATTGAGTTGGTTGCATTTTCCGGTGGTACCGAAGCTTACCTAAAAAAGAACAGCCAATATGAGAAACCTTTGAAAGACCTCGTTGAGAAAGGCGTTATCGTAGCGCAATGCCTGAATACCCTGGAAGAGAAACATATTGCCAAAGAAGAACTATTTGATTTTATAGGCTATGTTCCTAGCGGAAATGGTGAATTAATCTTAAGAGCAAATGAAGGTTGGGTTATCGTTAAACCATAAGTATAATGAAAAATTTTCTACTGCTTGGTCTAACAATAACATTATTGGGAGCCCAGGAAATTAAGGCACAAGAACATCGTTTTGATCCCCCCTGGAATAATCCACCAGAATCGGCTCTAAATTTTACGGTACCCGGGATAGACAATATTCCAGATTTATATGGTGATATCGAGAATCCGCAGCTTACCGTTTTTTTCGCTGGCAATCAATTTATGGTTGTCGATGATTTACTTGCATCATTCAAAAAAGAATACCCACAATACGAACGTATTTTTGTTGAAACCCTGCCACCGGGTATTTTAGCTAAACAGATTAAAGGCGGATCAATCACGATAGGCAATCTACGTATTACGCATAAGCCCGATATTTACACAGCGAGCAAACGAGCGATCAACGAGATGGCAGATTACTTTAGCCATACACAGGTTTATTGCTACAACAATATCTGTCTGATGATTCCAAAAGGAAATCCCGGTAACATCAAGACATTAAATGATTTAGAGAATAATAAAATTCGCATCAGCATGCCTAATCCGCAATGGGAAGGGATTGGTGAGCAGATCAAAGCATCCTATAGAAAAGCAGGAGGAGAGCAACTCGTTAAGAAAATCATGGAAGACAAGGTGAAGGATGGCAGCACCTATCTAACGAAGATTCACCATCGGGAGAGTCCTATGCGCATCTTGTATGGACAGGCAGACGCGGCCCCTGTTTGGGCTTCTGAGGTCGTTTATCAAAAACTAATTGGCCATCCTGTCGAAGGAATCACCATTCCTGATGCGCAGAATACAACCGCGACATACGTTGCGGCAAAGCTAAAAAATGCGCCACATACGCAAGCTGCAGATGACTTCTTAAAATTCATGGACTCCCCTTCCGCCAAAAGTATCTACAAAAAATATGGATTTACAGTAGACTAAAAAAGAAAATGGATAATTAATTATCCATTTTCTTTCTTTACTTTAGGTCAAAATTTTTGGCTTGTATGATTCTATTGCTCAAAAAACTCCATCGGTATTGGTATTTTATCAGCGTTCTACTTGTTTTTCTTCTGTTTTTACCTTATATCTATTTTTTAGCACGCCGCCCTGAAGAGAACTACGCAAAAATCGCTCAGATGCGGCGCTGGGTATCCGTTGTGGGTTCGGCATTAGCGGGTATTTTTTTTAAGGTGAGCTACGAATCAAAAATAGATTGGAACCGCTCCATGGTACTGTGTCCCAACCATACTTCCGTCTTGGATATAACAGCCCTCACCTACTTATGCCCGGCTCCATTTTCATTTATCGGGAAAGCTTCCTTGCTTAAAAATCCGGTTACACGGATCTTTTTCAAAACAATCGATATCCCGGTCACTCGGAGAAGTAAAGTATCTTCTTTCAAGGCCTTTCAGCGGGCCAATGAACTTGTCCGAAAGGGAAGAAGTGTGGTTATCTTTCCAGAAGGAAAAATCGATGATAGTTTCCCGCCACAGATTCACGCATTTAAATCCGGCGCCTTTCGAATCGCTATTCAGAATGACGTTCCCACAGTGCCCATTATCATAGAAAATGCCTGGGATATCTTTTTCGATGACGGTTCGAAAAGAGGATCTCGGCCTGGAATTGTTAAAATACATGTATTCAACCCGATAGAGACAAAAGATTTTGACGACCATAATGCTTCAGAGCTGGAGAAAATTGTCTATGACAAAATGCATTCCTATTGGATTATGAAGAATAAATCGTATTTTCATAACCTAGAGAACCTCCAAAATATATGTCAGGAAAGATCTTAATCGAAATCAAGGATATTGCCAGAGAATACCAAATTGGTGCAGAGACCATTCACGCCTTAAGCTCTGTTACACTCAATATCCATAAAGGAGAATTTGTTGCCTTAATGGGCCCTTCAGGATCAGGAAAATCCACGTTGATGAATATTCTCGGTTGTTTGGATACCCCAAGCCGAGGCGAATACATCCTCAATGGGATTAACGTAAGTGACATGACTGACGATGAACTCGCCGAAGTAAGAAACAAGGAAATTGGTTTTGTCTTTCAAACTTTTAACCTACTACCAAAGAATACAGCATTGGAAAATGTTGCACTTCCTCTAATTTATGCGGGTTACAGTAAAGTTAAACGTGAGGAAAAGGCCACCGCAGCACTGGAAAGTGTCGGCTTGGGGCATCGTATGGACCACAGACCCAACGAACTCTCAGGAGGACAACGGCAACGTGTTGCTGTCGCAAGAGCACTGATCAACGATCCATCTATTATACTTGCCGATGAGCCAACAGGTAACCTTGACACGAAAACATCCATTGAGATCATGGGCCTGCTGGAAGAAATTCATTCCAAGGGTAACACCATCATTCTCGTGACACATGAAGAGGATATTGCATTACATGCACACCGTATTGTACGTATGCGTGATGGCCTAATCGAAAATGATTATCCTAACCCTGACATCAAATCCGTGTCACCGAGACTGAATGCATTAAACGAAAAAGGTAGCGATTTTGAGAATATCTAAAAATATTATACCGCTAAAAATCAAACACTTATATTATTGACACAAAAATAACACTCGATTTACTTGCTTAAGTTAAATTAAATCATAGTTTTGCGAAAATAGAGAACTTAAATTGTTTTTATATGTATTGGACATTAGAATTAGCTTCGCATCTAGAAGATGCACCATGGCCAGCAACAAAAGATGAATTAATCGATTACGCTATTCGTTCAGGTGCACCTGTTGAGGTGATTGAAAACTTACAATCTCTTGAGGATGATGGTGAGCCATATGAAAATATCGAAGAAATTTGGCCCGACTATCCAACAAAAGACGATTTCTTCTTCAATGAAGATGAATACTAAAAAATAAAAAACGCCTTTATTCAAAAGGCGTTTTTTATTAAAGGCATCTCACTCATTTTGGAGACGACCCATTAAAACTTATTCCGATAATCTCAAAAGGGTTTTTATCCCATAGTTTTAATCCATTTCAATGAATCTCAGTCTTACAGATATGAAGATAAAATTAAAGCTATTGCTGTTCATTTTTATGAGCTGCATGATCAGCCAAAGCTTATTTGCTCAAGAGCAACAAATCTCCACTGATCATGTTGTCGTTTTAAAAAGGTTTGTCCAGCGCTTGAATGATCCTAATTTAGCGACTGATGTTATTTTAAGCCAAGACCTGATCACGTCTAAAAAACTTGACGAAGATCTTCAGGAATATCTATTGGCGAGTATTGATGAAATTAGGATAAATGTACAAAGCAAGGATATAAAACAACTGGAATACCTCAGCTTTGCGCAAGCGGGAAGAAAAGAAACAAATGACATCGATCTCGAAGGTATCGATCCACAGCAAGTTTATTTTGTTAGATATCTCAAGCGTTTTGTATTTGCAGCAGTCATTCGTGAGAAAAAAATTGCGTCTTTCACTTTAGTCTCTAAAGGGAACAATAAGGCTCATTTTGTATTCTATTAATTTTTCATACCTCCACTTATTTTTATAAGCAGTCTATCCTTCGATTTGTTAAATATCATTATCAGGACAACAAGAATATAGGTTTTTAAGATTTGGTTTTACAGCATATTTGTGACCAAGATTAAGCCATTGACGCTTTCTTAAAAATTTTTCAACAAAAACACTTGCATTTTATAATTCTATCAACCATATTTGTATTAATAAAAAACAAAAATGATAACAATTGTATCAAATAAGTCTTGGTGGTGGCACAACGAATAACGTTGTGGCAAACTCCTATTGCATTATTTGATTAAAACGTCAAGATATGATGGGCTTGCCTAAATAAGGTAAGCCCTTTTTTTATTTAAATTACTATGAAAGAAATTTTAGCTCATTTATTTGAATACAAGACATTTTCTCGGCAAGAAGCCTACGAGATCTTAACCAACATTGCCATGGGCAAATATGACAGCCACCAAATCGCGGCTTTTATGACAGCCTATGGTATGCGCAGTATTCGTGTCGAGGAGCTAGGGGGATTTAGAGATGCGATGTATGACCTATGCCTCAAATTGGATTTTAACGGTTATGATTTAATTGACCTTTGTGGTACTGGAGGCGACGGCAAAAATACATTCAATATTTCGACAATAGCGTCTTTTATCACTGCTGGAGCAGGCTACCATGTCGCAAAGCACGGTAATATCGGTGTATCTTCAAGCTGTGGTTCATCCAACGTCATGGAATACCTAGGCTATCAATTCAGCAATGATAAGTCTGAACTGCAACGTCAGCTTGATGAAGCCAATATCTGTTTTCTACATGCACCGTTATTTCATCCTGCAATGAAAACTGTTGCCCCTATACGTCGTGCACTGGGTGTTAAGACCTTCTTTAACATGCTCGGCCCATTGACCAACCCTACCAATCCTAGATTTCAGTCTGTTGGTGTATTTAGTTTGGAATTAGCGCGGCTTTACGGCTATCTCTACCAGAATACAGACAAGCGATATTCCATCATCCATGCACTGGACGGCTACGATGAAATCTCTATGACAGGTGATTTTAAGGTAATCAACAACCAAGGAGAGAGTTATTACAACATGGAAGAACTTGGTTTTACTCCTGTCCCAGCGCAGGACTTGACTGGAGGTGAAACGATAGCAGATGCTGCTCAGATATTCTTATCCATATTGAACAACCAAGGGACAGATGTGCAGAACAATGTTGTTTTGACTAACGCTGCATTTGCCATTAGAACCTTTAATCCCGAAAAATCTTTCGGCGACTGTTTTTATGAAGCAGAAAGTTCACTGATGGAAGGCAGAGCATTGCGAAGTTTCCAAAAACTAATCAAAAAATAAGATGGCGATCAAAGTAAAAGTTTGTGGCATGAAATATCCCGATAATATAGCAGCGGCAGCCTCCCTAGGCATCGACTATATGGGATTTATATTTTATGATCAATCCAAACGTTATGTTGGTGAAAGCTCCTCAGTATTCATTAAACAACTTGAGCGTCCAAGGAAGGTCGGGGTTTTCGTCAATGCTAGCCTCTCAGAAATTCTTGTTAAAATAGCAGAATTCCAATTAAATGCGATTCAGTTACATGGCAACGAATCGGTGGAATTTTGTGTTGAACTGAAAGAAAAATCGGGGATTACTGTCATTAAAGCCTTCGGAATTGATCAAGAATTTGACTGGGCACAACTAAATCCCTATGCCGAAGTTGTAAACTATTTTCTATTTGACACGAAAAGTAGTTCCCACGGTGGTACAGGGATACAATTTGACTGGTCCTTATTGGACCAATACAAACTGACTACCCCCTATTTTCTCAGCGGCGGTTTAGATCCCGAAAATATCAAAACAGCGCTAGAAAGAAATGATCTACGGCTTTACGCTTTGGATTTAAATTCAAAATTTGAAGTAGAACCCGGGTTAAAAGATATCGATCTATTGACCCAAAGTATAAATAATATTAAAAAATGAGTATATATCAAGTCAATGAAAAAGGATATTATGGTCCATTTGGAGGAGCCTATATCCCTGAGATGCTCTATCCAAATGTGAAAGAGCTACGTGAAGAATATCTCAAAATTATTGAAGAGGAAAGCTTTCAGGCCGAGTTTAATCAACTGCTCAGCGATTATGTCGGACGCCCCTCTCCTTTATATCATGCAAAACGGCTTTCGGAAAAATATGGGACTACAATCTATTTAAAACGTGAAGATCTAAACCATACTGGTGCACATAAAATCAATAATACCATAGGCCAAATTCTGTTGGCGCAACGTTTGGGCAAGAAGCGTATCATTGCGGAGACAGGAGCAGGACAGCATGGGGTTGCTACAGCGACCGTTTGCGCGCTAAAAGGTATACAATGTGCAGTGTATATGGGTGAAGTCGATATTCAGCGTCAAGCTCCAAACGTAGCAAGGATGAAAATGATGGGCGCTGAAGTTATCCCGGCAACCTCAGGCTCCAAAACACTTAAAGATGCTACAAATGAGGCTTTACGGGATTGGATAAATAATCCTGTCGACACACATTATATCATTGGATCTGTTGTGGGGCCACACCCCTACCCCGATATGGTTGCACGCTTTCAATCCATTATTTCAGAAGAAACGAAAAAGCAGCTATTGGCAAAAACAGGGAAAGAAAATCCAGATATGGTATTGGCCTGTGTAGGAGGAGGCTCCAACGCGGCAGGTATGTTCTATCATTATCTGGATGAAGAATCGGTTCAATTGTATGCCGTAGAGGCAGCTGGCCATGGTGTTGATTCCGGTGAATCGGCTGCCACTACAGCATTAGGAAAAGAGGGAGTCTTACATGGAAGCCGATCTATTCTTATGCAAACGGCGGATGGACAGGTGATCGAACCCTACTCCATATCTGCGGGTCTCGACTATCCCGGTATTGGCCCACAACACGCTTGGTTATTCAAATCCGGCAGAGGTAACTATGTAAGTGTGACTGACGACGAAGCGATGCAGGCAGGTCTTGAGCTTACCAGACTAGAAGGTATTATACCTGCTATTGAGAGCGCACATGCATTGGCCTATTTGGAAAAAATTCCTTTTAAAGGTGATGAGACTGTCGTTGTCTGTCTTTCCGGACGAGGTGATAAAGATCTAGATAATTATATGAAATACTTTGATTTTTAAGGAATGAATACAATTGAAAAAAAAGAAGGTACTCCTCTTTTATCGATATATTTTACGGCTGGGTATCCAACATTGGACAGCACAATAACTATTGCCAGTAAATTGGAAGAAGCTGGCGCGGACTTTTTGGAAATAGGTTTTCCTTATTCCGATCCTGTCGCAGATGGGCCTGTCATTCAGCACAGTTCGGAAGTTGCTTTGGCGAATGGTATGACTGTAGAAAAGTTATTCGATCAGTTGGTCGACCTTCGTAAACACGTCAGCATCCCCGTATTTCTGATGGGCTACTTTAATCCTGTCCTTCAATTTGGTGTTGAGAGATTCTGTGAAGACTGTAAAAATGTGGGCGTGAATGGTGTCATTATACCCGACCTACCCATGGATGAATACGAAGAACTTTATAAAGAAACGTTCGAGAAAAATAGCATCGCCAATATATTCATTGTTACCCCACAGACTTCGGAAGAACGAATCAGAAAAATAGATAGTCTTTCTAGAAGCTTTATTTATTTACTTTCTTCGAATGCAACGACTGGTAAAACACTCGATGTTGGCGACAATACCGCAGCTTACTTCAAGCGGATACAGGATCTTCAATTAGAAAATCCGCTAATCGTTGGTTTCGGTATCTCCGATAAACCTACCTTTCAAAAAGCAAGTAAGCATACGGCCGGTGCCATTATAGGCACCGCATTTGTCAAACGGCTAAAAGAACCGGATTATCTTGCTCAGATTCCAGCATTTATTGCGTCTATCAAAGATTAACATCCAGGTTAAGAATTAGCAAAGCATTATTTTTTTAATAAGAGTTCGATCTAAAGTCTTTTTTCTTGGATCGAACTCTTATTTTTAAGGCAGTTTTTGAAAAGGTGTTTTTTCGAAGAGAATAACTTTGCTGCCTTGATTAACCAAGCAGTAGGTAGCAGATCTATACTGATATAACCATGGATACTCGAAGAGATTTTTTAAAGAAAGCGGCTATGCTCGCCGGAGGGGCTTCTATCGCTCATGTTGTTCCATCCGCAATTGCGAAAGCGATGGCTATTAATCCAGCATTGGGTAGCACGTTTTACGATGCCGAACATATCGTTTTATTAATGCAGGAAAACCGTTCATTTGATCATGCCTTTGGGACATTGCGTGGTGTAAGAGGTTTTAATGATCCTCGAGCTATCCGCCAACCCAACCGGAATAAAGTCTGGTTTCAAACACAAAAATCCGGCGAAACATTTGCTCCCTTCCGATTGGATATCAAGGATTCAAAAGTTACCTGGATGGGTTGCCTACCCCACAACTGGACTGACCAAACCGACGCAAGGAATAATGGTAAAATGGATAAATGGCTAGATGTAAAACATTCTGGATTTAAAGAGTTTGCCAATCTACCTTTAACTATGGGACATTATACCCGTGAAGATATTCCTTTCTACTATTCTCTAGCAGATTCTTTCACAATTTGCGATCAGCACTTCTGTTCGAGTATAACCGGTACGAATCCCAATAGACTCTATTTTTGGACGGCCAATATCCGCGAAAATCTTACAGGAAAAGCCTTGGTTTGGAATGGTGACTCCGAGTTTAGCGGTAAGGCAACGTGGACAACCTTTCCCGAACGCCTTTCGGAATTAGGTGTGGACTGGAAGATCTATCAAAATGAAATTTCTTCAAGCAGTGCCGGATATAGTGGTGAAGCAAACAGCTGGCTAGCTAATTTTGGTTGCAACCCAATGGAGTACTTTCCACAATATCAGGTCAAATATCATCCGCGCTATCGTCAGCTCCTTGCCTTAAAAAAAGAAGATATCGAGCGTAAAATGAAAGAAACGACAGCTGTTGACGCACTTGAAAAATTAAATATAGATCTTAAGCATATCCAAGAGGAACTACAATTATATACAGCCGAAAACTTTGAGAAGCTTGACAAGCGAACAAAAGATATTCATCGCCGCGCTTTTGTTAACAATAGTGCACAGCCTGATTATATGGAATTGGAAACAATGCATTATCAGGATGGAGATCATCAGCGGGAGCTGCAGATCCCCAAAGGGGATGTCCTGTATCAATTCCGAAAAGATGTTGCGGAAGGTAAACTACCGACAGTGTCATGGCTGGCACCGCCACAGCTTTTTTCTGACCATCCTGATTCTCCATGGTTTGGAGCATGGTATGTCAGCGAAATCATGGACATCCTAACGCAAAATCCAGAGGTTTGGAAAAAGACGGTCTTTATTCTTACATATGATGAAAATGATGGGTATTTTGACCATTTTGCTCCCTTTACTGCTCCAAATCCTAATGAAAAAGACAGTGGAAAAGTATCTGCAGGTATAAACCCCGATTTGGAATTTGTACGCCGCGATGAACAATATTATCCTGAAAGCGGAAGAGAAAGTAATATAGGTCTTGGCTATCGTGTACCGATGATCATTGCTTCTCCATGGACTAGAGGAGGCTGGGTAAATTCACAAGTATTTGACCATACTTCCAGTTTACAATTCCTGGAAAAGTTTATCAACAACAAAATCAAGAAAGATATCAAGGAAACCAACATCAGCAGTTGGCGACGTACGGTATGCGGAGATTTGACTTCAGCATTTCGACCTTATCAGGGTGAAACTATTAACAAACCTCTTGTGTTAGAACGGGAGCCTTTTATCCAAACAATTCACCAAGCAAAATTCAAAGGGCTTCCTATGGGCTTCAAGGCACTTAGCCCAATGGAGATCAAACAAATCGAGCAAAATCCCGGTAGTTCACCTTATTTTCCAAAACAGGAAAAAGGACTCCGTGATTCATGCATTCTTCCTTATGAACTCTATGTGCATGGAGAGTACCAATCCAAAGGGGATTATTTGGTTACATTTGAAGCATCAAATAAAACCTTTGGCAAACATTCGGCAGGCTCACCTTTTACGGTCTACCATGCTGCGTCTTATAAAGGAGAAGTTGGGACCTCCAGAAATTATGCGGTTTCACCAGGCGACAGCATAACGGACCGCTGGTCGCTAGATGCCTTCGACAAGGGCATATATTACCTGGAAATTCATGGTCCAAATGGATTTTATCGAGAATTTAAAGGCGACAAGAATAATCCGCATTTAAAGATCCGCTGTACTTATGAAAAAAATAAAAATGATTTGGCATTTACCGGCCGTTTATCTTTTTCTTGTACAAATGAGGGGAAAAGATCCCAACAACTCAACTTTGAGAACGTCAGCTACGGGCAAGAAAAAAAGAGTATCCAACTTAGAGCTGGGCAATCCATGAGCATACATTTTGATTTGACTAAACAAAACTTCTGGTATGACTTCCGCATCACCTGTACCGGTTCTCCAAACTTCGTGGAACAATATGCAGGTCGTCTAGAATTCGGAAATGCAGGAAAAAGCGACCCCTTATTAAGTCGATAAACAAAGAAAATGGGAGCATCAAAAAAAATGCTCCCATTTTTCTGAACTCCTTCCTGTATAGTAAAATTTATGGACGAGCCCATGCCTGCAATCCGAAGCAGGGTCAATACACATCGAACTTATTACAAAGTATCTCAAATGAGATAAAACGTACTATTTTATTCCTGTATACGACGAATGATATGGTAGAATCCCTTATACAATAAAATTGCCCCAACAATCAAAAAGATAGCTAATAAATATGAGCTGACCGGATTGATAAATAATAGATACATAACTCTGGTAATTTTTGGTTTTTCATTTGTTACTACAAGTTATAACATTTATCCAAAATATTACAAAAAAAAATTACATATTTTCTCTATTTTTGCTTCGATGAAGAAAATTGCACTATTTATCGGCTTATTTTTCTATTTGCTCGCAGCAAGTGGTGCATCATTGCATCTTCATTTTTGTCAGGGAGAAACAAAAAGTGTATCATTAACTGAAAGTCATAATGCCGACTGCCCCCTCTGCGCCAAGTCTGCAAAAAAGCATCAAAAACACTGCCATGAAACCGGAAGTTGCAAAGATGTTAAGATCGAAGCACAAAAGGTCGATCACTTCAGCCGAGTGACACAAAATCTTGATTTTAATAATCTATCTCCTGCGATAATTACGCTTCATTGGATACTTAATTATTATCATTTCTCTGGCGAAGAAGACAGTATTCCCAAACTAAAGTACACCAATTTTGCGAGCAGCAATAGACAAACCCCTCCTGTTTTCATTCTTAATCAAAATTTTAGAATTTAATACCATCGGCTTTCTCTGATTACAGTTCATTTTTTACAGTTCATTTTTTGAATTGATATAAGACCCGCATAGTTTAAAAAACTAGCTGTCATCCTATTCGTTAATGACAGACTTTATTCCCAACAAAGATCATTTTGCACTTTGTTCCGGAACAAAAACAGCAGACTTTTATATCATTTTGCACAAAATTTAATAAAACTGGGAAAATAGCCCCGTAACCTATCGATGTGGTTACGCGACATTATAAAGTAAAAATAGATGCTAGTTGAAGCGAAAACTCCTAATTAAACGATGAATCAAATTTTAAAAAAAATATATACAACCACCATTTTATCCTTATTTTTTCTGGCATTTGTACAAGCACAAACCGATAGTACCAGAACACTTACCGTAGCCGGAAACTGTGCGATGTGTAAGAAACGGATTGAAACGGCTGCAAAAATGCCAGGTGTAGAAACGGCTGTTTGGAATACTGCCGACAACCTATTACAGATCAAATATAATGCGCAGAAAGTTCAATTGGAATCTATCAAAAAAAGTATTGCCCTTGTAGGCCATGATGTAGATAACCTGGTTGCGAGCGAAGAATCCTATGCTAAACTCCATGAGTGTTGTATGTATCCGCGATTGGAAAATGGCAAAGTACCCGAAAAGAAAATGGTGATAACCGATAACCATGATCATCCACATACCGTTACCGGTGTTGTTGTTGAAGAAAACGAAAAGGGAGATCTTAAACCCATCATTGGCGCCAATTTACACTGGGTCAACCTGCCCACTAAAAATACAAGGACAAACGAAAATGGTGTTTTTAAATTAGACCATAAGGAAGGATTTGACAAACTGGTCGTGAGCTATGTCGGCATGAAATCCGATACGATCACCATCAAAGATCTCCATGAAGTCATTATGATTACAGCAAAAGGCAATGTTTTGATGGAAGTGGAGGTTAAAGGAACACGACGTTCAAATTACATCGATCGGATGACACCTGCCCGACTGGAAGTGCTAACTGGAAAAGAGCTTTTCAAAGCGGCATGTTGTGATTTGAGTGAAAGTTTTGAAACAAATGCCTCTGTTGATGTCGTCAGTGCAGACGCAGTAACAGGAAGTAAGCAAATTCAAATGTTAGGTCTTAGCGGTATCTATACGCAATTAACTGTTGAAAATTTACCGGGACCACGCGGATTAGCCTCGCCTTTAGGCTTAAATTCCATTGCAGGGACATGGATAGAATCAATTCAAATCGCAAAAGGTATTGGCTCCGTAGCTAACGGATTCGAAAACATGGCCGGACAGATCAACGTAGAATTGAAAAAACCTCAAAATTCAGAAAGATTGTTTTTTAACGCTTACGCGAATAACATGGGGCGTACCGACGTCAACTTAAACCTTTCCCAAAAAATAGGTCAGCATTGGTCGACAGCGGTTTTGTTGCATGATAATTTTATGTACAATAAATCTATGAATTTTAGCCACAACGGATTTAGAGATGTACCTGTTGGTAATCTATTCTCTGGCGTCAACCGCTGGTTTTATGAAAACGGTAAAGGGCTTATGGTACAGTTTGGTGTAAAATATCTCAATGACGACCGTACAGGTGGGCAGATTGATTTTAATAAAAAGACCGATAAAGGGACGACCAACCGTTATGGCCTGGGCTTTGATATTGAACGTGTAGAAGGTTTCGCTAAAATTGGCTATGTATTTCCTGAAAACAAGCACCGTAGTATCGGTCTTCAGCTCGCCGGATCAAACTACAATCAAAAAAGTTATTTCGGTCTCAACAACTACGATTCCGAGCAACAAAATGGTTATGCTAACCTCTTATTTCAAGATATTATAGGCACTGTCGCCCATAAATATCGCGTCGGAGCTTCGATAAATTACGACAATTACAACGAATGGTATTTAAAAGATCAGAATTTCAAACGCAAAGAAATAGTGTCTGGCGCATTTGCGGAATATACCTATAGTCCTTCGGAAAAATTCGATGCCATCATTGGCCTCCGTCAAGATTACAACTCCTTGTACGGATGGTTTACAACACCACGAATCCATCTACGTTATGCGCCTATTTCAGGGACCACAATCCGGGCAAGTTCGGGAAGAGGTCAGCGCACAGCAAATATATTTGCAGAAAATACGGCAGTGTTAGCTAGTAGTAGAAAACTGATTATTCAATCAGCTGATATATATGATAAAGCTTATGGCTTACAACCAGAAGTATCATGGAATACCGGCCTTGCTGTGGACCAAAGTATGCGGATCTTTGGACGCGATGCTTCGGCATCTGTTGAATTTTTCCATAATAGCTTTTCCAATCAGGTCGTAGTAGATTATGAAAATCCGAGAGAAATTAGTTTCTATAACTTGGCTGGAAAATCATTCTCCAATAGTCTACAGACAGAATTTCGTTTTATGCCAGCACCTCATTTTGAGACAAGATTAGCTTATCGATTACTTGATGTACAGACAGATTTTGAAAATGGAAGAAAGACCAGACCTTTATTGGCCAAACACCGGGGTTTTGTTAATCTGGCCTACAATCATCATTCCGGCTGGAGTCTGGATTATACATTGAATGTTGTTGGACAAAAACGCATTCCATCAACGGCAGAGAATCCTGTCGAATATCAAATGCCGACCACATCGAAAGCTTATGCGACAATGAATGCTCAAATCAGCAAAACTTTTGGAAAAGATAAAAACTTCACAGTCTACGTTGGCGGAGAAAACTTATCGAATTACTTTCAGAAAATGCCGATCCTTGCAGCGGACCAACCTTTTGGAAACTATTTTGACACCTCGATGCTTTGGGGACCTTTAACAGGACGCATGTTTTATACGGGTATACGTTATTTCATCAAGTAATAGACAAGCAAAATAATCAAGTGCAATAGAAAGGTGGCAAAAGCCACCTTTCTATTTTAATTTTTTCAATTCCTGATAAAGCTTTGCCGTTGGCAATCCCACCACGTTATTGTATTCACCCTCTATTTTTTCTATGGCAATAAGGCCAATCCATTCCTGTATTCCATACGAACCTGCTTTATCCAAAGGAGAAAATGCAGCGACATAGTGTTCGATTTCTTTTGGATCCAATTCGTAAAAATAAACTGCTGTCGTTTCGACAAAAGTGGATATCTCACCTTTCCAGGAAATCGCTACTGCTGTCAGAACCGAATGCCTTTTCCCAGACAGATGGGCTAAAGTAAGCTTAGCTTCTCCTTCATCTTTGGGTTTACCCAAAATTTCTCCCTCATCTGATACGACAATCGTGTCAGCACAGATAACCAAGCTATCGCTCTTATCCTCAAATGCCTGTGCCTTACAAGTAGCAATTTGACGGACAACCTCAGCAGCGGACAAATTTGGATCCACATACTCTGCTGTTTCCCTTACTTCCACTTCGAACGTCAACCCAAGCCCTGCCAATAGCTGTTTTCTTCTTGGAGATTGCGATCCCAATATAATTGTTCTATTTTTTAGATTTTCCAACATCTTTATATACTTTTTACAGTTTCATCCTCATACCAATTGTCCTGTAATTTCATGACCTTTTCGATCAATTCACGGACAACACCCTTTCCACCACCAAAACTAGACACGTAATGTGAAATTTTCTTGATTTCTTCTACTGCATCCGCGGGAGAAACAGCCACACCGACAGATTTCATGCAACTAAAATCAGGAATATCGTCGCCAATGTACATTAACTGGCTTAGTTCTAGCCTATAATTACGAGCAAGTTCTTTCATTTTCGAAAGTTTATCGGCAACCTTTGAATGCACTTCACTGATGCCCAACCCTTTCATACGCAGCTCTACACCAGTCGATCCTCCACCTGTTATAATAAAAATAGGATAACCTTTTTTGATCGCTAATTGCATGGCATATCCATCCTTTATATTAAATGTACGTAACTGATGCCCCTCTTCATTCACCTGCACTGTACCATCGGTCAATACGCCATCGACATCCAGCACAAATGCCTTTATTGATTTAAATTCGGTCAATACCATAAAAATATATTTTTGTAAAAGTAAGTCATTTCGATTAATTATTTGAGTAACGATATAGATCTATCCGAACGGAGCTGTCAGATAATTATTCAGATTTGCCAAAATATCATTTGCATGTCACAACATAGTTGTATTAGCAACTTATTCTTAAAAATATTTGGATGCTACTGTATATTTACCGTATCTTTGTAGAAGATAATTAAAGGTTATCTAGCTATGAAACACTAACAGCAAGCAATCAAACAAGTTATTTCCTTGAAGCTTGCATGAGATTTAAAAAACAATCATTTTTAGTTTTCACGGCAAAACACGGCAACTAATTTAGTTTAGAAGCCCTTAAAAAGTCTTTTCATAATTTAGGTTTATAATTGGTTAGTAACGAACCCTGGTGCCCATCATCAGGGTTTTGTTTTTATAAGTATTTTTTCTTCTTCTATTTTATAGATTTGACTTCTTGACAAATACCATAATTATCTGATTATAAATAATCAACACTATCACTAGAGCCGATACATCTTCCTACCAGCGTATACCTAATAACAATTTTTAACCAATGTTTAGACAGTAATCAGTCACTGGTTATTCAGTTTACACTGAGCAAGCACTGAACAAGCACTGAACGATCACTGAACGATCACTGAACAAGCGTTGTGTAAAAGCCGAATCTGATCACTATTTGATCCTAATGTGCTGCGACTAAAAATTAAAAGAGGAAAACGAATATACGCTACGCGTACGTAACAAAAAATTGCTATAATGAGGTAATAGGCTATTTTGCGATTCTCCTGACCGTTATATAGGTTTGTTTCTATGCTGACTTTTGACTATTTTAGGAATAGCAAGTTTTTTTGTTATTTTACATATATCTTTTTCCCCGGGTACCATCGAAAAACAATACCTACAGAAAAGTAAAACGATAAACTCATTCTCACATGGATCGAAAAAATTATAGAAAGCAAATTACCATAGGAGTGATCATTTCTTTTTCGCTTATCTTTCTTTCAGCCCTATATTTTTTCATATCGCTGCATCATAACTTAAATAACGAGCGAACTATTGTTCGAATTGCCGAAAATAGGTTCAATATTATCAATGAAATTAAATCAAGTGTAGACGAAGTAAACGACACCAAACTTGATTACCTCAATAAGAAAGACGCTTCAATGTTTATTCCCTATAAATTGGAATTAAGAAAAACGGATGAACTGCTACGCTCTTTAAGTCTAAAAGATGATTTTTATCATGTGCCGCCTAACAGCATTGAAAGCATTCGCAAAGATGTCGCTGCATTTTATGATTTTGACAAAGATATCGCAGCTACGCCTGAAATTCAATCCAAATCCCATCATATTCACGAACAAAAGGCTTCCATATTAGGTGAGATCGATCTCATGTCAAAAGACTTATTGGATCAACGCGCAAGGCTCTTAGAAAAGTCTAGAAATGAGCTGCAACTAGCCCAATATATTACGTACCTGTTCATTGCCATTGGACTGAGTGGTTTCTTCTATATCCTCGCTAAAATTTCATCGATCTCTAGATTTCTGAGATCTACTGTAAAAAGCCAGCAAGAATCTAATGATCGGCTCCAACTATTGCAGGACCAGACTAATAATGACAACTGGATTTTGAATGCTATTAATCACATCGATGAGCAGTTACGCGGAGATTATACGGACAAGAAAATTGCGGAGATAAGCCTACGTGCTATTGCTTCCTCCACAAAAGCTTTGGGCGGAACTGTTTATATCTTCGATGAGAACTATCAGGAATACCAGCTCTGTCATAAAGTTGGCATTTCTTCAACACAACATATCAAACGAACATTTAAGGAAAACGATGGTATTTTAGGAGAAGTTGCCAACAATCATGAGGTTGTTAAAATCAAAGATATCGACCACGAGCACCTTATTTTAGAAACCTCATTGTCAAACCGGTTAGAAAGTGAGATTTATATCGTACCCTTCTCTTATGAGAATCATTGTGTCGGTATCATGGAGATCTGTTGTCCTATTATCAATGAAAAGGACGAGCAATTACGATTTAACTTCTTAGATAAGGCAAAAGATAACATCGCAGTTATCATCAAGGTCGCCCAAACTCACGGAAAACTTGCAGACCTTTATGAGGAACTCCAACAGCAGACCGAAGAATTAGAAGCTCAACAGGAAGAATTGAGAACGACAAATGAGGAGTTGATCCATAAAACACACTTGTTGGAAGCTTCTGAAGAAGAGCTTCGCGTACAGCAAGAGGAACTTATCCAAACGAATAACGAGCTTGATGAGAAAGCGAAATTGCTTTTTGCACAAAATGAAGATCTAGAAAAAGCCCGTCAAGCCATTGCTCAAAAAATAGATGAAGTAGAGTTATCTAGCAAATACAAATCCGAATTTATGGCAAATATGAGTCATGAATTACGGACACCTCTTAATAGTATTCTTATTCTTGCCAAACTACTTCAGGATAACAAAAAGAAAAACCTCAACGAGGATCAAATAAAATATGCATCTGTTATTCATAGTGCAGGCTCGGATCTCCTACATTTAATTAACGAATTGTTGGATCTGGCGAAAATTGAATCCGGCAAGGTTGACGTCCAGAAGGAACGTATCCACACGAACTACCTGGTCAATTATATTAAAGATTTTTTCAGTGATACCGCAGCTTCGAAAAGTATCCACTTCCTGCTCGATGTCAATGCCAATACACCGCAGGAATTTATTGGTGACGAACATCGCATACAGCAAGTTCTCAAAAATTTATTATCGAATGCCTTTAAATTCACTGCCGAACATGGTGAAGTTGCATTGAAAATAAAAGCCGAAGCAGAAAATCTTCTTTTTACGGTTAAAGATAATGGTATCGGAATCGCCCCTGAAAAACAAGAACTTATCTTTGATGCTTTTAAACAGGAGGATGGATCAACTAGCCGTAAATATGGTGGCACTGGTTTAGGCTTATCGATATGCCGTGAAATTGCCAGCTTATTAAAAGGAAAAATAACCCTATCCAGCAAGGTTGGCGAAGGAAGCATCTTCACCTTTAGTATACCGCTAGAACAGGAACTTCAGATTTCGACCCCGAAAGTGCCATTTAGTGAAGAAGAAAGCACCTTCCCAATTCAAATTCCGAAGGCGAATCCGATAATAGAAAAAACCGATTCGATCGACAGCGATGGAAAAAACAATAAACTTCTGATTATTGAGGATGATTTTATTTTTGCAGATATCCTAAAAGACTACGCTGAACAAAATGGCTACGATGTTTACATCAGCTATGATGGGCAAGACGGGTTACAAAAAGCACAAAATCTACTACCTGCTGCAATTATATTAGATATTATGCTACCTAAAATGGATGGTTGGGAAGTGCTACGTAACCTCAAAAAAGGGGAAAACACCAAGGAAATTCCTGTGCACATGATGTCGGCGGGAACATTTTTACATGATGAACCTATTTCTGCCGGAGCCATCGGCTTTATGGCGAAACCCGTTTCAGAGGAGTCTTTGGCCGAAACTTTCTTAAAAATAAAAGCATCTACGAGTCATCCATTGAAAAAAATTCTGTTGGTGGAAGATCAAGAAATTCAAAGTGATTTTATCAAACAATCTTTGGAAGAACAGCATATCCAGATATTTCAGGCTTTCAATGCAAAACAGGCACTCGATCTTTTGGATCAAGAGAAGTTGTTTGACTGCATCATTATGGACCTGAACCTTCCGGACAAATCGGGCATTGAGCTCCTTAATGAAATCAAATCGAATAATCAATTTAAGGATTTACCCATTATCATCAACACGGCGATGGAGCTCAGTCCAGAACAGACGTCTGAAATTCTGCATCACAGTCAGGCTATGGTTCTTAAATCCGCTAAATCAAACAACCGTCTGATTGATGAAGTTAATTTATTCTTGAATAAAATTCGTAGTAACAAGCGCGAATACAATATGTTCAATAATACAGGGGCTTCTGTAATTGCTGAAAACAATTTAGCTTCCAAAACGGTGCTATTAGCAGACGATGATATGCGGAATATTTTTGCGCTAAGCACGGCATTTGAAAGCTATGATATGAACATTGAGATTGCCAACAATGGTCAGGAGGCCTTAGATATTCTTGATCGAAATGAGCAGATTGATCTTGTTTTAATGGATATCATGATGCCCGTTATGGATGGTTATGAGGCCATCGAGAAAATAAGAGCAAACAAAAAATTTGCAAATCTCCCTATCATTGCCGTGACAGCGAAGGCAATGAAAGGTGATAGAGAAAAAACAATAGCTGTTGGAGCAAACGATTATATTAGTAAACCGGTTGATGTGGACAAATTAATTTCCCTAATGCGCGTATGGCTGAGTTAACCGATAAAATAGTAGCAATGATAAGTTTTGAAGAGTTGGAAGAAATTATTGATGTAGTCAAAAATCTTCATGGCTATGATGTGTCCGGTTATACAAGAGCTTCCCTAAAAAGACGTGTGACCAGAATAATGGAACTCAACAAGCTCAATCTGCAGGAGTTAAAGTCCAATCTGATCAACCAACCCGGATTCAGCACCTATTTTCTGCAGGAAATCACAGTCAATGTTACTGAAATGTTTAGGGATCCGGAATTCTATAAAGCTGTAAAAACAGATGTGTTTCCCTATCTGGCGACTTATCCGCATATTAAACTCTGGAGTGCAGGCTGCTCAACCGGCGAAGAAGTATATTCTTTGGCAATCTTATTAGAAGAAGCCAATCTCTACCAACGTGCGTTTATTTACGGCACCGATATTAACGGCAAAGTATTAGAAAAAGCAAAACGTGGTATTTATTCGCTCGCAAAAGTAAAGGAATACTCCGAAAATTTTATTAAAACGGAACCCAAAAACTCATTGTCGGAATATTATACAGCGATGTACAATGCCGCCACAATTAATAATAGCCTTAAAAAAAATGTGCTTTTTTCCATGCATAGCCTTGTTTCTGATGGCGTATTTAATGAATTTCAACTGATCACCTGCCGTAACGTACTAATCTATTTTGACACTGAATTGCAAAATAAAGTGCTAGATTTATTCTATCACTCACTTTGCCATCTAGGTTTCTTATGTTTGGGGGCGAAAGAATCTTTGATTAATTATAAAGATGCCGCTAAATTCAAGATCGTAAACAAAAAACAAAATATTTACCAAAAAATTGGGTAGTACGTGATGGCAAGAAAAATTCTTTTATTGGCGGGATCTGCAGGTGGATTTAGTGTGATTCTAAATATCCTAAAGTCACTGGAGCGCCCCATTCTTATACCTGTTATTGTCATTGTACACAGAAATCCCAAATATGCTTCCAGTATTGAAGACACTCTTTCCAAAGCGCTTGTTCAGAAAATAAAAACCGCAGACGATAAGGAAGCGATAGAAGATGGAACGATTTACTTTGCTCCTGCAGGCTATCATCTTCTGGTTGAACCAGACTATAGTTTCTCTTTGGATATCTCGGAACCTGTCCAGTATTCAAGACCTTCCATTGATGTGACTTTTGAATCTGTAGCCGAAATATATAAAGAGAATTGCACCGCGATCTTATTCTCGGGGGCGAATCAGGATGGTGCACAAGGATTACTCATGATAAAACGATACGGAGGAAAAACATTCGTACAAGACCCGGCAACTGCTGAAGTTCCCATTATGCCCGAAGCAGCAATTCAACTCGACGCACAGGAACGCATTTTGAACATTCAGGAAATAAAAGATTACATCAAGCAATTGACTTAAAATTGTATTTAGATTTGCTATAATGAAGAAGATAAATATATTGATTGTCGATGATAAAATTGAGAATATTATCAGTCTTACAGCATTGCTGGAAGATATCGAAGATATAAATATAGTAACGAGCACAGATCCCAACGAAGCTTTAAAAATCTGCTGGAAAGAGGATATTGACTTAGCACTTGTTGACGTACAGATGCCCGAAATCAATGGCTTTGAATTTGTTTCCTTCCTAAAGAAGAATCCAAAGACAAACCATATTATCCCCATCATGGTAACAGCGATCTCAAAAGAAGACAAGTACCTCATTCAGGGTCTCAATAGCGGCGCTGTGGATTATTTATATAAACCCCTTAATCCCGAAGCAACCATCGCAAAGGTCAAATCTTTTGTTCAGCAATTGCTTATACAACAAGAAATTAAAGAGAAAAATATCGCTTTGGAAGAATCAAAGCAGGCTATTCTCAAGGCGAAAGAAGAAGCCGATCTTGCCAGAAAATCCAAGGAGACCTTCCTGGCCAATATGAGCCATGAGATTCGTACCCCCATTAACGGCATTATGGGGATCACACAGATGCTTAAAAACTCCCAGCTCAGTGTGGAACAGGAAAACTGGATCAATAAACTAGACTCAGCCTCACAAAACCTGCTGACCATTATCAACGATATACTCGATCTTTCAAAAGTTGATTCGGGAATGATGAAGCTTAATATGGAGTCGACTTCTGTACATGATATTACTGATGATCTAAACAATCTATTTATCGATAAAGCCAACTACAAAGGTCTGGATTTTTCGATCGATGTTGACGAGCGGATTACGAGCTATTTCTTAACAGATCCATTACGGCTGAAACAGATATTGACCAACTTTATTTCCAATAGTTTTAAGTTTACTGCAGAAGGCTCAGTTACCCTAAAAATTCAGCTTATCACAGAAGACAACCAGTCGATCTGTTTACGTTTTCAGGTTATAGATACCGGAATCGGCATTGTTGAAGATGCACTGGAAAAGATATTTATCGCTTTTGAACAGGGAGAGGACAGTATCACCAAAAAATTTGGGGGTACCGGATTAGGTCTTGCAATCGTGAAGCGAATTGCAGCATTACTCAACGGTCGGGTTTTTGCATCGAGTGAATATGGTAAAGGAAGTATCTTTTCTTTTGAGTGTACTTTCGACAAAATCAAAGACAAGCCGGTAGAAAAAGAAACGCAGGTACTTTATACGGAATTGCCAAAATTCAACTTCCCAATGGTTCTCATCGCTGAAGATAATGAATTAAACAGCTTTATGTTGGCAAATATCCTTAAAAGCTGGAACTGTGATATCACCTTGGCGACCAATGGACTCATTGCATTAGAAGAAATTAATAAGAAAAAAATTGATCTGGTATTTATGGATGCTCATATGCCCCTCATGAGTGGCTTTGAAGCAATCAAGGAAATACGCCGTAACGCGAATCCTAGTATCGCTAATATGCCTATTATCTCCATTTCAGCATCTGTACTGCAGGCTGAACAACAGGAAGCGTTGGATGCCGGGGCCAATGAAGTGGTTGGAAAGCCATTCGATCCTATCAAATTATATAAAACAATTGATACTTTATTGTCAAAATTGAAATGATAGTTTCAATTTATCAATGAAATCATTAATTTTAGAACATTAACAGAACTTATTGATGTGGTTTGTCATAGAATCGAATCCGAAAAGGAAAAAATCTGTAACAATCCCATCCTCCAACCGCTGATGGCAGCGTAAATGCCTAAAATAAATAAAAGATAAACAAACAATCATTCTAATGAAAAAACTTTTTATGATACCAGCAGTTGCAGTTGCTTTATCAATTGCTTCTTGTGGTGGAAACAGTGACAAGTCTGCAAAATCGACTGGTACAGAAGCAGCGCCTTCAACAGAAAACCAAGCAACAGAAACAGTGCCTGGCATTGAGAACGTGGCAATTTCCAACAGCTTATCTTTAGAAGGTAACGATCAGATGAAATACGATAAGGATTTGTTCCGTGTAAAAGCTGGTGAGCCTGTGGAATTATCTTTCAAAAATGCGGGTACGATGCCAAAAGAATCGATGGGACACAACGTTGTTATTCTAAAACCAGGGGTTGACCTTCCAACTTTCGGTGCTGAGGCTGCAGCAGCTGCGGCAGATGAATATATCCCAAAATCAGCATTATCTTCTATTGTTTCACACACGAAATTATTAGGACCTGGAGAAACTGACAAGATCACCTTTACGCTAGAAAAAGGAGTTTATACCTTTATCTGTAGTTTCCCTGGACACTATGGTGTTATGCAAGGAAAAATCGTTGCAGAATAAAAAACAAGCATAAAAGGATATTCAACTCCATGAATATCCTTTTATTATATCGATCTACCTCTTTAAGTACCCAATCCATTTCCTCAAAAGCTACTTAAGTATCGATCTTTTATCAAAAAAATGTAAAGTAAGGCTCTTTGACCATAAATCGTAAGTTTTGATTTCCTATCCCATTAATAATCATTAAATTTGTGGTACAAAAAAATAAAACGTAATCAATGCAATACGACGTAATTGTAATCGGAAGTGGTCCAGGCGGATATG
>JAIRVH010000166.1 GCA_031253985.1 Sphingobacterium sp.
AATTACCCCGCACTCTACACATTGATTATTGTGTTTTTCTTTTGGGGGTTCATTGCGGCAGGGAACAGTGTTTTTATACCGTTCTGCAAAAATTACTTTCATTTAGACCAGTTTCAATCACAGTTAATAGACTTTGCTTTTTATACGGCCTATTACATTGGTGCTTTGTTACTATTTATCTTCAGTTCAATCGGCGGAAAGGACCTGGTTGGAAAATGGGGATATAAAAAGAGTATCGTTTATGGTTTACTTTTCTCCGCTCTGGGCGCAGCAGCCATGATTGTTGCAGTCGAAGTAAACCTATATGTGGGTATGTTGCTGGGACTTTTTGTCGTGGCTCTGGGTTTTTCATTACAGCAAACAGCTGCAAATCCATTTGCCGTTTTATTGGGTGATCCAAAAACTGGTGCTTCCCGCGTCAACCTCGGTGGTGGTATCAATTCATTCGGTACAACCATAGGACCACTTGTGATCGGGTTTTCCTTATTCGGAACTTTTGAACCAATTTCTGACTCTGAAATCGCCAACCTTCCCTTAAACAAGGTTGTTTACCTTTATGTAGGTGTTGGTCTTTTGTTCCTCTTAGCAGCAGCATTATTTAATTTCAGCAAAAAAGTTCCTGCCGGAATCAGCGATGAGCCAATGGAAAAAGCCAATAAAGCTTTGCGCACATTGATCATCATGACCATCCTTCTTTTTGGTATGTTCACACCGGTTTTCTTAAGTTATAAGAGTGATTTAGCCTTGCAAGTAGAGCAATTACACAGACAGGTTTCCAGTTTAACGGATCAGGTTCAGATTGACCAGCTCAAATTACACATTAAGGAAGTCGCTAAACCACTCGAAATGCAACGTATGTTGTGGTTGGCGGGTGCTTTGGTTGTTGTTATTGGTGGATTATTATTCTCGAATAAAAGTGCACAAAAAAGTCCAGAAGGTTGGGGCGCAATGAAATATCCGCAATTGGCTTTGGGTATGCTTGCCTTATTTATCTATGTGGGGATCGAAGTTGCCATCGGTAGTAACCTGGGTGAATTATTAACATTGAAAGAATTTGGTCATTTGCAGTCGTCGCAGATTACACCTTATGTATCGATGTACTGGGGAAGTATGATGATCGGCCGTTGGGCGGGCGCCATTACAGCGTTTAACCTAAGCAAGTCTACTAAAAGTACACTATTGATTATCGTTCCTTTGATTGCGTTCTCTATCATCATCGGAGTCAATACCCTTGCCGGATTTGAAATGTCCCACCTTTATTATTATGTGGTATGTATCATTCTTCAAATTATAGCATTCTACCTTAGTAAAGAAAAACCTGCCCGTACATTGATTATTTTCGGATTATTTGGCATTATTGCGATGTTAATTGGTTTGTTCTCCTCGGGTACGGTTGCAATCTATGCTTTCTTATCAGGCGGTCTTGCTTGTTCAATTATGTGGTCTTCGATTTTCAGTTTATCCATTGTAGGTTTAGGTAAATATACAGCCCAAGGCTCTGCATTCCTTGTCATGATGATTCTTGGTGGTGGTGTCCTTCCTCCGATTCAAGGAAAATTAGCCGATATTATTGGTATCCATAACTCGTATATCCTACCATTGATCGGATTCTGTTATGTTGTTTTCTTCGCGATATTTGTTAAGGGAATATTAACCAAACAAGGAATCAACATTGACGAAATAGAGGCTGAAGGAGGGCATTAATACCCCTCACTAATTGTAAATAGTACACTATTTAAACAATTTTATTACACAGCTCAAAAACTGGCTTAACAATATCGTTAAGCCAGTTTTTTTATATAGTCACTAGACTACAAAAATTTATTTTTTGAAAAATACATGGATAAATTATGATATTTAAAATTAAAAAATGTATTTTCGGGGAATTGATTAATGAATTGATTACTCATTTTATAACGATAAACACAATTAAAACTACTCAATAATGATAATCATTGCTGACGGGGGATCAACAAAAACAAACTGGTGTTTGTTAGACGATTCGAATAAAAAAATCTACTTCAATACAGAAGGGTATAACCCTTATTTTGTTGATAGTGAATACATTGTAAACTCCCTAAAAAAAGGACTTCCACAAGATTTACCTTTTGAAAAAATCGCGGAAGTAAACTATTATGGTGCTGGTGTCCATAACAAGGAAAAAGCACAGATTGTAGTTGACGCCTTAAAACAAGTATTTACTACAGCTGAAGTTGAAGTAGGACATGATCTTCTTGCAGCAGCAAGAGCATTATTAGGATCTCAAGCTGGATTTGCGGCGATCTTGGGAACAGGAACAAACTCTTGTATCTATGATGGTAAAGAAATAACATTAAACATTGACTCAGGCGCTTACATTTTAGGTGATGAAGGTTCTGGTAGTTATATCGGTAAAAAATTACTTGCAGACTATGTACGTAATTTAATGCCTAAAGATGTTAAAGAAGTGTTCTGGAACACATATAAAATGACAAAAGACGAAATTATGGACGCGGTGTATACCAAACCTATGCCAAATCGTTTCTGTGCAAGCTTTAGCAAATTTGTGTATGACAATAATGTAAATATCGAATATACACGGAATATTGTTGATGAGGCTTTTGAAGCATTTTTCAGAAATCTTGTCAGCAAATACCCTAATTATCAAAGCTACACATTCAACTGTATCGGTTCAGTAGGTTATAATTTCAGAAATGTACTAGCTGAAAAAGCTGAGCAATATGGAATGAAAGTAGGTAAAATCTTACGCTCCCCTATTGATGATTTAGTACAGTTCCACATCGATAGAGCTGCTGCAGCTGCTAAATAAAAAGAAAAATAATCTTTAACATACTAGAAGGTATCCAATAACAATTGGATACCTTTTTTCGTTTATAGCAGCCCTTTACTCCTTATTTTTTGCCCCCGTTCCCGCTCGAATCCGCTGCTAATATTAATTTCCAATAAACTAATTCATACCGTTTTACAAGACATTTTAATGATTTAATAACAGGAATTTCATCGGTACAAAATAAAAGTATACGTTTTTTGTAAAAGAAGATAATAGATTTATCGAATGAAAAATCGTGGCTTATATAAGCGAAAAATCGGTAAAATAAACAGTTCATGATCGATTCATTGCAGACAAATCCGCTGGAGGTAAAATAAAGTCCTCCACAGGCAAAAGAACAACAAAAATCAACAAAGGTTCAGACATCTTTGGAGACGTAGATGAATAAACAAATTTATTGCAAATGAAAAGAAGCCTTGATATACTCGTAATCTCCGATTTACACCTCGGCACCTACGGGAGTAGAGCGAAAGAACTTTTACTTTACTTAGAGTCCGTATCTCCCAAAATACTGATATTGAATGGAGACATCGTAGACATTTGGCAATTTAAAAAAAGCTATTTCCCACAGGAACATCTCAAAGTCATCAAAAAAATTATTGATATGAGTTCCTCGGGTACAGAAGTACATTACATTACAGGCAACCACGATGAAATGCTCCGTAAATTTACCGACCTCAAATTAGGTAACATCAAGCTGAGCAATAAACTGCTTCTCTCACTCAATAATCAAAAAGTCTGGATCTTTCATGGGGACGTATTCGACGCATCCATCCATCATTCGAAATGGCTGGCCAAACTGGGCGGCTGGGGATATGACAAACTTATTCAGCTCAATAATGTGATTAATTATTGTCTGGACAAGATGGGTAAAGAAAAGTATTCACTCTCCAAAAAGATCAAAAACTCAGTTAAAAAAGCAGTCAAATATATATCGGATTTTGAACATACAGCAACGGAACTGGCGATTGAAAAAAACTATGATTTCGTCATCTGCGGACACATTCATCAGCCTCAGATCAAAGAAGTCATTACCAGAAAAGGAACCTGTACCTATATGAACTCAGGCGACTGGATCGAAAATCTCAGTAGCCTAGAATATAAAAATGGCGAATGGAAGCTGTTTTATTTTGAGGAGAACAAAGAGCAGATTCTTAAGAATAAAATTATTGATATCCCTCTTTTCAGTCTTGAGGATCTTAAAAAGATTGTGATATCGTCGTGATAAACAGGAGATCAGTCTAAATCTATCGTAAAATAAAAAAGCCGGATTAAATCCGGCTTTTCTTCTGAAAGTGTTATTGCCCAGAAAGAATCTTCAGTCCGCTTTCATTGCTGTTGGTCCGCGAAATTAGAAAGCTTTGTTTTATAGATCGAATGTCTCACCGATTTTCGGTAAAGACAAGGAAATATCCTCATTTTGAAATTTATCCAATGCCTGTTGTTTATCAATCGTAATTGGGGGGAAAGAATCATAATGGATACCAACTACACGTGCGCAATTAACAAATTCTGCCGCTTTGATCGCGTCATCCACGTCCATCGTATAGTGTCCGCCTATCGGCAAAAATGCCCAATCTAAGTTCATATCGGCCAACAGTTTCATCTCCATGGTCAAAGCCGTATCACCAGCGAAATAAATGCGTTTGCCTTGTACATTGAAGACAAATCCTACTGGGAAACCACCATATTGACCATCCGGAGTACTATTGGTATGTGCGGCATACACCATCTTCACCGAACCAAACGGAAGCTGCACCGTCCCGCCTAAATTAAACTCGATCACTTTTTCGTTAGGAACCCCTTGTCTCCTCACCCAATCGGCAGTTTCGACAATTGCCAAAACCGTCGCTTGGCTATTCTTTTGGATTGTTGCCATATCGGCCACATGATCTTGATGACCATGGCTTAAAAAAATATAATCCGGTCTAATTGCATTCACATCAATTTCCTTTGCTAGAGGATTATACGTCACAAATGGATCCATAAGAACCTTTGTTCCATCAAAATCAAACTCTACACAAGATTGTCCGTAATAAGTCGCCTTCATTATAATATCGCTATTGATTAAATAAACCACCTAATCCACCCAACATATCCTTGCTTGCAGCCTGCATTTCAGCCTGACTGATATTCTCCGCCTGTGCAATTGCTTTATTCAAAGCAACCACAAGCAATTCCTCCAATTCTTCCTTATCTGCGTTTGATAAAAATACAGGATCGATAATAACCTCTTTTATCTCTTTGTTCGCTGTCGCTACCACACGGATCAAACCGCCTTCCACTTCGCCAGATACAGAAATTGAATCCAATCTTTTTTTGATTTCTTCCGCTTTTTGCTGCGCTTGAAATAATTTGTCAAACATATTTATATCATTTATTTCAGGCCAATTTACGAAAATCTCAGCATACCTACTATTGCTAATTTACTTTCGCGCATACTCCCCTTTTTTTCTGAAAGTAGCTGATCTAATTGGCCAGAAAGAACCATCAGTTCGCTTTCGTTACTCTTGGTATCTGCGAAGTCATGAAGGTTTTGTATTTTTGCAACATGCAAAGCAATCAAGAAAAATTAGTCGCCCATATTTTGGACCAGTTGGGTCTCAATGCGGCAGCTATTCCAACTGAAACTTATGATAAATTAATTTCAGAACGTCCGGAACTTATCGACATCGATGATATAATCTCCTATGTCAAAAGTATCGGGACCCATCTCGACGCTCACGACAAAATAGCTGAACTGGTTGAAAAGATTGAAGACGAAACCAGTATTCTTATCCATAAGCTTAAGTTTATCTCAGCGACAGATAGACCAAAAGTTTTGGTATTGGATCAGATACAACCCTTGGAAGTAAACCGCTCTGCTTATCTTCAGGAATCCATCAAAATAGCTGGTGGAATTCCAGTTACAGCGGAAAATGAAGCCGATAAAATCATTGTGATTGCCCAGGGGGATAGCACTTTCATGAATATCCCGCAATTATTGGATGTACCCGCTATTGCTTCCTCAAAAGCCATTGAGCTCGACCAGGTCTTTATTATGACCGATCAACAATTTGCACAGAATCCCGGATATCATTATTTAGGTATGCTCGAATCCCTGGCGGAAATCCTTCAGCCAAAATATTTTGTTTATGGTCATGAAGGAAATGATTGGCTACAGTTTCAATTAAGCTAAAAGCACAAAATAAAGATCAATAAAAAAGCTCTAGCGAAACTAGAGCTTTTTTATTGATTATCTATCTAATTATATCTTCGACGCAGGACGCTGTATAACTTTTCGACGGTATGGGGTTTATCTGCCCACTTATTCTTAATGGCATAATTCGTCTGTAAAAATGCATCCGCTTCCGCGTAGCTTGTAAACCTGTTTAATAATTCGACAGCTTCACTATAAGCCAAACTATAGCCATTAAACAAATCTTTAATAAAAAGAAGTTTATCATTTAAACTAATGCCCGTTTTGATATCTGTCAGCTTATCTGTACTTCCAGATTGATTGACCTGATAAACACGGTTCTGAACACCAGCCTGTTTCTGTTGAGAGATAATTTCATTTAAGGTCAAGGGTCTGGCAGGGACCTCCTCAATGACTGTATTAATTTCTTCCTGAATAAGAACCTCCTGCGGTTGTTCGATAACAACTTCTTTTGGTTCTTCGATCACCTGGTTAACCACGACAGTAGGTTCTTCAACCTGCTCAGTGACTTTCTTTTCTTCCTGATAAGCTAATTCCTCCACTGGGGCATCTGCAAAAACCGGAGGCGTTGTAGCAACGGGAGGAACGACAGGTTCAACAATTGCAGAACGAGGCTCTTCCGATTTTACAGGTTCACTTTCAGAAACGAATGGGGCTTCTTTTTCCCCCCCACTGGTTTCTTCATTTACCACAGTGCTTTCTTCATTTCTAGGGTTGAAATCTTCAACCGGCTGAACTGCTTCAGCGGCTTTATCTTGCTCTTCAGCAACAGTCTGCTGTGCTGATGTTCTAATCGTAGAAGGAGGGGTAAAATAATCGTTAAATCCTATCTTTTTACTTTCCAGCGCCGCGGTACTTAATGTACGCTGCGACTGATTTTCCTGAAGAACGGCCTTTGTCTTAAGTAAAGTTATATATGCTGCTACAGCTTGTGCCTTAGCTTCCAATGTTACTAATTCGTTAATTTCGGACAAATTCCCTTGCTCTGACAGGGTCAGATACTGTCCATTTAAATCCTGTAATAAATCGCCTATCTTATTAAAAATTTCCTCTTTAGTACCCATAATTCTGTTTGAAATCACCAATTAATCATTTATAATACTTATACCTTCAAGCGGCCGAAAAGTGGAAAACTCAATCCTTTGATTTTTAAATATTTGGATTTACGTTCACTTTTTTGCTTCTCAAATTTAATATTTAATTCTGATATTAGCACCGTCAAAAACAGAATATAATAGGAGGTCATTTTACAAATATCACCTTATTTGCAGACCTTCCGGCAAAATTAAATTAATCAAATGCTTTTTTCCGAACATAATTTGGCTCTGCGCCCCGCTCAATATGGTAGCATTGAAATCATCTGTGGCTCGATGTTCTCGGGTAAGACAGAAGAATTGATTCGTAGGCTAAAAAGAGCACAATATGCACGTCTAAATGTCGAAATCTTTAAGCCAGCCGTTGATAAGCGATACGATGAGAAATTGGTCGTTTCACACGATAGTAATAGCATACCATCGACACCTGTCGACCATTCTTCCGCTATCCTACTGCTGAGTTCATCAACGCAAGTCGTCGGAATTGATGAAGCACAATTTTTTGATGACGGTTTGACAGAAGTATGTGTCAAATTGGCAAACAGTGGCATCCGGGTAATTGTTGCCGGCTTGGACATGGATTATCAGGGGAAACCATTTGGCCCTATTCCCAATCTGATGGCGGTCGCTGAACATGTAACCAAGGTCCATGCGGTGTGCATGCAATGCGGCGCTCCCGCAAATTATTCCTATCGCCTGACAAACGATACAGCAACGGTACTTTTAGGTGAAAAAGAAGCCTACGAACCGCGCTGCAGGCAATGTTATTTTCACCTGAACAGATAGAATAGTCAGGTTAAATCAATAAAAAATCTGCCAAATCTGTCGCTTATTCAATTTGGCATAGGATTTGAAATATACGTTATAAATAAGAATATTAGCGCTTTTAAAAGCGACAAAATACTTTTCATAATTTAGGTTTATAATTGGTTAGTTAGCACCTCCTTGCCCATCAAGGAGGTGTTTTTTTTAAACAGAAAACGCTGTTCTCAGTTGACTGGAACAGCGTTTTCTGTTTAAAATATCTGTTTTATTGATCCTTGTTTTTACACTCAGGTCTACATACGCTCGTTGCACCCGGTTATTGATCAGAAAGAACCTTCGTCCGTTTTTATAGCTTTCGCTCACAACATCAGGAAGGTTCTGTCCCTCAATTCCTCTTCGTAGACCTTATGGCTGAACACGATAATTTATAACCTTACGGCCGATATTTCCTGTTTGATCCATTCCTTCGACAATTACCTTGTAATTTCCATTTCCATCGGCGTTATAAAACTGAACAGCAGCCTCCCCTGTCTCCGTAATCGTGACTTTAGGATTCCAGTAAATGGTCGTTCTCAAATCGTTCGCAGCCTTCCTTTCCGGCGTATCATATTTCGGAACATAGAATTTTCGCTCTTTAATATAGCCCAAAGGATACATATCGATTACATTTGATTTAGGCAACATGCTTTCAATCTCACTCAGCGACATGCGTGGTTTCTTAGCTTCTACTTTCTTCGTATAGATTGACACAACACCATTATTTTGATACATTCTGGAGACTGTACCCAATTCATCACGTAAGAAGATTTCGATACCTTCGATATCCGCGACGTTGATGCTATTCAATCCAGGTTCGTCAATAGCCATACCGTTTAAGAAGAATTGAACCGGTGTACGTCCACCCGCATTATAGTCGCGGGAAACATAATATTTCAATGTCTGCGGGTCATAAGTAATGCCTGTCAATACCGTTTGAAGACACATAGTCAACACATTACAGCCCGTCAAACGCTCGGGTTCAATACGATGTTCCGGCATGGACAGCCCCGAAATCGAAGGAAAATCTTTATTTGTGATTACCTTCTTCACTACGGCCGTCACTTCGACCTCATCCAACAGAATCGATTTTCGATATTCCTTTCGGCTATTTGCCAAATAAGGAGCAAAAGCCTGATCTATATTAGGTACAAAATAACTCTTATATCCATTATTCTTATCGATCTCGGGGTAAAAGCTCTGATCCATATTAATAACCAAGCTTCGGTAGTTATCGTTAGATCTAGCGTTCACGGTTACTTTGGACGAATCTGGGAACACAAGATCCTTAAATGTAAATCGCCCATTCTGATCCGTATACACGTCCTTTTTTATATTACGGGAAGGTACAGATAATAGTAACCCACCGTTTGGATAAGGACGGCCGGTATTCATCCGAAGGATCCCCGACAATTCAATCCCTTGTTCTGGAAGAAAACTGATCTGTGGCAACTTCTCTGCTATCAGCGCTGGGTAATCAAAACGACGGTATCCCTGTGTCATTAATAAGGCATCCAAAGCTTTATCCCGGTTGGGATTTTTCTCATCGAAATAGGCGTTTGGATTTTCCACATTTCCTTTCAGGTCCGAAGTCAATAGAAAGTTGCTCACAATGGATAGATCTGCCTGATCGTTGTAAGGGACTTTGGATTCGTCAATTACCGCTACAGAATAGCTTCCCGGAAATTTCTGTCCATTGTTGTCGACAGCAAGTTTTAGGTTAACCAAGTCTTTTGCCTTGTAACTTTGTTTATCACTAGTCACCTGAATATTTAAAAGTTTTTCACTTTGAACAAAGGCCAGGCGTTCGCTGATCGGTTTTCCATCAGGACTCAATAAGGTTACCTGGACAATACCATTTGGTAGACGCTCTTTGGGAATATTGACCAATGCTGAAGAAGATTTTAAATTTACCTGAGCACCAAAACAGAGATGACCATTGGATTGCACCAAGACATAATAGGATTGGCCCTGATTTTTTGAAAAATTTTCCTCGCTGGTCACTACGGCAAATTCTGCATTCGTAGCATCCTGTTTCACAAAAACCACATTGGCCCTGTCATTGACCACAGCGGGCAATTTATATTTGCGTTCCTGCCCATTCTCAAACTTTACGACAGCTTGATAGTTTTCTCCAGCAAGCGGTAGAAGAGAAAAATAGCCCATGCCCATTCCAAAGTCTTCAAGTTCGGCAACACACTTGCCTTTTGAGTCCAAAATACTGCCCTTTACCTTGAGTCCCTTTCCATCGGATCCAACGGCTTTAAAGGCAACTTTTTTTGCCAATCCGGCGATGATATCTCCTCCCTCAGGAAAAAATTGCACATCAGCATCCCATAAAGCATTTTTAAGTAAGAAAGAGCTCGACAGTGGCTTCTCATTTTTATTCTCCTGAATGCTAATTTTCAGTTGCCCTTTCTCCAGATTTTCCTTTTCTTTCGCGGACAGGTTTATCGTTACTTTCCCCAGACCATCGGTCTCACCTTTTCCCTTGTCGAAAGTTTCCCATCCCGAGACAAATTCCCAGTTAATCTTTGAGTTGATCATCGGTTTTCCAGTACGGTCGCGGAACTGTATCACAGCTTGGGTTTTATTGCCTCCAATATTATTCTGGAATTCAATATTCGTAATCAATTTCTTATTGATGACATCACCTATCGGGACTACTTTATTAAAAAAGTAGGCGTTATCGAAGTTTGCCATCCATTTTGTATAGCCTCTGAATCGATAATTGTCCTGCGACATAAACTGTGGGTCCAATACAATCTGTCCATTTCCTACACCTTTATCCAACGGAATTCTAAGCGTCTGAATAAGCGAATCACGACTATTTAACACTTCCACATAAGCAATTTTGCTCGGCTCATATTCCGCTAGATTACGGGATAAATAGGTCGAAAACCAAAGGGTGTCCCCAACGGCATAATACGGTTTATCGAAATGCAAATGTACTTTTTCAACTGGGTAGACCTGAAAATATTTCTGAACTCGCTCTACGATCGTATTAATAGGCAATGTAGGTGTGGTCTGCGCATAAGTCGTCCCCATTCCTAACAGTCCTATCGATAAAGTCAATAGTTTTATGTGCTTCATTGAAAGTCTTAGAATAAAAAATGAATAGCTAAATATATTCAATTTTAGGCAAAGACCAACCGCATTGGGGTATTTTTAACATTTATTATACCTATTCAATGGCAGTTCCCAGAAGGATAAAGGAGCTTAAAGCAATGGCGCTAAAAGTCTACAGATTGAATCGACCCCTCTTTTCCAGCGACTACGCTGCATCCATCTTCGGATTGTAATCAGATCGGAAACTTCGATATCAGCCAAAAATTGCGCATTAAGACGGTCGCAAAGTGCTTTATCCGAGACAATCCCGGAGATCTCAAAGTTGATATAAAAACTTCTGATATCGAGATTTGTCGTACCAATATAGGCCAGCTTCCCATCAATGCAGATCGTTTTGGCATGAAGAAAGCCCTTTTTATAGAGATATACATTGACACCTCTTTCCAGCAGCGGTTTAATAAACGAGAAAGAAGCATGTTGTACAAAAAATGAATCAGACTGAGCCGGCAACATCAGATCCACACGCACTCCTGAGGACACCGCCAGCATTAAAGCCGTCGTCAATTGATCGCTGGGAATAAAATAAGGTGTACACAACTGCACATATTCTTTTGCTTCGTTGATCCCCGCAATAATTGCTTCCATATTGAACGGCGCAGGGGACCCCGGATCACTCGCTGTAAAGCCTACCCCACTTGCATCTTCATCTGTGAGTGGAAATCGGTTTAAATAACCACGCCCCAATTCAAAAGATTCTGCATCTGTCTGGTTCCAGCTATTCCAAAACTGAATTTGCAACGTATTCACTGCCGCGCCGACAACCATCATTGCCGTATCACGCCAGTAAATCTCATTCTTTCCATTGTTAATATAACGATCTGAAATATTGATCCCCCCCACAAAGCCAGTTTTGCCATCGATGACCGCAATCTTACGGTGATTTCGGTAGTTACTGTTTGCCAGGGAACTAAAAGTCACCGGAAGAAAGGCTTGAAATGCGAAATCAGGCCTATGCCGCCGCAAATATTTAATGACATCCGGAGCACCAAAACTGTCCAATATCAGACGAACCGTGACCCCAGCTTTTGCTTTTTCTTCTAAAATATGTAAGATTTCCTGACCTATTTCATCCATTTCCCAGATGTAATACTCCATATGAATGGAGTGCTGAGCTGCTTTGAGCTGATCGATAAGTACCGGAAACTTTTCTTCCCCATTGATAAACAGTGTTACATCGTTATTGAGAGAAAATGTAGAGATCTTTTGGTTTTTGAGGTAACGATACACCATGGCCAGACTCCCGATGCGTTCGTTTAACGTATCGATATGCTCCTCCATAATTTCGGATTCTTTACGCCAGGCATCCATGAGCTTTTTCGACTGCTCACGGTACACACGTTTCATTCTTTTGACCTTTTTAAATTTTTGCCCAAAGAAATAGTAACTGAGTAACCCAATGACAGGCAAGAAGACAATGACCATAATCCAGGCGATGGTCTTGGAAGGGTTACGGTTTTCGATCAGGATCGTTCCGATTACACCAATATAAAGGATAAGCAAAGGAATCCAATAATATTGTAACGCAATCTGTAAAATATGATGAAGTACCTCCATATTGTCTGCTAAGGGTTTTACCAAACTTAGATAAATTACCTTTTATATGCAATTTAATTGCGCAGCATATATAAGTAATTTATCGATCTCTCCTCTGCCTATTGAGAAATTTATTTATAGAGGAAATATACTAATACTTAGCACCGACATATTGTTTGTCGTTAAACACAGTTTATTGCACCATCGACATGAATAAATGGACTTAAATAGGGAATATCTAAATTGGCTCCCCGGAGTATAAACCATATTCCCAACAAGAAATATAGAAAAGGAACCCATTTCGAAAAACCGATTTTGAAAGATCTGGAGAAATTTCCCAGAAAAGAAAATAAAAACAATAGCGGAATGGTTCCCAAGCCAAAACACAGCATAAAGAAAAAACTTTGCCGCGGGCTATTCGCATTGATCGACGACATGAGTGCCATGTAGACCATACCACAGGGCAACAGTCCATTGAGTATACCAGCAACAAAGCTACCTCCCGGTTTATAGAGCCATTTCGACAATAAGCGTACCACGGGTTGTACAGCCTGAGTCTGCCAGCTAGCGACTGTCCGGTTATGCTTACCAAAGAGCTGAAATAATGCTATTCCGATCAGAATAATACCTGTGGCCCAGCTCAAACTTCGCTGCCAACCTTGAATCTGCGCAAATGTTCCGATCGTACCGAGTAAAAGTCCTAAACATCCATAAGTCAGTACTCTGCCGGATTGATACAGTATTTTATTAAAAAAAACGTTCCAACCAAGACCCTGCCTCCCTTCAATAGCAAAAATTAACGGACCACACATTACCGCACAATGTATGCTTCCAAACAATCCCATGAAAAATGCAAAATAGGTATAGCTCATTTTGTTAAACTAAAATAAAATATGTTCTTCAAACAAAAAGTCTTTACCGACACTCTTCCAGTCAATATACAAATTCCACATTCCTTTATCGAACGTGGAGATAGGCAGTGTATATAAATTACTGGTTGTCTGAAATGGTAATTCTTTGTCCAATCGATTATCCGAAGGTTTTCGAAACAGCAACTTCCCTTTATTTACTTTGGAGACAAAATGAATATACAAGGTATCTTGCCTGATTTCTATTGTCGGTGATTCTTTCATCATCAATACATTCTGTTTTTTATCATAAGCCTGATCGTAATTCAGCCCTTGTTCATAATAATCATCTTCTTCCAGACTATCCGAGTCATGACTCACCATATATATACCTGCTCCGACGATGCACAGCATGAACACCGCTAAGGTTAAAAAAATCTTTGTACCCCAATTCATTGTTTTCCTTTTTAATTCATACCGGGAGGCGCTATAAAAGTGGTTTTTAAAGTTTCCACTTTCTTATCTCCCGAATAGATAGCTAATTTGACATTACTTTTATAGGTCTCGACATCCTTATTCGCGATAATGAGAAAAAAGCTCATTGTGGCATGCCCATCCTTACTCAATTTTTGAATAGGGTTAACCACCTGAATCTTTAAACGCGGGTCATCACAGACCAATTTAAAAGGCATTTCTTTACCAGACTTGTTAATCAATTCCAAAGAATACAGGTTGCTGATTGTCTTGTCGTCGCGAAGCTGGTAGGTACTGCCCTTGGCCCGGAGCAACCTTCCATCCACCTGAGACCGGTTAAACAATAGAAAACAGAAGACAGACATTAAAGCAAACAGCACGACCGAATAAGCGATAGTTCTGGTATTATTTTTTTTCTTGAGCGTACCCTCAATCTCACCCATTGGATAAAAACCGATTAACTTTTTAGGTTTCCCGATCTTGTCCATAACAGCATCACAGGCATCGATACAAGCCGTACAGCTTACACATTCCAGCTGCAAGCCTTTTCGAATATCGATTCCTGTGGGACATACATGTACACAGAGTTTACAATCCACACAATCCCCCTGGGAGGTCTTTGCATCCTTTTGTTGTTTTCCTCTTGGCTCTCCACGTCTATGATCATAAGCAACAGTGATACTTTGGTCATCTAAAAGTACCCCTTGTAGACGACCATAAGGACAAATTGCGATGCAAACTATCTCTCTGACGTAAGCAAATACACCATAGAAAACAAATGTAAATAGGAGAATTGATAGCAGTCCACCGATATGTTGGTCCAAGGGATCTGTGATGATTTTAAGGAGAGCGTCGACACCGATGATATAAGACAAAAAGATATTGGAGATGAAAAATGATATGATCAGGAATATTCCATGTTTCAAAAATTTCTTCAACTGCTTTTGATCCGTATTTGGTCCCGCATCCAATTTCTTTTGTTGTTGCCAGTCACCTTCAATCCAATACTCAATTCGTCTAAATATTAATTCCAAAAAAATAGTCTGTGGACAAGTCCATCCGCACCAGACCCGACCAAAGACAACAGTAAACAAAACCACACATACCATCACGATCAACATGCCGAATACGAATATGTAAAGATCCTGCGGATAGAAAAGATTTCCTAAGATGGAAAACTTTCGCTCAATAATGTTGAACATGAGAAACGGTTCACCATTTATTTTGATGAAAGGAGCAGCGAACAAGAACAACAGTAGTGAATACCCAACCCACTGTCTCTTTTTATAAAGCTCTCCTTGCGGTTTTTTGGCATAAATCCATTGTCTTTTTTTAGACTTAGATCCGCCATTATTGGCACTATTAACTACTGCTGTACTCATTGCTATTTCAATTTATTTATCTGCTTTAGCGGGATCTGTGTTGGCATCATCCGCTGCTTTCTCTCCGTTTGCCACCTGACCACCGCCATAGGTTACCTCTTCGCCTTGCGGTGCTTTTGGATTAGCAGGATGTGTATCTCTTAAAGTGACAATATAACTGGCAACCTGTGCAATCTGTGCAGGACTTAACGTCTGTTCCCAGGGCACCATACCTTTATCAGGAACACCGTATTTAATAGTCTTGAAGATATCCTTAATCTCACCACCATGCAGCCAAAACTTATCAGTCAAATTAGGTCCAATACCACCTTCTCCACTTCCACCGTGACAAGCAACACAGTTTGCGGTAAAGATTGCTTTTCCATCCGCTGCCATTTCCGGCTGAAACTCCACGCTACTTTCGTCTACATTGCTCGCAGAAGCAGTCAGATAAGCCTGGCGTTCTTTCTCGGCGACAACCATCTCATGTTCATACTCCTGATCTTGGTTCATTCCGATACCCGAAACCTGATAAACAAATAAATAAACCAGGCCAAAAAAGATCGTTCCATAAAAAAGGAAGTTAAACCAGATCGGAATCGGATTATCCAATTCGCGGATACCATCATACTCATGGTCTATGACAATATCTTTTTCTTCTGAAATAGGTCTGATCCCCATGATCTTGTTCCACGACCTTTTCATCCAGCCTTTATTTGCCGCCTTTTTGAGTTTTTCCTCCGTGGCCAATTCAGGCATCGTAATCTTAATAATCGATTTCATCGCGCGGTTAACCATCAGTGCCGAGGCAAGAAGAGCCAACATCACAACAATCAATACAACAATTAAGATATCTGTGTATAAATTATCTGTACCAAATCCTATCGTAGATTGAACAACTTCCGCGGTAGCAGGTGCAGTATCCAGTAATAAACTCATATATTATAGACTTTCAGGTGAATGATTCAGTTCCTTTTCTGTTTCATCTTCTTCCAAAGGCAATTCTTTCATGTACGTAACATAGTCCTTTTTCATTCGAAACAACATAATTGCTACTGAAATGAAGAAAATCAAGAAGATCCAAAGTGACGCGATTAGATAAAGCTCACTTCCGTTTAGATTTGTTATTTGCTTAAACATGGCTTTATTGATTTGCGTTAATATTATCAGCCACCTTTGGTGCTGCTTTTATATCTGTGCCCAATCGTTGTAAGTACGCAATTACGGCGACAATCTCACGGTCGGCTAACACATTCACCTGATTTTGCTTTAGATCATCAGCAATTTTCTGTGCCTGTTTGGTGAGATCCTGCTCAGCATGCTCAATTTCTGCATCGCTATAGGGGATTCCCAATTTCCGCAACGCTTTCATTTTATCTTGCAGAATAGAATTATCGAGCTTCTGATCGATCAACCAAGGATATGTTGGCATGATACTTCCCGGAGAGGTGATTGTCGGATCCAATAAGTGATCAAAGTGCCATTTATTTGGATATTTTCCCCCGATACGATGTAAATCAGGCCCTGTCCGTTTCGACCCCCATAAAAACGGTGTATCGTAAACAAACTCACCCGCTTTGCTATACTCCCCGTAGCGGGCAGTTTCGGATCTAAATGGACGAATAGTTTGCGTATGACAATTCACACAACCTTCTCTGACGTAAAGATCCCGGCCTTGAAGTTCCAAGGCTGTATAAGGTTTTACACTGGCAATTGTTGGAACGTTTTTAGAGATCGTAAAAGTCGGTACCATCTCTACCATTCCTCCGATGAGAATAGCGATAAGTGCCAGCACCATAAATAAGATTGGCTTACGTTCGAGTCGGCGGTGTTGCGATTGTTCATTTACTTGAACTGGTAACAATGCTGGTGCTTCTGCAGGCTCATTGGCCAAAAGCTTACCTTTTTGCATTGTTTTGATCAAGTTGAAGGTCATCAGGAATACACCAGACAAATAAAGCGCACCACCTAATGCACGCATCATGTGCATTGGCAAAATTTCCAATGTTGTTGCAAGGAAGTTAGGGTATTTCAATACACCTTCTGGCGTAAATTCTTTCCACATCAAGCCTTGGACTACAGCTGCCCAATACATAGGTATTGCGTAGAATAAAATACCCAATGTACCAATCCAAAAGTGCGTTGATGCCAATTTTTTAGAATATAGTTCTGTTTTATAAATACGTGGTATCAACCAGTATAGAATACCGAATGTCATAAAACCATTCCATCCCAATGCACCTACGTGCACGTGTGCAACGATCCAATCGGTAAAGTGAGCAATTGCATTCACCTGTTTCAAGGATAACATCGGACCTTCAAAAGTCGCCATACCATAACAGGTAAGGGCTACAACCATGAACTTTAACATGGGTTCTGTCCGTACCTTATCCCATGCACCACGTAAAGTCAACAAGCCGTTGATCATGCCTCCCCAGCTCGGTGCAATCAACATAATGGAGAATACAACCCCTAAAGACTGTACCCAACCCGGTAATGCTGTATATAGCAAGTGGTGTGGACCAGCCCAGATATAGATAAAGATCAGAGACCAAAAGTGAAGAATACTTAACTTGTACGAGTAGACCGGACGATTGGCCATTTTAGGTAGGAAATAATACATCATCCCCAAATAAGGCGTTGTCAGGAAGAAAGCCACGGCGTTGTGACCATACCACCATTGTACCAGTGCATCTTGTACGCCCTTATAGACATAGTAGCTCTTCCAGCCCGCTACAGGCAATTGGATGGAGTTAACGATGTGCAAGACTGCTACGGTAACAAATGTCGCAATATAGAACCAAACAGCGACATACATATGACGTTCGCGTCGTTTGATAATAGTACCGAACATATTGATACCAAATACTACCCAAATAAGGGTAATTGCAATATCAATTGGCCATTCCATTTCGGCATACTCATGACTGGAAGTAAGACCTAGTGGCAGTGTAATAGCCGAGGCAACAATAATTAATTGCCAACCCCAAAAATGGAGCTTACTCAAAGCATCACTAAACATTCTTGCTTTAAGCACCCGCTGTAAGGAGTAGTAGACTCCCATAAAAATACCATTACCCACGAAAGCAAAAATCACCGCATTGGTGTGCACAGGACGTACACGGCCGAATGTTGTAAATTGCAATCCAAAGTTCATCTGGGGCCAAACAAGCTGCGTCGCCACAAGCAATCCTATGGTCATACCAACTATTCCCCAAATAATGGTAGCGATTCCGAAATTCCTGACAATCTTGTTGTCGTAATTAAA